>JAHLLB010000029.1 GCA_020444425.1 bacterium | reverse complement strand
GTTTTCATGCCCACGACATTCATGTCGTGGCTACTCCGCAGCTTCAATTCACGGCGTGTTTTCATGCCCACGACATTCATGTCGTGGCTACTCCGCAGCTTCAATTCACGGCATGTTTTCATGCCCACGACATTCATGTCGTGGCTACTCCGCAGCTTCAATTCACGGCATGTTTTCATGCCCACGACATTCATGTCGTGGCTACTCCGCAGCTTCAATTCGCTGGGTGTTTTCATGCCCACGACATTTATGTCGTGGATCATCCGCCCTGACGTGCCCCTGTGACCCCCGTTGCCAGAACCAGGAAGGGCAACACGGCATTTTCGATTCCACAAACAGTGATGCCCTTTGACCCACGCCCGCCAATCCACCATCTTACAGCATGACTCGAACGGACCCCCAACTTCACCGGTTTGTGCTGGCGGGAATGATCGCGCTGGGCGTCATCCTCACGCTGCACACCTCCACCTTCGCCCAACCCGCCCTGCACTGGCAGCACATTTACGGCGACACGTTGTCCCAGTCCGGCACTGCCGGCATGGTGCAGCTCCCGAGCAGCCAGAACGGTGACCTGATCATCGCCGGTGAGATCAACCATGCCATCCCGCTGCTGTTCGACATGCACCTGACCCGTATCACCGTGGACGGCGACAGCGTCTGGATGCGCTCCCACGACATCGAACAAACCCAGCACGCCTATGCCATCGCGCTGTCCGTCGACAGTACCACCGTAGCCGTCGCCGGCGCGAACAACTGGGAATCGGGCGGGAATTACTACACCAACTGCATGCTGAACCTGTTCGACACCGACGGCAACCACCTCCACACCTACACCGACGGCGCGACCTGGATCGCGGAAGCCTACACCATCATCGCCACCCCGGACAACGGCTTCATCTTCGCCGGGAAGGTCGAGGATGACGTCGGCCCCAGCCCGGAACAGAACGTCTGGGTGGTCAAGGTCGACGATCAGGCCGACCTGGTCTGGAGCCGGGAATTCGACATCGACGAAGAGGACGAAGCCCATGCGATCATCCGTCACCCGGACGGCGGCTACATGATCGCCGGGCACGCCCGCGAGGAGAACGCCCCCCTGCGTTGGAACACCTTCCTGCTCCACATCGACGAGGACGGCAACGAACTCGACCGCCGGCACTACGTGGACGATTCCGCCGATGAGTTCGTCTACGCCCTCCACTTCACCGCCCAGGGACGGTTGTACCTCGCCGGCGAATCCTACGTCCCTGATCAACCGAACCAACGCACGGACGGCTTCCTCACGCTGCTCGACTTCGACCTCAATCCGATCGACACACGCTACATCGGCGGCACCGGCTACGACGGCTTCCGCACCATTGACCCGCTCGAGGACGGCGACCTGTTGCTCGCCGGACACGCGCAGTCCTATTCGGCCAACGGCAACGAGGATCTGTTCGTCGTGCGAGTCAACGCGCTCGGGGCGGAACTCTGGCACGGCTCGTTCGGAGATACGGGCAATGACAAGGGATACGCACTGCTGCCGGTAGACGGTCCAAACGAAACCCACTTCATCCTCGCCGGAACCAGCGCGCCACGGGGCCAGTCGCACAACAAGAACGTGATCGCCGCACGCATCTCCGCCCGTTTGCCCTGGGTCCGGCTCACCCTGACCTCCGACCCGCCGGACACTGTCGACATTCCGGCCGGTGGCGGTGACTTCGACTATACCGCCACCCTCGAGAACAACACCGGGCAGATGCGCACCCTGGCCGCATGGGCTGTTGTGCAGACACCCGACAGTGTGCTCACTCCGCCGGTACGGATGGCACGCCTGCACCTCGACGCAGAGAGCCGGACCGACTACCCGCAGAGTCAGACTGTCTCCGCCGACGCCGACACCGGCCTGTACCGGTTTATCGGACGCCTCGGTCACTATCCGAACGAGATTTTTTCCGCCGACACGCTGCTGATCCGCAAAAACCCGCCCGATCCGGAGTCGTCTTTCTGAAACAACTGGCAACAGAAAAAGCCCTGTCCAGATTGTTGAACAGGGCCGAACTTTTGAAATCACCCACCGTTGCGCCTACTTCACAAGTGTGATCCGCTGCGTCACCGGTACCGAATCCCCCGACTGCAGCTGCAGGAAGTATGTTCCGGAAGGCAACTCCGCGCCGTCCACCGTGACCCGGTGCTCGCCAGCTGTCAGCATTCGATTGTCGTACACCGTCTGTACTGAGCGTCCAAGCAAATCCACCATCCGCATCGTCACCGGCGCTGCACGATCCAACATCACCCGTATGGACGCCGACGCATTGAATGGATTCGGATACACATTCAGCGGCGAGATCGATACGCTCGGCGGGGCTGAATCCTCGGGCGGACGGTTCGGGTTCGGTAGCTGGAAACGAGCGAGGAAATAGTTCGTATCCTGATAGCCACTGCTGGTTCCAGCCACCATCAATTGGCCTCCCGGACCTACATCCAAAGCAACCGGTTGGTAATTCTGGCGGCCTTCCCAAGTCCACATCACCTCGCCAAACTGGTTTATCCTGCCAAGCTCCATGCGACCGGAGACTTGAAACGGATACGCGGCGTAAACCAGTGTCAACGAATCTGCATACGCTATATCTTTAATCTTCATGCCTGGGAAATCCTGCTGCCAGAGTACTGCACCATCGTCGCTGTAATGAATCAGGCTGGACGTCTCACCCGTATTACTCACGATAGAGGCAATACATCCGACTCTCGGAGAATGAATCAGCTTTTCAATTGACGCCGGCGGCGTCACAGTCCATAGCACGGATTGCCCGGTGATTGAATACTCTCCGAGTGTCATATACTCAGAAAACAGAATATTCCCCGAATCCAGTGTCAGGATAAGATCAAAGTCCCTGTCCTGTTGTCCCGGCGGTATGCTCAACGTATCCACCAATACTCCGGCACCCGTATACAATTCGATCCATTTGTGTTCGCTATTGTTGTAATATTCATGGTAGCGAACCTGGTAAATTAATGTATCGTCCTCCGCAGCAGGCCGCTTCACACCCACATCGCCCAGACTGTAACCATATCCGTCGTAAAGTCCATTGTAGCGGTGTTGCCAGGCAATCGTATAGTCAGGCCTGATGCATCCTAGAAACGCGTGATCCACCTGCACGAAGTACTCTTTGAGAGATCCTGAAACCACAACCGAGCCATCGGATAGCCGGATCAGGTCGTTGAAGTGCGACACATCCGGGCTATATAACAACGGCAGACTCTGGACTTCGGACCCTTCCTCATTACACTGCGTAAGATACAGAATATGCCCGGGTTCGCCGGATGCCCCCCGAGTTTCAAGCACCGTAAATCCGCCTCCCGGCTCGAAAAGCACATCATGTGCCCCCCGGTAGTATCCCGGCGTCGGTGTGTACGGCGTACGCATCCAGTCAAATTCGATCTGCGGGGGTTGAAGCTGAGCCTGCGCGGCAACACAGGCGAAGAGGAGACACAGCACGGAAAAGGCCCGTTTCATACACCCTCCGGGTTATATATAGACTCAAACATAGGTTCGGTTTCAATAGTCATAACGTAAGAAGAGCAACTTTTCATGTCAAACACCCGCTCCTTCTGAACCCGATTTTGCCACAGCAGCTGCTCGCGAAATCACCCACCATTCAGACCTGTCCAGCTCGATCTGTACAAATGATGATCTTGCTGGAAACGACCCGTTTCGGGTATTACGGATATTTCTATTCTTTCGTTTCTACAGTTCCCGTCATGATCGCGTTTGAACGCGTTCCTAACCCGCGTCTCCGAGTGATAATCCTCACTTTCCGCGTTTCTCTTGTTCTCTATGTTAGGATATCCTACTTTTCGGCGAGGCAGTTTTTTCTTTCGAGGTGTACCATGGAACAGGAAACGCGAATCCCACGGCAACGTGGGTCTCGTTCGCTGAGACGGCTGCAATCCACCGCGCAAGCGGTGATGGTGTGGACGCAGACCATGCGCCGGCGTGAACACCGGAACGCTGCACTTCCCGGCGATCTGCCGGAAAGCGAACTCAATGTCGGCAACGGGGAACAACGGAACGGCAGCTATACCGTCGATTCCGACATCCCGATGCCATCTTCTGGCGGACAGAACGGGACCGTCGTCGAACGGCGTGGTAGCAGACGCGGCGCAGCTCCCGGCGGCCGGAGAGCCAGCGACCGCTTCATCGCGATGCAGACGATGCTGGTCATCTCGTTCGGCGTCGGAGTGCTGACCGCGATGATCTCGTTTACGATGCATCTGGTCAATCCGTTCTTCAACGCCCCAACCCCCGTCGTCACCATCCCGCCGATGCTGATCAGCCTCTCGGCGATTGTGTTCGCGGCCTACCACCAGCGTAACACCTTCATCAC
Organism: bacterium; assembly: GCA_020444425.1. Taxonomy (GTDB): domain Bacteria; phylum Electryoneota; class Electryoneia; order Electryoneales; family Electryoneaceae; genus BMS3BBIN04. The sequence goes on along the minus strand of JAHLLB010000029.1, from coordinate 59,413 downwards.
CATCATCGCCGTGCTGATTATCGGCGTCATGATCGCCTCGCCCGGCTACCTGACCTCGATCCTCCACATCCTGAAGGGATCGCAATACGATCCGCGCAGCTTCGCCGAACTGGTCAACCGCCGCAGCGGAGACGTGCAAACCGCCGGAACCGTCTCAGGCGCCATCGAGCGCACGCTCACTCGATCCGGAAGCGGTCAATCGTCCAAGATTGAAGGCCACCTCACCGATTCCGTCCTCTCGCAGGTGATCATGGCGCAAGGCATGGACCTGCTGCTGCACGAAATCGCCCAGGGCCCCGACGCCGCCGCGAACCTGTTCGACGAATACGGCGCCGATCCGGTCTACCGCCAGTACATGGATTTCCTCAAGCACGAAGGGCTGGTCGATTACCCGGGGGAACGCTTTGCGATGGCTACGTTGACGGAACGAGGCGGAAGCGTGGTCCATTCGCTCGAACGCATGGGCTCCGGTCAAGTCACCGACGTCAACCTCGCGCTGGCCAACCCGCCACGTCCGGCCGAGATGCCCGGCATGACCCTCGGAACACACATCACCGGCGAATTCCCCAACGACGGCACTGCCAAGTGGTACAAGCTCGAGATCGAATCCGCTGGTGACTACACCATCGAATTGCTGTCTCAGACAGGCGATCCGGTGCTCGCGATTTACGGTCCGGACGAACTCGTGATGCACGAAGAAATCGACGATTCCGACCTCGACATGAATGTCCGTCACCGCGCTTTCTATTTGCCAGGATCGTACTTCTTCGCCATCTACGAATGGTTCGGCGATCCGGCTGACTTCACCTTCGAGATCAACCAGGCCACTCTCGATTTCGGGACGTAGTCACGGACGATGGTAGACAGGCTACGGACTGCGGATAGCTCTTGCCCGTGTTGGCTTTGACAACGCGGACAAGCGACTCCCCGGGGACATCTGTGGCACTTGCAGACGATGGATGTCATGAGTTGCCAGATCGTTCCGGCAGGTGAGTTCAACACACAGACTGGCTTGTGCCACAGTTGTCCCCGTTCCACCAACCGCCAGAGGGGACAAGTGAACGGCTTGCATGTTTGATCAACGATTCATCGACAGGCTTCAATCAAACTCATCACATCAAAGCACCAGCCCCAATCCGTTCACATGTCCCCCGTGGTATGGACTATCTGTGGGCTGTACCAACAGAAATACCACGGACTTCAGTCCGTGGTATGTGTGCCTTTGCTAGTTTGCCCCGACGATCCTGCTGACGCGGACGCGCCACACGTGGATCACCTACTTCACCAGCGTAATCCGCCGCGAACGCACCCCGGCCGTGCCAGCATCCAGTGACAGGATGTACGTCCCCGACGCCAACCCCGCGCCGTCCACCGCGAACCGGTGCTCACCCGCACTGAGCTGCTGATTTTGGGCCAACGTCCGCACCGGCCGACCGAGCAGATCATACAGTGTCAGATTCACCTTGGACATTCGATTCAGTGATAGCGAAACTGATGCGGATACGTTGAACGGATTCGGGTACACCGGCAACAACCATACTTCGTCAATGGGCATGGTTTCGCGTTCACCAACCCCACTGTTCGGATTGTCCGTAATCGCGAATTCCGCGAGGTACATAAAGTACTGCCATTGACGGTTGTCTCGATATCCAGTGAGAATGAAATGATTGTCCGAAAGCAGCGTCATTGCGATCGAAGTGTATCCGGACCGGCCCTGCCATACCCACAGCATCTCACCAGTCGGAGAATAGCAGGCAATGTGAATCCGTTCTTCGCCATACTGCGCCTGTCCGATCATCAATAACCGTCCATCCGCCAACCGTTCCATGTCCGTGATTGCTAATACTTGTGGCCAGACTTCACTCCACAACTCATCCCCGTCTTCGCTGTATCGAGTCAGAACTGCTCCGAGACCGGATACCCGGCTGGCGACCAGGACACCGAGCCCGTCGAAGCAGCGAACACACGTGACAGTACCGGGTAACGAACTCGACCAAGCCAGCGTTGAACCGTCACTCTCGTACCCGCGAATCAGCATGTCGTTGGCCACGAAGATTCGTCCGCTTGTGCTCAGATCCACGTAGGGTCGCCACCAGTTGTCGAGATCGGCGAACGGCAAACGTGATGTACTTAAGCTATCACCAACCACTGAAAACTCATCCGTGTACAACTGAATCGTGCCATTGCCTTCACGCTTCGCGACCATGAACCCGTATAGCCGACATCAAGCGGATAGAACGTCAGCCGGTCACCCGCCGGTGTATAGCTGGAGATCGTTGCGCGGAACAGATAGTCTCCGGGATCGAAACCATATCCGGCCACAACCAGGCGATCGCCGTTGTACACAACGTCCGTGGGGACATCCGTGTACGACCCGTAGCCCCGGGGATAATCATCCCGGAACCAGAGAAGTTCAAGGGGTTGCGCGGCGAGAGTCGAACAGAACAGACCGGCGAAGGCGGCGGCGAACACTCGTTTCAATACAGACACCATCGTTCATCCAGATTTTAATGATTGATACCAGTTCGAGTGATTCGATTGTTTTGAACAATCTATACCAGCCTCTGTTTGGGTGCAAGCATTTCCCTGTTTCACCCGCCGATTCCCGTCTCCCTCCTCTTGTTCCACCCGTTCTAAACCCGCATCTTTGCCGGACTGGGAGGGAAACGAAGATTCAACTCCACTTTGTGTGAAGTTCTTCACAACATACCCGGTTTCGACCACGTTTCAGGGGTGCTGGGAGAAGTTCGCGCACGTGAAAATCGACTCCATAATCCCCCCGAAGCCGTTGATAGCAAACGACTTCAAGGATTAGAAGTGGCTAACACCGTGGGGTTATTGCAGAACCAACAGATCTTTGCGATATTCTTCACAGGCATCCTTGCCGCCAACCTTGCAAAAACGCACGCGGCGTCTGCGTCCGGCCCCGATCCAACCTTTTCCCGCTATTCGAATAGCGAGATAATGTGAACGGAGCATCAGCACCGTCACACTGGGCCACAAGCTTGCACCGCAATTCGACAGGTAGAGGAGATAGCATGGCCGACAAACGGTACGTCACCATCGACGGCAACGAAGCCGCCGCATACGTTGCCTACCGAACCAACGAGATCGCTGCGATCTACCCGATCACACCGTCCTCCAACATGGGCGAGTGGGCCGACGAGTGGATGGCGAAAGGTATCAAGAATCTCTGGGGTTCGATCACTCGTGTCCAGGAAATGCAGTCCGAGGGTGGCGCATCCGCCGCTGTGCATGGCGCCCTGCAAACCGGATCGCTGACCACAACCTTTACCGCCTCCCAGGGCTTGCTGCTGATGATCCCGACGATGTTCAAGATCGCCGGTGAACTGACCAGCACCGTCTTCCACGTGTCCGCCCGTACTGTCGCGACGCACGCCCTGTCCATCTTCGGCGACCACAGCGACATCAACGCCGTCCGCTCCACCGGATGGGCGCTGCTCGGATCGAACAGCGTGCAGGAAGTCATGGACATGGCGCTGATTTCCCAAGCCGCCTCGCTCAAGTCCCGTGTCCCGTTCGTACACTTCTTCGACGGCTTCCGCACCTCGCACGAAGTCCAGAAAATCGAGCCGCTCAGCGATGACGTGATGCGTCAGATGATCACCGACGACCTCGTAATTGCGCACCGCGAACGCGCCCTCAACCCGGACAAGCCGGTCCTGCGTGGCTCGAGCCAGAACCCGGACGTGTTCTTCCAGGCCCGTGAATCCGCGAACAAGTTCTACACCGCCGTCCCGGGCATCGTGCAGGAAACCATGGACGAGTTCGCCAAGCTCGTCGGACGCAAGTACAGCCTGGTCGAATATTTCGGCCCCGACGACGCCGAAAAGGTCGTCGTGCTGATGGGCTCCGCCGTCCAGACCGCGATCGAAACCGTCGAATTCCTGCAGGCCAAGGGTGAAAAGGTCGGCGTCCTCAACGTCCGCCTCTATCGCCCGTTCCCGGTCGAAGCCTTCCTCAACGCGCTGCCGGACACCGTGCAGAAGATCGCCGTGCTCGACCGCACGAAAGAGCCGGGCGCAGGTGGCGAGCCGCTGTACATGGACGTCGTGCACGCCATCGACGCCGGCTACCGCGAAGAGACCACCACGCTCAAACAGCGTCCGGTGATCGTCGGCGGCCGCTACGGTCTGTCTTCCAAGGAATTCACCCCGGCGATGGTCAAGGCTGTGTTCGACAACCTCGCCACCGCAAAGCCACGGACCAACTTCACCATCGGCATCAAGGACGACGTCACCAACCTGTCGCTCGATTACGATCCGAGGTTCAGCGTTGAACCGGATGATGTCTTCCGCGGCAAGTTCTACGGCCTCGGCGCGGACGGCACCGTCGGCGCAAACAAGAACAGCATCAAGATCATCGGCGAAGGCACCGAAAACTTCGCCCAGGGCTACTTCGTCTACGACTCGAAGAAGTCCGGCGCGATTACCACCAGCCACCTGCGCTTCGGGCCGCGTCCGATCAAGTCGATCTACCTCATCAGCGACCCGCAGTTCATCGCCTGCCACCAGCAGGTCTTCCTCGAGAAGTATGAGATGCTTGCGGACGCTCAGGAAGGCGCAACCTTCCTGCTGAACTGCCAGTGGGGTCCGGACGAGGTCTGGGATCACTTGCCGAAGCCTGTGCAGGAACAGCTGGTCAGCAAGAAAATGAAGTTCTACGTGACCGACGCCTACAAGGTCGCGAAAGACGTCGGCATGGGCGCACGCATTAACACCATCATGCAGACCTGCTTCTTCTACATCTCTGGTATCCTGCCGCCGGACGAAGCAATCCAGGCCATCAAGGACGCCGCGAAGAAGACTTACGGCAAGAAGGGTGAACAGATCGTGCAGATGAACTACAAGGCGATTGACGCATCCGTCGCCAACCTGCACGAAGTCAAGGTACCGGACACGGTCACCAGCACTGTCGACCGCGCCCCGGCCGTCCCGGATTACGCACCCGATTACGTCAAGGACGTCCTCGGCGTGATGATCGAGCAGAAGGGTGACGATCTGCCGGTTTCCGCACTGCCGATCGACGGTACCTTCCCGACCGGAACCACCCAGTACGAGAAGCGCAACATCGCCCTCGAAATTCCGGAATGGGATTCCGATATCTGCATCCAGTGCGGCAAATGCGTCCTGATTTGCCCGCACAGCGCCATCCGCGCCAAAGTCTACGATGCCGCGAAGCTTGCGGACGCGCCGGACAGCTTCAAGTCCTGCGATTACAAGGGCAAGGAATACGGCGAAAACATGAAGTACACCATCCAGGTCGCCGCGGAAGACTGCACCGGCTGCATGTGGTGCGCCGAATACTGCCCGGCTGCCGACAAGAAGTCCGGCAAGAAGGCGCTCGAGATGATCCCGCAGCTGCCGGTCCGTGACCAGGAACGCAAGAACTACGACTTCTTCCTCAACGATCTGCCGATGCCGGACCGGACCGTCACCAAGCGGAACGTCAAGGGCATCCAGTTCCTCGAACCGCTGTTCGAGTACAGCGGCGCCTGCTCCGGTTGCGGTGAAACCCCGTACGTCAAGCTGCTGACCCAGCTGTTCGGTGACCGCGCGGTGATCGCGAACGCTACCGGCTGCTCGTCCATTTACGGCGGCAACCTGCCGACCACACCGTACACGACCAACAAGGACGGTCGCGGCCCGGCGTGGAACAACAGCCTCTTCGAAGACGCCGCCGAATTCGGCCTCGGCTTCCGGCTCACCATCGACAAGCAGGCTGAAACCGCCCGCGACATGATGGTCGCCCTGAAAGATACCATCGGCGCGGACCTCGTCAACGAGATCCTCACCGCCGACCAGTCCGAGGAAGACGGCATCTTCGCGCAGCGTGACCGTGTCGCCAAGCTGAAAGAGAAGCTCGCCGGCAACACCGATACCAGGGCCCGCAACCTCGTCAGCCTCGCGGATTCGCTGGTCAAGAAAAGCGTGTGGAGTGTTGGTGGGGACGGTTGGGCGTACGACATCGGCTACGGTGGCCTCGACCACGTGCTGGCGTCCGGACGCAACATCAACCTGCTCGTCCTCGACACCGGCGTCTATTCAAACACCGGCGGCCAGTGCTCGAAAGCGACCCCGCTCGGCGCTGTCGCCAAGTTCGCCGCCGGCGGTAAGCCGATGTCACGCAAGGATCTCGGCATGATGGCGATGGCCTACGGTAACGTCTACGTCGCCCAGATCGCGATCGGCGCCAATGACGCCCAGACCGTCAAGGCGTTCCAGGAAGCGGAAGCGTGGGATGGCCCGTCCATCATCATCGCCTACTCGACCTGTATCGCGCACGGCATCGCCATGGAAAAGGGACACGACCACATGAAGATGGCGGTCGACACCGGTTCCTGGATCCTGTATCGCTACAACCCGGCGCTCACGTCCGATGGCAAGAACCCGCTGCAGCTCGACAGCCGGAAAGTCAAGCAGCCGGTTTCCGAGTACATGGACGCCGAAACACGCTTCCGGATGCTGAAGAAAGCCGATCCGCAAGCCGCCGAGCTGTACGCAACCATGGCACAGGCCAGCAACGAAGCCAAGATGCGCTACTACAACCAGCTCGCGAAACTCGACTTCAGCGACGAGAAGTAATCGCTCGGAAGTACACGCTCGGGCGTCAATCACAACGTGCCCGTGTTGCAGAAGATGCAAACGCGGACGCGCTGAGGTGGAAGCTGCTTGAAGGACGTGCCCGTGTTGCATAAGATGCAAACGCGGACCCGAGTCAACCGAAACACACAAGGACAGTCACGATCACGTGGCTGTCCTTTTCTTTCGGGCTATAGGCTGTAGGCTATGGGGCTTGTGATCATTGAGCTGTGAGCTCATCACGGCAGCGGATTCTGAGGTATATCTTCTGTGGTCTGTGGTCTTTGACTCAAGACTCAGGACTCAGGACTCGGGACAGAACATGCCCCAGACATTCATGTCTGGGGTACTCATGACGCGCCTCCGGTTTGCGTCACACGGAGGGCAGCGCCGAACCAAAACACCCGACCGAGCCGCCACCCCTTGAAACGGGGAACTACAGCACACTATTTATACGTACGCTCTTGATCTGAACTCACCCGGGGGGAATTATGAGAACGAAATCATACTCCGTCATACCAGCCTTGTTGATCCTGGCGTCTGTGCTGTTCCTGCTGGGGATGTCAACACCCGCTCGTTCGGACGAATACACCCTTCCCGGCACTCCCACCAGCCTCCAACTGTACAACGATTATGTGTATGTGTCCGTGCTGCTGCGTGGCCTGTACACCTTCGAGATCGGCGACAACTACCACCTGATCCTCACCGATTCCCTGCTCAATCCGCAGCAGGATTACATCCTTCAAATGGCGGACGACAACACACGGCTTTACAGCCACTGGTCGAACACGCGGTTGACCGCGTTTGATATCAGTGACCCCACTGCGCCGCATCCGTTTGCGCACGATTCGACCGGGATCAACTCCCACTACGCCGTCACAGCTCGCGACAACATCGCCTATGCCGTCAAGCCGAATCTGTCCCCCGCGATTCCACCGCCGCCAGTCCCAGCGCTGCAGATCATTGACTTTTCTGATCCCAACAACCCGCAGGAAGTTGGCCGTTTCATGGCGGAAGCCGGCCACCAGAGCGTGTGCCTCTCGGATGAGTTCCCGCAGTTCGTCATCACCGGCGGTATCGGCGCGGTGTACGACATCACCGATCCGTCCGACCCGCAACGGGTGTGGGTCGCGCCGGAAGAAATCGCCATCGACGAAATCCGGCCGTGGCATACGTATTACGTCTCGGTGGATTACAGAACCGACGAACCCGGCGCGATGCACTACTGGGATCTGACGAGCGAAGGCGAGCTGACGCTGATTGACACCGTTGATACCGGAAACTTCAATTCCATCACGACATGCGATTTCTGGCTCGTGGCCGCGCACGAGGATTCGCTCGCGTTCTACAGAAAAATTCCCAGCGGGGTTCATGATCGTGGAAGTTACGTGATGGGAACGGAGCACGGCATCCACACCGTTGAGATTCTGTACGACTACATGGCGTGGTGTGACGGGCAAACGGTCAACCTGTACCAGTTCCTGCTACCCGTCGCGGAATCACCCGCAGCGACGCTGCCCACATCCCCGGCGCTGCTGGACGTGTACCCGAATCCGTTCAACGCTACCGCCACCGCGACCCTGACCCTGGCGGCACCGAAACAGATTCACGTCGCGCTGTTCAACATGCTCGGCCAACAGGTGATGACCCTCGCGGACGGCTTGGCCGCTCCCGGCACACACACCTGGCCGATCGACGCTTCCAACATGACATCCGGCATCTACCTGCTCCGCGCGGAGTTCAGTGATGGCTCAGCCCTGTCGCACAAGGTCACGCTGGTGAGATGAAATCCGATTCGCCCGTGTTTCAAATGACGCTAACGCGGATCATCGATGCCGAAACACAACAAGGACAGTCATGATCACGTGGCTGTCCTTTTCTTTCGGGCTATAGGCTGTAGGCTATGGGGCTTGTGATCATTGAGCTGTGAGCTCATCACGGCAGCGGATTCTGAGGTATATCTTCTGTGGTCTGTGGTCTGTGGTCTGTGGTCTTTGACTCAAGACTCAGGACTCAGGACTCGGGACTGACCATGCCCACGACATTTATGTCGTGGATTATCCGCCGCCGAGCTGATCCATTCACACCGGCAACCGTTTCGGCCGGTAGAAACTGAGTGGGCAGACACTCCGCATCTGGCAGTGCGGGCACGACAGCACCGTCGTCCAGATCGTCGCGACCACGGCCGTCACGTACAGCATGAACCACAGCGCCGCCGGGCAGATCGCCGCGCCGTCCATGTTCTGACAAAACACGCCGTACCCGATCAGCACCAGTTGCGCGATCCCCAGCAGCAACGGAATCGCCAGCAGTGCGCCGAGCAGCCACAACGCCACCTTCACACCCGGTTTGAACGACTTCGCGCTCCCTTTTACCGGATGCAACACCGACGCCACCAAGCTCACTCCGAGGTCGCAACGATTGCCGTGATAGCCGCAGTGACGGCAGGCGTTCCGCATTGTCCACAGGATCGCGAGCAGCGCATAGACAACATACCCCGTCAACGCGATCCAGCCGAGGCCGGACGCGACCACGCCGCCCAGCGCCAACGTCACCAGCAGCAACGGCGCACGGTACAGCACCACCCTGAGCGGAAAATCACGGTACATTTCCGGCTGTTTGATCATGTTGGCGTCCTCCCGGCCGTGCTTGTGCGAAATGGTGCATTCTCCCCCGCAATCTATCCACCCAAACCGGCGCTCAACAAGACCCGCCCCGCACGGTTATCTTCCGGCATCGAAACGCCAACGCCCAAGCTGCACCGGAACCATTCCATGAGCCCCAAACGCACCCGTGACAAGCGAACGACCGGACGTCCCGTTCGCAACACCTTCGGCTATTTCATCGTCGAGCTGCTGATCGTCTTCGTTGGCGTGTTCGCCGCCTTCCAGCTCTCCCAGTTCCAGCAACAGCGCGTGGAGGATCGCCGACGGGACCAGCTGGTGGACGCTCTGCTGCGGGAAATCGAGACCGTGCTGATCAACACCGGCCGTGCCGCGGATAGTCTGCCGCTGATGATCGAGGAGCTGGAAACCGCCATTGACGCCGGCCAGCGGCCACCGCTGACCCCGCTGCTGGAGGCAGTACGGGTGCGGACACACATGTGGGAAATCGCCATTCGCGGCGGTGGATTGGATGTGCTCGACGTGGACACGATGTACCGGTTGTCCCGGTTCTACAGCAGCCTCGACGAGGGACTCGAACAGATCGACCAGCTGCGCACCCTGTCCGAAACCGTGCTCGTGCCCAACCTCGGTAAACCGGACGGCGAGTTCTACCTACCGGACGGCCAACTGCAGCCCAGGTACCAGTGGTACCTGTACGGCATGAAGAACCTGCAACGGGTGGCGGCGGACATCACCGGCCGGGGGAACGCGCTGGTCACGTCACTCCGTGAAACCTACCCGGAGCTGCCAGTTTCTGGCGACTGAGCTGTTCTCACCCTCGCCACTGCCACAAGCGCGTACCCTCTTCCAGCCCGTCGCCGGTTTCGACGAAGCCGGCCTTGCTCAACACCCGTTGCGACGCGACATTTTCCGGCAAACACTCCGCGACCACCGTATCCACATCCGCCAGGTCCAGCGCCCAACGCACCATCGCCTGTACCGCCTCCGTCGCGTAACCCCGCCCACGGAACGGATCAAGCACCTCGTAACCGATCTCAACCTGCCCCAACGGGTCCGGCGGGCCCTTGAACCCGCCGTTGCCGACCATCTCCGGAACCGGCAGATCGTTCGCGATCCAATACCACCCGCGCCAGCCTTCCTGGTTCGGATTGTAACGCAACTGGTCCGCGAAAAATTCCAGCACCGCCCGCATCTCATCCGGCGGCCAGTCCGGCGACACCTTCACCCCCAACTCCCGCGCCAACACATCCGCGCCGAGCAGTTCGGCGTCCACCAGGTCCGCCGTGGACGGGATTAACGTCATCCGCTGCGTATGAACCGGCGGCAACATCGTCGGCGATCACCCCCGAGAAAAAGCACCCGCACCACGAGAGGGGTGCGGGTTGATTGTTGACCACGTATCAGAAACAACGTCGGACCAGACTTCGTCCGAATGTCACGTCCATGCACGCGCTGGTCATTCTGAACGGAACGAAGAGACGTGAAGAAGAGCCAGACTACTAGCAGCCTTCACGTCTCGGAAACCGTCAATGAGCTGGCTCTGCTTCTCTGCGTTCAGCATGACACCCAGGGCAGCCACCCTGCGATGAGCAAGCCCACCTACTTCCCGAAGCTGTCCATCAACGACCGGGCGATCACCAGCCGCTGAATCTCGCTGGTTCCTTCGCCGATCTCGGTCAGCTTGGCGTCACGGAACATCCGCTCGACATGGTACTCACGCACGTAGCCGTACCCGCCGTGCACCTGGATCGCTTCGTTCGCCGTACGTGTCGCCACTTCGCTGGCGAACAACTTCGCCATCGCCGACTGACGGCTGAACTTCATCCCCTTGTCCTTGAGACGGGACGCGTGATAGACCAGGTGACGCGCGGCTTCGATCTCGGTCGCCATGTTCGCCAGCTTGTGCTGGATCGACTGGAACGCCGCAATCGGCTTGCCGAACTGGACACGCTCCTGGCTGTACTGCACCGCACGTTCCATCGCGCCCTGGGCAATCCCCAGCGCCATCGCGCCGATGCTGATCCGGCCACCGTCCAACGTGATCAGAAACTGCTTGAATCCTTCGCCGGGTGTGCCGAGGATGTTGTCCTTCGGGATGCGGCAATCTTCGAAGTGAACCATCACCGTGTCCGACGCACGGATCCCCAGCTTCTTCTCCTTCTTCCCGACACGGAAGCCCGGGTTGTCCGATTCCACGATGAAGCTGCTGATGCCGTGGCTGCCCTTGTCACGATCCGTCACCGCGGTGCAGACAATCGTCCCTGCGACCGAACCGTTGGTGCAATAAATCTTCGAACCGTTCAACACCCATTCGTCGCCATCAAGCACGGCCGTCGTCTCAGTGCCGCCGGCATCCGACCCGGCATTCGGTTCGGTCAGGCCGAACGCGCCCAACCTTTCGCCGGAACACAACGCCGGCATGAACTTCTGCTTCTGCTCTTCCGTACCAAACAGGCTGATCGGGCCAACCCCGAGCGAAATGTGCGCAGCCAACGTGATGCCCGTGGACGCACACACCCGGCTCAACTCCTCCACCGCGATGATGTAGGACAGGTTGTCCATGCCCGCACCGCCATACTCCTCCGGGTAACAGATACCCAACAAGCCGAGCTCCGCCATCTTCTCGATTGTCTCGTGCGGAAAACGCTCCTCCGCATCGATCGTCTCGGCCAACGGGGCAACTTCATTATCCGCGAACTCACGAACCATCTGACGCAGCATCTGCTGCTCTTCCGTCAGGAACATGTCGGTCTGTTCCATTCCACTTTTCCTTTCTTCGAGCAGGTTCGAGGGCTATCTGAATCAACCCGGAATCATGATTTTGCTGGGGTCTTGGAGAATGCGCATGAAGAGGGGGCGAGGTCAAGAGCCTCAAGCCAGACCAAACGATGGCAAATGCGTCATTCCTCAGGCACGTTTCGTTTGCGCCTGAGGAAGAGCCAGCTAATCAACAGGCCTTTCTCTTCCCGCTTCCTCCAGTTGTTCGCTTCATGCTTCGCGGTATAGCAGGATCTTCCTCACGTCTCTTCGTTCCGTTCGGAATGACGTATCCGTTGATCGTCGTTCTTCCCCTCCACAAACGATCAACGTATTTCAGGATTGGACACTCCAAAAAGGGTCAACTTTTTTCAGGACGGGACAATTACCAAAAAGCCCGGTCCGAAGACCGGGCTTGAGATGTTGCTGATGCAGGACAACCTGCGTACGTACGGTTACCGCGCAGACACATCCTGCGAAGCGGACGAAGGAATATTCCGCTGCACCGGCTGTGAATTCGGCACTACCTCTGGCATCTCCACGCCCAGGAAGTACGATACAATGCGCGGTAGAAGCTGGTCCATGTCGTCTGGTGTATACCAATCGTAGTCATACTGGTGTTCGAGCGGCTGCCCAGACATCAACACCCATCCGCCACCGAGGCTGTACTCGATCAGTGTTGGATGTTCCTGGCTGTCTGTACAATACACCGTTGTACCAAGAACGAGGTCTACAAATCCCTCGTGACTTGCAAAGTTGTGATCAAGGATTTCTGGCAGACCCGCCACCAACGGCAAAAGCGAATTTTCGACATAGTTGTATTTGTCGTAGTTGTACGAGTATCCGACGTTGCCGGGAAGAATGACCCCAGCCTCTAACATGCTACCATCAGCCCAACCTTCGTCACACGCTTCCCAGAACAACGATCCGCCCATGTAGACGAAGTTGTTGAAACGCGTCATGTTCGCCGCGTAATTCTGGTAGAAATACGTTGCCTGGTCATTCGAAATAATGACCAGATCCTGGCCAGGCACCAACGGCGCGCTGCCCATCATGTCGGACGACAGGATTTCGTACTGGTAGTCGCCAGTACCTTCCGTGAAACCAAGACTTTGCAGCATATTGTCCATCGCGCTGCTGCCCCACGGCAGACCATCACGGAACAGCTTCACATGCGTCGCTGTACCTGCGCCGCCACCAACGTTGATCACGCCACCCGCCTGGCCGATCTGGCCGCCGGTGTCACGAACTTCCAGCACCACGTCGTACGAACCCGTTTCCGAATACGAGGTCGTCGTCATGTACTCGTTCGACCACGCCGTATCAAACGATCCATCACCGTTGAAGTCCCAACGGAACTCGAGTTCGCTGAAGGCGTCGAGATCATCTTCACTCATGCTCGCATCCAGCGTGAACTCGGTGTCAATCACGCCCGCCGGAGGATTGACGGTGAACATCGCCATCGGCGGTTCATCTTCCTCGATGCTCTCCATCTGGCCGTCCTGGATCGTGAACATGAACGTCACCTGGTCCGGACCGTAGACGAGATCATAAATGAACGGGCCGCACGCGTTGCTGACAGCCATCAGCTTGTACACCAGCGTCACGTTGCCCATCACCGTCGACGCCACGTCCAGATACACGTTCGCCGCGACCGAGCCCGCACCGTTCCACATCCAGTCAGCGACATTGCCGCTGTTGCTGTTGACGATGTTGAGGTAGCCGAGCAACGTTCCGGATTCGTCCGCCTGCGTAATCGCAACGGTCAAGCCGGCGGTCTGCGCCTGGCTCACCGACAAACGGCTGATCAGTTCCATGTCTTCCGGGTACAACGGCAACTCACCAACCATCAAATCAACAATCGACAGGATGATGTTGCTGCTGTTCTTCAACGTCCCGACACCCGCCGGGCTGTTCTGATCCGAAATGTTGCTGAAATCCGGACCGCGTTCGAGCGTCAGACGGTACGTGCCATCCTGGAGCGTGAACTCAGTCGTCATCACGCCAGATTCCATCACTGGCGGCCATCCCCAATACGCAACCTCTTCCGGCTTGCGTTCGATCGGGTACGTCGCCTGCCACGCACCCCCGTTGTCGTACAACCCGCCACCATAAGAGGTGAAGGACGCATTCATGACGTACACAATCCCGTCGCCGCCGCCGTACACATCCGGACGGATCGGCTCATCCAACTCCTGCACCGTCGCCGCCTGGCCCATCTGCTCCATCGTGCTCTTCATCAACATCGCGAGCGTCTGGTACACTTCCGGGTTGTCTTCGAAATTCAACGCGTTGATGCCGTCCGCCATTAAGGTGTTTGCCAGCAACGTCACCGCCGCCGGAAAGTCCGGATTCGCACGCAACGCCATCACATATTCTTCACGCTCAGCAACCGAGGTGCCCAGCAGGTTCGGGTTCATCAAACCCAGGGCGACAACCGTTGTCTCCAAGCTGAACTCGATCTCCCCGTTCGGATCTTCCAACAGACCGATCAGCACCGGGAACGCGTCCTGCGCGTGCATCAGGAAGAACATCATCGGACCATCGGTCTCGTCGACGACATTCACCTGAACCGCGCCGTCGTTGCCAACTTCACCCTGCCCGGCGAAGCCAACCGCGTCCAATTCGCCCAAATCGATACCGAGACTATCCGGGATATCAACAATACCCTGCACCAACTTGGTGTCGTACGGCGGTTCCGGAGCCGGACCCGCGCCGTTATCATCATCGTCTTCTTCACCACAACCACCAAACATCAGCATCATGCCCAGCATCAGCATGATGACCAAAGTCCCCTTCATCCACCACTTCATACTACCTCCGCTAACTCGCCCGGTGTTCCGGCACAGCAGGTCCCCCAGCTGGCCGGTCGGGACACTTAATCGCCCCCTCGTCCTGAGCAGGCATCTCTGTTGAATGCAAACCTAGGTCGTCGGTACAACCCCTGCTGTGACGTGGCGCATGACCCGGAGACAACCCCGATCCCGTCCGCGCCAACCCGAATCTTTCATCCTGTGAGTAAGAAGGTATTCTGCTGAATGCGAATTGCGCAAGATAGTGTAACAGGTGTAATTTTCACACCAAACCTATATCAGTTCTAGCATTTCTCAGTGCTAACCTTCTGACGGGATTACACTTATGTTCGTTTCAATCCTGCACACGGAAACTTTCGAGTGGCTCTCTTCGGAGCGGAACTTTCGTGCCCGCAGACGCTCGATCACGAAAAAGTAGCGCACGCTAACTCAAAATTCGAGCAGATTCTGACACTGAATTACGGCTCTGAGCTCAGACTGAAACACGAGAAACGAGGAGAAATGCGGAGGGAATATCAGGTACTCAAGCCGCCAACCGAACGCTCATACTTCTTATCCACAGGCCGGACGTGAACTCCCGCAGAGTCCACGCCCGGCTCGTTGACAACCTCACATCAACGCAACAGAATCGCCTTGGCCATCGCCGTCTGACCGGACCCGGCCACGGCTCGGACGAAATACACGCCACTCGCGGCGGTCGCGCCGGCGTCCCACATGAACGAGTGCCGCCCAGCCGTCAACGTTCCCCGGTGCAGCGTCGTCACCTGCTGCCCGAGCACATCATACACCGACACCGTCACCCTCTCCGGATGCCCAAGCGCAAGCGTGATCCGCGTGGACGCGTTGAACGGGTTCGGGTAGGCTTCGGAAAGGGCGAAGGATTCAACAACAACTTCGCCGCCCGTTTCCTGTACATCGATGTACAATGCCGCCTCACAGTACCAGACACCATCACCCATCGTGCCAAGCAGACAATCGCCCCAACCTGTCCTACCTCGAATTCCGCAGGTGATTATACTGGGATCGTAAAACTGCGTCGCCTCTTCCAGCGGACCGGGTATTGAAATATTTGACGCGTGCACCAGTTCCTGAGATGTTACCAGCAGACTTTCGCCATCCAGCATGGGGACGATGAACTTCACCGTTCCTTCCCACATGTCCGGTTGCGGCCAAATCCAGGTAAATTCGAACCAGTCCCAGCTATTATTGAATTGTCTCCATTGGGTCGGGTTGCCCGAACTGGCTACAATCAATTCCCAATATGACCCGGAAAGATCACGCAACGGATACTCGAATCCCCAACCGTCCAGATCTTCCATCGCGTACCACGTATCCCCGTTGTCATCGCTGGCGTACACCGAATCCGCAGTCATCGTGTAAATCGAGGAAGGTCGAGCGGTGATGATTTCCAGCGCGGACGTGTTGTTCTCGGTTTCGTCCAACCACACCTGGGTCCAGGTGTCACCTCGATCTCCGGAACGCCAGATCCCGCCGACCCGCCGCAGGTACACCGTGTCTGGACTCGCCGGATGCGGCGTCAATTTCAGCACCCGCAACCCGGCCTGCGTCCACAGCGTCGTCCATGAATCGCCGCCGTCCTCGCTGCGCGCGACCCAGTTTTCGCCTGCCGCGTACAGCAGGTCCTGTTCCGCCGGACTGGCCGCGATCACCATCACCGGGGTCGCTGACAACAGATCCCACGACATCGCAAACTCATTGTACCGGTACAGCCCGCCCGCGCAAGCCGCGAAAATCGTCGTCTGTTCGAACGGATCGAGGCAGAGATCGTGAACCGTCTCCCCCTCCAGTCCGATGTTCACCCACTGCGGCTGAGCCGCGGCCGTTGCCACCAGCACCAGGCAGAGTGCTGCGATGCTTGTTCCAATTCGTGCAAACCGTGCCATAGCTTCCCCCGTTTTTGCGCACACTGATTGACCCACACTGCCGAACCTTCGCCAGTACCCACACCGGTTTCCGGCGATCGGTCCCGGCAGAGACCACCCGTAACCCACAGGTTTCGCAAAACGTACGCCAACATGGGACTCTGCGAGCGGTTACCAGCCGGGAGTCCAACCATACCGTTCGCAAATCAATTCGGCGGGGTGCATCAAACGGTAAGCGTTTTCGTGACGGTCCGACCGTACCGTTTCCAGGTGGTTCAGGCAGCCCGGGCTGGAGACAATACCGATTTCCGCGCCGGTGTTGCCGATGCTGTCCAGCTTACGGCCGCCCCAACGCGCGGCGTCGTCCGGATACATCGCCGAGAATGATCCACCGAACCCGCAGCAGACCGTCGACTCCGGCAACGCAACCAGCTCCACTCCCTGCAGTTTCGCCAGCAGCTTGTGCACCGACAGGTGCGGTTTTGCAGGCGCAGGGTTATCTTGTGTGTGCCCCGACTTGCTCGCAAGTCGGGATGATCCGCCCGTTTCCGGTTGGTCCTGGTCAAGGTGGTCCGGGCTAAAAACTTGCGACCCGGGTATCCCGGCCGCCGCATGCGGCTGCGTGTGCGTCAGGTGGCACGAGTCGTGAATTGTCACCTTCACCGCCGGTTCTTTCGTCGGCTCGAACCGCGGGTCGAGATGCTTCAACACAAACCCCGCCCAGTCCATCGTCTTCGCGGCAACCAGTTGCGCGCTGACCGCGAGCTCGTCATCGTCCCACAACAGCTCGGGAATCTCATGCTTGAACGCCCCGCCGCAGGTCGCGTCCGGCGAAATCACCGCCGTAATCTTCGGATCTTCGAACAACGCCAGGTTCGTCGCCGCCAGCTTCGCCGCCGTGCCAAAATCGCCGTTGTTGAACGCCGGCGCACCGCAACACACCTGCGCCTTCGGGATGATGATCCGCGCGCCCAACCGCCGCAACACTTCCAGGCTCGCGTATGCCGCTCGCGCATCGACATAATTGCTCATGCAGCCGGCAAAAAACGCGACCGTCGCACGCACCTTCCCGCCTTCCGGTTCGATCACCTCCGGCAGTTCTTTCAGCCACGGCTTCCCGCGCAACTTCGGCACAACCATCCCGCCGGCGAGCTTGTTGACCGTCCCCTCGCCGAGCGTTTTCTGCGCCAATGAGCCCAGCCGCACCGCCTTTTCGACACGATCCGGCGATTCGAGCGCCGCAAACACTTTCTGCTTCGCCTTCGGCAGGCCCTTGGACGCCGCAATCTCCTGACGCGCACCGATGAACAGCAGGTCCGTCTTCACCCCCGCCGGACACGCCGTCTGGCAGGCGTAGCACAACGTGCAGTAGTTAAACGTGTCGTCCGCGACCGTGGACGGGTCCACATCCCCGTTAACAATTCGCCGCAGCAGGACAATCCGTCCACGCGGGCTCAGTTTCTCGAGGCCGGAGAGCTGAAAGGTGGGGCAGACACTCTGGCAGATCGCGCAGGTGACGCACTTGTCGAGTTCGCCTTTGTGCCGTTCGAGGATCGGGTTCAGTGCCATGCGCTGAATATACACCCGCGCGACTCTCCGTGGAAAAACACGTACCCCCGTTCACCCACCCGCGAGGAGGGTCAATCTTTCCTCGGATCAACGCGTCGATTGCCGGGGACACTTTGTCCCCAAAGTGTCCCCGTCCATGCCCACGACATTCATGTCGTGGATTATCCGTCCTCAGACCGATGCCCGCGGAAGCTTCTGTTCGCTGCCGCGGCTCATCTGCCACCGGATTTCTTCACCAACGTCCTGCCATTTCTTGCGTTCACCAACCTTCGAGAGTACGTTCTACCATGCGCCGGTTCACGCCCCCCGCTTCTGCCCAACCAATATCACCGAGGTGGTTCATGAAACGCACGACCTTATTTCTCCCCCTGCTTTGCCTGACTGCCGCTTTCTTCCCTTTCAACGCGTCCGCCCTATACGCCGAGCTTGATTGGCTGGATATCAGCGCCAACGGTGACAGCGGCGATCGTGGGCAGGACATCTCCGTCGCTCCGGACAGCACGATCTATGTCGCCGGCACCCACTACGGTCATTTCGGAGGTGATTATGACGAGTACCTCGAAGTGGCACGCTTCGATCCTGATGGCAACCTGCTATGGTACCGTTACTACTTGGGCGCGTTCGTTGGCGATAACTCCGGCTACCACGACCTCCGTGAACTAAAAGCCGGCCCGGGCCATGCCCTCCTCATTTTCAAGGCGGATCTGTACTGGTTCGCCGACCCGTTGCTGTATTCCTGCCTCGTATCGGATGACGGCACCCTGTATGGACTCGAAGAATTCACCGATATCGGTATCAACGCGAAGGATACGAGTCTGTCACTCTCGAACAACACGTACTATCTGATCGCGGGATTTCTTAATGACTGGCATAGGTTCCGCTACGTTCTGTTCCGCATCAGTTTCAGCGGTCAACACAGCACCCCGTATCCACTGGAACCCTCGATTCCCCTGAACATTTTAGTCACACCGTTCATAACGGAAAACAATCCTGGTATTGAGTGCGCGGTGCTGAAACGGGACCGAATCTTCTACTTTGGCCAGACTGGAGGACCGCTCGGCGATTTTTCACCCCCTCTACCCCAGCAGTATTCGCATTTCTTCTATGGGGACGGGTATGGTGGTTGGTACGCCTCGACCACGGACAGCCTGATCCACATGACCGGCGACGGGATTGTCGATTGGTCAGCACATGACGACCGTTTCTCTTACGATCCGGAAATTGTCCTCATTCCCAGCTATGGTTTTGTCATGGCTTACGATGAACCCGGCGACAACAACAACCTGCACGTTGTCATCTACGATCTATATGGCCGCTTGCGCAGCGAGGAAGTGTTGGAGTTGCAGACCGGTTACACCAGTATGAGGATCAAGGATATCGAAATGGCGCCTGGCCACAATCTCGTCTTCAGCGGTACGACCGGTGGAGCGAACACTCGCCAGATGACCGGCATGATCCACTTCAACGATCTGCCCGAAGTCCCCTATCCAGACCCGACACACATCTCGGCTGAATCCAGGGAAGACGCAGCAGTCACAACAGATCCCGCGCTGACCATTTCCCCCAACCCCTTCAACGCCACCACCATCATCTCCATCACCCTGCCCGTGCCCGGCGACCTCAACCTGACCGTCCACAACACACTCGGCCAACAGGTTGCGGAACTTGCGCACGGTTCCTATTCCGCCGGACAGCACAGCTTCACTCTCGACGGTTCATCCCTCGCCAGCGGGATCTATTTCGTCCACACATCCGTCCCCGGTAATCTGGACCAAATTCAGAAAGTCGTCCTGATGAAGTGACCGGCTGATGATGCAGAATATTCTTTAGGACAGCTTTGGAAACACCGACAAGGGGGATACAATGAAAACGATAATACTGTTTACCACGCTTCTGTTTCTGCTGGCAGGCACTGCCGCTGCGCAGTGGGATTTCGTCGAAGAGTTTGCCGATGGCATGCCGGCTGGATGGACCGGGATCGCCTGGTCGTGGATAGAAGACGGACCGCTATACGATTCGCCATATATCCATACTCTGCAAACAGAAGACAGCGACCTGTACACCACACCGGTCGATGTTTCCGGCGCGGAATTTCTCGTGATTCAGTTCCATTACTTCGTCAAGGGTTCGGACGGTAGCTCATGCGTCAGTGTCGCGTTCGATCCCAACGGGCCATGGGACACGATCTTCAGTGTTGATGCGCCCTACGGCATTAACCGGGGAGTTGCCAACGAGACAATCCCGGAGAACCTGATTCTCGGCGACCAACTGTTTTTCAAGCTGAATAATGTTCTATCCCCGGACGGCGGCATCGATGAGTTTGCCATCAACGATCTTCGCGTCAGCCAGAGTTTCCCCGGCTGGGTCTATATCGACTCTGAATTGACGAGCGACGGAGTGATCTTTAGCACCGGCGGACCGATTACCGTTGACGTCACCATCGCAAACACTACAATGAACGAGTTTACGAACTTCCGGCTCTGGCATTACATCCAGGTCCCGTACTACGATTCGCCCGCCGGTTTACGGTTGGGCCCACTCCAGATGATGCCGGTGCAGGTGCCGGCGAACGGCTCGATCACCATTTCCGATCTGACGGTCAACATTCCCAGCTTCGCGCCCGTTGGGACTTACACGCTGTACACCTACACCGGCTATCCCGCCAATCCCGTCTACCAGGTGATGGATAGTGTGATATCGTACAAGATCGCGTTTCCATAGCCAGCGCGCTCTCTGAATTTTTTTCCCATGGCTGAGTGGACCGACTTGGTGTGTTGCAAGTCGGATTTCACTGTGATCGCGGCTTATCTGCACGGGTACCCACCGCCCGTCCTCGTTTACGTCAGCCACCCCGGATATTGCTCTCGTCGTCTCTATCCTGATCCGCCTTGTTCCCCTGATTCCCTGCGAAAATGATCGCTTCCACGATATGTTAGCTCCCTACCCAGTAACCTAATTCCAAAATTATCCGTCTATCGGACATGATTTGTTTCGTACTTTCGATGTTACCCAACACACCGTTTCCGGTGTTGCGACCTTTGTTCCAAGCCCCCCGTAACAGGGTTCGCGGGTACGCCCTACCACACAATTCCCCCGGGCGCACCTTCAGGAACCCACACGCATGTGAGGTACACCATGAGACTGATGCACGCTGGATTTGTCGCACTGCTTGCCCTGATTCTGATCGCCGGAACAGCTTCCGCGCAATGGCCGGATGATCCAGCGACCAACCTTGTCCTTTCTTCCGGAGCCGGCGAACAGACTGTCCCGCTGATTGAACGCACGTCCGACGGCGGCGCGTGGATCCTGTTCTACAACAACGGATCCGGCAACTATGACGTCTACCTGCAACGCCTCGACGCCAACGGAAACGTCATGTTCGGCAACGGCCTGCTGGTCAGCGACAACGCCCAGAATTCCTGGGTCACCGAGTGGGATTTCGCCGTTGATGCGAACGATAACGCCATCGTCTGCACCAACGACGTTCGCGCCGGTACCGACTGGGATGTCTACGGCTATTCCATCGCACCGGACGGCACCTTCAACTGGGGTCCGGACGGGATCGTCCTCTCCGACGACACCGACGATGACCTCGCGCAGCAGATCTGCGTCTGCGCCAATGGCGACGTCGTCTTCGCCTGGCAGTCCGACCTGAACATCAACCTGCGCCGCGTCGATTCGAATGGTGCCGATGTCTGGGATCCGGCAATCATCGAGATCACCGACCTCTACCAGGTCAGCATCCCGCGCATGGCCCCCACTTCGGACGGCGGCTTCATCCTGCAGTGGATCGCGTCCCAGGGCTCGATGTTCTGGTCGCCACGCTGGCTGTACATCAACCGTTTCGCCGTGGACGGCAGCGCTGAATGGGATGCCTACGGCGTCAACCTGAACAACGTCGGCGGACTCGGCATCCAGATGCGCCCGAAGGTTGTCAACGACGGCAACGACGGCGCCATTTCGTACTGGTACGACAGCCACATCGACAACCTGCTGCACGTCTTCGTCCAACACACCAACCAGGACGGCATCGTGATGTGGGCGGAAAATGGCGTTCAGGCCAGCACCAACACCGCCGAAATCCAGATGACCCCGACGATCGCGTTTGACGACGCCAACGACGCCGTCTACGTCATGTACCAGACCGCCAACACCGGCCAGACGATGAACGGCATCGGCGCGCAGAAATTCGACCTCGACGGCAACCGCCTCTGGACCGATAACGGCGTCGCCATCACCCCGCTCGGCAACAACCAGCCGTACGCGCAGCGCGGGTTCGTCGTGGACGGCGGCGGCATTATGATGAGCTACAAGGAAGCCGTCTTCGGCGAGAATTACAGCTACATCATGGCCACCCGGATCAACGCCGACGGCACCACCGCATGGGACGGCGCACCGTTCTACCTCTGCAACGTTGAGTCCCCGAAGGGCGACCACGAAGCCACGTTGACCACCAACGAGCAGCTCGTCGCGGTCTGGACCGACGACCGCAGCGATCCCAGCGGCGACCTCTACATGCAGAACATCAACCCGGACGGCACCCTGGGCGCGTACGGCACTCCTGACCCGATCTACGTTGAGCTGCTGAACGCCGCGCCGCTGACCATCCCGGCCGCCGGTGGTACGATCGACTACGACGTCCATATTGTCAACTCCACCGCGACACCGTACCCGAATATCTTCTACTTCACCGACGTTGAGCTGCCCAACGGCAACTGGATCAACAACGTCTTCAGCGCGCGCTTCACCCTCGCCGCCGGGATGGATGTCACCGTCGCCGGGTTGAGTCAGGATGTCCCGTCTTACGCGCCCGCCGGAACCTACACCTACTATGGCAGCATCGGCTACCCGAACGGGCCGCATGTAAGCAACTCGTTCCAGTTCGAGAAATCCGCGACCGCCGCAGATGGTGTCAACGACTGGTCCACGCACGGCGCGTTCATGGTCGCGGCCGAAGCCGCTGAAGCGCTGGCGCTGCCGAACGCCTACGCACTGAACGCCGCCTACCCCAACCCGTTCAATCCAACGACGACCATTTCCGTCGCGCTACCTG
Source organism: bacterium (assembly GCA_020444425.1). GTDB lineage: Bacteria > Electryoneota > Electryoneia > Electryoneales > Electryoneaceae > BMS3BBIN04. The sequence continues at coordinate 36,109 of JAHLLB010000029.1, read as the reverse complement.
AAGCCGCCGACCTCAGCGTCACCGTCGTCAACACCCTCGGCCAGCAGGTCGCGGAATTGACCCACGGCCGCACCGCCGCCGGCACGCACGCCTTCACCTTCGACGCGTCGTCCCTGTCCAGCGGCATCTACTTCGTCCGCGCGACCGTCCCCGGCCAGCTCAACGCCGTCCAGAAAGTCGTGCTGATGAAGTAGCATACTCGTGAGCCGTATTTTTTTGAAGACTGCAAGCATTTCTTGAATAAACCTCTCCCGGCAGCTACGTTACATGGGAGAGGTTTTTTACCGTCAATACAATTATGACGGAGTTCTTGGTTTACATCCAATTGCCATTATCAGTAAGGGGGCTATCATGCGTTACCTGCTCGTCTTTCTCCTGCTTTTGCTTGCCGCCACCATTTCCCACGCCGATGAAGATTGGCCCGTTGAAGTAATCAGCGGAGTTGAGAACAACGAATTCATGATCCCACCAGTTGATTTTGACGGTGACGGCGACCTTGACCTGCTCACGGGCGGGGGTACCAGCGAATCCATCACCCTGTTCACGAATGACGGAACGGGAAACTTCACTTCAACCGTTCTGTTAACGGGATTAGGTACTCTACGAAGGATAGCTCCTGCCGATTTTGATTCAGATGGTGCTATCGATCTTGCCGTCACGACCAACGACTTTCCTGGTTATGCCCTCTACGTCTATTTCAACGATGGCAACAATCAGTTCACTCCCGTCCTCCTTGAAACCTTCTCCAACCTTCATGCTTTCCTGACGGTTGGCGACATCGATCAGGACGGTTCACCTGATATCCTGACGCCCTATGCTGGCGGCGCAAAGTGGTTTCAGAACGATGGAATGGGCGAATTTGACGATCATCTGCTCGACTTTGGTGCCACCTTCTGTCTCGAGGGAAAAATCACCGATCTCGATCTTGACGGTGACAACGACCTCATCCTCGAAATGAATCTGGGTAGCACCGGGGTGTATTTTGCCGAAAATCAGGGCGGCAACACGTTTACACTGGGCGAACGATTCCACGACTCAAACCCGGAGATTGTTCAACTGGCAGACATCAACAACGATGGCCGGGACGAAATTGTCATCGAGGATAGCGACGACGTCTACCTCTACGCCTATATCAATTCGGCGTTCGTATCACGGACCCTTGCACAAAACGTGTATGTTCGCGCACTTACCATGACAGATCTGGATCTGGACGGCGACACCGACTTGATCTACGCTTCAACTTCGATGAAAAGGCTGGGCTGGGCTCAATACCAGGGCGGCGATCAGTTCAGTGACCAGAGGCTCGCCGGGGAATGGCAGAGTATTTGGTGGTCTTTCCATCACGGCGATTTTGATGGTGATGGGGACGACGATGTGGTCGCGATTGTCAACGATTATAGCGGGAACTTTAGCGTATTCATGTGGAGAAACCCGGACTACCAGGTCGGATTCAATCTCACGAAAACTGTGGACCGCGACGGTCTCGTCTCCCTCAGCTGGACCGACCTCAACGCGGACGCCTATCAAATCAAGCGCGACAACGTTGTCCTTGCAACAGTCAACGGAACGACATACGCAGATCAACTTACAGACCACATCACACATGACTACACCGTCACCGCCAACCCGCAGGATCCAGACAGCAAACCATCCTATCCCGCAACCGCCTTCTGGCCGGATGTGGACCAGATCGCATTGATCGAAGATTTCGATCAGGGCCGGCCCTCAACCTGGCGGGTGCAGAACACAACGGCGACGTTCACCTGGACCAGCGGCCGCATACCGAGCCGGTTCTCCACGAAATGCATGCTGATCGGGCGAGTGAGCGACTATTTCGGATTGCCAACCGATGAATGGCGCGGACGGCTGGTTACGCCGACCATCCCGAAAACCAGCGCCGCGCACGTCGAACTCGCTTTCGATCAACATCTTCTGCTTGCCGATGCTCTACAATGCGAAGTGCAGTATTCAACTGACGGCGGCGAAACCTGGCACGTTATCCAATCCTATGAAAGGGGGCAGGATAACCTGCAGCACTTCGATCTGACCAGCGAGCTGACCGGTCACCGTTTGTTCCAGATCGGCTTTGCTTTCGATGCTCACAACGAGGGTGACCGGTGGGCGATCGATGATGTCATGATCGTTGTCGATGAACAGCCGGTAACACTGACCCTGAGTCCGCAGACAACGACTGTCCCGGAACAAGGCGGCGACCTCTTTTACGATGCTTCCCTGGTCTCGAGCGTTGCTTCGCCCTTCGCAAACCTGTCCTTCTGGCTGGAAGTCAAGCTGCCGAACGGGCAGGAATATGTCCAAATCGAGGTCGAACAGTTCAATCTGCCCGCGTGGGGTGATCTCCACTGGTACAATCGCGTGTTGTCCGTTCCTGCGAACGCCCCGGCTGGCGACTACCTCGTCAACGGGTACGTTGGGCGCCCGCTCTCTGGCTTCCCGATCCTGCAGGAACAATTTGTCTTCGTCAAGGAAGGTGACCCGAACGCCTTCAACGGCGACTTTGACCTCGCCGACTGGGCAGCCGCAAACGGTGCGGTTTCCACTGCGAACCTGAACAGCAACACGGATAATCTGCCGAACGCCTACGCGCTGCACGCCGCCTACCCGAACCCGTTCAACCCGACGACAACGATCTCCGTCGCGCTGCCGGAAGCGGCTGACCTCAGCGTCACCGTCGTCAACACGCTCGGCCAGCAGGTCGCCGAATTGACCAATGGCCGCACCGCCGCCGGCACGCACGCCTTCACCTTCGACGCGTCAGCCCTGTCCAGCGGCATCTACTTCGTCCACGCAACCGTCCCCGGACAACTCAACGCCGTCCAGAAAGTCGTGCTGATGAAATAGAACAATCGGCCAGGATCGTTACATTCCAGCGGAAAACGTGGCCATAAGAGCACGTGCCCGTGTTTGCTTGCAAACGCGGATACACCAAACTCGGATAAACAGAACGTGGCCGTGTCTGGTTCAAGACACGGCCACTCTTCTTTCCCACAATCTCTGACCAACCCTTCCACTCGGGCTTGATCAAACACCCCCTGCTACGCCGCCAATTCCAGCGTTTCGATGACCTCCAGCCCCTTGTGATCGGTCAGATCCATGAACGATCCTCCCGCATCGAGACGCAGAATCGGTCGTGAGTAACTCCCGAAATTCAAACCGACAACACGCCCTGTCCGTCCACCGGTGACCATTACCCGCGATCCAATAGGATAGGGCACGATCAACTGGTTGAAAATTTCCAGCACCTGCGGGTCGAGCTTGCCTGTCATCTGCGGGGAATTGATGAACGCGAGCGTTTGATCCGGATGCCACGCCGGTTTGTACGGGCGTTCGCTACGCAGGGCGTCCCACATGTCGACCACGGTCACGATCTTCGACAAAGCGTGAATCTGCCACCCCATCAACTTGTCGGGATAGCCACGTCCATCCATGGTCTCATGATGCTGACGCGCGATCGCCCACACCACCGGATCGAAATCGGTGCACTCCTTCAGCAGCTCCCAGCCCCAGACAGGATGCTTGCGTACAATCATCAGCTCCTGGTTGCTCAACTTCCCGTTCTTCTCCAGGATCTGAGGCGGAATTTTCATCTTGCCGATGTCATGCAGCAATCCGCCGACGGTCAACAGGTTCAGCTCCTCCCGAGTCAACCCCAGCCGGATGCCAATCGCCAGCGAAATCGCCGTCACATTGACGCTGTGCTGGTACGTGTAGTTGCTGTGATCACGCAGATCATGAACCGCAACGCCAAGCCTCGTCGCCTGCTTGACTTCGTCACACAAGCGCAAGCCGAGGGAATGAATCTCGCGCCCGTGCTGACGGTCGAGATTGTGGAAATCCTCATACACACGGCGCACGGTATTGATCGCCTGCGCCCGCATCTCTTTGTTCAACGGATCCGTCTGAACCTTGTCGCCGACTGGCTTCGCGTCCCGCTCCCGAATTGCCACCGCCTCAACCTTCAGCCGCTTCAACTCCTGAATGTCATTGTCTGTCAGCACACGCCCCGGCGCGAACAACGTGCGGCCATCATGATAGATCGACTGCGCCAACACATCGCCACGTTGCACCTCGGCCAGCGAGGTCCGGGGAATCTCAACCGTTGTGGGTGGTGTGCCGGGCATGGGGGCTGTCCTTTTCGTGATGCTGACGGAAGTTGTGGGCAGAAGACACTGCAACCTGATTTCGCGTAACTCGAAAGATACAAAACAGACACCCTCCCGTCGAGAGGACTGTGTCGCACGGGAACATCTGGCGGCCGACAACATTGTGCCCCCGATGGCTCCGCCAGCAGGGTTCATCCACTACCACAATCACGTGCCCCTGATGGCTCCGCCAGCATTGTGCCCCTGATGGCTCTGCCAGCAGGGATCATCCACTACCACAAACACGTGCCCCTGATGGCTCCGCCAGCAGGGCTTAACCTCACCCTCGACCACACGACCGCGGCCACCTGTGGCACTCGAAAAAGCGGGGACACTTTGTCCCCAAAGTGTCCCCGCTGAATCTCTTACTGTCTGTTACTATCTTTTACTATCTGTTTCTATCCGTTACTTCATCAAAACCACCTTCTGCATCGCGTTCAACTGGCCCGGTACCGTCGCGCGAACAAAGTACACGCCACTGCTCAACGCCGACGCGTCAAACGTGTACGCGTGCGTCCCAGCCGCGACACGACCCTGCGCCAGTTCCGCAACCTGCTGGCCGATGGTGTTGTACACAGCAACTGTCAGATCGGACGCTTCCGGCAACGACACACTCACCGTTGTCGTCGGGTTAAACGGGTTCGGATACGCCGCACCCAGCGCAAACTCGCCCGGCAGGTTGCTGTCGTTCACCGAAACAACCGCCTCAGCATCCGCACCGAAACTACCCGTGGACGGCCACAGTTCCGACCGCTCGAACACCGAGCCGTTCACCGTACCCGTCGCCAGCGTCGGCCCGACCTTGGTGAACGTGAACCAGTCACTCGCCTGCACCACCCACGGGTGATCGCCGACAAGCAACTTCATGCGGAATTCACCCTGAGGTGCCTCCAACGGAACGGTCTGGTACAACAGGGCTTGAATGTCCGAGTTCGCCGGCAGATTCACGTTTTCAAACACACGCACCGTCACACTGAAATCCGAGTCGAGGTGCTCGATCTGCATCCACGCCTCGACCTGCATCGGGCTGTTGGTGTTGTTCACACCACGCGCCTTGTACTGAAAGGTGCCACCAGGGTACGGGATCACAATCGGCGGAGCGATCGGAGTAATATACACTTCGAGATCCTGTGTCGGTGTCAACCGCTCGACCCAGCACTTGTCATTGCCCGGGCTGTTCGCCTCCTGGTAGCCGACGACGACGATATCCGAATCCTCAAACGTCGTGCCTCCCCAGACGTTCTGATAACCGGCACGCGCAAAGATCTGGCTGTCCAGCACGGCACCATTGTCGTTGATGCGGATCGCCCACATGTCACGGTCAATGGTCTGGTTGCTGAATCCATCGCCGATCACCCAGTAACCGCTCTGGGATGTCTTCCCAATCCACTTGCCGTGTTCATTGCCATCAACCGCGCCGTACTCGTTCCACCAGACTTCATTGCCATCGGGATCAAAGCGCATCACAAAGTATTGACTGTTGCCACTTATCACCGAATAACCTGCGATCATGTAGTCCGCCCCATAAGTCTGGATCAGACTCTCCGGATAGGCACCGTCATAAGCCGGATAGTAGTTGCTCCATTCGACATCGCCGCTAAGATCAACTCGAAGAATCCACGGAGCACGATCATCACCACTCCAACCCCAACCCGTCGCAATGTACCCACTTCCGGCGGCTTCAATGGCATCGAGGAAATTGCGCTCATAGGTGCCGTACGTCTGCCACCAACCAATATCCAGCGGATTGTTGATCCGCATGATGATGCCCTGCTGCTGATCATTGTCCAGCTCAGTCGTTCCGCACGCAATCAAGCCCCAGAGAGTCCACCTGATATCATGCAACCAGCCGCCACCAGCAAAATCCCAACCGGCGGAGGAGGATAACTGACCGTCATGATTAAACGCCGTAATCAAAAAATGCGTATCCGAACCGATCGTAGTCGACCCGACAGCAATGAAATAATCGTTATAATAGTTGACCGGGGCAACGTCTTCAAACTGACGGCTGTACATCTCCCCTCCACTGTGCACATTGCGCCACAAAAGCTCACCCTGCGCATTGAATCGGGCATAAACCGCATCAAAATTATCCGTGTCCGTATTCCATTGCTTCCCGACCGCAATAATTCCACCCTCACCGTCCGGGCACGTACCCTCAAACTGCTCAGCCGAATACGGCCCATCCGTCTGACGTTCCCACATTGACGTCAACTGTGCCGACGCCGACACCGTCAGCAAGAGAACAACCATGATTGCAACAGTGTACTTCTTCATCGTCCTCACTCCTTCGCCTGACAGAAATCGCAACCAGCCCGCTGGACCAACCACAATCCCCGCCTCCACTCTTTGTGCCGTATTTACGGCTGATTTGCTCTGTCCGATATGATTCCCGGTCCAAATCCTGAAACCAGCCCCCACATACCAAACCATCTGTGATCCATGGAAGTTAGGTGCGCCAAACTTGCTGAGTGTGACCGGAAACACGAAACTCTCAGAGAGGCGAGGACCACGTGCCCCTGATGGCTCCGCCAACTGGGCTCATCCGCACGTTCCACACCCCATCCTGCCCCAGACATTCATGTCTGGGCTCATCCACCCGCTCAACACGCGGCGGGGACAAGTGAACGGCTTGACCCGGGGACATCTGGCGGCACAAACCGTTGCTAACCGTAGATGAGGTACCCGAAACACCCACGCTGAAGAATCAGCTCGACGAACCGATCTGCGCCGACAGGTGTCCCCTTCGCCCCCACAAAAACAAAGGGACACGCGCTCCGCCACGTGTCCCTTCGCAACATCTTCCCAACCCGCCTTCCGTGCGCCGGGTATCCCCCTCCGGACACACCCTCCGGCAGATCGAATCAACTCAGCCGCAACCCGCGCTTCCCCCCCCGGAAAGCGCCGGTACGACCGTGATCGTTTACTTCATCAAAACAACCTTCTGCATCGCGTTCAACTGGCCCGGCACCGTCGCGTGGACAAAATACACACCACTGCTCAACGCCGACGCGTCAAACGTGTACGCATGCGTCCCAGCCGCGACACGGCCCTGCGCCAGTTCCGCAACCTGCTGGCCGATGGTGTTGTACACCGCGACCGTCAGGTCTGCGGCTTCCGGCAACGACACACTCACCGTCGTCGTCGGATTGAACGGGTTCGGATACGCCGCGTTCAGCGCAAATTCGCCCGGCAACGTACCAGCCGCCGGCGCATCCGCCGCGATCTGTTGCGCGTTGTTCAGCATCCAGTCGGCTTCGTTGTACTCACCACTGCCGGAACCGGTCAACGGCGCCTCCTTGAAGAACTGGAACGAGTCGTTCACAAGCGCCATCGGGAACATCCCGACATGCGCGTGGAAGGTGTACTGCCCCTCCGGCGCCATCGGCGGAACCATCTGCTGCTGAAGTGAAAGGCCGGTGTTCATGTTCGGCGTCACGTTGAAATAGACATGGCTCAACGCGCCCGTCATATTCCCGTTCGGCAGCGTCACCGTGGTCCAGAAGCTGACAGCCGGGTAACTGTTCGCCGTGTTGTTGATGAAACGGACGTCGTAGGTCAGATCCCCACCTTCCGCCGGCAGGAACGGATCCGCCGGCATCAGGGCCAACGTCGCTTCGTCCGGCTGCATGAAATAGTTCACCGCGTTCTCGACCAGCATCACGAAGCCATGCGTCATTTCCCACTGGTTGTCGATCAGCTCAGCCGACGCCACCGCGTTGAACGCCGTGTACGCAATCTTGCCGCCAAACTGGTTCTCGTACATGTGACCGGTAGCATCGTAATTGTCGCCGTTGAAGAAAATCTGTGTCGCCTCCACGACAGGATACGCAGCATCTTCCCAATTAAACGCCTGCTGCTCGTTCACGTAGAACGGCTGCATAAAGAATTCACCGGACATCGGATCCAGGTACTGACCAAAGTAATTTTCGCTGGTGAAATGCGCGTCGTTCAGGCCGGATTCAATCCCGAACGCATCATACGCGAAGTCGCCAGCACTGAATACCGGTTCCGAAACCTCATTGTTCGCCCAGAAATAGTCCTGGTCCGAATAGAACAGGTTGCCACCATCGATCACGTACTGGCTCCACGCACCGCCATCATACGCACGCGTCGGAAATTCACCGGTATCGTCAGCAAACAACATCACTGCGTCCCAGTCATACATCGTCAGATAATCCGTGTCGAACGGACCATCAATCGCTGCGTCCCAGTACGCCACGTCCATGTACAACGATTCAAACACCGCGTGGACCTGATCGCTCAATTGCCACGAGTTCAGCGGCGTGTTGATCACCACCAGAATCGTCGCGTCATCCATCGGAACAATTGAATCAATCGTCCGGCTACCCTCAGACTGGGCCTGATAACCCATGCGAGCTTCTTCCATTGCGCGCTGACGGATCGCGTCCTTCTCCATTCGGTCCATCGCAAATGAGGATGCGGCCAGTGCGAGTGTCAGCAGGGATACAGCAGCAAATCGTCTCTTCATCACAAATCCCTTTCGTCCATAACTACTGGGGGGTTTCGCACAACCGCAAAATTCCCACCTCCCATGGGCACGGCTGCGCAGTGCAACGAAAACATGCAAATTAGGAAACCCTAATACATCATTGAGTTGTCATTTTGTTGAAAAATTCGGAGACCCTAACTGTAAGCTTTTACCCTTCCAGCACAAACTTCCAACCCACTGTTTCCAGTCTGGATACGATTCATTCCGAACTGGGTTCGGATTGGATTTCTGTGAAAAAGAGAGGTCTATCTGGCCCGGTGTGGTATCCGGAGTCTTGGCAGGGGGTGTACAACGTGCTGACAGCATCTGCTCACGAACCGCCCTTTCGACACAGAACACCTGCAAGCCAACCCACAAAAAAACCGCGCCGGATCCATCTCCAGCGCGGCTTTATCATCTCTGTTCCCGCAGACCGTAGCCCGCAGCCATCATTCTTGCCCGTGTTGGCTCCGCCAACGCGGGTCATCCGCAGCCAGCAGACCGTAGCCCGCAGTCCGCAGGCCGTGTGTCTGAGATCCTGAACCTGCTGCAGGATCTCAAGCGATTGTTGTCTTTGGTCTGTTGTCCTTTTCTCAAGACTCAGGACTCAAGACTCAGGACTGAAAGTTCCGAATCACTTCATCGGTCACTTCCAACGACGTGGCGCTGCCGCCCATATCGTACGTGCGCACCTTCGCGTCGGCGATCGTCTTCGCGATGCCCTGCTCCAGCTTCGTCCCGAGCTCCACTTCGCCGAGCCAGTCGAGCATCATCTTGGTCGTCAGCAGCATCGCCATCGGGTTGACCTTGTACTGGCCTTCGTACTTCGGCGCGGAACCGTGCGTCGGCTCAAACACCGCGTAGTTGTCGCCGATGTTGCCGCTCGCCGCGAAGCCAAGACCACCGACCAACTGCGCCGCGAGGTCGCTGATGATGTCGCCGAACATGTTCTCCGCGACCATCACACCGTAATCCATCGGATTCTTCAGCAGCCACATGCACTGCGCGTCGATGTTCGTCTCCCACAGCTCGATGCCCGGGTAGTTCTTCGCCACCTCACGCGCGGTGCGGATCATCAGGCCACCGGTCTCACGCAGCACATTCGGCTTGTCGACCACGGTCACCGTCTTGTAACCGAACTTCTTCGCGTACTCGAACGCCTGCGTCACGATATTCTTGCAGCCGGCACGCGTCATCACGCGGCAGCTCATCGCAACATCGTTCTCTTCGTAGCCCTGGAAACGCTTCGCCTTCGGCTGATGCTTCGCCATCTCATCCCACAACGAATGCGGCACCGGGTGGAATTCGACGCCGACATACAGCCCTTCCGTGTTTTCACGGAAGATGGCCAGGTCGATGCCTTCCTTGTAATTCAACGGGTTGTTCTCGTACGCCTTGCACGGACGCAGATTGGTGTGCAGGTTCAACGTCTGACGCAGACGCACGATCGGGCTGGTGTAGACCAGGCCCTTGCCCTGCAGCTCCGGATCGAGCTCTTCAGCCGCTTCGTCACGCGGCTTGCTGGTGATCGCGCCGAACAACGCGCAATCAGTCTGCGGCAACAGGTCAAGCGTGCGCTGCGGCAACGCTTCCCCTTCATGCTTCCAGAATTCCCAGCCGATGTCGCCGTGCAGGTATTCCGCATCAAACTGAAGCGCGTCCAACACCTTCCGCGCACATTCCATCACGTCGTTGCCCACACCGTCACCCGGCAACCAGGCGATCTTGTACTTGGCCATCGTTTCTTCACTCCCCTGAAGTCTTCTCTATCTGAATCGTTTTAGTGTCTGAAACCACTGCCGCGTTCACGGCATGTAGCAACGGGGACACTTTGTCCCCAAAGTGTCCCCGCTGATTCAGCAATCCTGTGAGGAGTGAAGGTAGGAAAAACCGGTGTCCGTTTACAGATCCAGCCCCGAGAGACCGGTTTCACGGAGTGTGCGATTCCGGACCGCTTTTGTGTTTCAAGTACTCCTGCGCCCGCTTCGCAGGTTTCGCGCGAAAGGCCAGCACCAACGTACTCGCCGCCGCCGCAAGCAGCATCCACGACAGCCCGTAACGCGCTTCGCTGCACGTCATCCCGTCATACTCGAACAATACCATCGCCGGGCATGCCCATAGCGCCGCCAACGCCAGCAACACACTCGCCAGCGAGGCGATTCCTTTCTGCGTCAGCTTGCCGTTGCCCTTCAGATCAAACACCGCCAGCAGCAGCCCGGTCAGTCCCGAGCCGATCAGCAATGCCCACCACAGCAGGTAGATCCGTTCCATCATGCTTCCACGTTGGTCTGAACTGCACGTCTATCCATTCTGCTCTTTCGATGAAGTTACCCTTGATTTGTTGCTCTTCGTGCAGAGAGTCACAACATCCCCGCAAACACAAAAAATATTCTCGCAATCTTGCGGTTCTCGCCCGGTATCGCCAGATTCCAATGTTCGTTTCGGGGAGGTTTCAACAAACATACGAACATACGACAAGACTGCCGTGGGGACGCGCCGTCGACGACCTTTGGAGGGGACTGTTACGATGACCATTCGTGCCTGGGGAGTGCTGCTGTCCGTTCTGTTGCTGACCACAGCTGGAATTGCGCAAATCACCCTGACCATGGATGATTTTGCCATCCATCCGTACACCGAACTGACCCGCGAGATTGGGCCGAACGACAACCAGATGACTGCGGGCGGACCCGACCAGACCTGGGATTTTTCCGCCTCGCCGACGCCGGTAACCTGGACCGAAGCCTGGGATGATCCCGCCGGCCATGCTGGTGCCGGGGAATTCCCGTCCGCCAACAATGTCTGGATCGGCCCACTGATTCAGGACCAGCAACAATTCAGATACTTCCACACCACCGCGACCACCAACCATGTCGTGGGCGCGGCCTATGACCTCGGCGGAGGCAACGTGATCGCCGTCGCCACCGAATCGGAAGGCTTCCTCGTCACTTGCCCGGTGTATTATCTCGACGCTTGGGATTACGTCAGCACCTCCATCTACAATGACGAAACAACGGTCGATTCGTCCCATTATTCCATTGACGCCTGGGGCACCCTGACGGACGTGAACGGCACCTATGACGTCCTCCGCATGCGCCGCAACAACACCACCACAACCTATCCCTCCGGCGAGATCTCGGTGAACGTGTCCTACACCTGGTTCGCGCCGGACTGGGGCGAGATTGTCACCATCAAATCCGGTTCACCCAACGATCCCGATCCGCTGTTCAACAACGGCACCTTCGAACGTATCTCCAGCGTCACCACCGGCGTCCATGAACAGGATCCGCAACTCGCACGCAGCTTCGAACTGCTGCCGGCGTACCCGAACCCGTTCAACGCGGCGACCACGCTGAACTTGTCCCTGCCCACACCGGGAACGGTGCATGTCGCCGTCTTCAACACCCTCGGCCAACAGGTTGCGACCGTCGCGGACGGTGTCTACACACCCGGCACACACCGCCTGTCGTTCGACGCGGCCGGTTTGTCCAGCGGGATCTATCTCGTCCGCGCGTCAACACCGAACCATGTCGCCACGCAACGTATCACTGTGCTCAAATAAAATGTTCGGGGGACACGTACTCCGCTACGTGTCCCCCAGATTCACCGCAAGCCCGGGGACACTTTGGGGACAAAGTGTCCCCTTCTCTCATGCCCCAGGCATTCATGTCTGGGCTCATCCGCACTCAAACAATACCGGGGACACCTCAGTGAGATGTCCCCGGTTCATTTCCATTCCGATGAACCCGACCAGCAAGCTGGTCGGGGCAAACATCATCATCCGCGCGTCAATTGTACCAACGGACACGGGCACAACTCCTTACCACTCCCCGCCGACACTGTACCGCGTCTCCGTACCGAGATCGTTCTGATACGGCACATACGCGAAGTCGAAACGGATGCCCTTGTAGGTCACGCCGAATCCACCACTGAGGCCACGTCCTTCGTACCCGCTGACATACCCCGCACGCAGATCAATGTAGCCCAGCACGTTCACTTCCGCCGCGACATGCAGATTCACATCGTACCCGCTGACCTTGCTGACATCCGCGAGCAACGCCGGCTTGAACTCGCCGAAGATCCCGGGCTTGTAGCGAACTCCGGCGGCGACCGTCGTCGGCAGCTCTTCGCTTTCACGCCGCAACGCGCCCATGTCGCCGATATGCCGCACCGCTGCGCCGACATCCAGCTTGTGATCGAACAGATCATGCCGCAGCAGCCCGAAGTCTGCCGCCCAGCCGTTCGCGTCGTACACGTAGATCTGTTCGTTCAAGTAACGCACACCCGCGCCGACCCGCACACCCCACGCCACCTCGTACGCCAGGCTCAGTCCCAACGCCGTGTTGCGGGCATCGTAGGTGCCAATCGGGCTCGCCGATGGCCGGTCACGCAACTCCAGATCGCCGACCCCGACATAATGCGCGCTGACACCGAACCCGATCCGTCCGATCTCGAATGCGCCTGCCGCGTACTGAATCGACGCGCCTTCGACCCACGAGTCCGCGTACATCGCCTCGATCGAGTTGCCGTACATGCCGACACCAGCCGGATTCCAATAATTCGCTGTCGCGCCAGTGGCGGAAGCGGTCATGGTTTCGGCCAACGCGGACGACCGCGCACCCGGACCGAGTTCGAGCCACGTTGACCCCGGCGTCGCAAATGCCGCCGAAGCGATCAGTACCAGTGCTGTTGCTGCGAAGATGTTCTTCATCGTTTCTCTCTATACCGAACGTACGGTAACCCTGTTCATACCCCGGACAATCACGCCCGGGATCATAATCTGTCCGTTACATGCCCACGACATTCATGTCGTGGATCAACCGCGCCTGCAAGCAAACACGGGCCTGTCATCAAATCGCAAACCGGAACCGCCAGGTCAGCACCTGCGTCGGTTCCGGGCTTACCTCTTCCACAACATACGCGTAATCCAGCCGCGTCAATCCGAGCCCCATCACATGCAACACCAGGCCGAGGCCGAATGTCGGGCTGTCATCATCCATCCCGGCGCGCAGAATCAACGCCGGCTGAGTCGGCACATCACGCGTCATCTCGCCGTCGAACGGCCCGCCGTTCGGCGCGTCAAACCGTTCCGAGCCAATCACGTACACTTCCGCGCCCGCCTTGACACGCGAAACCGCATCGAGATCCGTCTCCAGATCCGCCGCGAACGTCACACCGTTCACCGGCGCGTACGCAAACCCTGCCCGGTACCGATCCGGGAACTCATCAGTCTTCGTCGTGCCCTGTTCCCAGTAGCCGGTCGTGTTCCACGAATTCTTTCCGCCGATATCATACCCGGCGAGACCAACCGTGAACGTTTCCAGCCCGTACGGCAGTTCACGCTCGGCGAAGGGCCGCAGTTGCAAACCGGCGTCCGCGCCAAACGTTGTCGAGGTTAACGCGCTGCCATCGTCCATCAATTCCGGCACCGTCGCATACAACACACCGACCGTAACCCCGGCGCTGACCATACGATGCAGACGCAACCCGAAGGAGAACGAGAATCGGTTCTCGTAGAAGCCGAACGTGTCGTAGAGTTGCCCGTTCAGGTTCCGGCCCTCAATGTCCTTCGTCCCGGCGTGCGTCCAGTTCAACGACACCGCCGCCGGTTTCGACTGAATCCGTTTGTAGCTGGTCTGCATCCGCGCAAGGACCTGGTCCGGTGTCGTCAGATTCTCCTGACGCGCAACCGCCGCCATCTGCGTCAGCACCCGTTCCAGCACACCCGGCTGCACCGTGCGGCCGTTGAGTTCCAGCGACGGAATCTCGTCCAGTTCCGAATGCGCCAGCGTCAGGATCGCATCCGCCAATGGCTCGAGATAGTCGTCCACGTCAATAATCTCACGCTTGCGTGTCGGCGGCAAGTCGGTTTCGTCGATCAACCTCGGCGCTTTGCCTTCTTCTTCGAACAACGCCACCGGACGGATCGGGTCCTTCCAGAAGGATATCTCCGGCACCTGCAACAATACACCGACATGCGCCAGCGACCGGTCAAGACTCAAAACGTGGTAGCCAACATAAACATCGTTCGCGGGCGCGTACGGCAACCCCGCCGCGTTGTAATGCGACTGTTCCGCACCCATCGCACGCGCGACACCGGCATCACCCATCGCAACCGCCGCAGCACCGGAACCCATCCGCAGGAATGCGCCCGCCTGGCCGGCGTAACCCTCCTGCGCCTTCGCCGGCGTCGCCGCCAGCAACACCAGCATCACGACAACCATCAACAGACCCGTGCCCGTGTCAAAAACTTGCAGACGCGGATCCGACACCCCCGCGCCGGGGACACTTACTCCGTTACGTGTCCCCGTCTTACCGCACCTTCGGGCGACACTTTGGGGACAAAGTGTCCCCTGTTCACTCTCACGCGATACCGTATCCGTAACACACTCAACCCCGGTGACGGTCGCGAGAACGCTGGATCGTTTCATGTTCATCATCAGATCGCCCCTCAATCCATCACCAGAATCTTGCCCCAACGCTCCTCACCGCCACCTTCAATGCGGTAGAAGTACACCCCGTTTGCGATTTCGCCACCGTTGGGATCTCGTCCGTCCCACACCTCCGTGTGTTCGCCAGCGGCACGGTACTCATCGCTCATCGTGCGCACCAGCAATTCCAGCGCGAAATCGTAGATCTCGACCGTCACACTCCCCGATGTTGGCATTGTGTACCGCATCCGCACCACGGGAAAGCGTTCCGGCGAGAACGGGTTCGGGAACGCGTAGGTATCATCCTCGGCACTCAACTCGGCGTTCGTGCGCTCGATCGACCACGCATTCCCGCCCGTGTCGCTGATACCCAGCCCTTCCGGCCCGCCGACCCAGAGCCGGTCCAGCCCGGAGGCCGCGGCGTACACCTCTTCGTCAAACCAGCGTTCGCCGTTCATCAGGTCGACCGGCTTCGGGAACACACCCCACGTTTCACCGAAATCCGCCGACTTGTACAACCCGTATTCGGTCGCGGCATAGACGATGGAATCCTGGAACGCGAAGTTGTGTACCCGGATCGGATCATTCGGCCCGCCGAGCACCCGCCGCCACGTGATCCCTTCGTTATCCGTCACGCTGACGCCGTAAAACTCGCCATCGTCCGAGTCAACCACCCAGCAACCGGCCCAGAGCAGGTGACGGCCATCGTCCAGCACCTGCGCACCTAGCGCCGGCACGAAATTGCCGTTCGGGGTCGCCTCATCCACACCGGAATGGCTGAAATTCTGCCACGTTTCCCCGTTATCCCGGCTGAGGTTGATCCCATCCGCCGTGCCCACCCAAAGCAGACTGTCCTGAGGCATTGTGGCGACGCTGAAGCCACGATGGTTGTTGTGCGCCAGCACGTCGAACGACAACGTGTCCGGCGGCTGATTGACCCAGTCAAGATCGGCCGGATCTTCGTCACCCATCCCCTCGAACATGTCGAAGTACCGGATTCCGCCACCCCAGCTCGTGATCCAGACACGGTCCTGCAGCACGCCGATGTCATACGTCACGTTCTGGATCGGCGTCACCGTCGGTGACATGTTGTCCAGCGTATCCGTGAGCTGATCTACCGGCTGCGGCATCCACGTCCACGTTTCGCCGTGATCAAGGCTGAAGCCGACACCGCCACCGGTCGCCAGGTTTTCACCCGCCGCCAGCGAATCAAACGCCGTCGCCGACCAGATCACCGTGTCACCCCACGACGTCACCGTGGACGTCGCCGCGCTGACACCGCCCCGGCCAAACCCTTCATCTTCGTGCGTCGCGACAAACCACTCGCCGTCCGCCGGACTGTCCGCCCCGAAGGACGGCTTGAACCGGCCCAGCCCCGAACCCGTCGCCAGCCACAGGTACGGCGGCGCGAGATCGAGGTCGATCACCGAGTTGGATGGTATCCCGTCCGTCTGCCCGGCAATCCCGAACGGCGCCACCCGTGTCGCCTCACTGGCGAAACGGAACGTCACCGCCTTGCGCGGATGTTCGGCTAATCCTACCGTCGCAAGCAGCACGCTTACGGCCAGTACCGCAATGGCCCGGAAAAGTCTCGTCATGGCTGCGGCTCCGAGCTGGAAATCAGTTCAAGTTCATGCTCGATCGGATCGGACACATTCCCCGCACGGTCACGGGCGTAAAACGTGAACGTGTACGTGCCGAAATTGGACACCGTGTTCGTCACAATGAAGCCGTGACTCCAGATCCGGTCGCCCGCCACCGGGTCCGGATCCTCACCATCATCACGGAAGACAAACGCCGGGTTGCCATAGGTGTCGCCCGTCGGATCGGTCACCTCGTAGTACACTTCCTCGATGTCGCCCTGGCCCTGACGGTCTTCCACGTTCAGCTCGAAAGCGTACACGTTCGGCGGATCGTCCGGCCCAGGCTGGTACGCCGTGTCCGGCGCGGAAAGCGACAACAGTTCCGGCGCGCTGTTTTCGATCCAGACCGTGTGTTCGAATGGCGGATCGGTCACTTGCTCGAACTGGTCAGATGCCGTGAACGACATCGTGTACTCCGCCGTTTCCAGCCCTGCAGCGAACGTAGAATCCGCCGTGAACGTCCACACCGGCGCGTTCAACTCCGCGAACAGGTAGTCACGGTAGACCACATCGCCCGCCTTCAGCTCCATCATCACATCAATGACTTCGTCGCCGGACGCTTCGTTCGGATCAACGACATTCACCGACCACTGCTGCAGGTCAAATCCGGCGTGCAAACTGTCCGGCAAGCTCGGATCGCTGAATACCGGCGGTTCGTTGGCGGAAACAGTAACAGTCACCTCAAGGATCGGCTCCGACCCTTCGTCCGTCGCATTACCTGGCCGCTGCAGACCAACGACCTGGACGTAGAACACAAAGTCCCCGGCCTCATCTGCGAATCCGCTATTGATCCGCGCCTGGAACACCTGGTCGCCCGGAATCAAATCACCGGACACCGAATCGGCGTACTCCGCATTCGTTTGATTCGCGATCGCTCCGCCATCATCAAACAGCCGGAAGCCGCTACCGTATTCGCTGACACCAGCTGGACCGACCCACACATACACCGAGGGCGGCAACAGGTCGCCGTCGAGGATCGCTTCCCGCTCCTCGTCGGTCAAACCCAGTGACAGATACACCGTGCGGTAGTCTTCCGATCCCAGCACCCAGAATTCAGGCACCAAAACCGAGTCAATCACTCCGCTGTCGAGTGGCACACCGTCCACCGAGGACGGCTCCACGCCGTTCTCCTCGCAACCGGAAAACGCCCATACCATCAACAGCAACAGCGAAACCGTCCATACCGCACGCGGCCACGCTCCTGCCGGACGTAGAAAACCCATCTGAGAGTCTCCACCATACATGTTCGTACTACGATCGTTCGCCCGAACCCGGGCGGAAGGTCAACATCGGTAGGCAAAGTACGGGAGGCAATCCTCACACGTTTACATGGGAGCCATACATCGTCCCTGAGTATAACTGCAACAACGTCCCGAGGTCAAGCGCCAGCCAGCTCACAAACCGCACAAAACCACGTGTCGAGCGCCTCCGAGCGGAGCACCTTCATCTTCATCCGGTCCAGCGCAGCCAGCAGTTCCGCTTCTTCCGCTCCCTGCTTGACCCCGGTAAACACCGTAAATCCACCGGGCTTCACCCAGCTCAGCCAACGGTCCAGCCCGGCCAGGATCGGCGTGATGTAAATGTTCGCGATCAACAGGTCATACGGCGGCTCGGGAGGCGTCCACTCCAGCACATCCGCGCGCTCTACCCGAACGTTATCCCCGACCCCGTGCCGCTCAGCGTTCTCCGCCGTTTCCTCGACCGACTCCTCCTCGAAGTCCACCGCGACGATTTCCTTGGCCCCCAACAGCGCCGCCGCGATGCTCAAAATCCCGTTGCCGCAGCCCAGGTCCAACGCTCGCGCTCCAGCCACCGGCAACGTTTCCAGCCCCGCCAACGCCAGCCGCGTCGTTGCGTGCTCGCCAGTGCCGAACGCCATCCGCGGTTCAATCGCCAGCACACGGTCGCCCGGGTCTGGGTCCGCCTCCACTCCCGGCGGGATGATGAGGAACCGCTCCCCGGCACGGATCGGCCCCAACGACCGTCGCCACCGGCCAACCCAATCCTCGTCCTCGACCAGCTTCGCCTCGACACGGTCATCCGGCAACAACCCATCCTCCGCCAGCGAGGCCACCACACGACGGATTTCCGCCAGCAACGGTCCTTGCGTCACCTTGCCGGACCACGCCGCTACCAGACGGTCCCCGACCGGCGTCATCCCCTTCGCACCGAGCTCCATCAACGTTCCGCCCAGCACTTCCACCGCCAGCTCGCCACCCGGCACATCCACCACCAGCCATGTCGGTAACGCCGTTCCGTCCACGCTCATCGTTTGGTCCTGTGCAAAAGATACTCGTCTTTGGCCGTTCGTCTCTCGAACGCTGAGTCCTGAGTCCTGAGTCCTGAGTCCTGAGTCCTGAGTCCTGAGTCCTGAGTCCTGAAGGTAAATAACTGACATGCCCACGACATTTATGTCGTGGATCATCCGACCCAGGAACTCTCCTGCCGTCGTCTGGAATCATGATTCGGATCGTCCGTGTTTGCCAACAAACACAACCACATCAGAAAACCGGTCACGTTACTTGTTTCGATCATGCCCACGACATTTATGTCGTGGATCATCCGACCCAGGAACTCTCCCGCCGTCGTCTGGAATCATGATTCGGATCGTCCGCGTTTGCCAGCAAACACAGCCACATCGATTACCAAACACGCCCTCGGACTTTAGTCCGGGGCCCTACGAACAATCAAGGGACCACAGGAGTCACACCCGCCAGATTCGATTCGTTCACAACAATCCACGCACAGTACGCTCCCCCAACTACCGACAATCGTGCCATACCATCCTTTACATCCGTTGCCTCCCTTGCGTCTTTTGCATCTGTTGCCTCCTTGGCTTCTGTTGCTTCAATTGCGTCTCCGGGAACCAGGACCCCACCCAACCGTGAGACACCCGACAAGCAGCGCTCACGTCCCCTTCACACGTATCTTTCACCATGGCCGATCCGGAATTCACACGTATCCTGATGATCATCCCCGGCGCATTGCTCGGGTTGACACTCCACGAAGCCGCGCACGCCCTCGCTGCGTTCCTGCTCGGCGATCCAACCGCGAAACGCCTCGGCCGGCTGACCCTCAACCCGCTGAAACACCTCGACCTGTTCGGCACGTTGATGATCTTCCTGATCCACTTCGGCTGGGCGAAACCGGTCCCGGTCAACCCGGCCCATTTTCGCAGCCCGAAACGCGACATGCTGTTCGTCGCCCTCGTCGGTCCGGCAACCAACTTCCTCATCGCCGCCGCATTCGGCTTCGGATTGCGTGCCATGCCCGACCCCACCGCGCTCAGCGGCAGCGGAGCTGTGATTTACCAGATCCTGCTGTACGGCGTCGTAATTAACGTCGTCCTCGCGGTGTTCAACCTGCTGCCGGTGCCGCCCCTGGACGGCAGCCGCCTTGTCCACCTCTTCTTCCCCGCCAAATACGAGCGCCAGTACCAGATGTTCACCCGTGTCGCCGGATTCGCGCTGCTCGCCGTCGTGCTGATCGGCATGCTGACCAAGGTGTCCATCATCGGCGCCCTGATTAACGCACCCGTCGGCTTCTTCCTCCGCCTTTTCGTCGGCGTCTGATTCACTGATATCCAACTGTCATGCCCCTGACATTCCTGTCATGCCCCAGACATTCATGTCTGGGCTCATCCGCAGGACCAACTCACGATGCCCGCGTGAGCTCTGCTACCGCAGCTCATTCCCCCACCATGTCCCCCTCTCATGTGCCCCTGATGGCTCCGCCAGCAGGGATCATCCGCCCTTCCAGCAAACACAGGTCTTTTCTTCCCAAGCCCTGAGTACGTGCCCCTGATGGCTCCGCCAGCAGGGATCATCCGCCAACGCCCCCACCCCGCAATCCGCATATTGTCACCAGCACCCTGACCGGCGTGCCAACCCCTGTATTCACACGATGATCTGAGAGAGGAACAAGGCGTTCCGGCTGATGATTCCGCCGCCCTCGCCGCGATCATGAACAACGGTCTCGACATCGCATTCTTCGGTTCCAGTCTCGTATCCACCTACTGGAATCGCGCGACACGCTACTTCCGGGGCGTCATCCGTGCGTTGCATGAACATGGCCACCGTGTCCGTTTTTACGAACCCGTCGCCTTCGAACGCCAGAAGAATCGTGACATCGACGACCCCGAGTACGCCCGTTCGATCATCTACCCCGCCACCCTCAACAGCGTCCGCAAGGTGCTCACCCAGGCACGCGGCGTGGACGTTGTCATCAAGGTCAGCGCAGTCGGTGTCTTCGATGTCTTCCTCGAGGAAGAGCTGCTCGAATTCCAGCAGGACGGCACCAAGGTCCTGTTCTGGGACGTCGATCCGCCCGCCACGCTGCACAGCATTCACAACAGCCCGCATGACCTGTTCAAGGCGCTGATCCCCGAATATGACGCTATCCTCACCTACGGCGGCGGTCCGGCGATCAATGACGCTTACCTCGAACTCGGTGCCCAACGCGCCGAAACCATCTACCACGCACTCGACCCGACCCGGTACCGTCCCGTTCTGCCGGACGATCGTTTCCAGTGCCAACTCGCGTACAACGGAGACCTGAACAAAACCGTCCGCGACAGCGTACAGGAATTCTTCTTCGGCCCGGCGAAGGCGATTGACCACAAACGGTTCGTGCTCGGCGGACACGGCTGGGAGCAGGAATGCCCACCGCTGCCCAATGTCCACTACCACGGGCCCGTCGCCGACACCGACCTCAACGCGTTTTTCGGCACACCATCCGCCACCCTCTGCCTCTGCCGGCCGGAACTGCATAATGGTGGCTATTTCCCCACGCCACACCTGTTCATCATCGCCGGTTGCGGAGGCTGCATCGTCACCCAACCCTCGCCCGGCATCGAACAGTTCCTCACCCCTGGCAGCGAGTGCATCACCGCATCCAATGGCCAGGAACTCGCGAACAAACTGGCCACGCTCTCCCGCGATGACTCCGCCGCCATCGGGGACGCCGCCCGCGCTCGCATGCTCAACGAACACACCTGGACCCACCGCGCCACCCAGCTCGAAACCCTGATTGCCTGATTTCCATCACACATGGCGGCCACCACAGCAACGCAGGCCTCCTGCGGTCAACTTTGCCAGCACGTCATTCCTCCGCCGAGTCCGTGCGGGGGTTTTACCGCAAATGAACCAGACGCGTCATTCCTCCGCCGCGTCCGTCTGCGGCGGAGGAAGATCCCACGTTTCAACCGGTTCATCCGCGAGTCATCTTTCCTAAAGCTGGATCTTCTTCTTTTCGTTCAGAATGACCAGAGCCAGCCTCCTCTCCGCACACTCTCCACACCTCTCGTCCCCAGGAGACCCACCCCATGACTCCGGGAGTTAGGAATGCTTAAGTTCCACATCGGCTCCAATTTCCACGCATCCAACCACGTAACAGACGACCCCGAAAGCAGTTACAAACCGCTTCCGGGCTGGATTGCGGGGGTCACGCAGTGAAAAAACTTTGTACGTTGGCACTTGACGCGAAAGTTTGCTGTTCCTAACTTTGCCCGCAACAAATTCAACAGCAGCGAGCTCCCTGAATGAGTGAAGCAACCCAGAACCCATCGGCCCACACGCCACCGTCCGGCGGTGAGGGCTATGAACACAGCGATACCAGGGGACGCGCGATCTTCATCGGACTGATCGCGTCGATCCTCGCTATTGCGGTGGTGACCGTCTTCCTGAACGAGCTGTTCATCGCCACCAGCGAAGAGGTGATTGCTGCGCAGGTTTCCTCCCGTGTCGATCCGAAGCTCGCCGAAATTCGCGCCCGCTCAACCCGGAACCTGAACACCTACGAGTGGGTCGATTCGACACAGGGCATCGTGCGGATTCCGATTGACCGCGCGATGGAATTGATGGTAGAAGAGGCGTACCAGGAGCGCATGCAGGACGCGCGCCGGTCGAAGTAATCCATGGAAAAGCAAGAAAACAACGATCACCATGTCACGCCGGATGAACCCAATGGCCAAAGCTGTAACGTCGGCGGATGCGGCCCGACGCTGGGCGGCATTCCCCTTATCCAGCTGATCCTGGTACTTTTCTTCGTGCTGATGGCGTTCGCCGCGGCTCGGGGCCAGGTGCTGCAGGAAAAACCGGCGTTCCAGGAGAAGATCGACGTCGTCGAACACCTCGGCGACACCATTGACCTCACCCTGCCTGTGGTCAACAGTGACGGCGACACCGTCACGCTCGGCAGCGAGTTCGAGGGCGACCTGCCGATCGTGCTGGTCTTTCACTACAGCGACTGCCCGATGTTGTGCAGCCTGGTGCTGAACGGTGTCAGCAGCATCACCCGCGCCAGCGATCTCGTCCCCGGCGAGGACTACCGAATCCTCACCGTCAGCGTCGATCCGCACGAGCTGCCGCAACGCAGCCGGGCGTCGGAAGAACGCTTCAACGGTGAGCTTCCCGACACGAAAGTCGGGCAGCCGTGGACCTTCTACACCGCCGAACAGGCGACGCTGGATTCGTTGACCAGCCAGGTCGGGTTCAAATACTACTACGACAGCAAGCGCAAGGAATTCATGCACCCGGCTGTCGTGCAGATCCTGTCACCGGAAGGCAAGATCGCCCGCTACCTGTACGGGATCGAATACAAGAAACGCGACTTCCGGCTCGGAATCGTGGAAGCATCCAACGGCGAAATCGGTACCACGATTGACCGTGTGCTGCTGTATTGCATGCACTACGATCCGGACGCCGAGGGATATGTCGTCGTCGCCGGACAGGTGATGAAACTCGGCGGCGCGGTGACGCTGGTCATCTTCGGCTTCGCCCTCAGCATGCTCTGGTTGAAAGACAAAGGCCGCCGCAAGAACGTCTCGGCATGATCGTCTTACTCGATGTACCCGTGTCCGCTTGCGGACGCGGACGCGATGCTCTGCAATCACGGTAGAATCGATGTACCCGTGTCCGCTTGCGGACGCGGACGCGCATGCTCGACTTGCGATAATCCCTGCTGGCGGAGCCATCAGGGGCACGTAAACAGTCGGATGATCCCAGACATGAATGTCTGGGGCAATCGGGTATCAGTACCCGATCACCGGTAACCGAGTGCCAAGTACCGGCTACCGGTAACCGGCAACCGTTTACAGACAATCGTTTACCGACGACCGGTCCACCCCCACCCCTCGGAGGCGGGACGACTGCCGGAAACTGTTTTTTGTAGAGTTCGGACAACCTAAGTTTCGCCCGGCGTTACGCACACGATCCGTCCGGATCAAACGCCATCACCCCGGGCTGACCGGCGAAGCTAAATCGGTCCATCTTCGCCACGCGGACGAGGGTCCAACAAAACCCGTCCGCATGTGACGCATAAGGAACGTGCATGGACACCACGGCTACATTCTGGCTGCCATCCTCGGCCTCGACCATCGCAAACGAGGTCGACGGTCTCTTCATGTTTCTCGTCTGGATGTCGACCTTCTTCTTCGTCCTGATCGTCGCCGGTACGATCCTGTTTATCACCAAGTGGCGGCGGAAGAAGGGCGATGTCGGCAGGCTGGACACCGGCCCCGCGCACAACTCGTGGCTGGAGGCGACGTGGATCGTCGTCCCCACCCTGCTTGTGCTGGTCATCTTCTTCTGGGGCTTCCGAACCTACATGAAAATGGCGGTCGTGCCCGGTAACGCAATGGAAGTCAAGGTGACTGGCCAGAAATGGTTCTGGTCCTTCACCTATCCTGAAGGCACCGCGACAGTCAATGAACTCGTCGTGCCGGTGGACACTCCGGTCAAGCTGCTGATGTCGTCGCAGGACGTCATCCACAGCTTCTTCGTCCCCAGCTTCCGCGTCAAGAAAGACGTGCTGCCGAACCGCTACAGCGTCACCTGGTTCGAAGCGACCCAGGTCGGCGAGTACCACCTGTTCTGCGCTGAATACTGCGGCACCAAACACTCCGAAATGATCGGAACCGTACGCGTGCTCAGCGACAGCGACTACAAGGCGTGGGAAGAAGAGGCGATGTTCTCCGGCGAAGGCATGAGCATGGCCGAGTACGGCGAACGTCTCTACACCAGCAAGGCCTGCGTCACCTGTCACAGCGTGGACGGTTCCCCCGGCAACGGCCCCACGTGGCAGGGCATCTGGGGACACAACCAGCCGATGACCGATGGCAGCAGCGTTACCGTGGACGAAAACTACGTCCGCGAATCGATCCTCAATCCGAAAGCGAAGATCGTCGCCGGCTACCAGCCGGTGATGCCGACATATCAGGGCCTGTTGAGCGACAAGGAAATCGACGCGCTCGTTGCATACATCAAGGAGGTTGGAGGTGGCGGTGAATAATTCGGCAACAACAACCGTCCAGGACGCTCCACGTTCCGCCCTCGCCGTCCCGGCTTCCCGTGACAGCAAGGGCCTGCCGCATCCGAACTACCTCAGCGATGGCGGCAAGGGGCTGTGGTCGTGGCTGACCACCGTCGACCACAAACGCATCGGGATCATGTACCTGATCGTCGTGATGGCGATGTTCTTCGTCGGCGGCATTTACGCGCTGCTGATCCGTGCCGAACACTTCGCCCCGGGCGGGCAGCTGATGAACGCCGACCAGTACAACCAGGCGTTCACGATGCACGGCGCGATCATGACCTTCCTGTTCATCATTCCGTCGATCCCGGCAATCCTCGGCAACTTCGTGCTGCCGTTGCAGATCGGTGCGAAGGATGTCGCGTTCCCACGCCTGAACCTCGCCAGCTGGTACGTCTACATGTTCGGCGCGGCTTTCGCCGTCTATTCGCTGGTCACAAACGCCGCCGACACCGGCTGGACCTTCTACACGCCCTACTCGACCGAGACCGGAACCGCCGTCATTTCGATGACCCTCGGCGCCTTCATCCTCGGCTTCAGCTCCATCTTCACCGGCATCAACTTTATCGTCACGGTGCATAAACTTCGCGCACCGGGCATGACCTGGTTCAAAATGCCGCTGATGGTCTGGGCGCTGTATGCGACCGCGATCATCCAGGTCCTCGCGACCCCGATCCTCGGCATTACGCTGCTGCTGCTGATCCTCGAACGCGTGTTCGGCGTCGGCATCTTCGACCCGTCCATGGGCGGCGACCCGGTGCTGTATCAGCACTTCTTCTGGTTCTACAGCCACCCGGCCGTCTACATCATGATTCTGCCCGGCATGGGAATCATCAGCGACCTGATTGCAACGTTCTCGCACCGCAAAATTTTCGGCTACAAATTCGTCGCCTTTTCCTCGCTGGCGATCGCGCTGGTCAGCTTCATCGTGTGGGGACACCACATGTTCACCAGCGGCCAGTCAGAATTCGCGGTGATGTTGTTCAGCTTCATCACCTTCATGGTCGGCATCCCCTCGGCGATCAAGGTGTTTAACTGGACGACAACGCTGTACAAGGGGAGCATCAGCTTCAGCGTTCCGATGCTTTACGCGTTGTCGTTCTTATTCAAATTCACCATCGGCGGCCTGACCGGTATTTTCCTCGGCGCGCTGTCGGTGGACATTCACCTGCACGACACCTACTTCATCGTCGCGCACTTCCATTACGTCATGGTCGGCGGCACCGTCATGGCCTTCGTCGGCGGCCTGCACTACTGGTGGCCGAAGATGTTCGGGCGCATGTACAACCGCACCGCCGCCACCATCGCATGGGCCTTCGTCTTCGTCGGCTTCAACGTCACCTTCTTCACCCAGTTCATCCTGGGGTCGCAGGGCATGCCACGACGATACTGGACGTTCCCGGAAGAATTCACCCGCCTGCACGGTTTCTCGTCCTGGGGTGCAATGATCATGGGCGTCGGCTTTGGCCTCATGGCCATCACACTCGCATGGGCCGCGTTCCGGGGACGGGTGGTCGGATCAAACCCGTGGGGCGCGTTGACACTCGAGTGGACACACGCGACCAGTCCGCCGGAACCGCACAACTTCCCGGCAACACCGGATGTCGCGCACGGTCCGTACGACTACGACAAGGTGATTCCGCGTGTTGATGAACCGGCCAACGCCGGCGTCGGACACGCCCGCCCGGCGAATGCGTGAGCCGGACTGAGGACTGAGGACTGCGGACTGAGGACTGAAGACTCAGGACTGTGTATGCCCCGACGGCAGAAGGCTCGTCGGGATGATGAAGAGTTGACCATCCACGACCTCAACCTCGTGGACACCGCAGCCCGCTATAGCTGCGAGAGACAAGAGACCAGGGACGAGAGACGTTTTTTCCCACGTCACGACCATCATAAAGGAACAGTCGATGGCCGACAGCGTTGCACCAGCCGCCACGACGGAACACGCACACAGCCACCCGGACTACGTGCAGCATCATTTCCACGATGCGACACAGCAACGGGAGTCTTCCAAGTTTGGCATGTGGGTGTTCCTCGTGACCGAGGTCCTCTTCTTCGGAGGGCTGTTCGCGGCGTACGCGATCTACCATACGTGGCATCCGGAAACATTCCACGACGCCCACAAGGTGCTGGACTGGCGCCTCGGTATGCTCAACACCTTCGTGCTCATCACCAGCTCGCTGACCTTCGCACTCTCCATCCGCTACCTGCAGGTGGACAAGGTGAAAGTCGCCTTATACAACCTGATCGCGACCTTTGTGCTCGCCGGCACCTTCATGGTGGTCAAATATTTCGAATACGCGCACAAGTTCCACCTCGGCCAGCTGCCCGGCAAGTATTACACCTATACCGGCCTGGAAGAAACCGTCAACCCGCACGTGTTCTTCAGCATCTACTTCATGATGACCGGCTTGCACGGTCTCCACGTGCTGATCGGAATGGGCGTGATCGTGTGGCTGATCGTACGAACCGCCAAGGGCCATTTTCATTCGCAATACTACAACCCGGTCGAGGTCAGCGGCCTGTACTGGCACCTCGTCGACCTGATCTGGATTTTCCTGTTCCCGTTGCTGTACCTGATCGCGTAGAACAGAAGTCGGCAAGTACAAAGTCGTGAAGTATTGAGTCGCGAAGTACAACATCGCGTATGCCCCGACGGCAAAAGAGCTCGTCGGGATCATCCTCACCCAGACAGGTGAGATACAGTACGTGCCCCTGATGGCTCCGCCAGCAGGGATCATCGAGCCCAGGCATTACCGTCAACCGTCCCGAGAGACGAAAGACAAGAGACGAGCCCATGAGTTCCGGACACGATCATAAACACCACATCCTGCCGCTGAGTATTTACTACGGCGTTGCGGGCGCGTTGTTCGTCCTCACCATCATCACCGTGGCGGTGGCCCAGTACGACTTCGGCAGCATGAACATCATCGTCGCCATGGCGGTCGCCGCCTTGAAAGCGTCGCTGGTCGCGCTTTTCTTCATGCACCTCAAGTACGACAACAAGCTATACGCGTCGTTCTTCGTCGGCTCGCTGGTCTTTCTCGCGACCTTTATCGTCTTCACCATGTTCGACACCGAGACCCGTGGCCGGATCTACGAGGACGTTAACAGTCCGATCAACCAACGCGCCGTGATTTACAACGAGGACGGCGCCCCGTTGAAGGCCAACTCGCACGGCGAACACAGCGAGGAGGCCGGAACCGCCGGACACATGGACGACGCTGCCGCTACCGGCGAAGGCGAAGCCGCGGTGGACGATCAAGGTTCCGCGACCGGTAACGCTACTGATGACACGACCACGTCCACTGAGGGAGGCTCCGCCGCAACGGGCGACCACACCGGCGAACCCTCCGCCACCGGTGGGCATTGACCCGGAAACACTCGTTGATGGGCCGACTCACTCTTGCCCGTGTTGGCTTTGCCAACGCGGGTTACCGGAACACGATCCACAATGTGCCCCTGATGGCTCCGCCAGCAGGGATAAACGACGGATCATCCACGACATGACTGTCGTGGTCATAACAGCTCTTGCCCGTGTTGGCTTTGCCAACGCGGGTTATATGAAACCCTGACCCGGTATGTGCCCCTGATGGCTCCGCCAGCAGGGATAAACGACGGATCATCCACGACATGACTGTCGTGGTCATAACAGCTTCCCCCGGGTCACCGGAAGTCTTGACCCGGACGTGGCATCAGCGTAACCTTAGCCCTACGTTGCCGTCATCATGATGGCGCTTTTTTACCGCGTCTCGTGAAATAATGAGCAAACTGTCGCAGGAGTAAGAAAATGAAGACGTTGCGTGGCTTCGCCTGGACCAGCACCCTCGCAACCTTTCTGCTCATCTTTACCGGTGGACTCGTCCGCGTCTCCGGGGCCGGACTCGGCTGCCCGGACTGGCCGAAATGTTTCGGACGCTGGCTGCCGCCGACCTCTATCGAGCAGCTTCCGCCCGACATCGACCCCAGCCTGTTCAACTTCACCCTCGCGTGGATCGAGTACGGCAACCGTATGCTCGGCGCGCTGGTCGGCATCCTGATCCTGATCACCGCGATCCTTGCGATCAAGGACGCCCGCCGGTTCCCACGCATCTGGATTCCGGCGGTCGCTTCGCTGATCCTCGTCGCCTATGTCGGCTGGCAGGGCGGGCAGGTTGTCGCCAGTGGACTCGAACCGTTCCTCGTCGCCATCCACATGCTGCTGTCGTTAACCATTGCACTGGCGCTGCTCTACACCTCGCTGCAGCTGCGTTTTGTGCGGCATCCATACGTCGAACGCAGGCCACTTTATCCATCCAAGCTCAACGCCTGGCTCACCATCACCTCGATCCTCGCCGTGATCCAGACCATTCTCGGCACGCAGCTTCGTGGCGCAATCAAGGTCATCCGCGAACTGGAACCGCTCGGCGGGCATTCGTTCTGGACAGATGCCGTCGGCCCGATCAGCGTCATCCATCAGCTGCTCGGAGTTGTCGTCGCGTTGCTGGTAATGCACAACGCCGTCACCCTGATCAAACGCTCCGAACAGCCATCCACTCTCGTCTTCCAAGCCGCCGTCAGCGTCACCGCTGTCGCGATGGGGCAGATCGTCGTCGGGCTGGCGATGATCGTGTACGGCTACATGCCGCTGCTGCAGGTGTTCCACCTCTGGCTCAGCGCGCTCCTGCTCGGTAGTCTCCTGATCCTCTTCGTCTGTGTGAAGTACAACCTCTCGCCTTCCATCGCATCGTACCAGATAACGCAACGACGATGACGGAGACCCCAGATGTCTGACGGAAAAGCTATCGGTGGTGTTGTGGCAGGAGCGGTGGTTGTCGCCACCCTCGCCGTATTCGCCACCTTCATCCTGACCAACGCCGAGAAATCCAAGACCGAACTGCCGGTGTATGGCACCGTGCCAGACTTCGAGTTCGTCAACCAGGATTCGGTCGCCTTCGGACGCGATGACCTGCTCGGCAAAATCACCGTGGTCGACTTCTTCTTTACCACCTGCCAGACCATCTGCCCGGTGATGGTCGTCGAAAAGCAGAAGCTGTACAACGCGTTCGACGATACCGACAACTTCCAGATCGTTTCGATCAGCGTGAACCCACAGCATGACTCGCCGGACGTGATGAAACAATATGGCCGCGAACACGGCGTCACCGACCACCGCTGGAATTTCCTCAACGGGCCGGTAGAAGAGGTACAGCGTGTGTCGGAGAAAGGCTTCATGCTGCCGGCGGACAACCTGCCGATGGGGCACTCGTCCAAGTTCGCCCTCGTCGACCGATACGGCCAGATTCGTGGCTACTACAACTCGCTCGAACAGAAACCGATGATCGCACTGCAGGAACAGATCATCGTGTTGCTGCAACAGATGCAGGAGTAACCACAACTCGCAGAACCACGGAATACTCAGAATAAACGGAAGTAAGACAAAAGATAGTCCACGAAACGACACGAAAAGAACACAAAAAAGAGATGAATATATTGCTTAAGAAATTATGGAATAGCATCCAAGTTTTATGATAGTTAAATGTCGTTAGATTATTTATTTCTTGGCCAGAAAGTCTTTCTTTCGCTTCTTTCGTGTTTTTCGTGGACGTTATGAGTTCTCTGTTTTCCGTTTATTCTGCGTATTCCGTGGTTTAAAGGGGTTATCTTGGAAACATTCCCACACGCCAGTCCGCACGCGACTCTGAACGCCATCCTGAACGCCTCCGCTGCGATCTTTCTGTTGCTTGGCTGGCTGCGGATCCGCCGTGACCGTGCCAACTGGCAGGCGCACCGCAACCTGATGCTCGTCGCGCTGGCCCTCTCCACCGCCTTCCTCGTCAGCTATCTCATCTATCACGCGCAGGTTGGGTCGGTGCCGTACCCGTTCCACGACTGGACACGGTCCGTCTACTTCACCATCCTCATCCCGCATGTCATCCTCGCGGGCCTGATGACGCCGTTTATCATCGTGCTGGTCGTCGCGGCGTTGCGGCAGAAGTTCACCCTGCATCGCAAGCTCGCACGGTGGGTATGGCCGGTGTGGATGTTCGTTTCGGTTACAGGCGTGCTGGTCTACCTGATGCTCTACCGGCCGTGGATGGGATGAGAAAAGACAGTAATCAGTTGTCAGTGATCAGTCGTCAGTGGTCAGAATATGATTGCAAGCGCGTCATGCTGATGCCGCGTCTGTTTGCGGCAGAAGCAGAGCCAGAATCACGACAGCTTCGTTTTCTCACCACCCTGCACCAGGTTGGATCTTCCTCACTTCTCTTCGTTCCGTTCGGAATGACGCTCGACCGCAATCGCGTCTATCAGGGACCGCTCCAATCCGCTAACAGCTGACGCCTGCGGTACCTTCACCCCTCACCCGAACGTCACCGCCAGCGCCCCGGCGAACGCCATCCCGATCGCGACCGTCCGGCGTGGGGTAATCGGCTCCTTCAACAGCAGCGCCGCCAGTAGAAACGTGATCACCGTCGCGGTCTGATTCAACGCCGACGAGATCGACAGCGTCGTGTATTTCATCCCGCCGAGCCAGACCATCGTCACCAGGTACGCTCCGAGGAACGAGCCGAAGAAGGTGTAGCCCCACCCTTCCCGTTTCATCAGCGACGCGAGCGCGATCTTGCGGCGCGGGTGTACTGTCAGGATCAACAACATCGTGCCGAGGCCGCCGACCACACGCCAGAATGTCACCCACAGCAAGTGGTTCGCTTCCAGCACCGGCTTGATGATGGTCAGCCCGGCCGCCATCAACAGCACGCTGCTGACACCCCAGATCGTGCCTTCGATCAACCGCCGCCGTTCCAGCTTTTCCTCGTTCTTCTCGTAGCTGGAAATGAACACCGCCGAGATCACCGCGCCGGCACCGATCCACTGCCACACCGTCAACCGTTCGCCGAGAAACACGAACGCGAACAGGATAATCGACGGACTGTACAACGAATCCACCACCGCGAACCGGCCTGCGCCGAGCATGTTCAGGCTGCGGAACAATGTCGTGTCCGCCAACCCGATGCTGAGCAGTCCGCCGAGCATCGCCAGCCCGTACACGCTGAACGGCAGATCCTGCGGGAAAAACGACACCCCCAGCACCAGCATCGTCGGGATCAGAAGCACGAACGTCAACGCGTTCTTGAACAGGTTCAAGCCGAGCGGACTGACCGTCTCGCCGCTCTTTTTGAACAAGATCACGGCGAACGCCCAGATAAATGCCGTGGCGAACGAAAGCAGCTCGCCGTAGTAGGGAATCGGTGCGTTCAAATGAAATATCGTTCGAATTACGGTTGAATATCGACGGAATATCGACTAAATTTCGTTAAAATTCCGTCGACCAGGAGGATACCATGCACGACCAACTGTCCGCACAAGCCATTATTTCTGTCAGCGATTTTAAGGCACGCACCAGCGAATACCTACAGTATCTCCGCGAGCAGGGCCCGATTGTGCTCACCCAGAACGGCAAATCCGCCGGTGTACTCCTGTCGCCTCAAGCGCATGATCAACTCCACCTTCAAATTCGCGAACTTTCGTCAATTGCGCAGGGGTTGGCCGACGGAAACGCTGGCCGCACGATTTCCACGGATGAACTCAGGCAACATCTCGCCGAACGCCTCAATCGCACCCGGAATGCCGGATGAAGTTGACTTGGACACCAAGGGCGAAAAGAGATCTACTTGCCATCGCGGACTACTACTCGCTGATTTCTGAGGATATTGCGAGGAATGTGCTCGACCGAATCGTCGAACGGTGCATTGATCTAATCGACTTTCCTTTTCAGGGTCCTATCCACCCGGATGTACCCTACGACGACATTCGCTACATCATCGTCGATTACTATCGAATCACCTACCAGATACTGGAAGAGGAAGTCCAGATTCAGACAGTCTTCGACTGGCGGCAGAACCCTGCAAGCGAACGCGGGTCAGAGTAACTTCTTCGGCACTTCCCGTGCGCGCCGCGTCGATTCCACATGCGGGCTCAGTTCCGGGTCGGGTTCGTACGACCCCTCCCCTTTGCCTTCCAGTTCAGAAGCGATGTCCCGGGCGTCGACTCCAGTTAACGCTCCCATCACCCATTTCACCCAGCGATGCACATCATTCCGACGGATTTGCGAACGCAGAGCACGCATCCGCCGCCGGCGTTCGCGCGGGTCCATGTGCAACGCACGGTGCAACGTGTTCGCGGTCCCTTCCAGATCGTACGGGTTCACCAGCATCGCACTCTTGCCCAACTGATCCGCCGAACCGGTGAACATGCTCAACACCAGCACGTTCTTGTGATCCCCGGATGCCGCGGCATATTCCTTCGCCACCAGGTTCATGCCATCCCGCAACGGTGTGATCAACGCAATCTCGCAACTGCGGTACAACGCCAGCAGCTGTGACCGGTTGAGGTGCTTGAAGAAATAATGGATCGGGACATACCCGTGCCGCCCGAACCGGCCATTGATCCGGCCCGTCAACTGGTCGAGCTGTTCTTTCAGATCCGAGTAGGTCTTGACCTGTGTCCGGCTCGGCACCACCACCTGGATCAAGCTGATCTTGCCCTGCAAGTCCGGGAATTTCTCCAACAGCCGCTCGAATGCGAGGAAACGCTGCGGAATGCCCTTGGTGTAATCCAACCGGTCCAGCCCGAGCACCAGATGATCGACCTGGTACGCCTGCCGGATAACTTCCATCTCCATCTTCACCGCGTTGCTGCGCGCACCCTTGTCGAACTCGTCGAAGTCGATGCTGATCGGGTAATTCCCGACATGCACCTCGCGGTTGTTGATGGTGAAGGTCGTATGACGCCGCTGGATGCGGAAATTGGTCTTGCGCAACCGTTCACGCGCCAGCGAGACGAAGTTGCGACGGTCACGCAGCGTCTGAAATCCAATTGAATCGTACTGGATCATCCCGTTGAAGATCTGCTGCGCCCACGGCAGCCGCCGGTACAGGTCCGGCGCGGGGAACGGGATGTGATGGAAATACGCGATCGGCTGCTCGACACCCAGCTTGCGAAGGTGGTACGCCACCCGCATCAACTGGTAGTCATGCACCCAGATGAAATCGCCCGGGCTAACTTCTTCCGCGACATGTTCCGCGTAAATCCTGTTGACCTTGTCATACTCTTCCCACTGACCGACATCAAAATGCGTGGTGCCGAGAAAATCGTGGAAGAGCGGCCAGATGGTCTGGTTGGAAAACCCGAGGTAAAACCGGTCGACCTGCGCTTCGGTCAACGGGATCGGATGAATCTTGTACGTGTGGTCCCGGTTGTACTGCTCCGCCAACGGACGGATTTCTTCGTCCTCGCCCATCCCCGGCCAGCCGATCCACAGCCCGCCCTCCGATTCCAGAATCGGATTCAGAGCGGTCACAAGTCCACCGGAAGACGGCTTCAACGTTTTGGTCTGCCCGTCGCTGACCACTGCCACCGGCAAGCGGTTCGAGACGACAACCAGGCGTTTGCCTAACATGCTACTGCCTCACTCATTGAAATGGGACGGCTGCAGGGATGGCACACGTTCGCGCCGAAGCAAACCGTCAAAGGTTTCAGATGATCAATCTCCCGAAATAGGTACAACGCAGGTGATACATCAGTTCCGTTTGATTCGAATGAATTCGAGCCTCTCGAGAACCTAACTACGTGTTTTTCCCAACTTTTCGTGTTTTCCAGGCACACTCCGATGCCCGTACTCGTCCGTGTTGAATTCTCGCTTGCCCTGTTGGATTCTCGCTTGCCCTGTTGGATTCTCGCTTGCCCGTGTTGGCTCTGACAACGCGGGTAACCTGAACACGACACACCCTGATGCCCGCGCAAGCTCTGCTGGCGCGGTGTACATACACAGAGTGTCTGCCCCGACCGCAAAAGAGCTGGTCGGGATTATCCGCACCTCTCCGACCCGACTACCCCCGCAACGCCGCGAGCCAGCCTTCGAGGAAACGCAACAGCTCCCGCGGCGGACGCAACCACAAGTCCGCTTTTGTGTCCCGCGCTTCGTTCCGAACCAGTACCCGCAACCCCTTCGTCCCGATCACCCCGAACGCGTCCTCGTCCGTCTTGTCATCACCGAGGTAGCTGAGATAGGTGTTTTTGTCGACGTCCTGCAGGATGCGCTCAACCGCCAGCCCCTTGTTGCGTCCGGGGACACGCAGTTCCCGCCCGCCGTCAAATTCATGCAGTTCGAGGCCGGTCTTTTCCGCCAGCGAGCCCATGATCTTCGCCGACCGGTCCATCAGGTGTTCACGCATGTGCGCATCGGTTCCACGCCAATGCAACGCGACACTCGCCGGCTTGACCTCGAGATGACTGGAAAACTCCTCGTTTTCTGCCCAGTTGATGACTTCGTACAACGCTTCGCGGGCTTCGTCCGAGATCGGCCACGTGGTCCGTTCGCCTTCCTCGTTCTGCCGTTCCCAGCCGTGCGTACCCCACATCTCCACCGGCGCATCCAGCTTGAACAGACGGCTCAACCCTTGAATCGACCGGCCGGAGATCACGATCACGCGGCTGCGATCCGCCTTCGCGATCTCGTTCAGCACCGTCATCACTTCGGGGTACGGTTTCGCCCGCCCACGTTCGTACACGAACGGTGCCAACGTGCCGTCGTAATCCGTCAACAGAACGCGGTCTTTCGCCGCCTTCACCTTGCTGTATACGTCTTCCAGTGTGTAGCCGTCATGCAGCCATTTCATCGTTGCCGATTCCTGGTCGGTTGGTTGTTGGTGTTCGGTACTCAAAAAACAGTTGTCGGTACCCGGTACTCGGTTGTCGGTTGTCGGTAAACGGTACTCGGTATTTGGTTGTCGGAGTTCGTTTCACGGTTACCGGTGTCTGGCACCTGCCCCTGATGGCTCCGCCAGCAGGGATCATCCGCCGGGTTGTTCGTCGATCATGCCCACGACATTTATGTCGTGGATCATCCACCATGTCCCGACCCGGTTCCCGTGAGTGTCCGCCGGGTTGTTCGTCGATCATGCCCACGACATTTATGTCGTGGATCATCCACCATGTCCCGACCCGGTTCCCGTGAGTGTCCGCCGGGTTGTTCGTCGATCATGCCCACGACATTTATGTCGTGGATCATCCACCATGTCCCGACCCGGT
>JAHLLB010000028.1 GCA_020444425.1 bacterium | reverse complement strand
TAACTGTGTCTCTTACAATACCGTCACCCTGGCTGATCTAACTGGGTAACCGGAACCATCAAATACATAAAGAAATCGGTTATCCATATATAGGTTCTTGACATTATAATATGTATAATTATGATCTGGGTGTCGGAACTCAGAAATGTATGAAATGTGGTAAACATCATGGATGTCAAGAAAAGAGATCTTATTGGTTTCATTTGATGAATAAATATAATAGTTATTATATATGTAGTGACTACTCAGTTCCTCGTCAATTGCATACTGGCCAACGAGTACAAATTCATCAGCATCGACCGTATAGACATATAATATATTATTACCATAAATAAAAATATATTGATCTTTAGTGATTACGGGGAGGCTGGGATATAAATTCAGAGTAGTAAATAATTCAGGGGTGCCGGTGGAAATGTTGTAGATGCTTAGGTAGTCGTTATAGTTGTCCCTGAAAAACAAGTAACCGTTCGCAATCCCAAAATTGTGATTATAGTAACTGTCTGAAATCTCAATTGAGCCGGTTAAAACTGGGTCGGATGGTGTACTGATGTCGTAGATCAGAATATCGTTCAGCGTATGATCCTCGACTGCCAGGAGGTTGTTTTCTACTGACCACTCTCGGGTGTCAAACGCATCGATGACCCCGATTTCTTCCACATTCCAGTTCTGCGCAAGTACGGCAAGGGGAAGCAGTAGAGAAAGCACGAGAACAACAGCGGCGAGATGCTTCATTTCATCCTCCCTGGATGATGGTCATTGGCAGCACCACAATACGGGGCGCTGTGTGGACATTGGGGGTTCGCTCTAATGTGCGGGAAACGTGTGACGGGATCAAGCAATCAGGCTGGTTTCTCAGAAATATCAGCCGGACTGTCTCGGGGCAGTGTGTGGCCCGGCTTGGAGCTGTTTCAAGTCGGGTGTTACTGCGGTGTGTCAGGCAATCAAGGTGAGGAAGATTGGATGCTGGCCGGAGCTTGCCGGCGCGTCATTCTGAGCCCGCGTCCGTTTGCGGGCGAAGAAGAGCCAGCTTATCAGCAGAAAAATGTTCAGTATCACTTTGTCGCAGTTGGCTCTTCCTCACTTCTCTTCGTTCCGTTCGGAATGACGTCCTTCTTGACCCGGGGCAGTGTGTGGTCCGGCTTGATGTTTTTGTCCCGGTCGGGTATCATCGCGGCGAGGAGCGAAAAACGGGGAGCCGAAGGGCTCCCCGTCTTGATCTCAGGGTACAAAAGGATACAGCTGCCGAGCTGGATCAGGCCTTGACTTGTTCGACGATCGTGGCAAACGCATCGGGATCGTGGAACGCGACATGGGCCAGCGCCTTGCGGTCGAGGCCGATGTTCTTCTCTTTCAAGGCGTGCATGAACTGGGAGTAGCTCATCCCGTTCGCGCGCGTAGCGGCATTGATGCGGGTGATCCACAGCTTGCGCATTTCACGGCGGCGGACCCGACGGTGCGCGTAGCTGTACTGGCCGGCGCGTTCCGTCAGCCGTGTCGCGGCGCGGATGGTTGATTTTCCGCGTCCGAAGAACCCCTTGGCCCGCTTCAGTACTCTCTTGCGTCGTTGCTTGGACGCCGGATTGTTGGTTGCCCGTGGCATATCTGTACTCCTTCTTGCTCGAAATCTTAGTGGGACGGACCGATCATCCGTTCAACGCGCCTGACGTCCACCTTGGCGACGAGGCCGGCCTTGGCCAGCTTGCGCTTGCGGTCGCGTGCTTTCTTCGTCAGCATATGGCTTTTGCAGCTCTTGTGACGACGAATCTTACCGGTGCCTGTGCGACGGAAGCGCTTGGCTGCGGCGCGATTGGTTCTCATCTTCGGCATCTGACTATCCTTGCGTGTGCAAACAAAAAACCGGTTTCGGTTGTTCTGCCCCGGGACCGGTTTCGATTATCCACCGTGATCGGGCTTACTTCTTCTGGAAGGTCATCACCATGTTTCGGTGGCCTTCCATTCCGATCGGGCCCTCCAGCTTCGCGATGTCCTTCACCTCTTCTACGAAGCGATTCATGACTTCGACACCCAGTTCCTTATGGGTGATCATGCGGCCCTTGAACATCAAGGTGATTTTCACCTTGTCGCCGTCTTCGATAAACGAACGGATCGACCGAACCTTTGTCTTGAAGTCGTGGTCGTCGATCTTCGGCGAGACTCGAATCTTTTTAATTTGTACGCTGTGTCCGCGTTTCCGGCTGTCTTTTTCCTTCTTCTGCAGCTCATAGCGGAACTTGCCGTAATCCATGACACGGCAAACGGGCGGTTTCGCGTTCGGTGCGACTTCGACGAGATCGAGTTCGCTACCTTCGGCGATTTCCAGCGCCTTTTCCGTGGGCACGATGCCAACCTGCGTACCGTCCGCGTCGATGAGGCGAACCTCGGGGACACGTACTTGGTCATTCACCCGGTGGGTTGGAGCCGCAGGCTCTGCCTTCCGGGGATTACTGCGTCCGTAAGCGATAGTTCATCGTCCTCGTGGTGAATCCTGCTGATACAGTGGGCGTTACTGGAGTCGAACCAGTGACCTCTGCCATGTCAAGACAGCGCTCTAACCAACTGAGCTAAACGCCCGAAGGTACAACGATCCGGCGAATACAGACAATGCCGTTCAGGAAATTTGCAGAGCACGCCGGGCGGATGGAATTCCGGCCACCCGTTCCCGCTTGTGCCGGGAGCCGGACTCGAACCGGCACGGGGAAACCCCCGGGAGATTTTAAGTCTCCTGCGTCTGCCATTTCGCCACCCCGGCGTGTTCAGGTGGGGCGGGAAACGGAGGAGCCGGTCCTGCTGGCCCATCCCTGGTCGTCAAAGAACCGTCTGGCGTACAATGTGCCGCTTCATACACCTGGAGGCGGCGGCCGGATTCGAACCGGCGAATAAAGGTTTTGCAGACCTTCGCCTTAGCCACTTGGCCACGCCGCCTTGTGGACATACAAGACCATTACCATCCGGCAATGTGCCTCGGCGAGGTGGAAAAACCCCGGACCAGGCGTCCTTGGGGACCCTCACCCGGGGCTGGAGCGAGAGACGGGACTCGAACCCGCGACAACCACGTTGGCAACGTGGAGCTCTACCAACTGAGCTACTCTCGCTTGATGTCAACAGCATGAGAAACCGAAAAACTCTCATGCGTTTCGCTAACGACCGGAGAAGGTAACTCCGGCCTTTCTTGAATGCAAGATCCCCTGAGTACGTGGAGCCTAGCGGGATCGAACCGCTGACCTCCTGAATGCCATTCAGGCGCTCTCCCAGCTGAGCTAAGGCCCCGAAACCGCCCGCGGAATCATGAGCATCCCGTTTCGCGAGCGGCTGAGAATATACGTGGGGTGATTCACCCTGTCAAGCGGAGCGACGGAGGCGATTTGCCTCACCCGTGCACCACCAGCACCGGCACGGTTGAATTGCGTACAACGTACTCCGCCACCGAACCAAGGATCGCCGCGCCGAGGTTGCTGTGCCCCCGAGTTGCCATCACAATGATGTCGCCGCCAAGTTCTTTCCGCAACTCACAGATCTTCTGCTTCGCGTTACCCTGGCGAATTACGATGTCGACCGGCACGTCAACATCATGCTTGTTCATCACTGTTTCGATTTCATCTCGGGCCTTCTTCGCCTTTTCCGCCATCAGCTTCTCAAAATGCTCTGCGCTGACCCGCAGGAACTGGCGCTCGTCGTGGCTGATGAATTCTTCATGCAGATTGAGGATGGAAATCTTGCCCTTGTAAGTCCTGGCCAGATCCAGCGCGTGCGGAAACGCTGCAAACGAGGCGTCGGAACCATCCGTCGGAAACAGGATATGCTTGTACATGAAACTCTCCCCTAAAACTCTTCCCCGGATCAGATGAAGAAGATGAAGGTGACAATGACAAACAGCGGCACCAGGATTCCGATCGACCACAGCATGTACCCGAAGAAGCTCGGCATCTTGATGTTCTGTTCTTCCGCGATGGATCGCACCATAAAGTTCGGCGCGTTTCCGATGTAGGTCATCGCTCCGAAGAAGACCGCACCCGCGGCAATCGCCCGCAGGACTTCACGGAAGACAAACTCGGCTTCGTGATGCAGGTTGCCGGTGAGGATTCCGTTCACCATTGCGTCCGTCAGGCCCAGCCGTCCCTCCGCCAGGTTGAAGAACGTCAGGTACGTTGGCGCATTATCCAGGAACGAGGACAGCGTGCCGGTGATCCAGAAGAACTGCACCGGTTCTTTCGTCGCCTCGATAATGAACGCCAGGTGGCCGTTCATCCCCGCCTTCAGCATCGCCAGCATCGGAATGATGCACATGAAGATGCCCGCGAACAGGTACGCCACTTCCTTGATCGGGAACCAGTTGAACTCGTTCCCTTTACGCACCTCCGCCTTGGTCGTCTTGATCGACAGGAACACCATCAGCAGGATGAACACGTCACGGATGATCGAGCTCCACGCGATGTGCAATCCGGCAAATTCCAGCGAGCCGAGTTTCGCAATCCCGCTGAACAGGACGGCGCCGATGATCCCGGCGAGGAAGATGAAGTTGTGCGTGCCGTGCAGGCTGAGCGGAATCTTTTCGCCCTGATGCTTGTTCAGCTCAGCTTCGAAATTCGCCTTTTCCTTGTTGAACAGGACAGTGTCAAG
This sequence comes from bacterium, assembly GCA_020444425.1. Lineage (GTDB taxonomy): Bacteria > Electryoneota > Electryoneia > Electryoneales > Electryoneaceae > BMS3BBIN04. Next base: position 61,333 of record JAHLLB010000028.1, on the reverse strand, counting down.
GATGAAATAAATCAGCAGCAGCGCGACAACCATCACCGCCATGTGCGGGAAGAGGTTGAAGGTCCAGAAGAACGGGACACCGTGCAGGAACCCAAGGAACAGCGGCGGGTCGCCGAGCGGGGTCAGACTGCCGCCGATGTTCGCCACGAGGAAGATGAAGAACACCACGCTGTGCACCTTGTACTGCCGGTTCTTGTTCGCGCGAATCAACGGCCGGATCATCACCATCGCCGCGCCGGTGGTTCCCATCCAGGAGGCGAGCAGCGTACCGATCAGCAGCAGCAGCAGATTCATCGCCGGCCGGCCGATCAGCGAGCCTTTCAACAAAATGCCGCCGGACGCCGTAAACAGCCCCCACAACAGGATGATGAAGGGGATGTAATCTGCGATATAGATGTGCAGAATCTCGTTCAGCGCCGCCCCCTTATACGCGATCAGGAACGGAATCGCGAACACCAGCGCCCAGAAGGCGGATACCTTCGGGAAGTGGTGGTGCCACCACACCGGTGCGAACAGTGGGAACAGCGCAATCGAAAGCAGGATCCCGGCGAACGGGATCGCGCTCCACAACGGCAGCATCGCACCGAGGTTACCATGGCCGCCGCCATGTCCCTCGCCGTGCATCTCTGCGGCGGCATGACCGCCTGCTCCGTGTTCGGCAGATTCGGCGCCGTGGTCGTCGGCCATCGCTTCATGACCGTCTTCCTGCGCCTGCATGTGGGATTCTTCGCCGTGGGTGGTAGCGTCTTCGTGGTGGTCCTGGGCGACGGCGAGTGGGGCGAGACAACAAAGCAACAGCACAACGCCAAGCGTCAGCATCCTGCTCATGGCATTCTCCCTGATGCTGCAATCTTTGTGGAATCCGCCAAAACTTTCGGCGGAATTTGTGAAACCATTCGCGGAAGATAGGGGATCTGTTTGAGCACGGCAAGCCGAGGACGAAGAAGTCTCAGGGCAACCCATCACCGGACAACTCAGGCTTGCATTGTGCGTTTCATGGTACAACTTGACGAGTCCCCCGGTTTTATTACGCAAATTGACGGCTGCACGGAGTGAGATTGATGAGCGAGTTGATGTGGACACCGTCCCCGGAACGTGTGCGTGACAGCAACCTGACCGCATTCATGAAGCACGTGAACGAACGCCATGGAAAGAAGTTTGCGCGTTATGACGACCTGTACGAGTGGTCGCTGTGCGATTCCGAAAATTTCTGGGCTGCGGTCGCGGAGTTTGCCGGTGTCCGTTTCCAGAAACCAGCGGACGAATTGTTCACCGCCGGGCCGTCCATGCGCGAGTCACGCTTTTTCACCGGTGCGGAACTCAATTTCGCGGAGAACCTGCTCAGCCGCCGTGATGATCACCTCGCCTTCATCTACCGCAATGAGTCCGGGATCCGTGTCCAGTGGACCTACACCGAGGTCCACGCCGAGGTGTCACGCGTCGCACGTGCGCTGCGTGCACAGGGAGTGGTTGCCGGGGATCGAGTTGCCGGCTTCATGCCGAACATGCCGCAGACGGTGATCGCGATGCTCGCGACGGCGTCCATCGGGGCGATTTGGTCGTCCTGTTCGCCGGATTTTGGCGTCAAGGGCGTGCTCGACCGCTTCGGACAGATCGAACCGAAAGTGCTGTTCACTGCGGACGGGTATTTCTACAACGGCAAGACCATCGACAGCCTGCACCGCGTCCACGATTTCCTCGAAACCTTGCCGAGCGTGGAAAAGGTGGTCGTTGTGCCGCATGTCAGCGACCAACCGGACCTTAGCGAGCTGCACGACGCGATCACGTGGCATGAGTTCATCGCCTTTCACCCTCCCGGCGAAATCGAGTTTGCCCAGCTGCCCTTCGATCACCCGCTTTACATCATGTATAGCTCCGGCACCACCGGCCTGCCGAAAAGCATCGTCCATGGGGCGGGAGGGACGCTCATCCAGCACCTCAAGGAACTGGTGCTGCACACCGACCTCAAGCCGGACGACCGCATCTTCTATTTCACTACCTGCGGCTGGATGATGTGGAACTGGCTGGTCAGCTCGCTGGCTGTCGGCGCGACCGTGGTCCTGTTCGACGGGTCGCCGACACATCCTGGCGAGGGCGCATTGTGGGACATGGCGGATCAGGAAGGGGTGACGGTTTTCGGCACCAGCGCGAAGTACCTCTCTGCAGTGGAGAAGGCGGGAGTGACGCCAAGTGTGGGACGTGAACTGGCACCGCTGCGCGCGGTTCTTTCGACGGGTAGCCCGTTGATGCCGGAGCAGTACGACTGGGTTTACTCCGCAATCAAGCCGGACGTGCAACTGTCGTCGATTTCCGGCGGCACCGACATTGTTTCCTGCTTCGCGCTTGGCAATCCCATCGGTTCGGTGTACCGTGGCGAGCTGCAGACTCGCGGGCTCGGCATGGCGGTAGATGTCTTTGACGAGGACGGCAACCCGGTTCGTGAGGAACGCGGTGAATTGGTCTGCACGAAGCCATTCCCGTCGATGCCGATCTATTTCTGGAACGATGAGGCCGGCGAACGGTACCACTCGGCCTACTTCGACCGTTTTCCGAACATCTGGACCCACGGCGACTTCGCGATGATCAGCGAGCATGACGGCATGGTCATCCTTGGCCGCAGCGACGCGGTGTTGAACCCCGGCGGCGTACGCATCGGCACGGCGGAAATCTACCGCATCGTCGAGAACATGGACGAGGTGGTGGAAGCGATTTGCGTCGGCCAGCAATGGCAGGGGGATGTGCGCGTTGTGCTGTTCGTGCGCCTGCGGGAGGGCCTCACTCTCGACGACACCCTGCGCGACCTCATTCGCAGGGCGATCCGTGCGGAAGCGACCCCGCGACACGTCCCGGCGGTGATCGTGCAGGTCGCCGACATCCCACGCACCATCAGTGGCAAGATCACCGAGCTGGCTGTGCGTGACATCATCCACGGTCGCGAGGTGAAGAACCAGGACGCCCTGAAAAATCCGGAAGCTCTCGCGCTGTATAAGGATCTGCCGGAGTTGAAGTGAGATACGAGAGCTGAGATGTGAGATTCGAGATTCGAGATTCGAGATCTGAGATGTGAGATTCGAGACCTGTGATGAGAGATTCGAGATGTGAGATGTGAGATGTGAGAGTTGAAAGTCGCAGGACACGATACAAAACTCACTGGCCCTGCAGCCCGCAGCCCATCTTGCCCGTGTTGGCTTGTCCAACGCGGGTTATCTGCTCTTCGATCCCGCCTTCCCCTGATAGTCTTCGAGCAATCCTTGCAGCCGCGCCCGCAACCGCTCAACATACTCCGGCATCGCCTCGACGGTCGTCACTCTCAGCCCACCCAGCAGCAGCGGGCTGTTCTCGTAGGACACCCGTTCCGGCAGGCTGGTTTTCAGATCCACGACGAACCGGTGCAAGGCCGCCAGGTCGTTGGCGGTGTCGATGGCGTCCAATTCGGTCAACGCCGTCTGCAGCCGTTTGATCGTCTTCAGGTAGATCGCGCGCATGGGATCAAGATCGTGATTTTTTACGGGGAAATGGAATCTACTTTCTCTCAGAAAACCGGGCGTGGCCGTCGACGATTTCGGTCTCGCCAGCTTGTTTGTGCGCCATATCACAGAGCGCGCGGTCTTTTCAGATTATTCTGAAATTGGGTATCGCCCGAGAGGGCATACCCCGGACCCGCCGGCTACGTAACCCTCCTCCACGTACGGCGGGTTCTTCTTATCTTGTGTACCTTGTTTTGGGTCGCCATCGTTTTGTGTCGTGTCCGTTCCCCCCATTAAAACGGTCATTGCATTCGTGAAATGAACCGCAAGGCGGCACCCGTTCTCTTGCAGCGGTTGTGGACTCGGGCTATATTGGCGCATTGTTTTCAAGGGAGGCGACTGATGTCGGAACTGCGAGCCTGGATTCGTGCTCAGCGGGAACAAGGGTACGGCACTCTCCACCTGTATCGCGCGTTGGCGTTGGCTGAAGCGGCGATCAAGGAGGGGATCAACAAGCTCACGGTAGTCACAGATGACGACGGAGCGGAGTTTCTCCGTGATCAACTGCCGGACGGTGTGGAGATTGAGGTGATCTCCGGATCGTTGACGCAGGAGCAGGAATCCGCCCGTTTTATCGACATGACGAAGGAGTTTGTCCCGTCGCGTGTCGATTCCCGGCACCCGCGCCCGCTGGTGTATCTCTGCGGCCACAAGTACGAAGCCGAGTACCAGCGCCGGCTGTGGAAGGCCGGGATCGAGGTCGTGGTGATCGCCGATGAAGGCCAGCCGACCTTCGCGGACTACTACGTCATCCCGAAACCGTACGGCGGCGAGCTCGGCGTCAAGTCGATCAGCGGCTACACGCGTTTCCTGCGCGGCGGTCACTATGCACCGTTGACCATTCGTGCGATGAAGGGTATTTACCAGCACCACGATCACCGCACGTTCGCCGAACATTTCTCCATCGCCACCGAAAATCTCGACACCGACAAGTGGTTGCCGGTGATCGGGGAAGCTATCGGCCAGCTGAAGCCGCCGGTGGACCGTGAGTATAACCCGTCGATCATGCTGCTGCCAGGCGTGGATTGCCCGTCGGACGAAGAATTGCGCCAGAAGCTGGGCCATACCGGCAGTGCGAAGGTGGACGTTGCTGGGGGACGTCGGGACCAGGTCAAGGAGCTGGTCGATACGGACGTACTGTTCGCGGCGGACGGCAGCTTGTTGCAGCAGGCGCTGGCGATTGGCACTGTCCGTGTCGCGTTGCCGCGTCGGGGCGAAGAACACGACCAGATGTACGATCACCTGATTCGTCGTGAGGCGTCGCCGAAGATGCCGGACCCGATCAGCAACGACTTCAAGGACCGGATGGACGAAATGATGCGCCGCGTCTGTTTCGACGCGTCCTGGCGTCGCGGCCAGAACCGCATCGGGCAGTACTTGTGCGATGGTATCGGCAGCATCCGTATCATCCGCCAGACGGCGTTCAAGGTGTATGCGACACCGCAGAATTTGATCCGCTTCTTCGAGATGGGCGATCCACTGATTCCGAACCTGTGATGCTCATCCTGAGCTTGATTGTACGCCCGCGCCGTCTGACGCGGGCGTTTTTACGTCGTATGTTGGCGTACACTCAACCCGCGTTGATTCAGGAGACTTGAGATGAACCGTATGTTCGCGGCACTGCTGGTGCTGCTGCTGGTGGGCCTGCCGTTGTCGACCGTATTCTCGCAGGATGGTAGCAAGGAATACAAGATCGAAACGATGGACCAGAACGACAGCTGGGTGCTGGTCGAAAAACGGGCGCGGATCGGCGCCGGAACGACCAACTATTACCTGCACAAGGACAAGATCATCTCCATCGAGCTGCGCTATCCGAGCGACGTAACGATCACGATGGAAGAGAAGGTCCAGTACGATCTGGAATTCGTCAGTAATTCGGTGGCGAGCCAGTTTGTTCGTGACCTGGTCGCGAACCTGTAACGGGATCACGTATGGTGGAACCACCAGACAGGACGCACAGCGGCGAACCGGTTGTCGAACCGGGCACGTTGTATGTCGTCGCGACACCGATCGGCAACCTCGGCGACATCACCGAACGCGGCCTGCGGGTGCTGGCGGCGGTGGATCGGATCGCGGCGGAGGACACGCGTCACACCGGACGCCTGCTCGCGCGCTTCGGCATCGATAAGCCGCTGGTCTCGTACCATGAGCACAACGAGCAGAAAGCTGCGCCGGGCCTGGTACACGCGCTGAAGGGTGGGCAGTCGATTGCGATGGTCAGCGATGCCGGCACGCCGGGCGTATCCGACCCAGGCTACAGGTTGCTCAGCCTCGCGGCGGATGACGGTGTACCGATTGTTCCGATCCCGGGCGCCAGTGCGCTGTTGGCGGCGTTGGTCGCCTCCGGTTTGCCGATGGAACGCTTTGTGTTCGAAGGTTTCCTACCGAAGAAAAAGGGCCGCCAGACACGGCTCAGCGAACTGGCCGATGAGCCGCGCACATTTGTCCTGTTTGAATCCCCGCAACGGTTGAGCCGCACTCTGGACGATCTCGCCGGCCATCTCGGCGGGGAACGGCGGGCGGTGGTTTGTCGTGAGTTGACCAAGCTGCACGAAGAGTTTGTCCGTGGAACCATGGCCGAGCTGGGTGAGAAGTACCGTGACGCGTCAGTCAAGGGCGAGATCACGATCGTAGTTGAGGGCAAGTCGCGCCGTGTCCGCAAGTCTGGACAGGATGAAAACTAGCTGCTGGTGAAGAGTGAACGTATGGATGCAAAGATGAAACGGTTGTCTGGTGGTTTGGTATTGTTGCTGCTCGCGCTGGGGCTGTTGGCGTGTTCGCAGCAACGTCCCGAGGGGTTGAGTCCGCAGGTGGAGTTTCTCTGGCGGCAGCATTCGAACCCGCATGCGGAGGACGCAGCACGTCGCGCGGCGAGTGAAGCCAAGACCCTGCTTGCAGATCACGACGATGACATCGAGCTTCACTTTTACTATCAGGACCGACTCAGAGACTATGAGGCCGATTCGCTGGCTCGTGAATACCAGCAGCGGCTGGATCGTGACCCGAATGACGCCGTCAACATTGTCCTCGAAGCGTACCTGCGCAAGAGCGGCCCGTACCTGACCCAGGTCATGCCGGCGGCCTTGGAGCGAGATTCTACAACAGCGGAAGTGCTCGCGTTCGGCGCGATTGCGATGATGGGCAGCCGTCCGCCGGACTCGGTGCGTGCGATGGAGTTGGCTCAGCGTGCCACCGAGCTGCATCCGGGCAGCTACCAGGCGTGGATCGCTCGCTCAATGGTGGAGAAGAAGTTCGGAAACAAGGAAACCGCGCTGGATTACGCGCACACGGCGGCGGAGATCAACCCGTGGCACTTTGAGCCCGTGTTGATGGAAGCGGGCCTGATGGATGACCTTGGCGCGGAGCAGCAGGCGACGAAACTGATCGAGGATTTCCACGCGTCCCAGCCGAGCCACGCCCCGTCCTACCGTTGGCTATCCCGCCGCTACGAACAGGCGCAGGATTGGAAGAAACTGTACGATATCGAGATGTCGATATCGCAGTGGTACCCGGAGGATGGATACGCGTTTGTCTACGCCGCCAACGCCGCGCGCAAGCTGGACGATTTCGACCTCGTGGTCGCGGCATACATGAAGGCCGCCGAGTTCGGCTTCTTCGACCTCGAGTACGCGACGATGGATTTTACGCCGGACGAGCAGGATCAATTCCGTGCGAATGAGGGGTACGATGGCATGATCGCGGCGTTCGACGCCGCCCACGAAGCCGCCCGTGCCAAGCGAGCGGAGGATGCCGTCGACCGCCCAATCAACATCCGCTTGCGCAACTTCCAGGCGCGCGATCTGGACGGCAACCCGGTCGACTTGAATCAATATCGCGGCAAGATCGTGGTGCTCGATTTCTGGGCGACGCACGAACGCACGCACTCGATCACCGTGGACCGGCTGAAGCAACTCCGTGAACAGTACCCGGCTGTCGTCGTCCTCAGTGTCAGCGTGATGGAACGGCACGCTCCGGAGAAACTGTTCAACCGGGTCGCGAAGTCTGTCAGGGAGCAGGGGATGGACTGGCCGGTGTGGGTCGGCGATGAGGAGCTGGCGACCCGAATGCGGATCAGCTTCCTGCCGGTGTTCGCGGTGGTGGATGCGGACGGCTACGCGCGCTATCGGGTGCAGGGCTATCACCCCTACATCGACGAAATCCTCGCGACGATGATCGATGCCGCGCGGGAACCGGTCTACACGTCGGATTCCTGAGGTACGACCGTAGCCCAACGATTGGCCGATGGTGACAAATAACAAAAACTCTTTTGCCCGTGTTGGCTCTGCTTGATGCTCGCGGGAGCTTCTGTTCACTACCGCGGCTAATCCGACGATGGATCAGATCAACTCTTGCCCGTGTTGGCTTTGACAACGCGGGTTTTTCTATGCAGTCGGCGACATGACGACTGTGTCAAGTTCACCAAAACGGGGTTACCAAAACGGGGTTACCAAAACGGGGACACTTTGTCCTCAAAGTGTCCCCGCAAGGCTGCAGACAAAGTGGAAACGTTCAGAATTCGAGGAAATTTCGGCTGTCGCGTCATTCTGAACGGAACGAAGAGAAGTGAAGAAGATCTTGATTATCAACGGTTTACGGTCATTGGTTGTCAGCAAAGCCGGACCTTCTTCGCTTCGCTCAGAATGACACCCCTGGCGATCAGGGGTTTGTCAACGATCTGACGGGGAAACTTTGTCCTCAAAGTGTCCCCGCTACTGTATTCCTTCAATCCTCAGCCCATCGACCATCGCCTATAGCCTATAGCCTATAGCCTATTACCCACCTTAATGCGTCTGATGATTCTTCCGGGGTTGGAACAGCCGCGCGCTCAGCGGCGGGAGGCTTTCGGTTTCCGTGTACGCCCGCCCACGATTGGGATTCGCCAGTATTGTCTTTTCATCCGCCAGTTTGATCCAGGTGCCGTCCGGCAGCGTGATGTCGGCCGTTTTGCTGTCGCTGAGGTTGAGCATAAACACCAGCCGGTCGCCGGGTACCTGCACGACATACGCCAGCACCGGTCCGCCGTGCCCCCGCAGACGGTGCAGGTTCGAGTAACGCGCGACACGCAGGGCCGGATGCTTGCGTCGCAGCTGGGCCAGTCCGCGCACATACTCCCGAACCTTGCTGAACGGTTCTTGTTTTGCTTCCGCCCAGTCGAGCCAGTTGGTGTCGTCGTCACGGTTGTAGCTGTCGCGGTCGAGTTGGCCGGTCTGCTTGCGCGGGGTCGCTGGCAGCAACTTCGGCACCAGCGGATTGTCCGCGACCAGCTTCGCCCGCAGCCATTCATCACCCTGGTGCAGCATCAACTTGCCACGGCTCGTGAAGAGGAAGAAGTAGCCGAGGAATGCCCGCTGCAGCAGGTTGGGCGACAACTTCGCTGTTTCGTCACGTGTCAGCACGCTGTCCGGCTTCACCTGACCGGTGGCGATGCGCAGGAAGTCGCCGAGGTTGTAGTAATCGTGGCTGGCGAGGTAGTTCACCGACTGCCATTCTTCGTCGAACGGGCCGCCGTCATGGGTCACATGCCCGCGTGTGTAGATCATCAACGTGTCGGCGTCCCCGTGCAGAATCGCCCCGTGCTGGTTGACCGCATCGTGCCCACGCAGTCCGTCGCGGAAGTTGTCATTCCACGCCGACCAGCCGCGCACCGCGAAGCGGCGCTTGTCGTACAGCCCACCCCACGGTTCCGCGATCAGATGTACGTTCGGATTCGCTTCCCGCACCCGTTCGCTGATCACGTTCAACGTGGAGTCGTCGATCAGGCCAGCGAGGTCGAAACGGAAGCCGTCGAAGCCGTAGACGTTGGTCCAGTGCAACAGTGAATCGACGATCATTCGTTGCGCCATCGGCCGTTCGCTAGCGAAATCGTTCCCGCAGCCGCTGTCGGATTTCAGTTGGCCGTAGCCGTCATGCCGCAGCCAGTACATCGGGTCGAGCCGCCGCAGCGGGCTGAGGCCGTAGTTACCAACGTGATTGTAGACGACATCGAGGATCACCGCCAGCCCACGCTGGTGCAGTGTTTCAACCATGCCGCGCACGTCGTGAATGATCGACGGCTCGGTGCCCATCCAGCGGGTCAACGTGACCGGATGACGATAGCGCGGTTCCGGGGCGAAGAACTGGACGCTCATGTAGCCCCAGTGGTTCATCGCGGTCTCGTTCCACGCGTTCCCCGGCGTGCCGTACGGTGGTTCGCGGTCGTCGTACACATGCAGCGGCAGCCACTCGACCGCGTTGAAGCCGAGGTCGCGGACGTAGTCCGGGAACGGTCCCTGGCTCACTCCGCGATACGTGCCACGCAGGGACTCTTCGAGGTCCCGCGCCTTCATCGTGACGTCTTTCAGGTGCGCTTCGTAGATCATCAAGTCGCGCGGCGGGATGTTCACATGCGACATCGGCGGCAGCTCCCGCAGCGACGGATCCGGCACCACGGACAGCATTTTCACCGGCCAGCCTGGTGCTTTCGCAACCTGCCAGCTGTACGGATCGCAAAAGACGATGTCGCGCTGATCATCCACGTCTTCCGGTCCTTCGACGCGGAAGCCATAGGTCTGGCCCGGTTTGATCGCATCCGATTCCAGGTTCCAGCAACCGGTGCGTTCATCCAGCTTCAACGCGAGTTCATCAACTGGATGCATCGCGGGATCGTCATGCACGACCAGCCGCACCGACCGTGCGCGGGGGTGGAAAAGACGGACGGTGGCCGTATTCTCGTTCCACGTCAATCCCAGCGGCTCGTCGGTTTTGTACCGGTTGAGGATGCCTTCCGGCAGCACCGGCAGCTTGTGCAACCCTTCGACATGGACATGCAGCTGAAATCGCATGTCGAAAGGGCCACCGAACAAGGCGAAGCGCCGGCGCCCTTCGCGGGTGACACGTTCAATCGGCAGATTGGGGTCGAAACGAAACTGGCCGGCAGCGGGTGTATAGGATGGCGGGTCGGCAAACAGGATCACCACCTTGCGCTCGTCCTCGAGACTGGCGCGGATGGGGGTGGGTAACGTTGCGACCGGTGTTTTCGGTGATGGATTCATCGAGCTCGATCTGTTCGAAATCGGGATTGGATGTGCGCATGAAACCGTGCTGTCCACAGGGCGAAATGCCTTGCGGCTCGCTGGAATTGGCGGTTTTTCCCTTGAACGCCACCCCGCTCGCCGCTACATTGCTCGCGCGGTTGGAAGATGCGGGAAGCGACGGCAGTTGACAAGCTCCTCGCGGGGGTGGAACCTCTCAGCCCTGGTTCGCCCTCCCACATTCAAACAGGTACCCCATGACGGCGGAGTGTCACGAAATCGTGAAACAGGCTGGACTTATACTGATAGTCACGCTGCTGCTTGCGATGAACCTGTTCGCGCAGCCCGAAGTCGGCGAACGCGAAAGCTACGCCGAACGGGCGGAGCGTGCGCTGGTCGCGGGTGATTTCCCCGTCGCAGTGGATCTCTATCAACGCTGGCTCGAGGCGGATCCGGACGATTTCCGCAACTGGTACAACTATGCCTGCGCGCTGGCGTTGGGCCAGGACACCAGTGCCGCCTCCGAGGCGTTGAGCACGGCGGTCGACATGGGCTGGCGTGACTCCACCTGGACCGCACGCGACCCGGATCTTACGCATGTCATCTCGCTACCTGAATTTCAGGCGTCGCTGGTCCGCATGGGCAAGCTGTGGCGTGACGAACAGGCGAGTGTTGTTGACGCGGAACCCCGCTATGCCCGGCAGCAACGGTATGCGCCGTACCTGCTGCATCTGCCGCGCGGGTATGACCGCGACTTGGACAAGCGTTATCCGTTGTTGGTACTGTTGCACGGTCGCGGTGCGGACATGGAATCGATGGACAATCTGCGCGAACGGTTGGCGCTGCCGGGCGTGATTGTCGTACAGCCACGTGCGCCGTACACCGTCGAAGAGGGACGGGGCGGGTACGAGTACTGGCCCGCACGGCTGCAGAACGAGTATGGCGACACCTTGCTGCGCGCGATTCGTGACGACGCCGGGCAGTGGGTGCAGGATGTGATCGCCTCAGTGAAACAGGAAGCCCGGGTGGATGACGATCACGTGATCGTGACCGGTTTCAGTCAGGGTGGGGCTGCGGCTGTGTTGACCGCGATGCAGGACCCGTCAACCCTCGCCGGGCTGGCGCTGGTGGCGGGCTACATCCCGGAAACTCACCGTGACAGCACGTTTATTGCCCCGTTGGCGTATTCAGACCTGTCGGTGTTTATGGCGCATGGCCGACGTGATCATCGCGTCGAACCGTCGGAAGCGGAAGCGTTTTACAGCACGTTTCAACAGGCGGGTGTTCAAGTTCAATTCAATCTGTACCCGGCCGAACACGAGATGACCGACGAAATGATCGTCGATCTGGCCGACTGGATCATGGTGCTCTGCCGCAAGTCGCGCAACTGACGCAAAAGACGCCACGGACGCAACAGACGCAACAGACGAAGATTGAACCCATACTATACGATACGATATCAACCACGCCCTCGGGCTTCAGCCCGGGCTACGCGAAACTGGACACCAGCACCGCACCCGCCGCGTAGCTGCGCGAGGTGGTTAGCGTGTGGCTTCAGCCACACGAAAACGAGTACCCAACCCTCACCCGTCCTGTAGGGACGGCGCGGGTTTCGCAGCACATCAACCTCAGACTCATCCACCGTCACGTACCGGATGAGCGATGACTTGTTGTAAATTCGTTCGTAATCTCGGGCGAAGGGACGACGATGAGTTTCTGGAAACGATTCAGTCAAGACTGGCAGATCCGCTTGTACATGATCCTGCTCGCCATTTTCCTGTGGCTGGTGGTGGTGATGACGCAGGTGTATGAGACAACGGTCAACGTGCCGGTGGTGCCGGTCAATGTTGGTTCGGACAAGATCCTCGTTTCGGACGTGCCGAAAACGGTTCCCGTCCGCTTTTCCGGGCAGGGCAAAGACCTCTTCGTGCTCAATTTCTTCCGTCCCGCACACCTCGAGCTGGACATGCAGGTGGTGGACAACGATTTCGACTACCCGCTGCACACCGGCCTCGTCGAAGTCCCGACCGGGTTGCCGGTGCAACCCACCATTTTGCCGGGCCAGGACATGATCCCGGTTCGTGTCGAGGAACGCCTGACGATCCGTCTGCCCGTCGAACCGGACACCGAACTCCGCACTCGTCCCGGCTATCTCCCCGGCGATACGATCAAGGTTGTCCCTGATTCTGTCACCGTTTCCGGCCCTCGCAGCATGGTCGCGCGGATGAAACGTGTCATCACCGAGGAACGGATTTACGTCGGCCTCACCGATTCGTTCGAGGAATCGGTCCCGTTGCTGGTTCCTGGCAAGGTGGAGGCGACGCCGAACGCGGTCACCTTGAATGTGACCGTCAACCGGCTCGGCGAACGCACGATCCAGCGTGTTCAGCTGACCACTCGCGGTCTGCTCCCGGGACGGCAGGTAATTCTTGAGCCGTCCGTGCTTGATGTACGCGTCAAGGGCGCATCGCCACGGCTGGCACAGCTTGACGCCGATTCCATCAACGCGTGGATCGACCTGACCCGTTGGAACCGTGAACAGCAGGAGTACGTGCCAACCATCGACCTGCCCGTGGGCGTCGAACTGATTGACACGACTCCGGATAAGATCCGGGTCCGGCTGGAGGTTGATTCATGGCGGTAACCGTGCTGGCGGTGGAGACATCCTGCGACGAAACGGCGGCGGCGATTGTTCGCGGCAATGACATCATCGCCAGCCTCGTCGCGACGCAGGAGGTGCATTCGCTTTGGGGCGGTGTCGTCCCGGAACTCGCCAGCCGTCTGCATCAACGCACCCTCACTTCGCTCGCTCACGAAGCCGTGAAACGCGCCGGAATTGCGCTGGATGACCTCGACGCCGTCGCGTCCACCGTCGGCCCCGGCCTGATCGGCGCGCTGCTGGTGGGTGCCAGCTACGGCAAAGGCCTTGCGGCAGGATTGGGCAAACCCTTCATCGGCGTCAATCACCTCGAAGGACACCTGTGGTCGGCATCAGTCGGCGCGGATCAACTCCCGCTGCCTGCACTGGTGCTGTTGGTCAGCGGTGGCCACACCGAACTGATCCGTATCGACGACTTCGGCCGCTACGCGTTGCTCGGCGCGACGCTGGATGATGCCGCCGGGGAAGCGTTCGACAAGGTCGGCGGACTGCTCGGGATTCCATACCCGGCAGGCGCGGCGTTGTCAAAGCTGGCATCCGAGGGAGATGACCGCCGGTTCAAGTTTGCCGTCGCACGCACCGAAAGCCCGTTCGATTTCAGCTATTCCGGCCTTAAGAGCGCGGCACTTCGACAGGTTCAGAAGCTGGAACAGGACGGTGAGCAGAATTGGCGTGCCGATCTCGCGGCGTCGTTTGAACGCGCGGTCGTGCGGCAGTTGAAGCAGCGCGTGATGGCGGCGTTGGACGCTGGTACCTACGCCTCGCTGACCCTCGGCGGCGGCGTTGCCGCGAACGGCCGGCTGCGGCGTGAACTGCAGAGCATCGCCGGACAACGCAAGATCCCGCTGCGCATTCCGCCAATGGAATACTGCACCGATAACGCCGCGATGATCGCGTGGGTTGCCGCGCGACGCCTCGACCGGGACGACATCGACACACTCAACCGTCCCGCCGACCCAAATCTCGCACTGGTCTCGGATCCCGCATGAATTTCCCGATATACGCCGTCACCATTCATACCAACATCGGCCTCGGCTGGACGATCCTCGCCGCGCTGGCGTTGATTGCGCTTGCGGCGTGGAGCTACCGCTGGACCCGCCCGCCGCTGCCTGTCTGGGGGCGCACGTCGCTCGCGATCTTGCGCGCACTGGCCTTCCTCGCGGTACTGCTGCTCGTGACCGGATTCCAGGTCCGCTGGGTGAACGAAGAACCGGTCCGCCCGCGTGTCGCGATGCTGCTGGACGCATCCGAATCCATGAGCTTCACCGATCCCTCCGGCAACCGTGCGGATAGTCTGCGCACGATCATCGAGCATCCGGTCTGGAACGAACTCCGGCAGGACGTTGAACTGGACCCGGCAGCGTTTGCGGCGAACGTGATGCCGTGGCGAGGACGGGCGGTCCCTGAGCTGGACGGCGCCGTGACCAACGTCGAGGCGGCGCTCAGTGATTTCGCCGGACGAGCTGAAGGTCCGCCGGATGCGCTGGTATTGATCAGCGACGGCGCGTTTAACCGTGGCGGGGCGTACACCGCCGCCGCCCGTCGACTCGGCGCGCCGGTGTACCCGGTCGCAGTGGGGGATTCGCTGCCCTCAAAGGATCTGGTCGTCGCGTCACTCGTCGCGCCCGAGCTGGGCTACGCTGGCGAACCGTTCCCGCTGGACGTCACCATCCGTGCAACAGGTGCAGACGGCGCAACCGCGAAACTCCGTGTCATCGGCGAAGATGGCCAGGTGCTGGCGACCGAAGATGTCTCGATCGAGGGCACGTGGAGCGAGCAAACGGTCACCGTCGAGCTGACCCCGCAACGCGCCGGTGTGAATTCGTGGACCGTTGAAGTTGCGCCGCTGGACGGCGAAGTCGACCAGGCCAACAACACCCGCCGCGCCGTCGTGCGTGCCGCCGAACGCCGGCGCACGGTGCTGGTTTTCAGTCCGGCACCGCACCCGGACGCCGGCGCGGTCGCGCGCACCTTGGAGGAAGATCCCGACACCGATGCCTTGATCGTGATTGGTGGGGGACGGTTGACCAGTCCGGTGCGCGGATCGTGGGACGAGATCAATCCGGCGAATCTGGACGCCGCGCTGATCTTCCTGCAGGGCCCGTGGTCGGATCGCGCAAAGGAAACGCTCGGCTCGCTGATCGATGCCAAGTTGCCCACCGCGTGGTTCGTCGGCGACGAACGCCTGCCCAACGACATCTTTACCCTCGTCGCGGAATCGATCGGCAACCCGCAACCGTGGATTCAGCCACGTGAGGCGATCCTGCGGCCGGTTGCCGCGCACCCGATCTTCACCGACGACGGGCTGTTTTTTGACGAAGGCGTGATTCCGCCGGTGCTGCGTGGCCCGTACAACCCGAACGAAGGCCGCACCCTCGCGGTGATCGACACCGACGACGAAGACCTGCCGACCATCGTCGTGCCGTCGCAGAACCCGCGAACAGTTGCCTGGTTTGCTGGCGGACTGGCGGCGTGGGATCGTGTCCGCCGTGCCGAAGACCCCGGCGGCCTCGGCTTCCACGACCTGTTCGACCGCACCCTGCGCTGGCTTACCGGCGGCGCCGAGCAGGAACGCATCACCGTCCGCGCCGAACAGGAACTGTACGCCGGCGGGGAAGAGGTGCGGCTGGTCGCATCCGTCGCCGACCCCGGCCTGTCACCCGTCGAGGACGCGCGCGTCGTCGCGAATGTGACGCGGGCTGATGGAGAATCGCGCACCGTCGAATTCCAGTCGTTGGGCGGCGGACGCTACATGACCACCTTCCTCCCGTGGGGCGAAGGGCGCTACTCGTTTGACACGACGGTCGAAACGGACGAGGAAACCATCGCCCGCTCCGGCGAATTCGTGGTCGACAAGTTCCAGCTCGAGGCGGCGGAACGGCGCATGCGTCCCGACCGGCTGCGCGCGTTGGCCGAAGCGACCGGCGGCCAGGTGGTCTGGTCCTCCGCCGATCTGGACACGCTGCTGTCTCTCCTGCCCCGGAGCGGCGAACTGGTTGAGGTGCGCGGATCGTGGCGACCGTTCGGCCTGTGGCTTACCTTGCTGCTGGTGGTGGGCTTGCTCGCCGCCGAGTGGATCACCCGCACACGGACCGGGATGGCGTGATGAAAAGAGGGTTCGACAAGACGAAAGCCCGTGTACGCCGATTGATGGAGCCAGAGGAGGTGGCAATTGTCCCGGGTTCTGCTTCAGAGCGTTTTGAGTCGCTTGAACGACTATCGTTAGAAGCGTACTCATTAGGTAGGGTAGAAAATGCTGAACGAACATTTCAAAGACATATTACTCGCCTTTACCGCCGAAAAAGTTAGATTCATATTGGTTGGCGCTTATGCAATGGTATTGCATGGTCATCGGCGTACGACAGGCGATATTGATCTGTGGGTGGAACCGTCAGAAGAGAACGCCAAGTTCGTTTTACGAGCACTGGAAAACTTTGGAGCACCACTGCATAATCTAAACTATGAGGATTTGATCCGAGATGATACGGTGTTTCAGATTGGTTTGGAACCATTCCGTATTGATATCATAACTGGTGCTTCTGGTTTGGAGTTTGATGAAGCATATAATAATTCGCAATTAAAAGATCTTGATGGAGTTAAAGTTATGACACTGTCGCTTGATGATCTAATCAAAAATAAATCGGCTACTGGACGTCTACAGGACCTTGCAGATGTTGAAAAATTGACAGCGTTGAAAAGAAAATTGGATTCGGGAGAAGGAAACAATTAGGGAAAGTACATACTGTAAGCGAACAAAGCGAAGCAAACATGGTGTCAAGATAAACGGGGATACGGTCTGAGACCGCATCCCCGTTGTGTTTCCGGTTCTCCCAAAGAGAATTGACCGAGCCACGGGCATTACCTGACAAGCACTGGCGGCTCGACCGCAGCCCGCCGGCCGCACCTCACCGCTCACGGGGCCGACCTTGCCGATTCGGCTGTGTTTCTGCGGCTTCCAGATTGTATACTATCGCTGCCGTGTTGCATCTTGTGCGCGGCGGGGTTGACGGCACCGTAGACAACATGTCACGGCTGGCCCGGACCATCATCCAATCCGGGCATCACGATTTCGAACATGGAAGTTGGGCATTGAGGGAGATCATGGCGAACGTACGGCTGGAGAAGTTGCGGGAACTCAAGAACCAGGCCCTTTTGGGTGGTGGCGAGAAGCGGATTGACGCTCAGCACAAGAAGGGCAAATTGACCGCGCGTGAGCGTCTCGACCTGTTGCTCGACCCGGGCACCTTCGAGGAAGTTGACATGCTGGTCAAGGCCCGCACGCCCGAGTCCGGCTTCACCATGCCCGCCTACCTCGGCGACGGCGTCGTCACCGGCTATGGCCGCATCGACGGCCGCGTGGTCTTCGTTTTCAGCCAGGACTTCACCGTCATCGGCGGCACATTGTCCGAGGCGCACGGCCGCAAGATCTGCAAGATCATGGACATGGCGATGAAAGTCGGCGCGCCGGTGATCGGGTTGAACGACTCCGGCGGCGCCCGTGTGCAGGAAGGCGTGGTCAGTTTGGGCGCGTACGCCGACATCTTCCTCCGCAACACGCTCGCCTCCGGTGTCGTGCCGCAGATTTCCGCCGTTCTCGGCCCGTGCGCGGGCGGGGCGGTGTATTCGCCGGCGATCACCGACTTTGTCGCGATGACCCGTGGCACCAGCTACATGTTCGTCACCGGCCCGAAGGTGGTGAAAACGGTCACGCACGAAGAAGTCAGCAGCGAGGACCTCGGCGGCGCGGACACGCACGCCTCCAAATCCGGCGTCGCGCATTTCGCCTGCGACGACGAGATGGCCACCCTTCGCACCGTGCGCGAACTGGTCAGCTACATGCCGCAGAACAACCTCGAGGACCCGCCGCTGGTCGATTCCGGCGACAACCCGCACCGCATGGACCCGGAGCTGGACGAGATCATCCCCGACAATCCGAACAAACCCTATGATATGAAAGAAGTGATCCGCCATATCGTAGACGACGGCAACCTGTTCGAGGTCCACGAACAGTGGGCGGAGAATATCATCGTCGGGTTCGCGCGCCTTGGCGGACGCTCCGTCGGCATCATCGCCAACCAGCCGAGCGTGCTCGCGGGCGTCTTGGACATCAACTCCAGCCGCAAGGGCGCGCGCTTCATCCGTTTCTGTGATGCGTTCAACATCCCGATCATCACCTTCGAAGATGTCCCCGGCTTCCTGCCCGGCACCGACCAGGAGTGGAACGGGATCATCTCCAACGGCGCGAAATTGCTCTACGCGTACAGCGAGGCGAGCGTGCCGAAAATCACCGTGATCACACGTAAGGCGTACGGCGGCGCGTACGACGTCATGAACAGCAAGCACGTGCGCGGCGACATGAACTACGCGTGGCCGAGCGCGGAAATCGCCGTCATGGGCGCCGAGGGAGCCGTCGAAATCGTCTTCCGCAAGGAACTTAGCAAGATCGAAGACCCCGACGAGCAACAGCAGAAGATTGCCGAGTATATTGAACAGTACCGCGACAGCTTCGCAAACCCTTATATTGCTGCCGCGCGTGGGTATGTGGACGAAGTCATCGAGCCCAGCCAGACCCGTCCGAAACTGATCAACGCCCTGGCCATGCTCGATTCCAAAGTCGATCCAAATCCCAAGAAGAAGCACGGGAATATTCCGTTGTAGTGAAGATGGTCAGATCCAAGAAGCTGTGTGTTTATAACCGCCTGTTTATAATGTATTTGAACAGCACTGCTGACTACACATTTTCCCTCCAGCTCTTGACAGGAGTCGTTTTTGTGATTACACTTTACTCATACCCAACCTAGTGAGGCCGATATGAAAGCTGAGCGTTTTGTTTTTCATGGGGACATTTTTTGCGTTGCTTCTGTTGCATCGAAGGTATCTTTAGTTCTTAGCTACCCAGAAAGGTCTCGCGAAGAGGAGGGTGTTGATAATTTGCTAGAACAGGGACAGCATCTTCTTGAAGGTTTACTCGTTGAAAGCGGGACAACGGATGAAATGAAAAAAGATTTAAGTATAATGTCTAACTCAGTAGCACGATTGCAATATTATGGAGTATTTAGAAATAATATTGATGTATTTGTAGATGACCCAAACAACATATCCAGTTATTTATATGATTTATTAGGATCGTTTAGAAAATGGCGTCAATTAGAAACTTTTAGCGATGTTGAAGTAGACGATTTGAAGGGCGCCGCTATATTCTTTGGAAATCTTTCAACTGTTTTCGGCGACGAGTTTGCTGAATACGAACCAGAGTTAAATCCATACGATCTAAAGGTCATATAGCTAAATAGGAATAGGTTGATGGATCAGCATACTGCATTATTTGAGCATATTTTATCCACACATAGGTATGTGGAAAGATGGAGTACAAAACTACTTTGTTTAGATTATAGCTCAGAATCTCCAAGAAAATTGATTAAAATGATTAAGGCTGTATCTGGAGGATTGTTAGAAAATGCAGAATATATTAGTGCAAATTATAACGAGGCAGATGTTGCGGCGACTCGTTTACTGAAAGGTACTTTTGATGTACAGAATTTCATTGCATCAAGTATGAAATATGTTCAGTCCTCCGATGTTGAGCAGGTCCCTTGGAGCTTCATAGAGCCGCTAAAAAACACCATAAAAAAACTTCTTGGAGATGATGTAGATGTTTTGCTCACGCCGCAATGGGAATATAATTACTCTGTATATATTCAGGATATTGAGAAATGGTTTAAACGATATGTTGAAGATGTAATGATGATACCTAAATATAGGGGAAATGTAGATGACCTATTTGTTGATCTTGACAAAAAGTTTATAATGATTTCATTTCCATCATCGCAGAGACTTAATCCTATGCAATTAGCGTGTCTATCTCATGAAGTTGCCCATTTAGTAGTAGATAAACTTTATTTTGATAAGAATGATACATCTTTTGAGGATAATTACGTAAGTCAAATAAAGTCAAAACTTGATCCTGTGTATCATTCCGTAGCTGCAAAGGTGTGGAAAAGAGCTGTTGAAGAATTGATGTCAGATTATATAGGTGTGAAAATGTGGGGGCCAGCATCTGCCTTGGCCATGTCATCAATGGCCTTGCAGTATGGATACAATACCCCAAAAAACAGAAAGGATCACGGCTATCCGCCGTGGATTTATAGAATTGGGATTATTAAAGTCGCTATGGGGCAGGTAGATGATATAAAAAGAGAGATTATGGAATCAAAAACAATATTGAATGGTGCTAAGATGAATAAGTCTATAGATTCTTTTATTGAAAACTATAGTATTGATATTGATGAAACTGCGTTTATGGAGGTGGTCCATGATATATTTAAGGGCTATGATATTGAAATTATTAAAGACGATTCTTACTTGGAGAATGATCTATCGGTTAAGACTGCGTATTCGGTTATGTATGATTGTCTACTAGAGGCTATATCTATTTTTGATAAATACATATCTTCGAACGTCTGGAATATTGCAGATGTGAGAAATAATCTTAGATATATAATACTTTCTTTGCTGAATGGTGTCCCACCAAGTTCAGAAGAGCTAAAAAGAACGTCAGAATGTAGCGCAGTTGATTTAGGAATGCTTTTATTGTCGCTCTGGATTGTCAAAATTACTGTAACGAGTCCTAATGTATCAAAGCAAGTAGATAATTGGAATAGGTTGATATTGTGGGCTATGGATGCCGAAAATATTGCTAACAGATATTTTGACACTGTCTAAGTAAGAAAACGGAGTTAGTGATGTCTACTTCATCAAAGAACGATATTATGATTAGGTTGAAAGAACCTGTATGGTCAAAAAAATCTTTGGTGGTTGAGCCGTTGTTAGATATGGATGATCAACTAGGCCCATCATCAGTAGATTTGCGCTTAGGGTATGAGTTTATAGTCTTTAGAAGAAGTATGTTTGATACATTGGACTTAAAAGATATTGTAGAAGACGGCGAATATAGTAAATATTATCATAGAGTTAGGTTAGGTAATAATGAAGACTTGGTGTTGCATCCTCGACAATTAATCCTAGGAAGTACATTTGAATTTGTCAAAATACCTAATGATACTAATGCCTCAGTCCTTTCAAAATCTACTTGGGGACGGATGGGTTTACTTATAGCTACTGCGACAAATGTTGATCCTGGTTTCAGAGGGTGTATTACACTTGAATTAGTTAATATGGGTGAAGTTCCGATAAAACTAAGACCAGGATTGAGAATAGCGCAACTTTTACTTCATACACTTTCAGAATCTGAAGACGTTATTTACAGCGGGAAATATATATCTCCTGTAGGTCCAGAATTTCCAAAGTTTTCTAAAATGCAATATAAGAATGATTGGAAGTACTTTTATAAGCTTTAACCATAGCACTAGTCCATCCAAACAAACTACCCCCAATACCACTTTAGTCATCAGTAGAACTACCTGAAATACATATTCGCATCTCAAGTATGTCTAAAGTAGCTCCCTCAACCTCTGTCACAACGCTTACCCATTCCTTATCATACCCTCCGACTTAGGACAGCCAAACAAACGCGACCAGCCGCACGCACCCGACTGAAAACAAACACCCAACCCAAGGAGCCACGCACCGATGCTTTCGAACGAAACAGTCACTGAGTTGTTCAGCACGATAGATGGGATGGACGGCGAGCAGTTCGCCGAGTACCTCACGAATGACGGCGTGTTTGTCTGGGGGCAGCAGATGATGGTCACGGGCCGTGAGCAGATCGTCGCCGGCGTGAACGCGTTCTACAAGACGATCAAGAGCCTGAAGCACAGCAAGCTCGTGTCGTGGGACGGCGGCGACGGCGAGACGATGTTCGTGCACGGCCAGGTGGATTATGTGCTGCCGAACGACAAGACGGTGGGGTTGCAGTTCCTCAACAAGTTCGTGCTCCGCGACGGCAAGATCGCGCACTATCACGTCTTCATCGACCCGACCCCGATGTTCGAGCTCCTGAGCAAGTGACGGTTGGGCGGCTGGCTGCGGGCTGTGGTCTGCGGTCTGCGGGTAACAGGGCTATAGGCTATGGGCGATAGGAACAGCTGCAGCCACAGCCCACCGGCAACCGACCATCGCCCATCGCCCATCGCCTATTGCCTCGAACCCCTCTCAACTCTCTGAATTCCAACGCCGTACTCTCTTCCCGGCTCGTGTCCTCGTTTGTATCTTCTCGCTCATCACTGGAGCGCGGAGGAATCGGGTACGATGGGCAGGTTGCTGCGTGGGTTGATGCTGCTGGCGATGCTGGCAAATGGATTGTGGTTTCTGCGGAACGTGTTCTGGATTGGCGATCCGGCGACCGCGATCGCGAACAACCCGGACATTCCGGAGTTTGCCGCGCCGGGTCTGGTCATCGGCAAGATGGTTGTGTTGCTGATGGTTGGGCTGGACTATATCCTCGCGTTTGTCAACATCCTCATGAAACGCTATGATTTCGCCAAGTTTGCGATGTTCGGCACCACGTTGCTGATCGTCACCTTCTTCATCGAGGCGATGCTCTGGTCGAGTCGTTATGCGGATATCTGGGAGCCGTTCGCATGGTGGTCGACAATCGGTCTGCTGCATGTCGGCACCGCGATCTGGTACATCCGCAATGGCGAAAAGCTGGAGGAGAAGGCGACGTACGCCCGGCTGATGCAGGAACGCTTGCGCGAAGAGGAACAGGTGCCGATGGTGACCATGCCCGGAGCGGAGAATGGGCAGGAGAAAGAGGCGGATGAGGCCGAAAAGCACTGAAACCCGGGACGCATACCATGGCTGACCTCAACCGTTTCGAACATATCGAAGTCACCGCCCGCGAACAGTGGCGCGACTGGTTGGCGACGAACCATGAACGCGACGAAGCCGTCTGGCTCGTAACCTTCAAGAAGCATTGCGGCGAACGATACGTCGACTACGGCGCGACGGTTGAGGAGGCGTTGTGCTACGGCTGGGTCGACAGCCACACCCGGCGTGTTGATAAAGATCGCACCAAGCTGCTATTCTCACCGCGGCGCTCGGGCAGTGCGTGGTCAAGTTCGAACAAGGAGCGCGTCGAACGCCTGATCGCGGACGGCAAGATGACCCCGGCGGGCCTGGCGAAAATTGAGGACGCGAAGCGGGACGGATCCTGGACCTTCATGGACGACATCGAGGCTGGGATCGCGCCGGAAGATTTGCGTGCGGCGTTAGATGCGAACCCGGATGCGTCGGCGAACTGGGAGAAGATCCGTCACTCGGCGAACAAGGTGATCCTGCTCTGGATCAAGACGGCGAAGACGGACAAAACACGCAGCAAGCGCATTGACGAAACGGTGGCGAAAGCAGCGGACGGCAAATTGGCAGCTCATCCGCCGGGGAAAGATTTGATCGCTTGAACTCGACTCAAATTCCAGGCGATGCATCGTTCTTGCCGTCTGGGCTTACTCTGCACAAGCTGTCGTCGCACGTGGCATAGGATTTAATCCAGGGGAGTGAAACAAATGGTGAAAAACAGCTCAGCTGGCGGTGCCGAAGGGCGCAAACCAGGCAGGGGCTCAACTACGCCGGACAATGCACCCCATTCCGATCTCCCGAACAGGATGCGTCTGATGGAACGCGAAACCGCGAAGATGCATCGAGATATGGGCGCTAAACTCGTCGTTTCGCAGAAAATCATGGATGCGCAGGAACTGATTTACGCGGCATGGGAAGCCGATGAACGGGCGAAAAAGATCGCGCTTGCCCGGAAGGCGCTGAAGGTTTCCGCGGATTGCGCGGATGCGTGGGTGCTGTTGGCAGAGCAGGAGGCGCAGAATCTGGATGAAGCGTTAGGTTACTACTCAAAGGGAGTGGCGGCTGGTGAGCGGGCGCTGGGTCCGGAGCTGTTCAAGCAAAAGGAGATAGAATTCTGGTTGCTCCTTGAATCCCGGCCATATATGAGGGCAAAAGCCGGGTTGATGGACTGTCTCTGGTGGACAGGCCGGGAGGAAGCCTCACTCGAAGCAGGCTGGGAGATGCTGGAGCTCAATCCCAATGATAATCAGGGAATCCGCCATCAGATGCTCTCCCGGCTAATTGCACTGAATCGCATAGAGGAGGCGTGGAAGCTGTACAAGAAGTACCCACACGATGCTTTTGCGACGTGGGCCTGGCTGGGAGCGTTGCTGTCATTTTGCAGAAATGGAAAGAGTAGCGCCAGCAAGCGCGCGTTCAACAAAGCGATGAGGGTAAATGATAGTGTACCCGTGTACTTGTTGGGACACCGTTCATTGCCCACGGTTATTCCGAACGGATTCCGGCCCGGGAGCGAAGGTGAGGCCGTGGTCTGCGTGGATGAGATCCAGGATGCGTGGGAAGCGACGCGGGGCTCGTTCGAATGGCTGAAAACGGTTTGCAATGAAGTGGGCTATTTCAGTGACGAGTCGAACGCGGCAACACTGGCAGTCGCTGAGTTACCTGAGAATCATCCGCTTCGAGATGCGGAACTTCTCGAGATCATCGAGAATGTCTGGCCCACGGAATACCCTCTCACGTTGACCTGGAACGACAATGGACAGGTGGTCGAAGCTACAGTCTTGCCGGTGGATCCGAACTCAAGTCCGCTGGAACCGAAACTGCGTGTCACTTTGCTGGCTACCGGAGAGGTCAGGAGTATCGATCAAGCACAAATCCTGGATATCAATCTGGAAGAACTGCTCATGGAGTTCGCGGCTGAGATCGGGGAAAAGGCGCTGAGGTTGACCAATAGTCTGGATGCGCTGGCGTCACGCCGCATGCTCGGTTCGCTAAGCCAGGACGAGTACGCAGTTACAAATGAGTTGTGTACGTTTACCTTTCTCGCGTTTGGTCAAGCAAGTCTGGCCCCGATGCTGAAACCCGCCATGGTTACGCCGATGTTCACTCACCTCATGCTGCTGACCGCGAGTTGGCTGGTGGATGAGTCGGCTTCCGAGCAGGTACGTGAGAATATTGCACTCTATGTCAACGAGTTTCATGCCAGGTATGAGGCATACATCAAAGATATGTCGGTTGCCGAGTCCAGAGGTTTGTCCGAACAACGTGAAACTGAACTCGAATATTTCCCGTATCTCATTGAGCGTTTGCGTGAAGAGACGCGGCTCGGTCGTATCCCGGCAACAGAGATTCGTCGCTTACTGGAGCGTAATCTGGCCAGGTTACCTTTGCGGGAAATCATCGAGGATCTGACAACCATCAGTGAACGCTGAATCTTGGCGCCTCAGATGACCTTACAGAAATGAGGATCTTGTGATGCAATTTGGCAGATCTCAGTTCTTGCAGGCAGCGCAAGCGCGTGCGCTGTTTTTACTGGTTCACCAGGAAAGCGGAGTAACACGGCGTGTGTCGGTCATTCTCGAAACGGATAGCTTCAATGTTAACGCTGCTGAACATTCATTTGCCAGTCTTCCGGACGGTTCCAGGCTACGTGTCCGCAAGGGAACCGTAGCGGGGTTGCAGCCACATCCCCTGGTGTATAAGGCTGCAGAGGTTTGTATCAATCTGTCCGGGTTCACGGCTGACAGGCTGGACAACCGGTTGCAGGAGGACGGGCTGGGAGCCATACCCCATCCGGAAGGTATCAACCTTGCACTTCTGCTGATCCATCTCTGGTTGTGCCGAATTGTGCTTGAGATGGAAAAACACTTCGCGGAACCAGTCGCTGCGGATACCGCGAGATTTCAGACCATGGTCGCTGTTGAATCCCTGTTTCATACCCCACTGTTCAAGGATCTTGATCCCGGTTCGGAACCGGGTCGCAAGGCGATCAGCGATTTCGTCACACGACACCTCGCCATGCTGACTGGGGCGAGAACGAACCTGAACAATTCGGACGCGGAATCCGAGCTCTCAAAGCCACTGGTTCGGTACTTCATCAGCGAAATCCTGCCCGGCGAATGTGAAACTCTGCGTTCTGCTCCTGGAAGACTGCTCGAAGAGGAACTGATGCGCGGGATGGACGGTCTCGATGCAAACAACTACATCAGTGACCTGTCGGTGAACATGATCCTGGATCCCCGGCAGGCGGAGCAATTGCTGGAAACAATGAAGAAAATCGGTAACCGTTTGTGACGGGTTCCCGGCCTCATCAACCTTCGACTAACTCTGCTTTCTTTTGATCAACCCGAAAAACAAGGCCAGCCCCGCGCCGACAGCGATACCCGCAGCCACATTACCCGCCGCAATACCGATAGCGATCCCGGCGCCAATACCGATCAGGCTGTACGGAAGGTTCCAGCCGTAGTACTTGCTCTCGCCCATGGTCTACCTCCGCAGAAGAGTCATTTAGGCATCCCTGACATCCGTCGCCGGATCAGCATCCTCACTCGTTGGACGGTTCGAATCCGATATCCGTTTCTTGTTGATTCTGCGGCTGGTTTCTGCCGCGCCAGAGCCGAACATGAGGGCGAACAGAATGCCCAGCGCCAAGTTATCCAGCAGTAGACCGAACGCCAGCCCGAGGACCACACCGCCCAGGCTTAATCCAGCACTCGGTTTCGCCTTGGGTTGAGTTTCTTTTTCAGGTGAATCTGACATGCTGCCTTTTCCTGTTATTCTGGTTTGTTCGCCGCGAGGAAACGTGCCACATCGAATTCCCCTTCCGACTTTGCGACGACGGTCGTAGTCATCAGGTCTCCGGCGATGTTGACCGAGGTACGGGTCATGTCGAGCAGCCGGTCGACGCCGAGGATGATCCCGATCCCTTCAATCGGCAGGCCGATCTCGGTCAGCACCATCGACAACATGATCAGCCCGACTCCGGGCACACCGGCGGTCCCGATCGAGGCGAGTGTCGCCATCATCACCACCGTCAGGAAGTTGCCCAGTGTCAGGTCGATGCCGTACACATTGGCGATGAACACCGTCGCCACGCCCTGCATGATTGCGGTGCCATCCATGTTGATCGTCGCGCCGAGCGGCAGCGTGAACGAGTAAATTGACTCCTTCGCGCCGAGACGTGTCCCGGCGACGTTCATCGTGACGGGCAGGGTCGCGTTGGACGATGAGGTCGAAAATGCGACCAGCATTGCTGGCCAGATGTTGGCGTAGAATCGCCACGGATTCAGCTTCGTTAAGATCATCAGGTACAGCGGGTAGATCACCAGTCCGTGTATCGCCAGCGCCCCGACGACACAGAACATGTACTTCAGCAGCGGGACGAACACCGCAAATCCTTCACCCGCGACCACCTTCGCGATCAGACCGAATACTCCGATCGGCGCATACCACATGATCAGCACCACCATCGCCTGAATCACCTGGTCGAGGGATTCGAGGCCACGCATCAACGGGTCCGCTTTCTTCCCGATCTTGGCAATTGCGAGCCCGGCGAGGATGGCGAAGAAGATGATCTGCAGCATGTTGCCTTCCGCCATCGACGACACCGGATTGGTCGGCACAATGTCGGTGATGATGTCCATCACGAACGGCGATTCGCCGCCCTGAAAGTCACCCTCAACCGGGATGTCGAGGTTCGTGCCGGGATGGACCGTCGTCGCGAGGATGAAACCGATCGAAATGGCAATCGCGGTGGTGGTGAGGTAAATCCCCATCGTCTTGCCGCCGATCCGTCCCAGCTTGCTCAGGTCGCCGATCGCTGCAGTGCCGAGGGTCAACGAAACCAGCACCAGCGGCACGACCATCAGCCGGATCGCGTTCAAGAACACGACGCCGAGCGGGTTGTGCACCCACTTGATGATCGCGGCGTTGACGTCCGCGGGGAGGGTCAGGTACTGGATCAGGCCGACGACAATCCCCGCGCCCAGCCCGATCAGGATCCAACGTGTCAGTTTTCCGGCGGCGAGTTTCACGAGCTCCTCTTCTGCAACGATCCGACGATTAACAGCACCCACGCGACGAGAAACGCGATCCCGCCGAACGGTGTAATCATCCCCAGCCACGAAATATCAGTCACAGCATAGATGTACAAGCTGCCCGAAAACAGCACGATCCCTTCCACGAACAGCCAGCCCGCCCAGCGTAGTGCACCGTTCGACTTCCAGAAGAACAGCAGCGCTAACGCGAGCAACGCCACGGTGTGTACCATCTGATACTTGACCGCAGTCTCCCAGACCTTCAGTTGATCAACGGAGATCGCGTTTTCCAGCAGGTGCGCACCGAACGCTCCCAGCGCGACCATCAGAAATCCGCTGATGCCGGCGAGGGTGATGAACGTTCGTGCGGATGCGGGTAGCGGCATCGACGGTGCGTTCACGAGTGCGGGCTCCTCACTGAATGATGTCTGGTTCGTTTGCCGGCTGCACGTTTCTTGATCCAACCGGTTGTCGTGTGATCAGGACTGGATCGCGGGTACAGGCCCGTGACGGATCGCTTGAAGATACACACAGGCGTTGCAGGTGCAAGGGGAGAGGAATCATCCGGGAACATCCGGCGGTACTGGTTGAGGGTAGACCGACGTGAATGACCTGGAAATCCTACTCCGATCCATCGCTGATCCGCACGATCTGTACCGACAGGTGTCCCCGGAAACAAATCAGCTCTTGCCCGTGTTGGCTCTGACAACGCGGGCGATCTGGCTGCAGACAATCCCTGCTGGCAGAGCCATCAGGGGCACATGATGTTCCGCAGCCCGCAGCCCGCAGTCAGCATGGTGCCCGTGATTGTCCGTCACGTCAGTTTGTGACGGCTATCGCGGGTCATCGGAGGCTGGATCACCCCAGAGTGGGGCACGTGTCTGATACACTTTATCCCTAAAGCGTCCCGTGGCCTTTACTTTCTCACATCTCACATCTCACATCTCACATCTCACATCTCACATCTGACCACTGACCACTGATACCTACTCATCCATCTCACCCGGATGGGGCAGCCCACACCACGCCCGGAACGCCGCGATCTGTTCCTCGGACGGTTCGTCCACCGGCTTCAGCTTCACCTTGGCGGGATTCACCGCCGCTGTCAGGGTTCGTTCCATCAGCTTGCCTTCACGGGCGAGGGTGACTGTCATTGTGTCGCCCGGATCGAGCGCGGTGATCCGTTCCTGGTAGTTCCAGTCGGCGGTTCCGGACGCGGCGAGCACCCGCCAGCCGTCGATCGCGACCAGTTCGTCGCCGTTGGACAGCCCTGCCGCTTCAGCGGGTCCGCCGTCATGGACCGTCTTGCAGATCACCTGCCCGTGTTTCGTCGCGAAATCGACACCGAGCCACGCATCATCTTCGGGCTGCTCCAACGTGAACCCGATCCGCTTCAGCCACAGGTCGTCGTAGGGCAGCGGGTCGGTTCCGGTGACGTACCGTGCCCAGAACTCGGTCGGATCGAAGCCGGTCACATCCACGATGATGTCCCGGACGCCATCAACATCATATCCCGCGCCTGTATCGAGATGGTTCACCCACAGCTGGTGCATCACGTCGTCGAGGGACTTCTCATCGTTGCTCTGCGCCCGGATGGACGCGTCCAGCAACGCCGCGACCAGCGCGCCCTTGCGGTAATAGTGAATGTTGTGGTTGGCGTAATTTTCATCCCGCCGGTAGAACTTGATCCACGCCTCGAAGCTGGCTTCGCGCAGGTTCTGCACGTCCTTGCCGGGATAGCCTTCGTGCGTCTGGATCTCGCGTTCCCACAGCTTGAGCCAATCGGTCACCCAATCCTTGGCGTCGTCCAATGTGGCGAGCCCGCGTCCGGTCAACAGGACGTCATAGTAGCTGGTGAATCCTTCGATTTCGAACAGGTTGCGGGTGTAGTTCTCCTGGTCGTAGTGGTAGTGGTAAAAATTGTTCGGGCGGATGCTCTTGACGTTCCAGAAGTGGATGTACTCGTGCACGCACAGCGTCGCGAACCGCATCCGGTCCCAGCGTGACTTCAGGCTCCAGCGTTCCCACAGCAGCAGCGTGCCGCGAATATGCTCCAGTCCGCCGCCACCCTGGTTGTCAAGCACCGTCAGGATGCCGTAATCGTCCACCGGCAGGGCAGGGGAACGACCATCGACCAGCTCCATGTCGCCCCGGAAAATCTTCTCAACCTGACGCATCCCCGCCGCGACCAGCGGCAGGATCTCGTCCTGCTTGTAATTACCGTCCCCGTCGAAGACCAGCCGATGCGGCACGCCTCCGATTTCAAACGGCCACGTGGTCAACGGGCCCGCCATACCGACCGTGTCGTAGAAACGGTCATGCCCGGCACCGCGCCACGTATCCGAATCGCCGGGGATTTTCGTCGCGATCACGTCCGACGTCCAACCTTTCGGCACAATGGTCCGGATCGTCCACGCCGACAGTTCCTCATCCAGCGGCGCGGCAAACACGCTGGTCGTCTGCCATTCTGCGCGCAAACTTGTGATGTACGGCGTGCGCACCGTCAGCTCGCCGCCGTAGATACGGTAACGGACGACCAGATCATCGCCGTCTTTGTGCTCAATTCGCCAGCGGTCCTTGGCGAACTTCTCGAACTTGAGCGTGTCTCCATCCGAATTGAATGCCTCAAAATGGCTGAGATTCTTGGCGTACTCACGGATCAGGTATGATCCCGGCGACCACACCGGCAGCGTGAGTACGGTCTCCGTCCCCGTGCGTTCCGGGAAACGGCATTCAACGTGGAAGAGGCGGTCGGCGCCATGGGTCATGTTGAGGGTGTAGTGGGCTTCGGTCGACAGCTTGGCGGCGTTTGCGTCAGGTATGGTCATCAGCAGCACCAGGGTTAGCAGGATGGGACGTATGAACGCGAGAGCGTACCGTCTCGCGGTATCCGTGTTCGGTCGAATCGGGGGGCGAACTGTCAACATAAACCAGAATTCCGTGCAAAACGATGGAGTTAGGAGTGCCTAAACTAACACACTCCGCATCACCTTGCACGGTTTCCGGGGTAACACCGGGAGTTCTCAGTTGCTGACAATGCACGAAAGCGCCGCTTCCCCCTTCGAAAGATGACAAGTGCGTCATTCTGAACGGAACGAAGAGAAGTGAAGAAGGTCCAGATTATCAGTAGGTTACATATCAACTAGTGATAAACAAAGCTGGCTCTGCTTCACTTCGTTCAGCATGACACACCATGCGACCGGATTTGTCAATGATCTTGAGTTCTCGGTTATTCCGCGCCGCTCATCGCCAGCGAGTGCAGCCGCCGGAGCAGGTTCGCCATCGCGGGGGTGAGTTCTTTGTTCCGGCGTCCGAGCACAACTTCCGCAGTGCGCAGGAACTTGTTGATCTCGTAGATTTCGAATCCTTCCGCGCCACCCCAGCGGAATGCGCCGATGGTTTTCGGCGGGAAGCCGGCCCCGAACAGGTTGCTGCCGGCGCCGATGGCGGTTCCTGTGTTCAACTGCGTGTTGATCGCGGTTTTGACGTGATCGCCGATAAGGCAGCCGAAGAAGGGGCTTCCGGTGTTGATACTTTCGCCCTGGATCACGACGTCAATGTTGGAATAGTTGTTTTTCAGGTCGCTGTTGTTGGTGCCCGCACCGAGATTAACCCATTCGCCGACGATGGAGTTGCCGAGGAAGCCATCGTGTTGTTTGTTCGAATGGCCGATGAAGATGCTTTCGGAGATTTCACCCCCAAGCTTGCAGACAGGGCCGATGGACAACGGACCGTACAACTTCGCGCCAGCTTTGATGGTGCAATTCGCTCCGATCACGACGGGACCGATGATGATCGCGCCGGGCATCACCTTCGTCCCTTCCATGATCATGATCGGACCATCGCTGGCATCCAGAATCGCCCCGGCACCGATCGTCGCGCCCGCGGCCACATGGATATTGGTCTCTTCGACCAGGATTGTGTTGTGGTGGACCTCTCCGTCCAACTGCCCGTCCCCGACACGGGGCAGAGCTTGATGGATGAACTTGCCCTGATTGTGCAGCAGGTCCCATGGCCACCACGCGAGGGCGTGCTTGACTTCGTGTATTTCGACTTCCGGCGCACCGCTTTCCTGTGTCCACAGGTTGATCAGCATCTGCGCAGAGTAGTCGGTGGGGTTTTGCGTTGGCAGTTTGAACCAGCGGCGAGCCACGGAGGCCGGGATGCGAGCCGCGACGACGTCTCCACCGTCCACCCACAGCGTGTGGGGAGTATCCGGGTGCAATCCCTCGACCGGCAGGTCGCCGATCGTCCGTCCATTCACGAGCAGCACATCATCACGTGTCGGTAGATTCGTCGCGCGCGCACCCTGTGTTTCCTTGACCAGATCTTTGAGCTCGGTCCGTGGAATCCACGAGTACGGTTGTGCGTCAAACCGTCTGGCGATGCGGTTTCCAAGGGTTTCGAGACCGAGGACGAGATCCCAGACCGGGCGCAGAGTTGTCAACGGTCCGAAGCGCCGGTAGCCCGGATCTTCAAACAGAATCAGGGGTATTTGTTTCATGAAATTCCTCCATGGTTGGCGCGGTCAAGGTACGATGCGCAGTTGGCAGCGGCAACATCTTAAGAAACAGCTCCATATCAGCCCTTGCTGAGACTGATGTGATCGTCATCACTTTACTTAGGATTCTGGTAGTCCTACTTTACTCCCGTGAGAGAAACCGGGCTGACCGTCAAGGCGAGGAAAGCAGAATGAGTTCGCAACGACCCAGAACGTTTATTAAACGTGATGTCGTCGAAATGACCGCCAAAAGTACAGGGCTTGACCCGAAGGTGGTCGCTCCGATTGTGGATGCCGCTTTTACGACAATGCGCGACATGATCGTGAATACTCCAGGCGAATGTCGCATTGAGATTCGTGATTTCGGTGTGCTCCAGGTAAAGAATACCGCACCAAAGCCGAAGGCGCGCAATCCACGCAAACCTGGGGAAGAGATTTACATCCCGGCACGGCGGAAGACACATTTCCGTCCTGGGCGCCGCATCAAGGAAGCGCTGCAGAAGCCACTGGATGAGTTAGAACTGGAGCGTAGTCACAAACAAGATGGGCGATGATTGTGAAGTTTTCGATTGAGTATTGCGTCGTTTGAAACTACGAACCACGTGCCGCCAGGCTGGCGGCCGACTTGACAGAGAAGTTCCCCGATGCGCAGATCAAGATGATCAAGGGCAGAGGTGGCATTTTTGATGTGACATACGAGGGTCAGCTTGTGTTCTCCAAGCACAGGCAAGGCCGATTCCCGGACAGCCGCGAAGTCATTGACGCTGTCGAAGAACGGATCCAGTGACCCGGACCACCTGATCGCGAATTCAAGCACCCTTCCCGGGTGCTTTTTTTATTCCCCGCCAGGCCCGGTGATTACGTTCACCGGCCCGGATGCCTCATAGTTCCATCCGTTGCGATCAAGCCTCCCCGCTTCTACTTTTGCGATTCACGGTTGCGCATCCCGCCAATCGACCGGGAGATGTAGCTTCCACAACGGTTTGCGGCGATTCGATGTCGTGTCATCATCCAGTCCGGTAATCCATGTTGCAGATACGTTTTCATTTACGCTTATCCCCTGAAAGAGGAGACACACGATGGCAGTGATGGTTGGCAAGGAAGCCCCGGCATTCAGCGCGATGGCGTACAAGGCGGGCGAAGAGGATTTTCAGACGATCCAGCTTCGGAACCTGCGCGGCAAGTGGGTTGTGCTGATGTTTTACCCGGCCGACTTCACATTCGTTTGTCCGACGGAACTGGTTTCTGTTGCGAAGCACTACACGTCGCTGCAGGACAAGAATGTTGAAGTACTTGCGGTCAGCACCGACAGCCATTTCGTGCACAAGATGTGGAACGAGGTGGAATTGAATAAGATGGTCGATGGCGGATTACCGTTCCCGATGCTATATGATGCCGGTGGCCGGATCGGCAGTGACTACGGCGTCTTTGACCCGGAAAGCGCGATGGATGGCCGCGGCACATTCCTGATCGATCCGGACGGACTGCTGCAGTCGGTGATGATCACCAGCCCCGGCGTCGGCCGTTCCGCGAAGGAATTGATCCGCCAGATTGATGCATATCAGTACGCGCGCGAGAATACCGGCCAGGTGGTCCCGGCGGATTGGGAAGCCGGCGGCAAGGTGCTGGACCCGAGTCTCTCGCTCGTCGGTCACGTCTGCGAGGTGTCAGAATAACGCCCTTCGCAGTGACGAATTCAACCAGCATGATCTGACCCGGTGCAACGCGCCGGGTTTTCTTCTTTCCCCGCTTCACAAATCCCTCCAGCGATTCACCATTAATCCTTCAACAAGAAGTGTGGCTTCAAGCCGGAAAAGGCTTTGGGTAAAGTTAAAGTTCTTGCTTCAGGTTTGCGGATACTTGAAGCAGGTCTGTCGAGTCGGCTGAATCGGACACACCAGCCCGCGTGTCGTCTCACACAATGGAAACCCTTGCAAAAACTCGAAATAGATACCGGTTTCTCTTGGTCGTTTTGGTGATTGCGGCAGAATGTCCAGCGCTGAGAGGCGGGGGAGAGGCGGTATCAGTTGAAGTTTGCTTCAGAGTGAAGTGTAGTAAATACAGCCGGTTGTGTAGAATCGAACTCACTGATTCAAGAAAACCTGAAGTGAGTGAGGAGCAAGAGTTAAAGTTGTCGGTTCAGGATTCCGATAGGAGGGGGAACGACCGAAAGGACAGTCGTCCCAACTCCCCAGGCCGGACGGCTGAACCTCAACAACAGGCGAGCGATAGCAGCCGCCTTTGTAGAAGGAGCCCGACGATGAGCACAACCCGCATTAACCACAACATCCTCTCGCTGACGGCGCAGAGGAACCTGAACATGACGCAGAACAGTCTGGATACGGCGATCCAGCGTCTGAGTTCAGGGCTTCGTGTGAACTACGCGTGGGACGATCCGGCCGGTTTGGCGGTGTCGGAACGCTTCCGTGCGCAGATCGAATCGATGGACATGGCGGAACGGAACGCCAACTACAACGTCAACCTGCTGGCGACGGCGGAAGGCGCGTTGTCGGTGGTGGACGACAAGCTGGTCCGCATGCGTGCGCTGGCAATTCAGGCCAGTAACGGCGCGTTGACCTCGGAAGACCGTGCGTATCTCGACACGGAATTCCAGCAGATGGTCAGTGAAATCACGCGAATCGCGAACACGACCAATTACAACGGCTTGTACCTGTTGAACGGCAGCTTGAGCCAGACCGGCATCAAGTTCCACATCGGCACGTTCAACACGCTGCAGGATGACTACTACTACGTGCAGATGCAGTCGATGACCTCGAACGATCTCGGCATCGACACGCTGGACTTGACGAACACGATCAACGCCCAGTCGGCGATTCTGAACCTCGACAACGCGATCGAGATCAAGGACGCGGAGCGCACGCGTATCGGTGCGTTCGTCAACCGTCTCCAGGGCACGATTCAGAACCTGCAGATCCAGCGCGAAAACGCGACAGCGTCCGAATCGGAAATCCGCGACGCGGATGTCGCTCGTGAAATGAGCGAATTCGTCCGTTCGCAGATCCTGATGCAGACCGGTGTCTCGGTGCTGGCGCAGGCGAACCAGGTTCCGCAGATGATCGCGCAGTTGGTGGGATAATCTGATGCGCGTGCAAACCAATTCAACGCCTGATCCACTCACCGGGAGGAGGAACCCTCGATGAGCAACCCGATGGCCAGTAGTGGGGCCAAGCTGTACAGCATCGGGCAGGTGCACGCGATTACGGGTATCCCGAAGCCAACACTCCGATTCTGGGAAAAGGAATTCTCGGGCTATTTATCACCGCAGAGGACCGAAGGAAATCAGCGGCGATACGACGAGCAGGCGATTCAACGGATTGAACGAATCAACAAGCTCGTACACAGTGAAGGCTATACGCTCGAGGGCGCGCGACGGAAGCTGGCCGCGGAAGATGCAGCAAAAGAAGCAGCCGAGGCGGCCATGCCCGGCATCGATGAGAAGCACCTGCACCAGTTAGCGGAAACCATGTCGGACTATCTGTTGAAGAAGTTGTTCATTCACAGCCAGTCCGGCGATAACCCGAGTTAACAGCAAGAGAGCTTGCTGATAGTGTCCGGAACGTTTACCCCGTCTGTTCCGGCATAGCAGGCATCCGGTGGGATAACGCCCCGCTCTTTGACAAGCGAGCCAACTACCGATCATCGCGGATGGAGTGCTCACAACGGCGAGTAGTCGCCGATTCCACGCGACACTGCACAGGTATCGCAATCACGCATGATACCGGTGGTAGGCAAAAGTGTTTTCAAGATCGGGTGACCGTGCCGCGTTCAGGCACACCCACAAGGAGGTACACATGAGTACCAGGATTAACCACAACATTCTGTCGCTGACCGCGCAAAGGAATTTGCAGACCACCCAACTCGATATGGACACGGCGCTCACGCGTCTGTCCTCGGGTTTGCGTGTGAACTTTGCGTGGGATGATCCGGCCGGCCTGGCAGTTTCAGAACGGTTCCGTGCCCAGATCGCCTCGATGGAAGAGGCGGAAAGGAACGCGAACTACAATATCAATCTGCTCGCCACGGCGGAAGGCGCCCTTCAGGTCATCGACGAGAAACTCGTCCGGATGCGTGCGCTGGCGGTGCAGGCAAGTAACGGTGCCCTCACCAGTGAGGACCGCAGCTACCTGCACACCGAATTCGACCAGCTTCGTTCCGAAGTTACACGCATCGCCAACACGACCAACTACAACGGACTGTATCTGCTCGACGGCAGTCTCAGCTCGACCGGCATCAAGTTCCACATCGGCACGTACAATACTCGTAACGACGATTATTACTACGTGACGATGACCTCGATGACCGCGAACGCGCTTGGGATTGACGGTTTGTCACTGGCCGATACTGCGAGCGCGCAGAGTTCGATCACCACGATCGACAGCGCGATCACGACCAAGGACAACGAGCGTACACGGATCGGTTCGTACGTTGAACGTCTGCAGAACACCGTGTTGAACCTGCAGATCCAGCGGGAGAACGCGACTGCGTCCGAATCGCAGATTCGCGACGCCGACATTGCGGCGGAAATGAGCAACTTCGTGCGTGCTCAGATCCTCATGCAGTCCGGTGTCTCCATGCTGGCGCAGGCCAACCAGGTTCCGCAGATCGTTGCCGGTCTGATTGGCTAAGCTCGAATTCTACGCCAAAGAAAACCCCTCACTTCGGTGAGGGGTTTTCTGTTTGTCGGAGTAGGCTACTACCGTTACCGGCCCGGGGCCTGCAGGCTGCCGGGGATCAACTCACGAATGCGCTGAAACAATTCGGAGAGGTCGAACGGTTTTTCCAGGTAGGCGTCCGGCTGGTATTCCGATTCCTCCACCAGCCGTTTCAAATGCGCGTAGCCGGTAATCAGGAACACCGGGATCTCCGGGCTGTGCGCCTTGATTTTGTCCATCAGCTGGGCACCATTCATGCCCGGCATGAAAATGTCGCTGATCACGAGATCGACGTTGCCATCAATCTTCTGAAACAAGTCCCAGGCCTTCTGGCCATCAGGTGCCCCGAGAACCTCCGCCCCGAACATCTGAAATCCCTGTGTGTAGAGATCCAGCAAATCCGGTTCGTCTTCAGCGATGAGCAGTTTCAACTTTCCGTCGTCAGACAAGGTCGTTCTCCAATGCCAAAAACGGGCTGTTACCATGGGTATGATTGACGAAGAAGATAGAGGTCCGGTTCCGGTTTCTCCAAGCAATCTCCGCGAAACGGCCCCCACTTTCGAGCTCGAAATCAATATTATTATCAAAATTATATTACTGACAATATAGATATAATTTAACCCTCGTGCAACGCTCGGAGTAAGCGTTTAGAACAGACAATTGTAACGCTAAATGTCGATAGGCTCAGTGTTGACAAGATCTTGAGCGGTCTCCGTGTTCTCCCGCTGAGAGTCATCTTCGGGACCGTGGGCAAATGCTTCCAGTGCCCGCAGGGTTTCGTCCATCGTTTCCACCTCGATGATTCGCATCCAGGTACGCCGTGAATCGATGTGTCCCTTGATGTAGTTGCGCACGACTTTGCGCAGTTCCAGCACTCCCCGGCGTTCACCTTTGTCGGCAACATTCGCGCGCAGGTGCTCCATCGCGACCCGTGCCTTTTCCTCACGGTCGGGCAGCGGATCGACGGTTTCACCCGCCAGCGCCTGCCAGGTCCGCTTCAGCAACCACGGGTTGCCGATCCCGCCCCGGGCGATCATTACACCGTCAACTCCATCCAGCGCCGCCATCGTTTGCGCATCCCGGACGGTCCAGATGTCCCCGTTGCCCATGATCGGCACATCGATCTGCGTGGCGGCGGCGGACAGTGCCGGCCAGTCGGCCGGATGGCGGGGACGGTCGGCCTTCAGCCGCGCGTGAATCGTTGCCTGGCTCGCACCGGCTTCGATGCAGGCGTTGACCACATCCACCACTTCCGATTTTTCCCGGATGCCGAGCCGCGTTTTGATCGAAACGGGGATCCCGTCCGCATGCTCGACCATGCGCCGCACCGATTCCGCGGCCACGTCGGGTGTCGCCATCATCCCGCAGCCCGCGCCACGGTTGGCGACTTTTCGCACTGGGCAGCCCATGTTGAGGTCGAACCCGTCCGGTTGGTACCGTTCACGGACAGCGGCGACCGCCTCGCCCAGCGCTTCCGGCACGTTATCGTACAGCTGCACGACCAGCGGACGTTCCAGCTCCTCGAAGTGTACCATGTCCCACACCCGTTTCGCACCGGCGAGCAAACCGCGCGCGGGAGCGAATTCGGTATACAGGATCACCTTCGGCGCAATGGAACGCACCAGACGGCGGTAAGGGCTGTCGGTGACGGCTTCCATCGGCGCGAGCGCGACCAGTGGGCGCTGGCTGTGCCACGGAGACGGCGATGTGCTGCGGGCAATCGGCATAACAGTACGGACTTGGTTCACGTTTACGGAACCGGTAACCTGCAACCGGATTCCAGCGACAAGGTTTCCGCATCGCGCGGAAAACGCAAGTATACGACTGTAAGAGGTACACATTCCTCTCGGGAGGCGTTCCCAAACTCCGGCTGCCGAGCCTCGTCTGCAAACGCTACATTGTTACGATTGGGCTGGAAACGAGGGTGGTATGCGCGGAAGAGGATTTCTCACGGCGGCGTTTCTGCTGCTGATCGTGATCTTGTGGGCCGGCTGTGCCGGACCGTCACAGGATCGCCGTTCCGATGCGGACACGCAAACTCAGGATCGGTCGGCGAGTGGCGCCGATGTCGAGTTGGACAAACAGGTCTACGTTGACGTCTACGGTTCCGGCGGCGACGACTGGCGCGACCCCTGGCAGCCGGACATCAAGCCTCCGGCGCGTTTCGATCTGAGCGCGGGGGACGACGACTCAACCCCGACCGCCGCCGAGGACAGCTTGCGCATGGTGCAGGGCTTCCGGTTGCAACTGGCGGATGTTCTCGAGCACGGGATTGCATCCGAGATTCAGGACCGCGCCCTGGCGTGGTTTGATCACGTCTACGTGACCTTCCGCAGCCCGAACTACAAGATCCGCGCTGGAAATTACCAGACTCGTGCCGAAGCGGTGGCAAAGCTGCAGGTCGCGCGGGATCACGGTTTCCGTGACGCGTGGATCGTACCGGACTGGGTGTTTGAAAACCCGCCACCGCCGATGCGAACCGCTGTGGACAGCCTCGCCGTGGACGCGGAAACTCTTGCTCCACAACCCACGGATGTACCTGAGTGACAGAATTGGGCGAACTGTACTGAGATCCTGAACGGATGAGCCACGAATTTTCGTCAAAACGCAGCCGCATCGTCGCGGCGATCTTCATTGCAGCCTTGGTCATGATACTGACGATCGTTATC
Source organism: bacterium (assembly GCA_020444425.1). Lineage (GTDB taxonomy): Bacteria > Electryoneota > Electryoneia > Electryoneales > Electryoneaceae > BMS3BBIN04. Next base: position 21,502 of record JAHLLB010000028.1, on the reverse strand, counting down.
CTCGTCGTCAACACCATGTACGGATCGTCCGAGATGGAGGACGACCTGTCCACATTGCCAGGTGACCTTCCGCCCACCGCTGATTCTTCGGGTTTCTCATTCGACTTCGACGCCGAAGCACTCGTCTGGACCAGCAGCCACCTGCGGACCGGCGAAGCGCTATCCACGTTTTTCGATCGCATGGATGTGCCCGACACCTTGCGTCCTCCCTTGATCTCCGCTCTGAAAACGCAGATGGACGTCCGCAAAATGCCGGCAGGAACGGAAATCGACCTCGGTTGGGAGGGATTGCGCCTGCAACGCGTCGATTTCTCACACAGCCGTTTTGATTCCGTGCTTCAGGCGGGCCGCACCGGTGATGAATTCGTTGCCCATTGGGCCGTTCTGCCTTCGGATACCATGCTTGCGTACTATGAAGGCGAGATTCTGGTCGGGGGAAGCGTCTATGAGTCCATCGTCGCAGGACGCGGAAACGCCCGGCTCGCGATCAAGTTCTTCGAGGTGTTCCAATTCACGCACTACTTCGCCGTGGATACGCGCCGTGGTGACCGCTTCTCGTTTGTGGTGGAGGAGATCTGGCGTGAGGGCGAGCGCGTGGGCTTCGGCAACATCCTGGCGGCACGCTACGCTGGAGAGTTCGATACGTTGACGGCCGTCTACAAAGCGGATGGTGTCGGTGCGGGCGAACTGTTCGACGCCGAGGGTGAAACGTTCCGGCGCGATTTGTTACGGGTGCCGTTCGCGGCGGCCCGGATAACGAGTACCTACGGTGTGCGCCGGCATCCGGTCTCCGGGCAGGTGCGCATGCATCACGGTGTCGACCTCGCAGCGGATCGTGGCACGCCGGTCGTTGCCTCGGGCAAAGGTGTGGTGACCCGCGCCGAGTGGGATCATCCCGGATACGGCAACTGGGTGCACATCAAGCACGGCGACAGTGGTTTCGAAACACGTTACGGACACTTTCAGCGGATTGCGAAACGAATCCGTGCCGGCGCACGTGTCGAACAGGGCACGGTTATCGGCTACGTCGGCAGCACGGGCAACACCACGGGTCCGCACCTGCACTACGAAGTGTTCCGCGATGGCCAGCGCATGAACCCGTTGAGGGTAAAGGGATCACCGGTACAGCGCATCGACGGGGAGGAGCTGGAGCAGTTTCTCGCTCAGGTCTACCGTCCATGGTCGTTCGTGCTCGATCAGGGTGACCAGCACTGGCGGATGCTGTATCCACCAGCTGCAATGCCCATGCCGAGCGTCCTGACCACCGCGCTGGCGTCATCCGCACCACAGCGCTAACCACTTCGCGTCCTGTAGGGACGCAGCCTTCGTTCTCCCCAACGCAAAACCGGCCCGCTATCGCGTTGCTGATTCCTCGTTATTCATATGTCGAAAATCACGTCATTCCGAACGGAACGAAGAGAAGTGAGGAAGAGCCAGCCAATCCGAAACCGATGGACAGGCTGACACGTTAATCCTGTGGATCTAAATCGGACGGTTTTCCAGAATGACATATCTGGCCATCATCCACAAGACTGTCCCACGCAAAACCGGCCCGCTATCGCATTGCTGTTTCCTGCTTAGTCGTTGGTCGAAAATCACGTCATTCCGAACGGAACGAAGAGAAGTGAGGAAGAGCCAGCCAATCCGAAACCGATGGACAGGCTGACACGTTAATCCTGTGGATCTAAATCGGACGGTTTTCCAGAATGACATATCTGGCCATCATCCACAAGACTGTCCCACGCAAAACCGGCCCGTTATCGCGTTGCTGATTCCTCGTTATTCATATGTCGAAACTCACGTCATTCCGAACGGAACGAAGAGAAGTGAGGAAGAGCCAGCTAAACCGAAACCGAAACCGATGGACAGGCTGACACGTTGATCATCTAAATCTTATTCGGAGGCGTTTCAAAATAACCGGCTGAGCACTTCTGGCTCTCAACCACAACGCTGCACCATGAAAAACGGGACAACCCATTCGCTGTCCCGTCATTGAATCGTCGTTGTCTTGAACCAACACTACGCGTCTTCGTTTGCTTTCGCCAACGGCTTCCGCGCCAGGCCGACAATATCCGGCGAGGTTTCGGCGTCGAACGGCGTACCCGAAAAATCGCCGTAAAAATCGTTCGCGGCGAACCCGGCGGCCTTCAACTCTGCGGCCAGATCGTTGTGGATCCACGGCGACAGCTCGGTCGAATACACGTCGTGCACCCAACCTTCGTTCACCTGCCGGAAGTGGACGATATTGAAGCGGACCTTGTCGCCTTCGAAGTCGTTGAAGCGGAAGTACAGCTGTTCGTGACCGCTTGAACGGTGTGTCGTTGGCAGCAGGAACCGTTCCCTAGTCTTCAGTAACCGGTCGTAGTTGCGGTTCTGGAAGACAAACACGCCGCCCGGTTTCAGCAGGGCAAACACATCCCGGAACAGTTGTCCCAGCTCTTCACGTGATTGCAGGTGCGGAATGGAATTCCCGAGGCACAGGATCGCGTCCAGCGGGCCGTCTACTTTTACGGGTAGCTCGTCGAACGTTCCCTGGACAAACTGGATGCCGTCGTCATCATCGGACACATTTGCCCGTGCGACATCGAGCAGGGCCTGCGAGGCGTCATACGCAATGACGTCGCAGCCCCATTTACGGAACATCAGGGAATGGTGGCCGGTACCGCAGGCGAGATCGAGCACACGGTTGATTCGTTTTTCACCAAACAGCCGCTGCAGGAACGGAGTTTCCCGTTCGAGCCGCGTCTTCCAGCGAATCATGCTGTCGTATTTCTCACCGAGCTCGTCATAAAATGACATGATAACAATCCTCGGGGGTCAGCGGACTGGTTCGACGTCCGCGTCCGGACTGTAATGGATACGATAGACGGTGTCGCCGGGATAAATCAGGTTCTTTTCCCGCGCGACCTCTTCCAACGTATGCGGATCGCCCTGTTCGAGCAGCGCGAGCCGTTCGGTGAGGAATTCCCGGCGTGCTTCCAGCGCGCGAGCTTCTGTCGTCAGCTCAGAGTGCTGCTGCTTCAGCTCGCGTACCTGCAACAAGCCTGCTTCGCGGTCAAAAACGACAAACGTAGCCAGTGCGAGAAACAGTCCGGCGAGGCAGGCGTACATCCACGTGCGTTTACCGGAAATGATCATGGCTTACGTATGCCCCCGTAACGGTTCAGGAACGCTTCAGTGTCGGTCCCGCAAACACAGCCGCATCGCCCAGTTCTTCCTCAATCCGCAGCAACTGGTTGTATTTCGCGATACGATCGGTGCGTGACAAGCTACCGGTTTTAATTTGTCCCGTATTCGCGGCCACCGCAAGGTCTGCGATGGTAGTATCTTCAGTTTCCCCGCTGCGATGAGACACAACTGAAGTGTACTTGGCTCGCGTCGCCATGTCAATTGCAGCGAGAGTTTCGGTCAGCGTCCCAATCTGGTTGAGCTTGATGAGGATGCTGTTTGCAATGCCTTCGTTGATCCCGCGCGCGAGCTTGTCGACGTTGGTCACGAACAGGTCATCGCCGACCAGCTGCACTTTGCCACCGAGACGGTCGGTCAATGTTTTCCAGCCAGCCCAGTCGTTTTCGTCGAGGCCGTCCTCAACGGAGAACACCGGGTATTTTTTCACCCACTCTTCGTAGATGTCGGTCATTCCGGCGGCATCCACTTCACGCCCTTCACCCGCCAGCACGTACAGCTTCTTCTCCTTGTCGTAGAACTCGGAGGAGGCGGCGTCGATGGCGAACATGACGTCTTCACCCGGCTTGTAGCCGGCCCGTTCGATCGCGGTCAGGATGACGTCGAACGCTTCCTGGTTGCTGCCGAGGTTGGGCGCGAAGCCGCCTTCGTCGCCGACGGCCGTGCTCAGGCCCTTCTCGCTCAGCACCTTCTTCAGGTTGTGGAAGATTTCAGCACCCCAGCGCAGCGCTTCCTTGAAGGTAGGCGCGCCATAGGGCATGATCATGAATTCCTGGATGTCAACGGTGTTGTCAGCGTGCGACCCACCGTTGAGGATGTTCATCATCGGAACAGGTAGTGTCCGCGCGGAAGTACCGCCGATATAACGGTACAGCGGCAGCTCGAGGGTTTCGGCTGCGGCGCGGGCGGTTGCGAGGCTGACACCGAGGATCGCGTTCGCGCCGAGCTTCTTTTTATTCGGCGTGCCGTCCAGCTCAAGCATCACCTGGTCGATCTCAATCTGGTTCACCGCGTCCCGGCCCTCCAGGCGGGGATAGATGACGGTGTTGACGTTCTCCACCGCCTTGCTGACGCCCTTGCCGAGGAAACGCTTCGCGTCCTTGTCGCGTAGTTCGATCGCTTCGTGTTCACCGGTCGATGCGCCGGACGGGACAATTGCGCGGCCCATGACACCGCTTTCCAGCGTGACTTCAACTTCGACGGTCGGGTTGCCGCGGCTGTCGAGGACTTCACGCGCAAAAACATCAAGAATTCCGGTCATGATCTATCATCCTCACGAGATGGCACGACGGCGCAAAGGCCACCGGTCAATGGCAGAAAAAAGCGTTTGCGGCCAATAAATTCAGGATGGACCACAAACGCGCAATGGTTTAAAAGTCTTCGCTGTCCGGATCAATGAAGAATTCGTCATCATCAGCCGGCGCCGGCAGGGCCTGCTGGATCTCCAGCGCGTCTTCGAATTGATCATCCGGCACCAGAATATTTGCGGTATATCCGGTGTTCATATCTCCGCTGTAGATCGCTTCGATGTAGCTCGGGATGCCTTCTTCATCCAGCGCGTCGAGCAATTGTGTGGCGTGCGTTAATGACGAAACGGGATCGAGTTCAACCCACGCGTCATCATCAACATCATCGAACATTTCCCGGGCGCTCCCCTCGACCAGGGGACCACCACCGACGACGCACTCGTCCACATCGTCATCGTAGTCAATGCGAGTGCTCGGACAATACCGCATTCCATCTCCAGAAAACTGAGGTTACCGTCTTGCTCAGGGCAGGGCGACAATCAACGGCGATTCGGTCACGTCCCACTGTCCCTTTGCGATATTCTCACCTGCCGTGAACGCCAGGTAGCTATACTTCCCGTAATGCGGCAACTTTCGCGCCAGTGGCCCCAGGGCCCCGGCGGACGATGCCCATACATCCATGTGTACGACGTTCGGGTGGTCGTTGTTTCGACTCGCCCACACGAGCGCGAGACCCTCTCGAGACGGTGGCGAATCCTGCAAACTGCCGGTCATCAGCACACGTTCGGACGCCTGTTCCCGACCCAGACGCAGCACCGACCGTTCAGCCAGAAGCTCATCCGTCACGTCTTCGGCTTCCACGAATTCCGCTTCCGTCCGTGCCAGCATCGTCCCCGCGAATTGCTCGTAAGCGTTTCGCATTGGATCACTCTGAGGCGGCAACACCACAATCGGCTGCTCCGCGCCATAGAAACCGGACAACGTCGGCGGTGCTTCCAACGGGTCAAGCACACGGAACACGTTGTAGTCAGGATCAATGTCAAAGCGCACCGGTCGCTCTTCGGCCGGAACGCGGGCATGGTACATCTCGCCATTCACGTCACGCAAGACGTGATCCACGGAAGAGCCGCTCGCAAAGTGTACCCGAACCGGCAGGTCCAGTCGGAACGGATCTCCGCCCTGTGTCTGGACTAAGTCAAATTCCAACAGGTAGTTAGCTTCGCCGGTGTTCTGCTGAACGAGAGGGTTCTGCACGTCGAACGCGGGAGCACCTGGGCGATCAATCCACTGCTGTTCGTACCACCCGAAATCCTCACCGCTGACCGCTTCGAATTTGTCAAAGAAATCGGCCCACGCCACCTTCTCGAACTGGTGTTCCATGTAGAAGTCGCTCAGCGCCTGGGTGAACACATCAGGACCGATCCGGTTGGCGACCATGTGATAGACCATCATCACCTTGCCGTAGCCGATCGTGCGGCTGCCGGCAGTCGTCCGTGAGGTGAACTCCCGCAGCGGGAAGTCATCGTCCTCACCACGGATCACGTAATCGCTGTAGTCACGCAACAGGTCCAGCCGGTACTGCCGCTGTCCACTCGGATCACGCTGCCCGGCGTAGATATAGTCTGCCTGATAGACGGTCAACCCTTCGCACCAGTTACCGGTGTCGTAATCGACGAGAACTCCGTTACCCCACCAGTTGTGCAGCACTTCATGCCCCAGCGAGGTGTAGACGATGAACGGCAACGCCAGCACATCGGTTCCCAGCAACGTGTAGCTGGGCATGCCATACCCGGTCGGGAACCAGTTTTCGACCACGCTGAAACGGTCGAATTGGTACGGTCCGATCATCTCGTTGTACATCGCGATGTAGCGCGCGGAATGGGTCAGGTACCGGTCCACCAGCTCCGAATCGTCTTCGTAATGGTACATCGCGATCTCTGTGCCGTCCTGTTCAATGGTATCCAGCAGGTACGGTCCGGCGACGAGGTACATGCCATCCAGCGGATGCACCGAGGAGAAGTGGACGGAAGTGTCCGTGTGTGCCGAAATGTTGCCTTCCGCCAGCCCTTCCCAGTCCTCCGGGTGGAGGATGGTCGTCTCAAACTTGCTCAATCCAGCATCACCGGGCAGGAACGGATAATAGCCGGTTGTCGGCACCAGGAACGCGCCCTTCTCCTCGATCAGGCCGGTGCTTTCATCCGCAATCGCCCAACGGTTGAACGAGGCAACTTCAACGTCGTCGTTGATCGGGCCGCAATAGCTGAAGGTGAGGCTGACGTCGCCGGTGGCGCTGACCGGGATGCCGTACAACGCGAGGTGGTCGTTGCTCTCGTTCCAGTCGGAGTCGTTCAGCAACCGTCCCATTTGCTTGCCAACGGCTTCGTGGCCCGATCCGAGCAATAGCAGCTCACCCTGCTGCACATCGCCTTCCGCCCGGGCTTCGCCGATGTTTAGATCCTTGTGCAACAGGAAGAAGAACGTGTCAATGCGAGCGGGTGTCCACGTGAGGTTGACCTGTGCATCCAGCATGTGATCGGTGGGGGAGAGTTCATAGGTCGCCTCGTACAGCGAGACCTGGCCCAACGGGTAGGTTTCGGCTTCCTGCTTTGGCGCACAACCCGCCAGCAGCAGCCCCAGCAACACGACGGATACGACGGCGATCCTGTTCATCGTACTTCTCCCTCGTTGACTTCACAGCCCCAGCGGCCACAACGCGATCAATCCACCGGAGGTTGTCGCAATCAGGTTGACGATATCGTTATCGACCCAGCGCAATCCACGGAGAAGTTGACTCTTTTTTCCGGCGGGAGGCGTTTCGAGGAGCTCGCCGTTCGGGCTTCTCCATAAGCCCTGCACCCACGCTCCGGCGAGACTGTCAAGCAGCGATCCGGCAGTCCCGGCAAGCGCAACCCATAACGCGTACTTCCACAGGATCATGCCCGTCGCCGCACACAGTACCGCAACGAACGCGGCTCCCGCGACCGTGGCGAGCGTCCCGACCAGGCTGATCGCGCCGGATTGCCCGGCCGGCACGGTGCGGAAGGTGCGCAGGCTGAGCGGACGTCCCCCGAAACTGCCGCCCCATTCCGTCGCCCATGTATCCGCGGCCGCAGCAGCGAAACTGGCGGCGACCGCCACACCGAACCGTGGGTCGCTCAAGACCACAGCGATGGCGGCGAACACCATTCCCGGTAACCCGTTGGCGATCACCTGACTCGCACGGCGGGTGCGATCCCGTTCACGGGACGCCCCGGGCCAGCGTGTCCAAACCGACGAGCTGATCAGGAACACCAGCGGCGCTGTCAGCCAGCTCCAACCGCCAGCCCACAGCAGCAACAATGCCATCAAGGTTGCGACGAGTGTCGCCGGCCAAGTGAGCAGGCGCAGGCTACGGATCAATCCCGCGCCGATCAGGACAACAATGAGGTAGGTTATGGCAGCGCTCACGGCTGCCCTCCGGCATATTGCAGTCATCTCGAACGTAGCGGGAGCGGAGAACGCTGTCAAGAGGGTTCAGGCAACTGCGGTTCACTATCTTCCAGCCTGTTCAAAATGGGCCCGAATCCAACCGAAGGCGTGTGATGACACCGACTTTGCCGTCGATGAACGTTTTGCGCAAACTGTCGCAGAAGAAGTACCGTGACCGGGAGGGGTTGTACCTGGTCGAGGGTGCCTCGGCATTGCGTGACGCGATCCTCAGTGAGCAGCCGCCGGTGTTGCTGCTGTATGAGGACCGCGCGAACGATCGCGAGGCGGAAAATCATTTGCTGACCCTTGCGTTTGAACACAAGATCCCGGTACGTGAACTGTCGGATGGCGAACTGGTGCGCATCAGCGGGCTGAAGACCACGCCGCCGGTTGCGGGTGTGTTCGCCCTGCCCGAAGCGCATGACCCGGTCGGGCCGGGACCCGGCGAGGTGGTGCTGGCGTTGGATCGGGTGATGGACCCCGGCAACCTCGGCACATTGATCCGGACGGCGTTGTTTTATGGCGTGCATGACATCTGGCTGGGGGAGGGCACTGCGGACCCGTTCAATCCGAAAGTGGTGCGTGCGAGCATGGGTGCGCAGTTGCACGCCCGGCTCTGCCGCAACGTCAAGCTGGAACACGTGCTCACGGCGGAAGTACAGAGAGGGACACGCGTGCTCGCGACAGATCTGGACGGCAACAACCGCTTTGCGCCGGTAACCTCGGATGCGCCGCCCGCGATCCTGCTGCTCGGCAATGAACCGGCAGGTGTCGCACCGGGGTTGATCACGGTGGCGTCGGAACATGTTGCGATCAAACGGCGTGGTCCGGTAGATTCGTTGAATGTGGCGATGGCGGGGGCAATCCTGCTGGATCGCCTGCTCGCTCGCTGACGAACGGAATCCTCATGGAACAGCTTCCGCAGAACGAACCCACTCCCAAACGCGACTCCAATAACGAGTATCCGATCACTGGCAAGGATGTCGTGACGGTTGTGGTCACGACCCTGTTGATTCTACTCGCGGGCTTCCTCGTCATCGGTGCGCTCGGCACGATGGAGCTGGTTACGCCGGACGGTGACGTCGACATGGACACCATCGACCAGTGGGCCAGCGGCAACCTGGACACTCTGCCGATGTCGCTCAAGGTGGCGGCGATGTTCACGCAGATGCTGCTGATCATCCCGGCGTGGGTGTTCATCCGCCGCAAGCGGTTAAGCTCCGTGGTATTTCTACGTTTGCGGCCGGTTCCGGTGCAGCTGATCTTCTATTCGGTGCTGATCGGACTTGGCGTTGCGGTGCTCGGGGACGAGATCAGCCGTTTGATCAACTTTGTCCTGCCGCTGCCGGAGGAGATGGCGTACGGCATCCAGCGCATGATGCAAATCGACACGGTGCTCGATTTTCTCACCATGGGCCTCACGGTTATGCTCATCGCGCCAATCGTGGAAGAGATGCTGTTCCGTGGTTTCTTCCAGCGCTATTTCGAGGCACGGCGCGGCGTAACTTCCGGCGTGATGATGGCCAGCGCGCTGTTCGCGGTCTATCACTTCAACATCTATTGGTTGATTCCGATTTTGCTGATGGCAACCGTAATGGGCGCAATGGCATGGCGGGCGGAATCGGTGTTGCCGACGATCATCGTGCACATGACCAACAACGGTCTCGGCCTGCTCGCGGCCAATGTGTATCCGGAGGAGGAGCCGGGCTGGTTTGTGATGGGGGATCATGTGCATCCGCTGATCATGCTGGTCGCTGCGGCCTTCCTCGTCTGGGGCTTGCGCAGCTACTTCAGGTTGTCAGAGCAGAAGAATCTGGGCGGACATGGTCCGGGCGGTCCGGTAGGTAAAAACCTCGACTCGGCGGTGTAATGGAAACGGTGCGTGTTGGAATCAGTATCCGGAAACCCGAGCTGCATATCCGGCTCAGGGGCAACACGGCAATCACGATGCCGGACCGGGCTGAACCCTACATCCTGCCGGCGGGAACGTACACCGCGCGGCTCGCACAACGCAGCGATGCGCCGCTCTGGGGCGCGAAAGTGTGTTCCTTCATCGACCGTTCGCTGGCGGAAGAAGCCGCCGAACTGCTCAGTGATTTCGACCTCGCTTGTGAGTTGCTGACCATGGGCGGGTCCGCGACGTGGGGCGAAGAGAATACGCTGGACACGACCGTGACCAGCCTCGTCATCGGACGTGGCGAAGATCTGGAACAGGTGCTGACGAAAGCCCGCGAGCAGCTCAGCACCATCCCCGCCGAGGTTACGGTCAACATTCCTGGCCTGAGACGCTACGAGGACGAGCTTCCGCGAGTCGAGGCGGTCCGACTGAACCCACCCTCCGGCGGACGGATCCAGATCCAGCGTGAAGGCGGCACCATCAGCAACACCGTGCCCTCACCGGTCACGATCACGCCACAGGATCCGGACGACCTCTTCGAACTCGGCGACGTCACCATCGGGATACAGTTTCACTGGCAGCACAATGAGGCACTGAGCTTTCGCGGTTCGCTGCAAATCGTTGCCGACGGGAAGGGCCTCACGGCGGTCAACGAGGTCGAGCTGGACGAGTATCTGACGTCTCTACTCGGCAGCGAAATGCGATCCGACTGGCCGGACGAAGCCCTCGCAGCGCAGGCGATTGCGGCGCGTTCGACGGTGCTGGCAACACGGAACCGTCACCATTTCGGCGAAGCGTTCCAACTTTGTCACGACGACCATTGCCAGTGCTACCAGGGCGTGTCACGGGAGAGTGAGGACGCCCGGCGGGTGCTGCAGCGTGTCAAAGGGATGCTTCTCATGCACGAGGGGCGTGTCGCGGACGCACGCTACGCCAAGATTTCCGGTGTGCTCACAGACGGCCACGAAGTCGCGTGGGACGACGAGGTGGTGCCGTACCTGATCCCGGTGCCATGCGGGCCGACGGAAGATGCCCGCATGGGGGAGGTTGAGACGGCGTTCGGACGCTCCGGCGGGGAAAACCTTCGCGAGTGGTTCCGCAACATGCCGGACTGGACCGCCTGCAATCCGGTTGCGCACCCGTATCCGCCGTCCGCAAAAGAGATGGAGGAGTTGTATCTCTGGCACCGTTCGCTATCCTGGGAACAGGTAACGGAGCTTGTGAAGGAACGTACCGGAGCGGACATCGGCCGGATTCACCAGTTGGAGCCCCTGGAGCGTGGTATCTCGGGCCGAATCGTGTATCTTCGCGTGCACGGTTCCGCGGGGACGATCACCGTGGGCAAGGAGCTGGCGATCCGGCGCTTGCTGTCGGACAGCCACCTGCCGAGCAGCGCGTTTCTCATTCGGGAAACAAGCAAGGGTGTTGATCTGGAAGGACTGGGCTGGGGTCACGGCGTCGGCCTGTGCCAATTGGGTTCCTGTGGATTGGCGGCAACCGGTTGGGATTTCCGCCGCATCCTGAATTTATATTATCCGGGTTGTCATCTGCTGACAGTGTAACCGGGATGCAGGCGTTTTACTGAGGTAAGGAAGGGATGGCCAGAGCTGCTGAAAACAGCGGTCAGCCGGGAGCGGTGAACACGGCGGAAGACGCGCAGAAGCGTCTCGAACGCATGCGCCGCTGGGTGCGCGGGCCGTTCAACCAGTTCCTCTCGTTTATCATTCAGGGGCTGGTTGCGTTGCTGGGTGTCATCTACCTGAAAGTGTTGAACCGGACGAAGGTTTACGGCCGGAAGGTACTGCGTCAGCAGGAACCGCCCTATTTGTATGTCAGCAACCACCTCACGATGATTGACGACTTCCTGATGGACCCGGTGCTGTTCGGGCCGATCGCGATGTCGAGATTTAAGCTGAAGTATTTCCCGTGGCATGTCCCCGAAGAGAAGAATTTCTTCCTCAACCCAATCCTGTCGTGGCTTCTGCAGAAGTGCCAGGCGATCCCGATCACCCGTGGCCGTGGCGTGTTCCAGCCCGGAATGATGCGGGTCAAGGAACTGTTGCAGGAAGGGAAGATCATCCACATCTACCCGGAAGGTACCCGTTCCCGCAGCGGCGACATCGGACGCGGACAGGTTGGCGTCGGCAAACTCGCGCGTGAGACGAAGATGAAGGTCGTGCCGGTCTACCACGAAGGCACGCAGAACATCCTCCCGGTCGGATCGAAGAAGCTGCGCATCAACCAGAGGGTCTCGATCATTGTCGGCGAACCGGTCGAGATGGACGACTTGTACGCCCTGCCGGAAAGCCGTGAGGTATTCCTCAAGGTCGCGGAACGTATGGTCACGCACATCCGTGGCCTGCGTCTGAAGCTGCACGAGGACGGCAACCAGGCGATTGACATCCCCGCTGACTGGCTCGACGAGGACCGCCGCCAGGTCAACGGTGTCCCTGAGGAACAGGGCTGGGAAGACGGCTGATCCCGAAACGGTCAGGACCGGCACATTCGGCTGAACCGGCAAGGCTGGCAAAACCAGCAAAACCGGGGACACTTACTCCGTTAAGTGTCCCCGGTTTTGCATTCGATCCTGTCAACTTTCTACCTAGAGGTGACACTTACTCCGTTACGTGTCACGGTGTTGTGATCAACCTGGCTCATTAGACACGTTTTCTCGCGGGGACACTTTGTCCCCAAAGTGTCCCCGTTTGTATTCCCCCGCGTATCCATGACGCTTGGAATGTGCCCCTGATGGCTTTGCCAGCAGGGCTACTCATCGGTTTCCACGACCCGGATCGCCGTTGATCTCACCGCGTAACGGTGACGCGCGGTTAGCGTGTGGTTTCAACCACACGCAGATGACTTGGAATGTGCCCCTGATGGCTTCGCCAGCAGGGCTACTCATCGGTTTCCACGACCCGGATCGCCGTTGATCTCACCGCGTAGCGGTGACAGGTGGTTAGCGTGTGGTTTCAACCACACGACCCGCCGCTCCCCAACCTCCCAAAACCTGCCCAAACAAAACGAGCGCCCTGTAGGGGCGCCGCTTCATTCTGAACAACTTCTCTACTTCGCTGGCGACACGATCAATACGCCGCCGACGTCAGCGCTCCGATCACTTCACCCACCTTGCGCACCGGATGCAGGCTGACTCGTTTGTACAGCACCGCTTGCGGGTCCTTCTCGATCTTCAACAGCAACGCGTAATACACCCGCCGCATCGCTTCACTGGTCAACAAACGCGCGGTCGCGCTGTTCGGCCGATGGCGTTCGGCTTCGTCGTACGCCGCTTTCGCGAGACGGATCATCGCGCGGATCAATTTGCGCACACGCGGCGTGTTGGTCCCGTTCGCGAGATCCTCACGCGTGACACCGTGCGCCTCCAGCATTTCACGGGGGACATACACCCGCCCGTTGCGTGCATCTTCCCGCAGGTCGCGGATCACGTTGGTCAGCTGCAACGCCTTGCCCAGCGCCAGCCCGTACTGTTTTGCCTTCGCGCCGGCGACGCCGAACACTTCGAGGCAGAGCAAACCGACAGTTCCCGCCGCACGGTAGCAGTATTCGTCCAGCTCGCTCATCTTGTCGAGCGCGACGTCGTGGATGTCGCCTTCCATGCCGAGGATGAGATCGTCGAAATACTGTTTCGTCAATCGATACCGGCCCACCGTATCCGCCAGCGCCACTTCCACCGGCGTTTCCGGCGATCCTTTGTACACACGTTCCAGTCCGAGCTTGACTACATTCAGCGCGGCGGCACGTAGCGAAGGTTCCGGGAGTTCGTCCACCGCGTCATCGGCGGCACGGCAGAAAGCGTAAACAGCGTAGATCGCGTACCGTTTGGTGCGGGGGAGCAATTGGAAGGCGAGAAAAAAATTACCCGCCGAGGTCTTCACCACGGTTTTGCAGGTATCGTAGGCTTGAGCCAGGTGCTTCAAAGGGGTTTACCTCGTACGGCACGTACCAGCAGGGCAGCCCGACTCATCCGGCTGGCGGAAATATGACGGCTACACACATCATAATCAGCCTTGCGCAGAGCATGCAAGGCCAGCCTCCCGCCCCCGTGAAATAGAATCAGTTGTTTGCGCAGTTTCGGGTCCACATTGTCCAACAACTCGCGGCCTGTGGCAAACAGGTATTCCGCACGTTTCGCCTCGTAGCGCAGCAGTTCACGAACCGGCTCGATCGTAGGCGAGACGCTAAACATCGCTTCCTCGACACCAAATCGCCGCATGTCCTTCTTGGGCAGATACACCCTGTCTCTTTTTTCGAAGTCTTCCCGCACGTCCTGCAAAAAGTTGACCAGTTGCAGCCCGGTGCAGATCGCGTCTGACCACGCATCCATCGCCGGCGACCGATACCCATGGACCCGCAGCACCCAGCGACCGACCGGATCGGCTGAACCGGCGGTGTACTCCCGCAAATCGGACCACGTCTCATACCGCTTGATGAACTGGTCCTGTCGGAACGCGTCGATCATGCGCTGAAACAGCTCGCGTTCGATGTGGTGGCGTTCAACGACATCCTGCAACGCGACAAACGCCGGGTGGGAGGGGGCGGAATTCTCATCGTAGACAGAGTTTAACTCACGCTGCCACTCGTCCAACGCACGGTTCGCAGCGGACGCACCGTCGCCGGATTCGAGTTGCTCATCCGCACGGTCGTCCGCTCCGCGCGCGAAAGCGTACAACGCGAAGTACGCATGGCGCAGCTCGTCACCGAGCAGCAGTTTCGACGCGACGTCGAAGTTCTCCCGATGCTTCGTCGCGAAGGATGCGCACCACTGTTGTGCTTCGGCCAGAGTGTCGGTTTGACGAGGCGTATCCGTTTCACTCAACTCAGGTGTGTACCTTCATGCAAGTGCCCGCGCTTGCTTGCAAGCGCGGATCATTCGTCAGCCAAAGACTCAAGCACGATGCCCTCAGACTTTAGTCCGGGATCATCAACTGCCCAAGCATCCACCGCAATCACGCCCTCGGACTTTAGTCCGGGATAATCGTCCATCCATGGAGCGTGTGCCCCGACCAGCTTGCTGGTCGGGATGATCAACAGATGCCCGCGGGAGCTTCTGTTCGCTACCGCGGCTTATCCGCAACCCGCAGCCCGCAGCCCGTCAGTTCATCACCCTTCCACTGCCTTCCGGGCTTCAGCGACGGCATTCTCAACATCCTGACGGTACTCGGCGACACGTTCTTCCGTATCCGCTTCGAACCGCATCACCAGGACCGGCTGCGTGTTGCTGGCACGGACCAGTCCCCAGCCGTGCGGGTAGTTCACCCGGACGCCGTCGATGTCGACCACATCGTACTTACCCTTGTACGATTCGGCGACCTTTTCGACCACCTTGAACTTGATCGCGTCCGGGCAATCGACACGGATTTCCGGTGTGGACGGATACTCCGGCAGATCGGCGAGGATTTCTGACAACGGCTTGTCCGAATTGGCGACGATCTCCGTCAGACGCAGCGCCGCGTAGGTCGCGTCATCATAGCCGAAGTAGCGGTCGTTGAAGAACATATGGCCGCTCATCTCGCCGGCGAGCTTGGCATTCTCTTCACGCAGCTTGCCCTTGAGGAACGAGTGGCCGGTACGCCACATGATCGGCTTGCCACCGTGCTTGGCGATGTCGTCGTACAGCGCCTTGCTGCACTTGACTTCGCCGATGATCGTCGCACCGGGGAAATTTTTCAGCACATCACGTGCGAATAACGCCAGCAGACGGTCACCCCAGAGGATGTTGCCCTTGTCGTCGATGACGCCGATCCGGTCGCCGTCACCATCAAACCCGACGCCGAACTCCAGCCCCTGCTCGAGCACGGTCTTCTTCAAATCCTGGATATTTTCGACGACCGTCGGATCCGGGTGATGGTTCGGGAAGTTGCCGTCGACTTCGCTGAACAGTTCGACCGGATCCTGGCCCAGCTTGCGGAAAATATCCGGCGAGGTCGCGCCGGCGATGCCGTTCCCGCTGTCGAGAGCGAGTTTCACCGGACGGCTGATGTGGATGTTTTCGGCGAGATAGTCCATGTATGCCGGGACGACATCCTGCTCCGAATACGTGCCTTCGCCGCTCTGGAAGTTTTCGTTGTCGATCCGTTCGCGTAGCTCCTGGATCATGTCACCGAAGACCGTCTCCTTGCCCAGCATCATCTTGAACCCGTTGAACTCCGGCGGATTGTGGCTGCCGGTGATCTGGACGGAGGCGTCCGGGTTGAGGTGATACGTCGCGAAGTAAGTGATCGGGGTGGCAACGGCGCCGATGTCGATGACATCGCAACCGCTGGCCAGCGCGCCCTTGACGAACGAGTCACGCAGGGCGGGGCCGGTGAGACGGCCATCGCGTCCGAGCACGATTGTCTTGCCGCCTTCGTCACGGACCCACGATCCGACGCCCCGTCCGAGCGCTTCGACCACAGCCGGCGTCAGGTCGTCCGCGACCACGCCACGAATATCGTATTGACGGAAAATTTCCGGGTTCATCTTCATGGTTTGTAAACCCCCTCGTCTATGTGTTTTGTTGGTAGTTCTGTTGGAATGCTAGATGCCCGCGGGAGCTTCGCTACCGCAGCTTGTCCGCTTCGGTTCCTGGTACATGCCCACGACATTTTTGCCGTTCGGATCCTGGAACATGCCCACCAGACTGCTGACAAAGTGGCAGCGTTCGGGATTCAAGGAAAATTCGGCTGTCGCGTCATTCTGAACGGAACGAAGAGAAGTGAAGAAGATCCAGATGATCAATGGGTTACAACGATTGGTTTTCAGACAAGCTGGACCTTCTTCGCTTCGCTCAGAATGACACCCCTGGCAATCCGGGGTTTGTCAACGATCTGACGACATTTATGTTGTGGCAACTCGAACGATTCAGGTACGGTGCCCGTGATAATCATCCGGCGTCAGCCGGTAATCGCGGCTTGACGAACAGCCCGCAGCCCGCAGCCCGTCACATCCCTTACCCTCGCGAAAATACACGGACGGGTGCAGGCAGAGCATGAGCGGCGGAGGTGAAACGGGCTCTCCGGGTCAATTGTTACACAGCCCCACTCTGAGACTCGAGTTTCACCATCGCCTGCCAATACAATTCTTGGTACCGATCCACCGCTGGCTTGAGCAGGAATTGTGTGGACGCCCGTTCCCGTGCCGCCTGTGCCATCGCCTGTTGCAGCTCCGGCGAGCGGAACAATTTTTCACATGCGTCGATCATCTTATCCACCGACCCGACCTCACACAGGAACCCGGTCTTGTCGTGCTCGATCACTTCCGGCAGCCCACCGGCGGTGTAGCCGATCACCGGCACACCACACGCTTGCGCTTCGAGTGCTGCGAGGCCGAAGCTTTCGGCGTTTGACGGAAACAGGAAGGCGTCCGCGAACGGCAGCAGCTTCTCGGCGTTTTGCTGCGGTCCGAGGAAATGGACATCGTCCGCGTACGGTGACGCATACAGCTGGTTCTTCGCGGCAGCGGCGTCCGGACCGTCCCCGATCATCACCAGTTGCGCGCGCATCCGTTCACGCAGCCCGAGGAACGTGTCGACCACATCCTGCACCCGTTTCACCGGGCGGAAATTGGACATGTGCATCAGCACCGGAACGTCCGGATCGGTGGGGAATGGGCGCGGTTCGCCGTTTTTACGCGGCTTGAACACCTCCGGGTCAACGAAGTTGTACACCACCTCGTACGGGCACGAGCACTTGACCACTTCTCGCACCTTCTCACCGAGCCACGAGCTGACCACGGTAACCAGGTCGGATTCTTCGAGCGAAAAACGTGTGATCGGGAGGTAGGATTTATCCTTGCCGATGATGGTGATGTCGGTGCCGTGCAACGTGGTGATCAGCGGCATGTTCGAACGTCCGCAGATCCGCCGTGCGAGCCAACCGGAAATCGCGTGCGGGATCGCGTAATGAACGTGCATCACGTCCAGGTCATATTTGCACGAGACCTCCGCAATCTGCGCAGCCAGCGCGAGACTGTACGGCGGATACTCGAACAACGGGTAGTCGGGCACATGGACCATGTGAAAGCGCAGGTTCGGCCGCAACGTGTCCAGCCGAACCGGCACGGCGTAACTGATCACGTGGACTTCGTGCCCACGATCCGCGAGGGCATGCGCCAGTTCCACCGCGACGATCCCGCTGCCGCCGGTGGTCGGATAGCATACGATTCCGATTTTCAACCGTCGCTTCTCAGCAGGGTTCATGGATTCGCCTCACCGGCGCCGTTGACCAGCAGGTCAAACGGATCATCCACCGGAACCGGATTGCGCAGCAGGTATGGTTCCCCTTTTGGCACGCTGATCGCCGCTCCATATTGCGATCCACGGCCTTCGATCCACTGCAGGAACTGCTCACTGGCGAGGAACGTTTTCGGCCCTTCGACACCGGGCGTATAAAACTGTGTGCGGTAGGCTTTGACCGCTTCCATTCGTTGTTCCCACTCCTCGCTGACGTCGACAATCAGGTCCGGCTCCGGCGCCCACCACATCGGGTAGCGTAGCAACGCGCGCACCTTGTGCCGCTCATGGTCGGTTTTGTACCCGCCGACGTAGGAGAAGAAAACAGCTTCCTCAACGAGCTGCATGCCCTGGGTGTGGTCCGGGTGACGGTCACGCGCGGCCGGCCCGATCACCAGTTTCGGCTGATGCTTGCGGATGGCGTCCACGACGGCCCGTTGCTGTTCCTTGTCACGTGCGTTCAGGCCGCCGTCCGGCAGCTTCAGGTTATCACGCAATGCGATGCCCAGCGCCTTGGCGGCGTTTGCGGCTTCCTGGTCGCGTTCTTCCATGCTGCCACGCGTGCCCAGTTCGCCACGGGTCATGTCGAGCAGCCCGACAGCGTACCCCTTGTTGACCAGTTTGACGATCGTGCCGCCGCAAAACAGCTCGACATCATCCGGGTGCGGTCCAATTGCGAGCACATCCAGCGCCATTACTGCCACTCCTTGAGGTTGATGAACATGTGCCGTCCGACCGCCTGCAATGCCGTTTCGTTGAGGCCGTCCAGCATGCTGTTGCCGTAACGAATCAGGTAATACACCGGGCTGATCACCCGTTCTTGCGGAATGCCTCCGGGGAAGAGGTGCGTCGACAATTGCTCCACATGCTTCAGCAGGGTACCATGGCGCCGCATCAGGCGTTCGGAGAATCCATGCCGCAGCTTGTCGACGTGATACCGCATCTTGCCGAACGAGGATTCGACGAGCGTATCCAATCCACCGAAATCGCCGTCCCGGGTCATGTCGGTGAGAATGCGTTCATGCGACTTGAGGTCGGCGTCAAGGTCGGCGAGGGCGTGATCGGTTTCATCATCGCGACGGCTCGCCAGCAACCGTTTCGACAACTCCTTCTCTCCAGCAAAGATGTCACTCGGCTGCAATTCGTATTTGTTCAGCCAGCGTTCCACCTTCGGCTCGACCAGCGTCAGGCTGGCACGCGGCACCACCGCCGGTTTGTGAATCCCCAGCGGTGCAAACGCGCCCGGTAGCTGCGCCCAGTACGCCATCTCGTGCGGCCCGGCGACGTACGCCCCTGTCGGCAACAGCCAGCCCTGCAGCATCGGCCGCAACGTTACGCCGGCAGACAACCGTTCCGGCTCAGTTTCGGCGAGTTTGACCAGCTTGTCGCGGGATATGATCAGGTCGCTCATCCCACGGATCGCCTTGCCCTCGAGCACGATCTTCCGCCGCTGGCCCTCTTCGAGCAGGAACAACGCCGGTCGTCCCGGTTCAATCGGCGCCTGCGACTTGTAGCCGGCTCGTTCGATCATTTGCGATCGTTCGACCAGAATCGCGAGACGGTCATCCACTTCAGCTGCTGCCTTGCGCATGAAGGGCGCGGAAAGCCGCTTGATCTCCGGATCTTCCGGATCGAAGAACACGAGGCCGTACGTACCGAGGAAATCATTCCAGAATCGGCGAAAAGCGTCCGCGAACGTGTGCTCCGGCGCGTAGGCTGATCGCAGCGAGTTCAACACATCGGCGCTGAACTCGGTGGACGGCAGCTGAGTGATCAATTTCTGCAGCAGATCCTCGGCGCGATTGCCGAGCTTCAGCGATCCAACCGGGAAACGGTTGCCGCTCTTGGTATCCTTGTAACTGGAAAGCTGGTTGTTAAGGTCAATCCAGTGGGACTGCGCACACTCCGGCAGGTTGTGGTCGCTGGTGGCCATCCAGAAAATCGGAACGGTGCGTACTCCGGTCCCGCGTTCGAGCCGTTCGGCGAGCGCGATGGTGGTCATCGCTTTGTACAACGTCAGCAGCGGACCACCGGCGATTCCGACCTGCTGGCCGGTGACGACGGCCATCGTCCCCGGTTGCGTCAATGCGTCCAGATTCTGCCGGACTGCTTGCGTCAACGGCAGGTCGCCATACTGTTTGCGGATGGTGTCAGCGATTGCGCCGATGGGACGTTCGTGTTTCGCTTCCGATTTGCTCTGTTCCACCCACGCCACAGGGTCCGGGTAGGTGCGGAAACCGTAGTCGATATGCGAGATTCCGGCGATAGTCTCATGCACCAGCGGTGGAATCCCGGGGAATTCGTCATACGTCAGCATATCCATCAGGCACGCTCCGCAAACGTGATCAACCGTTTGCTGGTTTCAGGGTCAAACGTACTGGCTTCATAGCCGCCCCAACGGGCGACGGGGTTCAATCGGGTAGCTTTCAACATCTCATCCAATTCGTCAGGCCCAAACAGCCGCACCGATTCCCGGACCTGCCGTGCCGATCCGTCCCGGGCGGTCAAATCAATCGTCTTCTCAATCCTCTTTGACGCCGCAACGTAGCGCCGCCTCTGGTGTACATGCCACCGCTCAGTATCGGTTTCATCCTCGGCCACGAGGGATGCGACCGCCACCGTCGGATTCATCAGGTCCAGCACCAGCGTTCCGCCGGGACGCAGCACGCGGTACATTTCACCCAGCGCCTGCCTGTGCTCGTCGTCGTCACCGAAGTAGCCGAAACTGGTGAAGACGTTCAACGCCAACGGAAAAGTGCCATCGGCGAACGGCAAGTTGCGCAGGTCGCCACGGACATACCTCGGTCCGGTCCTTTTCGCAACACTCTGGTTCGCAACCGCTCGTCGCAGCAGCGGCATCGACAAATCCAGCCCGGTCACTCGCCAGCCGAACTCTCCGGCGAGGATCTCGGAATGCCGTCCCGCGCCACAAGCGAGGTCAACCACGCCAAGCGCGTCCGGATCGCCGACCTGTGTACGCAGATGCCGGAGAAAGGTTCGCGCCTCAGTGGAGTCACGATGCTGGTACAGCGCGAGGTAATCGTCGTCGAACCAGTCCTGGAACCACTCGGTGCCGGAAGTTCCGGCGTCTGCTGTGGGTTTACGCTGTGTCACGGTACCAACAATGAAATATCGACCAACAATTCTGCTACTTGCCCTCGGGCTTCAGCCCGGGATACTCCGTCATGGAAGCCATCACCGAACCCACGTCCTCGGACTTCAGTCCGGGAACGAGGATATAACGGGCTTGCTTACCCTTGCCCTCGGGCTTCAGCCCGGGATACTCCGTCATGGAAGCCATCACCGCACCCATGCCCTCGGACTTTAGTCCGGGATATTCCGTCATCCAAGCCACCACCGCACCCACGCCCTCGGGCTTCAGCCCGGGATTCACAGTCGATCAAGCTATCACAGAACCACGTCCTCGGGCTTCAGCCCGGGATTCACAGCCGATCAAGCTATCACAGAACCATGCCC
>JAHLLB010000027.1 GCA_020444425.1 bacterium | reverse complement strand
ACGTGTTTCATCCGGTGCGGATAATCCACGACATGAATGTCGTGGGCATGAAAGAACGTAACCTGTCGGATGAGCCCAGACATAAATGTCTGGGGCATGTTCCACTCGTCTTGGTCGCGGTACATGACCGTTCGGACAATCCCTGCTGGCGGAGCCATCAGGGGCACATGGCGGGAGGACGTGTTTCATCCGGTGCGGATAATCCACGACATGAATGTCGTGGGCATGAAAGAGCTTAACCTGTCGGATGAGCCCAGACATAAATGTCTGGGGCATGAAAGAAAACGGGAATCCGCCACGTGACGAAGTCCCGTTGAAACTGGTGTTCTGAACCACGACATGAATGTCGTGGGCATGAAAGAACGTAACTTGTCGGATGAGCCCAGACATAAATGTCTGGGGCATGAGACCATTCAGTGATTGATCAGGCTGCGGGATGGATCAGGCGGCGGCGCTGACGTCCTCCGCCGTCTTCCCTTCCTCGCCGTCCGAATCCTGCACCGTCGAACGGCCAGACCCCAACTTGATCTGCGCGATCACTTCCGCCAGGTTCGCCCGCTGCAACACACGCGGCTTGATGGTGAACAGCAGACCGTCCTCATTGCCCAACGCATCACTTTCCGCCGAGGTTTCGACAAGACGCCAACGCACCAGCCGGATTTCGCCCCGGTCGATTTCGATGGCGGTGATGCCATTCGTGTGCACACAACTGCCGCTGTTGAAGTAGCACGGCAACCGGTCGGCACCGCTGTGACGGCGGCGCTTGCCCTTGGCGACGGTCTTTTTCAGGTGGTCGATAGTCGCCTGCGCCTGGAACGGGTTCGGGTTCATGTGAAGATTGGACTCGAGCCGCTTCAGGTGGTTAATCAGGCTGTTGTGTTCCGGTAAATAGCCGAACATGCTCTTGTGCGTGTGGCCCGCGATCAACAGCTTGCCGTTCCCGCTGGCCCAATCGTACAGCTTCTGTGCGCGTTCGTTACGGATCAAATGGTTGGTCGCGGCACGGGCGGACGTTAAACGCGTCAGCCGCTGGAACCAGCGCCAGCCGAACCGGATCGCCTGAGAGCTGATCCATGCACCGGAGTCGGAAATTATTTCGCCCTGGTGACCGTGCGCGATGAAGATGTTCTCGCCGAGACGAATTCCCGGATAGACCTTCACTTCACCAAGTTCCGGCCACAGGTGCTTGCGGACTTTTTCCGGGTTGGACCAGATGTTGTCGTGGTTGCCCCACGTGCGAAGATGCCACGGTTCGCCACGGTCGGCAAACTTGCGTTCCATCGCATAAACCGAATCACGATACGCCTGGCGAATCTTGCGCGGGCGGGCTTCCCAGCCTTCCTCCACGTCCCCGTTCAACACGAGATGGTAATCCTGGTCGTAGTAGGACTGCAGGGCGTGGCAATAGATCATTTCGTTACGGGCGAAATCATCAATGCCATTGACGCGGTCGGCGAGATGGAGATCGCTGAAGATGACGTAGCGGTCGCGCGTGATGTCAAAGGGGACCTTCAGCGCGTCGGCGTACGACTGCTCCATCCGTTTCCACGTCAAACTTTTTTCAGCAAACATCGCGGATCCAACTGAATTCAACTCAACGTTCGTCTCAGACGAACTTGCTTCCCTTGCGCCATCCGAGAAGCTGTAATTTATAGAACAAGTTTGGTGCCAGTGCAAACAGCCACTTGAAAATCTTGAAACTAAACGGCTCCTCGTAGGTTCCCACCCACTCGTTGCCATCAATCCACCGTGCGATGGTGCGGGCGACAACATGCCCTTCCGGGGCGGCGTCACAACGTTTTGCACGGATCTTGTATCCCTTTTCGTTCAGGCGATTCACCGGAGCCCAACTGAGAGGCCCCTTGATCGCCCCGGGCCGATACAACCGCAAACGAATGTTCCGGTTGGCGTTGTGTACAATCGGCCCGACCCCGCTGATGAAATAATGCAGCGCGATCTTGGACGCGTGGTACACCGGCCCGAAACAGGACGGGCTGCCATCGGCAATCGACCCTATCGCTATGATGTCCAGCGGCCGATTTCGTTCCAGTTGCGCCGCCTCCAGGGAGAGGGTCGCGGGGAACGTGTAGTTCACACGAGTGATCGATTCTGTAACACTCGTGAGCGGAACACCCATTTCACCGATTTCTGTTTCAATTTGCCCGGCATTTATAATAATTAGATCTGGATTGTGTTTGAGCAGCGCTTGAGCGTCCTCCGCACTCTGTTGCGCGTTGGTACACAACTCATTGAAATAGTCGCCAGATAGCTCACTCTGTCTGCTTACGCCAATAACGTGCCAGCCGCGACGGATATACTCGCGCCCCAACGCCGAACCCAACGTTCCCGAGATGCCGGTAATGACAACGATGCGTTTCACGCTCCCTCCCCAAGGATATGATCACTCACGCGCAGTGAGTTTGCGATAATGGTTAACGCCGGTCCCACTCCCAGCGATGTCGGCATGAAGCTGCCGTCGACAACGTACGCGTTCTGCGTGCCGTAAATCCGGTTGTTTCTATCCAATACGGCAAACTCCGGGTCGGTGCCGAAACGCGCGGTTCCGACCTGGTGCGCGGTGTGGGTTTCGTCCGCCTCGCCCGTCGCGCCGACAACAAATTGCGCGCCGGCGGCGTACATGATCTTCGTCACTTCCCGTTTGTAGAAATTCGACCGCAGCCGGTCAAACGGATGAAACTTATGATTAATTATAATGGATCCGTTTCTGCGAAGCTGGATACGGTTCGTCGCCTGAGGCAGATCCTCGACCGATCCGGCCAACGTGATGATGCGGGCATGCGCCCAACGTGCAACCCTGTCCGGCAGCGGGAACGGCAACATCGCTTGAATCGTCTTCGGGCCGGGCACCGGTAACACCTGTGCATATCCCAACTTGAACGGAAACTCGCTGGTGCCGAAGTACAGGTCGGTGAAGCCGATCTGCTTGCCGAATTTGTCACCCGCGCCGGTGGGGTGGTAGTACACCCCCGCCGCGATGCCGCCGTCATGGTACATGTAGTTGCGGCCCAGCTGGCCTGAACGGGCACCTAGACTGGAACGTGTCAACAGCACCGGTGTTCCGATTGCGCCGGCAGCAACGACGACTTTTTCAGCCGTTACCTCTCTCGTCTCGCCGTTTCGGGTGACCCGCACTCCTGTGACGCGCGCGTCGGTTGATCCGTTACGCTGGTAGAGTAACCGCTCCGCCTCGGTGTCGTTCCAGACCTCGAGGCCATGGTCACGGATCGCGGGGTCGATGCAGCGGTTGAGGGATGAAGCGCGCGCGCCGGTGGGACACAGATACCCCGGACAGCTGGGGCAACGCAGGCAGGTTGCGCGGTCGATCGCTAACGGCAGCCGGAACGGATGATAGCCCCGTCGTTGCACGCCACGCGCGATCCATTTGCTGATGGGAACCAGCGGATCGGGTTGCTGCGGGAATGGTTTTTCCCGTTGACCCAGATGCAACAACGGGTCGGCGGCGGACGCCGCGACGCCGTACAGATCCTCCGCCTGCTCATAGTACGGCGCAAGGTCGTCGTAGGCTATCGGCCAATCCCACTGCTGACGCGGTATGTAGCGTGAATAGTAGCGACCGGGATGAAAGTCTTCGGGAGAGGGACGCAGCAGTGCTGCGCCGTAGAGCGATGTTCCGCCTCCGCTTACACCACCGACATAGAGACGGCGACGCTTCTCATTCATCCAGATATCTCGATTCTCGTATGGACGCATACGGATCAGCGTTTCCGCCTCGTCCTGCATCGCCTCCGGATCCTCAAACCGAGGGCCGCGCTCCAGCAACAGCACACGCTTGCCGCCCCTTGACAGCGCCCACGCCGCCGTGCCGCCGCCCGCGCCCGATCCGATGACGATGATGTCGTAATCCACCAGTCCTGAGTCCTGAGTTCTGTGTTCCGGGGGTTGTCAATGATCGCCTGGGGGAATTCTCCCACGGACGGAAATCCGTGGTAAGAAATTCGGGGAAACCCCTTTCTCTTCGGCGGTACTTCATCGTTCGGATAATCCACGACATGAATGTCGTGGGCATGAAAACCCGGTAAACCCTACCAGTACTTGATCGTTCGGATAAGCCACGACATAAATGTCGTGGGCATGTTTCTCTCGTCCTGGTCGCGGTACTTCATCGTTCGACAATCCCTGCTGGCGAAGCCATCAGGGGCACATCCTGCACCACCACTACCTGATCCACGACGTGAATGTCGTGGGCATGTCAGTCCACCAACTCGCGCGGGCGGGGAACCAGTTCACTGCTGGTCAGGCCCTTGAGCACCGCTTCCAGACCAAACCGATGACGCGCATTGTCGCCCGCCGCCTGCCGCATGGTTTCCGCCGACTGTTTTTCCTTGGAGACAGCGTCCGCGTACTGCAGCAGCGCGTCGGTCCACATCTTCACATCCAGCGCCGGCAACACCCAGCCGGTTTCTTCGTGCAGCACAATTTCCTTCGGACCGCCGATGTCCGACACAAACGCCGGCAGATGACAACACTGCGCTTCAAGCACCACCATGCCGAACGTGTCCGTGGTGCTGGGGAAGACCAGCGCGTCCGCCTGGGAATACAGCTTCGGCAGATCGTCATGCGGCACACGACCGAAGAAATGGACGTGATCGGCCCGGTCTTTCAGGTGTTCTTCCATGTCGTTTCGGTACGGGCCATCACCAACGAAGAGGAAGTTGATGTCCTGCCGCACCTTGTACAGCTCGTCAATCACCTCAAGCAGGAATTCGAGATTCTTGTCCTTCGAAACACGGCCTGCGTAGAGGAAATTCACTCCGCTGTCGAACGGGATACGATACTGCTCCCACTCGCTTTTCGGCAGCCGGTGGAAGATTTCGTGATCGATCAAACGCGGGAAAACCGACATCTTGTCCGGCGAAATGCCGCGTTTGCTGAGGATTTCGATGTACGACCGGGTCGGGACTTTGACCTCGTCCATCTGGTTGTAAAACCAACGCACGGCTTCTTCGACGGTGGACACCGTGTTGTCGTCCATGTCGGTGATTTCGCTGAGCTCGAGGGTAAAATCGGTGTGGTAGATCCCGACGGCGCGAATGCTGAGCAATTTTGCCAGCACGAGACCAAGCACACCGACCGGGCCGGGGGTTGAAATGAAGATTTCATCCGGCTCGAACGGGTGCAGCTCCTTCATTGCCTTGAGCACGGACGGGATCTTCATCTGGTAGGCGTCATAGTACGGCAACTCGAACTTGTAGATATACGGCAGGTTCACCGTGTTCGGCGGCAAATCCTCGGTCATCTGCTCCGGTTCGAGACAGGTGACGATCTGGACGTCGATGCCGTGCTGGTAAAACGCCCAGCCCATGTTTTTCAAGGTGACCGACGGACCGTTCAGATCGACCAGCGTGTCGGTGAACCAGAGGATGCGGCGGTTGCGTTGTTCGGGCACCTCATTCCGCAGCTGATCCAGTAGCGGCGCGTTGTGGTTGATCATCTTGAGGCTGGTGAAGAACGGGACCAGCGCGAAGATGCCCGGCAGCGCGGCGGACACATCCTTGACCACGGAAAACAGGTCACCGGAAGACGTTTTGGTGACAACGGTCTCGATCAGCGACGCGATCATGCTATCGACGATATCGGTGATGCGATCGAAGACGAAATCGATATTGTCTTCGACATTGGTCACTTTGCGTTTGCGGATTTCATCCACCAGTTCCGCGAGATCACGCTTGTAGCCGGTATCCGCCTTCATTCCGAGCACGAGCAGGCTGTCGATCAGGTTCGGCTTTTCGTTTCCGAAGATCATGTCCGGGACGCTGGCGAGCGGCGTGTAGCTGAGCGGACGGCTTTTCGTCTTGGAAAAGTCATGCCCGATTTTGTACACGGTGAACGCGAGGGTGTGGAAATCGTTGGTGCGGCCTTTGGCGAAGGATTTCCGGTGCCGGATGTTTTTCAGGAACCCGTCCACATTGCCCGAGTTCGCCATGGTGTACGTTTTGCCGATGAACAGGTTGGCGTGATCATCCGATCCACCGGTGAATCCCTTAGCCCACGAGTCGGCGGTCTGCGGCTGAATGCCGTGATGTTCAGCCAGTTCCGCGAGCTTGGCCTCATTCAAATACTTCAGGTAGTAATACCACGAGCTGTTGCTGGTCTTGTTCTGGGATCCGTTGAGGGACTCGAACACATCAAACAACAGCACCAGCTTTTCCAGGTGGTCGAGGGTCAGCTTGTTGTTGATGTTGTAAGTGGCGTGGGCGACAGCGTGCGTGATCTTTTGATCGACGACATACTCGCGCAGGTCGAAAATCGAGGTCCGCAGCCCCTGCATCTCCTCGAACTGGACCGGATTGAATCCCCAGACCAGCAGATGAATCTTGCAACCGTCCTCGAAGTACGTCGTCACCTGCGCGCCGGTGAACGCATCCGCATACTTCTGCGCCAGCATCGCCGATCCTTCGTACGTATTGTGGTCGGTGATGGTGACGTAGGTCATGCCCGCTTCCTTGGCGCGCTGGTACACGGTTTCGGGTTCCGTATAGCTCTGCGCCGCGCCAAGCCGCTGCAGCACCCATTCCGATGGCCGGTTGGAAAACTTGGAATGAACGTGTAAATCTGCCTTTGCCATGGGAGGTTCCTGTCTCCGGGGAGGATTGATCCGCGAACGAAAGATACCCGTTTCAAACGGTCGCCGCTAACACAAGCCTCACGTTGTTCTGAGCGAAAATTCCGCTATTCCGGCGCACTGTATACCAAGAGTGTTACGATTTGTTTAGTGTACAATGTGACAATCCATGAGGGCACGGCGCCAGCGATCCCTGAGCCTTTTGCGCCGGTTGAGGTAGAGCCGTACATTCAGCTTCCCCGGCGGGCGATCCGGTTTGCACTAATACCTTTCCCCCGCCGGCTTCGTATCCGCAAATTCCGTCACCCAAGCGTTGAGGCAAGCATGGGCAAAACTTTCAGCGAAAAGATCCTTGCGAAATACAGTGGCCTGGACGAAGTCGTGCCCGGCCAGATCGTCGAAGTCATCCCCGATGTCGCGATGAGCCACGACAACACCGCCGCGATCTCGAAAACGTTCGAGAAAATCGGTGTTGACAAGTTGTACGATCCCGACATCCACCTGGTCGTGCTCGACCATTGCGTGCCCCCGGCAAATGCCACCTTCGCCAACAATCACAAGGTGATCCGGGAATTTGTCCGGCAGCATGGGATCAAAAACTTTTACGACATCAACAACGGCATCTGCCACCAGGTGATGGCGGAAAACGGGCACTGCCTGCCGGGCACGGTGATGACCGGATCGGATTCGCATTCGACGACGTACGGCGCGTTCGGCGCGTTCGGAACCGGCGTCACCCGAAGCGAAACCGCTGTCATCATGGCCACCGGCAAGATCTGGTTCCGTGTGCCGGAAACGATGCGGATGAACCTGAACGGCGAGCTGCCGGAAGGGGTGTACGTCAAGGACGTCGCGTTGCACATCACCGGCACGATCCGTGCGGACGGCGCGCTGTACCGTGCGATCGAGTTCACCGGTCCGGCGGCGGCGAAATTCAGCGTGTCGGAGCGGATGACGATATGCAACCTGGCTGTCGAAATGGGCGCGAAAGTCGGGTACGTTCCGCCGAACCAGATCGTGTATGATTACCTCGAAGGCCGTGCAAAGACAGACTATACGCCGGTCTTCTCCGATGAGGACTGCGCGTACGACGAAATCCTCGACTTCGATCTGTCGACGCTGGTGCCGCAGGTTGCCGCGCCGCACACGGTGGACAACGTGTTGCCGGTGACCGACCTCGCCGGGGAAATGATCGAACAAGTCTTCGTCGGCACGTGCAACAACGCCCGCCTGGACGACCTCGCGATCCTCGCGCATGTCCTCGACGGCAAGCACATCGCGAACACAACGCGCCTGGTCGTGATCCCCGCCAGCAGCCGGACAATGCTCGACGCGATGAACCTCGGCTACATCCCGAAGCTGATCAACGCCGGCGCGACCCTGTCGACTCCGGGCTGCGGACCGTGCATGGGGAACCATCTCGGCGTGCCGGCAAACGCCGAAAAGTCGCTGGCCACCTCGAACCGGAACTTCCGTGGTCGGATGGGCAACCCGGAATCGGAAGTCTACCTCGCCAGCCCGCACACCGCCGCCGCGACCGCGTTGACCGGAAAGATTTCCGATCCACGTGAATTCCCGGTGGACATGGACCAGATCCGTGAGGAACTGAAGGGCGCGAAGCTGACGCCGGATGTGGCGGTGTCTTAGTTCAGGTGTGAGATGTGAGGTATGAGGTGTGAGGTATGAGTACACCCACAAAACCGGACATGCGTGTCCGGTTTTTTCTTTGGGAGGTCGATTCCGATTTAAAAGATCTGTCTTGAGTCTTGAGTCCTGAGTCTTGAGAAAACCCGGGATCTCCTTTTCGCCAACCCGAAAGGTGGACACGGAACAGGCTGCCATACCGTAAACAGGTCCGAAACAACGAACCCGCGTTGTCAAAGACAACACGGGCAAGATTTATCTGCTTCCGAGTCTGTTCTCGAATCTGTGTCCGAAAAACGAAGGACGAGAGACGAAAGACTCCCTTAAACTACCAGCGCTTCGATTCGCCGGCGTTTACTTCACCAACACCACTTTCTGCCGGGCATGCAGGTCGCCCGATACCGCTTCGACGATGTACACACCTGCCGCGACCGGCTGACCGTTGCTGGTGAGGCCGTTCCACGAAAACGCGTGACTGCCGGCGGTGAGTTCGCCACGATGCAACGTGGTGACAATCCGGCCAAGCACATCATACACCGCGATATCGACATCCGCGCCGGCGTCCAGCGCCAGATCCACCCGAGTGGACGCGTTAAACGGGTTCGGCCACGCACGCGTCAGCTCGAACTGGGACGGAAGTTCGTCGCCGACGGAAACTGTTTCGCCCTGATGGGCGCTGGCGACGTTGGATGCGATGTTCAACAATTCCGATTCCGTTTTCGCCATGATCAGCGCGAACTGGACGGTGCGTGGAATTGACGATCCGACATTTTCCACCTCCACCGCGATCAAATTCGCCCAGTCATCCGGCGCTGACGAGGTCGCCTGGGAGGTGCCGCCATGAATGATGGACAACTTATTCGAATCGGTGTAGCTGAAGTTTGAATTGTTGATCGCACGCACGCCGGAGATGGTTTCGTTACCCAACGCCATGATGCCCGCGAAACGTGTCTGCCCGCCGTTGTAACTGCTGCCGCTCATGTAGGACAAACGATACTGGCTGTTGTAGTGTACCTGGTTGCCGTACAGATTGAGAATGTCCCAGTCGCAGAGGACGCCAACATACATGTCGACCGGTGCACCGATTACGCGCTCGATGGAATAGGTCAGGTAGATAACCGATTCGTCGTCGTTGTCCGGATACCCTTCCACCGTCTGCGTTACGTTGACACCCACCGGGCTGCCGTCATAACGGTCGGTGTAGGTGCAGCGCCACATATTGCGATCATCCGGCGCGTCAACCTTGGCGTAGTGGCTATTGTCATAGACGCGGAAATCGAACTGTGTCTGGTTGTCGGTGCCGTAGATGCAGTCGGCTACGTTCGCCATGTCCGCGACCAGCACGGACCCGTGGAATAACGCGCCGAGCTTGTCGCCCAGCAGCCGGACACCTTCGGTGCGCGTGTCGATCGGCGGGACATAATCCCAATATCCAATCGCGCCGAAGTCGGTGACGCTGGCGATCATCTCGCCGCCCTCAACCGTTACATACGGCGGGTCGACGGGGATACGCACGGACAGCGTGTCTCTCCAACCATCCGCGTTGATCAGCAGCACCGCCGGATTGTCACCCTGCTCGGTGAAGCC
This sequence comes from bacterium, assembly GCA_020444425.1. GTDB lineage: Bacteria > Electryoneota > Electryoneia > Electryoneales > Electryoneaceae > BMS3BBIN04. The sequence continues at coordinate 57,021 of JAHLLB010000027.1, read as the reverse complement.
GTAGGTCGTAATCTGGAACACCGCCGGGAAGCTGCCAACCTCCTGCTGTGTGCTGTTATACACACCGTTTGTCTCCATGAAATCCGCGAGTGAAACGAGGCTGATTTTCAGCTGGTCAGCGTCCCCGCCAAGCAGTTCCATGTCGAAGGTGACACTGGTCGTCGCCGCCAACGGGATACGGCCGTCCGCGTTATTCACCGTGATGCCTTTGAACGCGACGACGGGCCGGTCCGGCAACGCCGAACGCCACGCGTCGATCACACCGACCGGCGTTTCCTTGTCCCACGCATTCCCCACCGGCTGGGCTCCTTGCTGAATGCGGGCAAGCACCTGTTCGCGGGTGATGTCTGGATCCATCCCCTTCAACATTCCGGCCAGGCCGGCGACCAGCGGCGTCGCCATGGATGTGCCTGACGAATACCCGTAGCCGCCGATGTACGTGCTGAGGATATCCACCCCTGGTGCGGCGGCCTGTACCCACCAGCCGTAGTTGCTGAACGAGGCGATGTTGTTGTCGATGCCGGTTGCCGCAACGCCGATGACGTTTTCGTACGCTGCCGGGTAGGTCAGCGAATTGTTGTTTTCGTTGCCCGCAGCGGCGAGGATAATGACCCCCTGATCGGCCGCGTAGTTGATGATGTCACGTTCGAACACCGATTCGACCGGTCCCGCGAACGACATCGAGACGACGTCGGCTTCATTGATGACCGCGTACAGCAATCCGTCTACAGCATACCCGATGGTGCGGCCCTCGCCAACCCGGACGGCCATGATCTGCGCGCCACGAGCAAGCCCGGCGACACCGACATTGTTGTTCTGGATCGCTGCCGCAATGCCGGAGCAGTGGGTGCCATGACCCGGGCTTTCACTGGGATCGAGACTCGGTGCGTCCGGATTGCCGTCCCAGTCGTTGGCGTCCCAACCGTAGATGTCGTCCACGTACCCGTTGCCATCGTCGTCGAAGTTGGACGTGCCGCCGTCTTCCGCGTCGTTGGTCCAGATGATGGACCTGAGATCCTTGTGGTCGATGTCGACGCCGTTGTCGAGAATGGCGATCTTGACCCCGGTCGCCGCCGGGGCTTCATCCCACGCCGCGAACGCGTTAACCTGCGACAAATGCCACTGGTAGGTGATCAAGGGATCGTTGGGACGGTCGGCTATCTCACGCTCTGCCCCCGGCAAAACGCAGAGTTCGCGTACGGGCTGGCGTTCCGCAACCTCCACACCAGGCAGCTGCGACAGGTCGGCGAGGAACGCGTCCAGATCGGTGCCCGGCTCGACGATCACGCGTTGCCACTGGCCAAGCGCTTCGAACATCGGCGCATTGGTCGCCGGCACCGCAGCTTCCATCGCCATCACTTCCGGACGTTCTGCAACCGCCGCGCGGGGAGCGTCCAGCTCGTTGCCCGTCGGCTGCAGCTTTACATACACGACCGTGCCCGCATTCGGTGATGCGATGCCGACGGCCGGAATCGTCACAAACAGGATCAGGGTTAGCAGGAACAGGGTTGCGAATCGCATCGTCCATCCAGGTTTGCTGTACGTGTCCTCTAAGATAGGCTGGCAAATTTGTCAATGGAGCCCCGGGCGTGCCCCGCCGTGAGTCTGGTGAAGGTGCCCGGCTCCGAGGCAAACGACCTTACACGGCCAGTTCCTCGAACAAAGCTTGTATATCACGGATCAGGTCTCCTTGACCCGATTTCCGGTAATATTTCATTACTTCCGGGTACCACTCGGAACGGTCATGCTTGCCGGCGTGTTCACGGACATACGGTTTGATCGCCTCCGGGTACGGGCCCCATACCCCGACAATGCGGAAGTCCTGATCCAACACGGCGAGCTTGGGGATGGCACGCTTGCCGTCCGTCTCGAGGTGATCCATCAGGTCTTCGTGTTCGTCACGAAAGAAGATGCGCAGCTGGATTCCCATCCGATCCTGCAGAATGCGAACCAGGCGCGGAATCGCCCATGCGCCATCGCCGCACTTTTCACTGGACAGGACGATCGCGTACAGGGTTTCATCGGGCGGGGTGAACACTGACAGTTCATCATCGGTAACCGACTGGTAATGCTTTGCCTGCAATCGCGCGCTGGCGGTAACTTGTTGCAGATACTGTTCCCAGGTCCAGCCGGTAGCGAAATCTTCGGCAGTCATCAACGGTTGCGGCTGAGGCATGCGGCGCGACATCTCCTTTCTCAGTTATCTCGATATGCTCATTTACGGAAGTCGCCAGGAACGGTGCAGGTCGGCCAGCAACAGCTCGTCCCCACTCACCGTCGAAGCTGTCACCTCGAGCACATACAGTTCCCGGTCACGTTCGTATGCGACCACGTACAAGTAGTTCGATGGCACTCCGGACAGATTTTCCAAGTCAAGATCTTCCCACTTGTCCACCGGCACAACCGGTGCATCCTCCGCCGCCAGCGGATTCAGGCCGAGGATGAATCCGCCTTTGTCGGCGTTCACCTCTTCGAGGAAGTCTTGCGATACGCTTCTCACATATCTCGATATGCGTAACTCGTCTGCTCGTTTATGCAGATATTCGGTCAACCGCTCAAACGGGCGCTGGTACAGGTCCAGGCGGGAACCGTCCTCTTCAGACCAGGCGGTGATGTGGTCGTCTGATACCTGTTCAACCGACCAGGACTCCGGGAGGGTGATCCGTCCGAGGTTGGTAGTAACGCTGCGATCGTCCGCCACCGCACGTGTTGATAGGCTCGTCAGCAGCAGCAGAGCGAGAATCAGACTCGTGGTGAGTTGAAAGGTGCGTGTTCTCAGAGCCACAACATGCCTCCGGGGCCGTGTTTGCTGCGTACGTTCCGGCAAAGATAGCTTATCTATGGTACGCTTTCCGTGCCGAGCCGGTTTCGCCGCGAGACGAGAGGCAACGTGTGTGCTCGAACACCCGTCTCCGAAGGGTGCTCCCTCCGGGAGCGAACGTTGCTCCATGGGTTCACTCCACCTAAATTCCGGCTTGCTTTGGATACGACATGAAAACGATAGAGCAGGAGCATTTCCATGAAGCGGACCTTTCAGCCGAGCAATCGGAAACGCCGTAATAAGCATGGTTTCCGTGCACGCATGGCTTCGAAAGCTGGACGCGCGGTGTTGAAGCGCCGGCGCGCCAAGGGACGTAAGCGGTTGACCGTCTCCGATGATATCCGGTAGCGAAACCCTGCGAAAGGATGAAATCATCCGGGGTCGCGCAGCTTACCAGCGACTCCTTCAGGGAGCTGAAAGGGTGCGCGGTAACGGCGTGTCCCTTTTTTTTTGCCGTCGGATGCCGCCACGCGCCAGTTCGGCTCGCTGGTTCCACGCCGTCTCTACGGGACAGCGGTGGGACGGAATTATGCGCGCCGCCGATTGCGTGAATACTTTCGCAGGAACAAAGAGTTATTCCCGGTGAACAGCCAGGTGCTGGTGCGTCTCTATGTCGCGCCAAAGGACTGGAACGCTTTTTTTGTTGAGCTGGATCGTCTGCTGAACGTCGCACGGAAGAAAGCGGCCAGCCGATCCGGCACACCGGGTGCGAACGAGGAACGCGCACGTTGAGTGCAGAAACACGCAAACCCACCTCCACCGCGGACCGGTTCCTGGTGCGTTGGCTGGTGTTGCCGTTGCTGCGCGTCTACCGCAAGCTGCTGTCGCCGGTGATGTATGCCCTCGGCAGCCGCTGCCGATTCTATCCTTCCTGCAGCATGTACTCGATGGAAGCGTTTCAAACGCACGGCGTTTTCCGTGGGTTCTGGCTGAGCACGGTGCGGCTCGCGAAGTGCAATCCGTTGCATCCCGGCGGTTTCGATCCCGTCCCTCCAGCCGGACACTCTCAGCATCAGCATTGCCACCACGAACACGATCACGATCATTCAGCGACAGAACGTTCGGATGCCATCGCATCCTGACCGTGAGGAACCATGGATCGCAAGACCATATTTGCCTTTGTGCTGATCGGCCTGGTTATCTTGACCATGCCCTACTACTACAAGCTGGTGACCCCGGAAGAACCACCGGCAGACTCGGCCGAACAACCGGCTTCCGTGACGGCCGAGGACGTATCGACGATGACGGACGACAGCCAACCGTTCGGCGGACGCAACACGGACACGCCGTTCGGTGGATCGGATACGTCAACCGGCGGTTACGGCGCGGACGACCCGTCGTCAATGCCGGCCCCGGACGCCGAAGAGAAGCTGATCCGCGTGGATACACCGCTGTATTCGGCCACGTTCAGCACACGCGGCGCGACGGTCCACTCGTGGCGGATCCAGCCGACGCAGCCGTATCTGCTGGAAACCGAAGAGCTGGTGCGTGACCGTTTCGCGGACGAAAACCTGACCCTGACCGCACTTGGCGGATCGGGTCTGCTGCGGACACGCGACCGTGTGTTCAGCGTTGACCGCGGCGATATCACGCTGAACGAAGGCGATGGACCAGACTCGTTGACCTTCTCCATCCCCCTGGGCGATGGCCGGTGGTATCGTGAAACATTCGTCTTCCACCCGGATCGGTACAAGGTTGACGTGCACCTGCAGAGCCGTGGACTGGGCGCGTCCACCGGCGCAATTTCCGCAACCTTTGGCTGGGGCGGGGGATTGGCGCTGACCGAAGCCGACACGTCTCAGGATCTCTACTACACCGAAGCCGCCTACTTCACCGGTTCGAAGGAAAAGCTGAAGAGCAACGGCAAGGAAACGGATGACGAAAACGCGTCCGGCGCGACACGTTGGGTCGCCCAACGTACCAAGTATTTCCTGATGGCGCTGGTGCCAAGCACGCCGGCTGACGGCGCGACCCTGCGCACCTGGCCGCACCCGACCTACGACGGCAAGCACCGGCCGAAGCTGTATGCGACCGACCTCCTGTTCAACATTCCACAGGGCGACTTGGATCAGCGGCTGACGTTCTACCTCGGACCGCTGGAACAAGAACACGTTTCCCGGATTGATTCGTCCCTTGAAGAAATGATGTCGTGGGGATGGCCGATCATCGAGCCTTTCTCCAAGGGTGTGTTCTATGTTCTGGTCTGGTTGCATGAATTTATTCCTAATTACGGTGTCGTGCTGATTATTTTCTCTATCTTGATTAAGATAATCGTCTGGCCGCTTACGTACAAGTCTCATAAGTCGATGAAGCGCATGCAAATGCTTCAACCGATTCTGAAAGAGACTCAGGAGAAATACAAAGACAATCCGCAGCGGATGCAGAAGGAAGTGATGGGGCTGTACAAGGAGCATAAGGTCAACCCGATGGGCGGGTGCTGGCCGATGCTGCTGCAGATGCCGATGCTGTACGGTTTGTTCATTGTCTTCCGCTCAACGATTGAGCTGCGCGGGCAGCCATTTGTCCTGTGGATCAACGATCTGTCGATGCCGGACGTGCTGTTCAACCTGCCGTTCACGATACCACTGTATGGTGATCACCTCGCCGTGCTGCCGCTGATTATGGCGTTGAGTACCTATCTTCAGTCCAAGTCAACGGTTACTGACCCGAACCAGAAGATGATGGTCATGATGATGCCGATCATGTTCATCTTCCTGTTCAACAACTTCCCGAGCGGGTTGACACTGTACTACACGCTGTTCAACCTGCTTAGCTGGGGCCAGCAAAAGATGATGAAGACCAGCGATCCTGAACTGGAACGCCTGGTTGCCGAACGCAAGGTCGAGCAGGAAAAAGAGGATGAACGGCAGGAACGCCGACGCCAGAAGAAAGAGCGGAAGTAAGCCGTGCCGGCGCAATCCATACTGAGTTCTGATCCTATCGCTGCCCTGGCCACCCCGCCAGGGCAAAGCGCTTTGGGCATTGTCCGAATGAGCGGGGACGGTGTCTGGACCCTCGCCGCGCACGCCTGCGGGCATAAATCAATCCCGGAAAGCTGGGCACCACGCACCGCACAAGTGGTCACCATCCGTGATTCTGACGGCGACGTGCTGGACGAAGGCGTGCTCCTGCCATGGAAAGGCCCCCATTCCAGTACCGGCGAAGACCTCGTCGAATTCATCGGACACGGTAGCCCGGCGGCGTTAACCCTTGTGTTGGAACGGTTTCTGGCGCTGGGTGCACGACCCGCCAAGCCCGGCGAATTCACCCGGCGCGGATTCATCAACGGTAAATTGACGCTGGATCAGGCGGAATCGGTGGCGTCCCTGATTGACGCCAAAACCGGTGCTGCGGCGCGATCATCACTGCGCGTGCTGATGGGTGGTCTGAAAACGCAGCTGCAAATGATCGAGGAATCGCTGCAGGACGCGCTGGGACTGGTTGAGCTGGAACTGGACTTCGCGGAAGAAGAAATCCCCATTTTCAACCGCGACCGTTTTGTTGCAGATGTGGCCGAACTTCTTGATCAACTGGAACGTCTGTCACAACACGCCCGCGCCAGCAAATACCTGCGGAATGGGATTCACGTCGTCATCGCAGGCGAAACCAATGCCGGTAAGTCGACCCTGTTCAACCAATGGCTGGGCCAGGAACGGGCGATTGTCAGCGCAACACCAGGCACGACACGGGATTACCTTGACGCAGCGGTAGACTGGAACGGGATTCCGGTGCGGCTGGTCGATACAGCCGGCTTACGTCTTACTGAAGAGGCGATTGAAAAGGAAGGGATCCGTCGCGCGCAGGCCCTGCTGGAGCAGGCGGACGTGTTGCTGTGGCTGGTTTCGCCGCCCGATTTTGTGCTGCCTGATGAGCGTTATGTGACCGACGAACGACTTCTGTTGATTCGGAATAAGGCGGATGTAGGCGTCCTAACACCGGAAACGTTGTCAGCAAAGGTGACCGCGGCGATTTCAGCAACGACGGGAGACGGCCTCGACGACCTGCAAGCGCGGATTGTGCAGCGTTTGATGGGCGGCACCAACTACGAGGAAAGCCTCGGGCTGGAGCAACGGCACGCGCGTCACCTCAACGAAGCCGCCGAAGCGCTGGGACGCTCGTCAACGTTAGCGTCAGCGAATGCGAGCGAGGAGTTGATCGCGGTGGAAATTCGTGCTGCGCTGGATGCGTTGAGTGAGATCACCGGGCGAATCGCCGGAGATGACGTACTGAACAGGATTTTCGGGCGCTTCTGCATTGGAAAATAAGTCCCGCATTGTGAACTCCGAGCGCCGGAAACCCTCTGGCGATGCGGGGTACGGAGTTCTTGTTTCACGTGAAACACAGGTTTTATGCGCGTTCCATGGCTCTCAACAAGAGAGAGGGCTAAATCGGGCGAATTGTGCGTGCGGCCTCGAGATGACGATGAGCAGTAACACGAACGTGTAGCAAAAGGAAACAGACCCGATGGTCGATGTGGTTGTGATTGGCGGAGGACACGCCGGCGTTGAAGCCGCGGCGGCAGCCTCCCGGGCAGGAGCCAGCGTGGTGCTGGTGACCCGGGAACGGGCCGCGCTCGCCCGTCTCTCCTGCAACCCAGCCATGGGCGGAACCGCGAAAGGCCAGCTGGTGAAGGAGATTGACGCCCTCGGCGGCCTGATGGGCATCGCAACCGACCGCTCCGCGATCCAGTACCGCATGCTGAACCGATCGAAAGGCCCGGCGGTGTGGTCCCCGCGTGCACAAACTGACCGCGACCTGTACACACAGGCCATCGACACGCTGTTTTATGAACGCTACCCTGACGTTGAGATCGTAGAAGACGAGGCGACCGGCTTCGCGGTGAATGGCGACACGTTGACCGGTGTCCGGCTGGCGAACGTTGGCGTGCTCGCCTGCAAGACCGCCATTCTGTGTTCCGGCACCTTCATGCGCGGTCTGACGCACACTGGCACGGTGCAGAACCAGTCAGGCCGTTTCGGCGAACCCCCGGCGAATCACATTTCGGCCGACCTGGAACGTCTCGGCTACCCGTTGCTGCGGTTCAAAACCGGCACGCCACCACGCGTCTACCGTGACAGTATCGACCTCAGCGTGATGGAACAGCAGGACAGTGAAGACGAATCCTGGTATTTCAGCCACGAAACGACGCAACGCTACAACCCGCAGCTGCCATGCTACCGGGCGTACACGGTCCCGGAGGCGCATGACGGCATCCGCGCGCGGATCGACGAATCGCCAATGTACAACGGCACAATCCAGTCTACCGGCCCGCGCTACTGCCCGTCCATCGAAGACAAGGTGATGCGCTTCCCGGATCGGGACCGGCACCCGCTGATCTTTGAACCGGAAGGGCTCAACAATCCGCTGATGTACGTCAACGGTTTTTCGAGCTCGATGCCGGAAGAGGTACAGTTAGCCTCCTTGCGAACGGTGCCGGGTTGTGAGATTGTACGGTTTGCGCGGCCGGGCTATGCGGTGGAATACGACGTGGTGCCGCCACATGAATTACGTGCCACCCTGAGCACACGGCGGATCCCGGGACTGTACCTCGCCGGGCAGATCAACGGGACATCCGGGTACGAAGAAGCTGCGATTCAGGGCTTGATCGCCGGCACGAATGCCGCGTTGACGGTGAAGGGACGTGATCCATTCATCCTGCGGCGGGATGAAGCCTACGGCGGTGTGCTGGTTGATGACCTCGTGACGACCCATCCGACCGAACCTTACCGGATGTTCACCAGCAGGGCAGAGTTTCGCCTGCTGCTGCGCCAGGACAACGCGGAAGAGCGATTGCACGAGAAGGCGTTCCGCGCCGGATTGATCCCGGAAGAACGCTACGAGTCGATTCGGGCGCGCCTGGATGACAAGTCATCGTGGATCAAGCGATTGGAAACGTTGAAGTTCCGGCGTGGCGATCTCGTGGCGCGGGACAGGAAGCCGGATCAACTCGAAAGCGCTGCGCAGTTGTTGCGACGTCCGGAGATCTCGCTCTCGGCCCTGCTCGAGCTTGGCAATGGCGCATTGCCGGAACGTCCTGACCCCGCCCTGCTCTACGCGATTGAAACCGAGTTGCGGTATGCTGGCTATCTCGACCGAGAGCGCCGTCAGGTAGAAAAACTGCGGTCGCAGGAAGAGAAGCGCGTTCCCGACGATTTCGATTACGACATCGTCAAAGCATTGTCCGCCGAGGGCCGGCAAAAGCTGGAAACACACCGTCCCGCAACCGTCGGGCAGGCCTCCCGGATTGCCGGGGTGACACCGTCCGATCTCGCGCTACTGGTCGTTTTTCTGCGGGATCGGGAACGTGTGGCTGCGCGCAAACAGTCCGCCTGATCGCGAGTTCGCAAATCCCCTCTTGGATTTGGCGACTTTCCGCACTAGCTTCCGTGCTGATAATCCGCAACCCGTTGACAAGCCTGCGCAAGTGGCATGAAAGACGACCGTCCAAACTCGAAGCGTGAATCGTCCCAACGCCATCCCGGCCCCAAACGCCCGGGATCGAAGCCGTCCGGTCCGTCACGTGCAGGTTCTTCCTCGTACAAATCCGGCAAGCCGTCCGATTCGAAGAAATCCGGTGGCCCGCGTCCAGGCGGTCCAAGCCGTGATTCGTCACGCCCCGGCTCAAGCAAGCCCGGACCCTCACGCGGCGGCTCCTCCTCGTACAAATCCGGCAAGCCGTCCGATTCGAGGAAACCCGGCGGCCCGCGTCCAGGCGGTCCAAGCCGCGACTCGTCACGCCCCGGTTCAAGCAAGCCCGGACCATCACGCGGCGGCTCCTCTTCGTACAAATCCGGCAAGCCGTCCGATTCGAGGAAACCCGGTGGTCCGCGTCCAGGCGGTCCAAGCCGTGATTCGTCACGCCCCGGCTCAAGCAAGCCCGGGCCATCACGCGGCGGCTCCTCTTCGTACAAATCCGGCAAGCCGTCTGATTCGAGGAAACCCAGCAGCCCGCGTCCAGGCGGTCCAAGCCGTGATTCGTCACGGCCGAGCGGCCCCCGTTCCGACAAACCAAGATCTGATAGACCCCGTAGCGACAAGCCGCGACGTGAATTCGATCGGCCTGATCGTGGACGGCCGGACTCGGACCGCAGGGACAAACCTCGATCCAGCGACAGGTATGCACCGCCGAAACGCAGTGATGATGCACCGATCCCGATTCCGCGGCCGGTAAAAAAACGCAAAAAAGTCGACCTGCCGATCCGTGGACGACGTCCGGAAACACCGGCATGGATCGGGCGCCTGGACCATCCGTTCAAGGTTGATTTCGACCGCGTCAAGCTACTCACGGACATTTTGCAGGCGGGCGCGGACACCGAACCTTTCCACAAGCACCTGGAGCTGGTGAAGTCGATCAACGAAGAGGTGAACCTGGTCAGCCGGGCAAGTGTGGACGCGGTCCTGTTGCAATCCTTGTGGGAAAGCCTGATCCCGGCTGCCGAAACCGGCTGGCGGCGAGGCCCGCGTTTGCTGGATCTCGGTACAGGCGGCGGCTTTCCGGGCCTGCCGCTTGCGTTGGCGCTGACCGATGCGAAGATGACGTTGCTGGATTCGCGGCGTGCGAAAACACTATCTCTGCAGCGGATGACCGCTGAACTCGGCGTGAAAAACGTCAGCATCGTTCACGATCGCGCGGAAACGCACGCGGAACGGCTGGATGTGCCCTACGACACGGTCGTGGTGCGTGCGGTCAGCGTGCTCCCCGAAGTCGCGCAGTGGTGCGAACGCCTGCTGAAGCCCGGGGGGACGCTGCTGTCGTGGAAAGGGCCGGAAGGTGAACGGGAAGCGAAGGCGTTGGACCCGGACAAATGGAAGCTCTTGTACGCGCTGCCGGTGTTGCCCCATCGCTACGTGCTGGTGCTGGAATACAAGGGCGATGAAGCCGGAAAACCCGATGCAGACGCACCGGAAACAACTGTTTCGGAGTAGGTTAAACGTTATAATCTATTTATTGTTACGATAAAAAACGGGAAGCCTTGGCTTCCCGTTTTACGTACTTTCCCATCTCGCTCAGCATCGCTATTCGTACGTCACCCAGACCTCGATCATGAACTCGCGTGTGCGTTCCTCGAGCGCATACTGCGTTTGCAACGGCTGCCAGTAGGCCGCGTCGGGCTCGATCCGCCAACGGCTGGAATGGCTCTGCGTCGGATAGTCGTACTTCGGGATGATTGACGTGCCGATGGCAAATGCGGTCGTATCTGTCTTCTCTGGGACAGACAGGCTGATGTGGAATATCTCGTCCGCTTCAAACGTCACGTTGTCCGGGAATATCACGGAATACCAGCGAGTTGAGTCGAAAGCTGCGGTGGTCAGATCCTGGGAGCTGAGTTCAGCAGCCAACGGATAGACGCCGTCCGACTCATGCACCGCGACATGCAGCGTGGTGTCGAAAGCCAGCGAAGCGAATGCGTCAACGCTGAGGTACAAGCGGACCTGGTCGATTTGCCCGTCGCGTTCTGCACGGAACCGAACGTTGTGCAGCGAATCCAGCACGATGCTCGGGTCGTTCGCATTCCGGTTCGGGAACTGGTAAAAACCGGTGCTGTCCGGCTCCCAGACCCGCAAGACAGCTTCACCCGGCGGTGTCTGGTACTCGGTGAAAACGATAACCGGGGGGGTGTCCGCATAGTTGCGGTCCACGTCGAACGCCCGCGCCATCACAGTGTGGGGCCCATTTGACACGCCCATCTGCACCAGGTTAAAGGTCCAGACAAACTGGTTGTCAACCGCATCCGCGCCAGCAACTTCCGCATACGATGTGTCGTCCACCTGGTCAGATCCGTCCACGTAAAACACCACGCGGTCAATGGCGACGTTGTCGACGGCGGATACAATCACACGCATCGTGTCGCCTAGAGTGTCCCCCGCCGACGGCGAAAGCAGCGCCACAGCCGGCGGATAGGTGTCCGGGCTGGTGCCATCAAGACCCGCCGGGCCATCCTCCCCACTGCAGGCAGCGAATCCCGCCAACAACAGCAGGGACGCCACAAACCGCAAGGCCGGGCCGTCCAATCTCCTGCGTGTCCACGTCCTGATCATACGTTTCAACCTTCACTTGGGCAGTTGCTGAACCGCCCACGCTTATCGTTCACCGTCCGGCAGCGGAACTCGGCTGCCAGTCGGGGCAATGGTCGCTGTTTGACCGTTGCTGTAGCGCACTTTGACGCGAATATGAAAGTCAATCGGCTGCTTCCAACTCTGCAGCATCGTGCGCCAATTCTCTCCGTTCGCCTTTTCAACACTGCGATGCGCGCTCGAATCGGCGGGCGGTGTATCGTCCAACGTGAAAATGATCGGCATCGCCCGCAGATCGTCAACCAGCTGGCCGTAGTTGATCGAGGATGGAATGGAGAAGCCGGCGTGGAAATCATCCGTGAAGGTCAATCCCCAATCCGACACATCGACAACGGTAAACCCATCATTATAAATCGCTTGCGTCTCCTCAACGTACAAGCTATCAAGCGGGGGTTCCACCGGCAAGCGGTTGTCGCTGCTGCTCCACGCATACACCATGAAATCCGTGCCGCCGGTGAGGAACGCGTCTTCATCCGTCAATTTGACCTCGAGCGGATTGCGGAACTCCAGCTGGATTTCCAGCAATTCGCACTCTTCATCCGGCGTGAAACGGACATTCCAGAAACGGTCGCCGTATTCGTCCGGCATCGTCAACGCGCCGAGGGTTTCGCCCTCGTAGTAGAAGAGAACCCGTTCAGTCGGCACCGGCAAGTAATGCTTCAGCAACGTCGGCGTGTCTGCCGCGTTTTCGGCCCCATCAAACGCCCGAGCCATGATCGGGTAGAAACCGTAGCCATGGCCGGTGGAATCGAAATTCCAGGTCCAGGTGTACGGCGCAGTAGAGTCGATCGCGGACGAATCGCCCATCTCACTGCTGCCGTCGAGGAAGAACTCGACGTACGCCACGCCTTCGTTATCGCTGGCCGTCGCCTCGACTTCGAAGGTGGTTGCATAGGTGGTATCGGACTTCGCCGGCTCAACCCATGATACACGCGGAGGTTCGGTGTCCAAGTCGCCCACGCCTTCCCCCTCTGGCCCCTGCGGGCCTTCACAGCCCCACCACAACAGGGTTAGCAGGAACAGAGGCAACAGGAACAGGATCGCTTTTCGGGACGACATACCGCCACCCGTCTTCTCAGTTATCTCTATACTCGAATATGAGGTTACGTTGGAATGAGGTTTTGAAATCTCCGTATCTCCATATGCGTGCTCGTGAATCTCGCGCTTCTCAGGTCGCCGCATCAGTCCCCCTCTGGCTGATAGTCCACAACCGCCTCGAGATACAGGTGGTGAACACCGTATTCCTGATAACTCTCCACGACCGGACGCCAATGATTGCCTTCCAGCGTTCGCTCCAGCCAATACGCCTTTTCCTCCTCCGCGTTGCCGGTCGAATCGGACTCAAACAACGTGCCGATGGTCAGCCCGGAGTCCAGGCTGTCCGGATCTGCGTCGGGACGAAGGGTGAGGAAAAATGTTTCGCCAGCCTCGAAGGTGCGTACCGACTCCGGCATGGAGTCCAGATCAAGGGTCAGCCAGCGATCATACAGCATCAGATCCGGTTGCACGAGGACCGAATCCAGCGCTTCACCCGGGTACAGGCTGTCCTGGGATGCGCGCACGATCACCCAATAATCCGCCATGTTGTCGAAGGGCACAGCCGCCCGAATCACCGGGTAGATCCGCGCCTGGCTCAAAACGCAACGTTCCTGCGCGAGGAAGCGCGTCCCAAGTTCGGTGACCCGAATCGTATCGTAGGGGACATTGTTTGTATCGAACAACGTAATGTGAAACGGAATAGAGAGGCTGCTGGCGAAACCTTGAACGAATCGATCGGATAATGTGTCGCGGTCGGCGAGCTGACGCCGGTTAACCAGCAACAGGGCGGTGCTGTTGATGTTGCCAAGTGTGTCAACCGCTTCCGCCATGATCGTCACCGGGCCGTAGCCTGTGCCGGAAACGTCGAAATCCCACTCGAAGACATAGGGTTCCTCGGTGACGACGGCGGAATCTTCACCCAGCATGTTTGATCCATCGACGTAGAAGCGGATACGGTCGATATCGCCGTTGTCGACGTCTTCCGTGTCGTCGAGCGCGGCTTCGAGGGTCATGGTCGACGTGGTGATGTCAGCTCCCGGTTGAGGCTGAATGAGTTGGATGGACGGTCCGATGTTGTCGACCCGTGGAGCGTCTTCACCGTCCGGTCCGGCGGCTCCATCGCAGCCCATGATCAAGAAGATCAACGACGTGAGGATAAGCGTATATGCGGATGCTCGAATCAACGGATTTTCTCAGTGCAGGTTCAGCATGCGTAATTCTGTCATCGCCGGGCCAAGACCAAGCAACAACGCGCGGTCGATCAACGACGATCCGACGACAGCCCCTTCAAACAAATCGAGACGGCTCAACGCCCCCCAGGACGCGCGATCCAGCTCTCCGTCGAGGAATACTCGCAGCCCCAGTTTGCTCGCCGCCAGCGCACCGGTTTCCAGCTCCTCCATCGCGGCAACAGCCTGTGCGGTATCATCCGCGTACAACAACGGCGCCGCAGGAAGAAGCACACCCTCGGCCTCCAACTGGCGCGCGGCCTTGATCAACGAAACGATTGCGGGAACATGAACGACAAATGGAGCGCGCGAAGTTCTCATCGCCTGAACGGCGTCACGGGCAACCGGACCCGCGAGATCGTCCCGGTCGAGCGGCAGGAAGCCATCGCCGGTAAAGACCGTCAGCTCGGGGCGGATGTCATGAACCAGGCGCAAGGGGTCGTCCAGAAGTGGGCAAATGACGAGAACCGGACCGTCAAACACCTCGCGGATGCGTTCCAGCGGTACTTTCCAGCCGCTTGCATCGGTTGCAGGCAGCAGGACAGCGAGGCTGTCAACACCAGCAAGCGCAGCCGTTGCCGCGATCCGGGCCGCCTGAGCAGGTGTGGGGGGAGCGCTGCCGTGGAGGAAACCATCCAGGCGTAACGCCACATTCATCATCAACGAACCTCCACCGCCAGCTTCTCCGTCGTCAACGTTGACCCTTCCCTGAGACGCATGAAGCGCACGCCTTGTTCCACCAGACCGGGTAAATCCTCCTGCAACACCTGCAGGGTGGAGGCCCGGGGATGGCCGATCACAACCACCAACTCTTTACGCTTTTCCGCGAGTTCCACCGCAGCGCGCAGCTGAGCACGGATCGAGTCCGGCTCCTGGTAGTGGTCAAGGAAGATGTCGCGGCGAAACGCCGGCACGTTCGCCGCCGTCGCCGCCCGGTAAAGTACGGAGCCGGGATGGGTGATGCTATCGAGGATGTACCAATCGTGACGCGAGCACCAGTCCGCGAGCCGGTCCATCAGTTCGCGATCCTGTGTCGCGGCGGAACCCTGATGGTTGCTGAGGCCGGTGGCGTGTGGTACCGTGGTCATCGTGTCCATGAACGCGGCAAACTGCGAGGCGGTCATGCCGGCGTGCAGCTCAGATTCGAGCGTATCGTACCGGTCGCCGAGCGGTTCCATCGGCAAGTGAACCAGGATTTCGTGGCCACGGCTGTACGAAGCGTTGGCGACGGCGTCGCTGGCTGCAAGGCCGGGAATAATGCCCGTGGTCAACGGAACCGGCAGGTCAAGCATGCCCTGCACCGTTGATGAGGTCAGGGAAAAACCGAAATCGTCAATGACCAGCGCGATGTGACCGTGTTTCGTCGCGAGTGAGCGCACACGTGACGGCTGACTGCGGGGAAAGTAGCTGGCCGGGGTCTGCCGGATGTGGGTTCGCGGGCGCGACTTGAGACGATCTTCGGCATAGGCGACGCCGTTCGCGGGAGCAGAAGACACCTGCACCCCAGACGCGCGCGGCGCACCCGTCCGCAGCCAGTTCACGAACAGCAGGATGACGAGCCCGGCGATCACCACGATGTTCAGTGCCAGCAGCAGTTGGATTCTACGTCGTATGCGCGTACGTCCGCTCAATAGTCATCCCGCCATTGCACAATACGGAAACGGCTGTCGTCCCCCGCGCGGGTCTGAAAACGGGCAAACCCGGCGATGGGAGAGAAATCTCCCGCGGAAAGTGTGAAATTTATTGTAAACTCCACCGTCGTGTCTGGACGCGAGAACGTGTCCAGCGACGTTGGAATCGGACCCCAGCGTAAATCCAGCAGTTCAAACGAGCGCATCAGCGCCCCGGTGGTGCGCAATTCCGTGTCCCGGTACCACTGATCGTAACGGTTCTCGTTCGCGTCGAAGAACTGAAACACGAACTCTTCCGCGATCAGGTCGGCGTAGCGCAAGCTGTCCCGCAGCGTGTACGCTGTCTGGAAATTGCGCAACATGCCGCCGATGGAGGTCTGCGGATCCCACAGATCCCCGGTAACACCGCCCTCCTCCGGCGCGAACGGATTCGTGCAAGCAGAAAATACCGCCAGCAGTGCAAGCGCAAGCGTGATCGCCGTCAAAGGACGCATTCTACACCATCCATCCGTATAGCATTGAAACGTACGGCGCGCAACTTCTCACACGCAACGGACCGATGAACACCCGTGCAAACTGGCTGAGGCAGCCGATCGTTGCTCACTATCGGGAGTTTAACGGCCTGAGAAACGAGTCTTGCTAACGTCTGTTGATAGTATTCTGGAAGTTCGACGTGATGTTCTGACAAGATACGGTCTGATAACAATGTATACGAATCGTTATAAGAATTAAAGAGAGACTACAACTTCAGCGTGTCAGCACTACCCGGCGAACATACTTGTCTGTTCGGCAGACATGCGGTTGGCGTCACACTGGACCTTTGATACCCGTTTCAATGGACTGTGGTTTCAACGCAAAGGAACCACGACCCAATTATCCGGAACCCGGGCCGATAAACTCCCGGAACTATCCAGATTCCGGTTGGCTGAACCCCATTCCAGCGGTACTTTCGGGGCAATCAGGGACAATTCAAGGACAGGGAGCGTACCATGAAGCAGGTACTGTTGGGAACACTCGTCGGTGGCGTGATCTTTTTCATTTTCCTTTCGATCTCGTGGACCGTACTGCCATTCCACACCATGGCCTTCACCCCGCTGGAAGACTCCAAACCGATTGCCGAAGCGATGCAGGCGAACAACCTCGAAACCGGCCTGTACACCGTGCCGAGCATGACCGAATACGAGGCGAACAGCGAAGAGTTCATCGAACGGCACAAGGCCGGGCCGGTGGTGCCGTTCCTCGTCTATTACGCCGAGGGTCTGGAAATGATGAGCGCGATGATGTACGTCAAGGGCATCATCATGGCACTGTTGGCGGCGGGGATCGTATCGGTGATGATGAAGCTGGCTGGACGCCGGCTGCGGCGCTACCCGCTACGGGTGCTGGTGGCGACGGCGATGGGCGTTTTTGCGGCGGTGATCGGCCCGTTGACGCTCGGCAACTGGATGATGTTTCCGGCCGGGTATGTGTGGGCGGAAGTGTTCGACCAGGTGATCGGCTGGACCTTCGCCGGTGCTGGCATCGCGGCGTTTGTCAAGCCACGGAGCCTGTAACGAGATGGTTAACGGTTCGTGGATTCGCTTTCTATTCTTGACGCTCTGGGTTGCCGGTGGCGTGATCGTCGCGGCGGCCGGTGTCACGCTGGCCGGGCCGGACAGTAACACCGATCCGATCACCGTGATGAGCTTCAACATCCGGTATGACAACCCCGGTGACGGCGACAACCGCTGGGAATTGCGCAAAGATGCGGTCGCGCAGCAGATCCGTGACCTCGACCCCGAGATCCTGTGCCTGCAGGAAGCGTTGCGGCATCAACTCGACGAGCTGGAAACGCTTGTCCCCGGTTATCTCGAAATCGGGGTGGGGCGTGACGACGGCGTCGCAGCCGGTGAATACAGCGCGATTCTGGTCAAGCCGGAGCGGTTTTCGGTCGTGAGGCAGGGCACGTGGTGGCTGGCGGACAAGTACGCCGAGCCCGGCGCGACGTCCTACGGCAACACCATCCCGCGGATTGTCACCGGGGCGGTGCTGGTTGATTCCTCCGGTGACACGTTGTCCGTGTTCAACACCCACCTCGACCACCAGTCGCAGGAATCACGCGCGGCGAGTGTGATGCTGATCCGGTTTTTCCTGTGGCAAAACGGCACGGGACCAATCATCCTGACCGGCGACTTCAACGCTGGTGAGGACAATCCCGCGCTGCAACCGTTGTACCGGACCTATCCCCTGCCGGGACAGATTCCAGACGGGCACGGCGAAACCATGTTCGTAACGTGGGAGGACGCGGATCAGGGAGTGGGTGAACCGTGGCACGAACCGTTTCGGGACACGTTCCGTGTGCTGCATCCGGACGCGGACAACGTGGGGACGTACAACAGCTGGACCGGCGACCGGTCCGGGGACAAAATCGACTACGTGTTCGTGTCGACCGGCTGGGAGGTTCTGGAATCCGGTATTCTTAACGAGACGGTAAACGGTCGGTATACGTCCGACCATTTCCCGGTTTACGCAACACTCAAGCTGGCAGGTCCGGATCCGGAGTAGGTTCTTCCGGTTCCGGCTTTTCACGCAGCAACCGGTCGAGCACGAAGCCGTACAGCACATACATCAGCGCCGCGAGGGTGAGCGTCACCAGACGGATCGGGTAGTGTTCGGAATCGACGCCCGGCCCGTTGTGCAGCCACATCACCGCCAGCTGTGGGTTCGCCTCGACCGCCGGTTGGGACGGTTCCGGTGCCTGCAGCAACACGATCGACATCACAAACAGCACCATCCCGGCAAACACGCCCCGGCCCCGGATCAACCCCATCCGGGTCAGCATTTGCGCGATCAACCCACCAATCGCGCCGAGCACGCCGCCGAGCAGGCTGACCAGGATGATACCGGCGACGCTCAGATTCGCCGGATACCCGAGCGTCACCGACAGCCCGGCCATGACAAACCGGCCCAGCGCGCCGAGGATCACGATTCCTGTCAACCCGCCAAAACCAATCCACTTCGCGGACTTCAGGTTCATGCGTTGATCAAGCATCGGAACCTCCCCTCACCGCGCCACGGCGGCGTCATTGGTCGCATCATTCGCCGGCGGCAATTGGTTCCAACCAATAATCGCGGCGGGAAGCGTATGCGCGACATACAGAAACGCCATTGCCAGTACCGACGCAATCGAATCAACCCAACCCAGCCACTGGCCCAGCGAACCCTGCCGCGCCAGAATCAGGAGGTACATCGTCGCAATCATCACTACCAGCATCCAGCGGTACGAGACGCCGAGGGCAGCATGTGTCTGTTCCAGCTCACGTTCGTCCAGTGTGGAGGGCTTGGCGTGCGTCAGGGTCCAGAGCCCGGTCGACTTGAACGCCTTGCGGAATGTGATCGAAATGGTCACGACCAGCACGACAAAGACCACAATCCAACCCCACGGTGAGCCAGTCGCCTTCGCGAGCAACGGAAGGATAACCCCCAGCAGAACGGCGAGATAATTGCTCAGTACCGTCATGCGCCAACGGGACTGTGTTTGCTCACGTGTCATGAAATTCCCCTTCTCCGCTCGTACAATTCCTCGCTGAGCGGTTTCATCGGCTGTGTCGAGAAAATGATCTCGATCGGCAAGCCGAAAAATTCACTGATCTTGAACGCCAGGTCGAGGCTGGGGTTGTATTCCCCGCGCTCGAGATAGCCAACCGTCTGGTAGTTAACCCCGATCGCTGTCGCGAGCTCTTTGCGCGAAATGCCGCGCTCGTTCCGCAAGACCGCGATGCGGTTGTATAGTTGCCTCGTCTTCATGTGTGGAATCTACGATGATTTGTTGTAGAACTACAACAGCTCGTGGAGTCAATACAACAGGCTGTGGGCTATGGGCTATAGGCGGTAGGCTGTGGGCGGCAGGCTATTGGGTATTGGGTTGTGGGTCAGGTGCCCCTGATGGCTCTGCCAGCAGGGATGACCTAAAAAAGGAACGTTAGGGAAGCTTCTGCCTGGTGCCCGTGATTGTCCGCCGGTTTGTTTCGGCGGCTATCGCGGGTCATTTGACGGTTCATGGGGGACACCTGTCGGCACAGATCGTGCGGATCAGCGAAGGACTGGAGTCGGTTTGCCAGGTTGATCACAACGATTCAGATGCGGCGTGAGCCGACAGATGTCCCCGCCCAAACCGACGATTCCCGATATGAAGACCATAAGCCGCGTTGGCACAGCCAACACGGGCAAGAACTCGTCACGCGGCGCATGACTGCGGTGTGTTCTACGATCCGGAAAAATCGGAACTGAGCAAAACCCGCGTCGCGAGAGGCTTCGAGAGATTGTTTCACGAGAAACAAAACGGACGCGAATTATCCGCGCCCGTTGTCGTTATCCAGCTACTATAACACCGATTCCACATTTCACGAGTCGAGCAACTAACTTTTCTTCCACGTTCGCGCAACGTCGCCGCTACTTGAGCAACGTCATCTTCCGGATCGCAACCTGATCGCCAAATCGCGCCTGCACGAAATACACGCCGCTGGCCCAGGAAGCCCCATCAACATGCAGGCTGTGCGAGCCGGCCTCGGTGTGACCGTCCGCAAGAACCGCCATCGATTGACCATGCAGGTTGAAGACACGAACCTCCAGATCCGTGGCTTCAGGCAGGTCCACAGTGATCGTCGCGGACGCATTGAACGGATTCGGCCTCACCGCATGCAGCGCGAACGATTCCGGAAGCTGCGGAGTCGCCTCCACGACGTCCGGCGGCGCTTCGGATGTTACCCATTCCTCGGCGTCCCAGTTAAGAACTACCTCACCGTCTGGCCCCGGTGTGACCGTTTTGGTAAATGGGAAGCTGTCCATGGACGCGACATACGGCCTTCGGCCGAGATAGCCGTTGAACATGTACGGTCCCGGCGGCGCCATCGCGGGAATGTTTTGCATCAGGTTGCCGTAGAACACGTAGCCGGGCATGACGTTAATCGGAATGACCAGCAACGGGCCATATTGATTCCCGTTCGGCAGGATGAGATCGGTCCACGCCTGGCCGGTAATCATCTGGCTGTAGGTGCTGGTGATGCCGGCGTCGTAGACCACCATGCCGCCATAGGACGGGATGTTAACATTCACCGGCCACAGCTGGAGCAGCACATACGGCGCGGTGCCGCCGGTGCTGAAGCTGAGGTCGTCGATGGTGACACCCGAGTAGACAACCGAGTTATCCGTGTTGTGGCGGAAGGCGAACCAGACTGTTTCGCCGACATAGTCACCGAGCGGGAATTCCTTTTCCACCCACATGCGTTCTTCGTTCGTATTCCAGTTGTTGAAATTGGGCAGTCCAAAGACTGTGAAGAACCCGTCTGGATCGCTGTAGCCGTCGGTTGGATAGATCATCTCCCAGAACGCGCCGGCGGTGGTGGAAATCCAGACATTGTAGCCGTCATATCCACCCTCGTAGTCAAACCAGTGCCAGTACTTCAACGAGTAATTTGCCTGCACGACAAAACCCTTCTGCGAAATCAGCCAGTCGTCACGGCTAAGGTTGTAGTCCCCGGTGAGGATGGTGCTCCAGGCGTTGCTGCCAGAATGGGCGCCGTTGGGATCATAGGTCGGCGTGCCAAATTGCCAGTCGCCGGAGCCAGTGAACAACGGCGTGCCGCCGCTCTCAAAATCCTCGGTGAACGGGCCGTTGATCGGCATCGGGCTGATCGCGAGCGAGTAGTGCAGAACGTTGTTGCCTGCTGCGAGGGTTGTGGTCGAGTTGATCGCGTCGTAACCACTCTTCCACGCGATGTCCTTGTACGTTCCCGGATACAGTCCGGTGATGGTGTAGTTCCCGGATGCATCCGATACCGTTTCGCCGCAACCGCAGCGGACATTCGCTCCGGCCAGCGGTGTGCCGCCAAGCTGGTAAACGATACCCGACAGCGACGCGGTCGGATCCGGTGGGATGAAATCGACGACATATCCGCCGTACGGATAGTTGCCGCTGGCGTTGTTGTAGATGACCGTCAGGCCGTCATTCCCGGTATGGTCCTGGATCCCCACCGTGCAACTGGTACAGTCGAAGCCGTTGTCGATGGACTGATACTGGAGCCGGATCCGGCCATCGTCAAACATGATCACCTGCATGTTGATGCGGGGTGACGTGTCGCTTGGCGGATGCTCGGAATAGTCAATGAACGAGACGACGCACGCGTCCTGCAAACCGATGGTCACCGTGTCATAGTAGACGCTGCCGTATTGGCCGTTCTCCGGATCGAGATCATCCCAGAACAACGCGATCAGCGCACTGTAGTACGGGTAGGGCATCGACTGGTTGGACAAGCCGAGCAGGTTCGGCACGAACGATACGCCTCCGTTGGATTGGACCCAGAAGTACTCTTCTCCCGCTCCATAAAACGGAAACAGGAATCCGATCGGGTACGGCCCGACACGATCATCGTCGTCCAACTCGTCCGCCGCCGCGACTTCGGTGCCTGTGCCGGTGATGTCCACCCAGCTATACGTGGGTCCGCCGGCCTCCTCGCTGTCGATCCAGGTGTAGCCGAACGTGTCCGGACCGCCGGTGCTGTCAAGGCGCGGAAGGCCGGGGTCCGTATCAGATTGCGTTTTCTTATCGATGTTGTTCTGCTGCCATTCCGCAGGCGTCATCTTTGAGCCGGACACGACAGGCATCGCGACAATCAGGCAGACGATCAGAAGTAAAAGGGGCAGGTGTTTCATGGACAGGTCCTCCGCTTGTCCGGCGAGGCCGGATTGAGTGGTATCCCGAAGGGGGGTTCAGCGATGTGAAGATCCATGTATCCATGCTTAAGAGGCAGACTTTCCCCGATACTTCGCCCCTCTGAGCTTCAAGCTAACAACGATGGCCTGAACAGGTCAACGATGATTTACATTCGCTTATAATCAGCAGTTCCGAGGTAATTCCATAATTCTTATATTCTTAAGGGTACTTTCCTCCCGGAGCAACTGCTGTATACCCGGACATCTAAACAAACCCGTTCTGTCCGGACCGGACGCGAAATGTCCCCTCGACCGAAGAAATCGCCGGTAACGTTCCCCGCCGAAGTCGTTGTCAGAACGGGTTCTTGCGCATCTTTTCACATGGTTAACCTCCCCTTCCTCAACCGCTGGAATGGCGCTTCGGACTTCACACCAACCCCCGGCCTGCCGACAGACCGCATGGACGCTGGAAATTTCACCTGTTCCTGTAAGGCTTGTTGAAACAAACATCATGCAAAGCCGGAAACGGTTTGCACACTCCGGCGTATTTGCGCGGCTCAATGCCCGGCCCCTATCTTTCGTTCACCTGTGTTCCCGCCGGAACAGTCGAGTCCCCAACAGCCAATACGCACAACGTTTTCAGCTTGTGCGAATTTTCACGATACCGGCGGATTGTCACAACCGAAAGTGATCCGTTCATGCCACGTGTCACCATCGAACCCGACCGCTGCAAAGGCTGCGAGCTGTGTGTGCAGGCCTGCCCGCAGCAGATTATCGAGATGTCGAAGAAGATCAACGCCAAGGGCTATTTCTACGCTACAGTGTTTGACCAGCCACGCTGCATCGGCTGCCGCCTGTGCGCGATTACCTGCCCGGACGTGGCGATCGAAATCGGCGTCAACGCCGTTCAGTACAACTATTTCCCGTATTAGGCAATCGATAAGGGGACAACTGAACAGCTTGAGCGGTTGAAGGAATTTTCGTCGCGCGATCTGTTCAGATGTCCCCGGTAACCTAGAGGCCGTCATGGCAAAGAAATTGATGAAGGGCAACGAAGCGATCGGTGAAGCGGCCATCCGTGCCGGCGCCGACCGTTACTTCGCCTACCCGATCACCCCGCAAACCGAAGTCGCGGAATATCTCGCACGCCGATTGCCGGAAGTTGGCGGTGTGTTCGTGCAGGCGGAATCCGAGCTGGGCGCGTCCAACATGATCTTCGGCGCGGCATCCTCGGGTAAGCGGGTGTTCACCTCCAGCTCGAGCCCGGGCATCAGCCTGATGAGCGAAGCACTCTCCTACATCACCAGCGCCGAGCTGCCGTGCGTGTTCATCAATGTCTGCCGTGCGGGCCCCGGCCTCGGCGGCATTCTGCCGAGCCAGGGCGATTATTTCCAGGCGACGCGCGCCTCCGGACATGGCGATTTCCGGCTGATCGTACTCGCGCCGTCCACGGTGCAGGAAGCGGTCGAACACATGATGGTCGCATTCGACCTCGCTGACAAGTACCGCAACCCGGTGATGATTTTCGCGGACGGCCTGATCGGGCAGATGATGGAGCCGGTCGACTTTGACGCCGTCGAAACCGGCACCCCGGCGGATCATTCCAGCTGGGCCGCCACCGGCGCGAACGGACGCGAAAAGCACATCATCAAAACGCTCTATCTCAACCCGGCCGACAACGAAGCGCACAACCATCACCTCGCCGAGAAGTATGCCACGATCACCAAGCACGAGCAGAAGCACGAGATGTACGGCGGCCTCGGCAAGCCGGAATTGATCATCACGGCGTTCGGCACCGCAGCCCGTGTCTGCAAGACCGCGATTGACGTGTTGAACGGCGAGGGCGTGGACATCGCGCTGTTCCGGCCCATCAGCCTCTACCCCTTCCCTGCCGTCGCGATTGACGAACTGAGCCGGAAAGCGCACGTCAAGCAGTTCCTCAGCGTCGAGATGAACAACGGGCAGATGATTGAGGACGTGCGGCTGTACACCAACAACCGCAAGCCGATCAGCTTCTTCGGACGTCAGGGCGGGATTGTTCCGTCCCCGGAAGAAGTGATCGACGCGATCCGGAATTTGTTGCCGAAGAAGGCTACCGCGGCGGCGAAGAAACCAGCAGCGAAAAAGACCGCTACCAAGAAGCCCGCAGCAAAGAAGAAGTAGAGTTGACAAACCTGCCCCTGATGGCTCCGCCAGCAGGGTTGAACAACAGGTTAGATGAGCCCTGCTGGCAAAGCCCGCAGGGGCACATCTGAGATCAACGATGATCCCGACGAGCAAGCTCGTCGGGGCAAACATCAACAACGATCCCGGACATGAATGTCTGGAGCACATGTTTCGCAAACGGTCGGTAAGCCCAGACATGAATGTCTGGGGCAGATTTGGATATAAAAAGGAAGGGGACACCTGAACGGATTGACCGGCAGCGCTCCACACAACCCGACGGTGGCGTGAACGCTGCGACGGACTCAATCGACGATAATAATCCGTTCAGATGTCCCCGACCCCACATCGAATAGAGGTCATCATGGCCGAGAAAACGATTTTCTGCAAGCCCGAAGCGATGTCGTCCAACCACACCCACTACTGTCCCGGGTGTACGCATGGCGTCGCGCACCGTCTCGTCGCCGAAGTACTGGACGAGCTGGGGATGCGTGAACGCACGATCGGCGTCGCGCCGGTGGGCTGTTCGGTGCTCTGCTACAACTACTTCAACTGCGATTTCCTCGAAGCCGCGCACGGACGTGCGCCGGCCTTCGCAACCGGGATGAAACGCGTCGCGCCGGAAAAGATCGTGTTCGCGTACCAGGGGGACGGCGACCTCGCGTCCATCGGCGGTAACGAGATTCTGCACGCCGCCAACCGTGGCGAAAAAATCACCGTCATCTTCGTCAACAACGCGATTTACGGCATGACCGGCGGCCAGATGGCACCGACCACGCTGCCCGGCCAGGTGACGACCACCAGCCCGACCGGCCGTGACGTCGAACTCGCCGGTTGGCCGATCCGGGTACGGGAACTGCTGTCCACGTTGCGCACCCCGGCCTACATCGCGCGCGGGTCGGTCCATTCGCCGCAGTGGGCGATCAAGACCAAGGCGATGATCCGGAAAGCCTTCCAGTACCAGGACAAAAACACCTGCTTCAGCATGGTCGAAATCCTCAGCACCTGCCCGACAAACTGGGGCATGACACCGACCGATTCGACCAAGTGGCTGAAGGAAAACATGATCCCCTACTACCCGCTCGGCGAACTGAAATCACCCGAAGGCGCGGACGAAAACTTCGAGCGGATGACGGGGGTGGCGAAGTAGGCTATGGGCTGCAGGCTGTGGGTAGTCGGCTGTCGATTGCCGAACAACACCGCCGTATCTGCTTGCAGACGTGAAAGTGACGATTTATCCACGACTGGATTGTCGTGGGCGTGATAGACCTGGTAGCAACAGAATCGTAGTACAGCCGACTGGTGCATTGAATTGGTGTACCGGTGCTGAATCATGAGTTATCTGTATTTGTATAGACGTGCTCTGGTGAGATTTCGGTTTCACATCGCAACGAATGGTGGTGATCAAATGACGTTCAATCCGATGGACGGGCTTCGCCCACGAAGATGGAAAAGCCGAAACATGTTCTGCGGACTGGTGATGCTGGTTGTGGCGTTGCCGTTGCTGATGAACGTGGGATTCGCTGAAGATCTTGACTGGGAACAGGTCGATCTGGAAGCAAAAATCGGATCGCGAGTGTGGATTTCGCCGCATGACGGACTATTGATCGCCCAGTCGAGTACCCTTGGCATCGTCCGCAGCATCGATCAGGGCGAACACTTTGAGTCGGTCGAGTTGAACGGCCCACACAATGTGTTCGAGTTTCACCCGGCGAATCCGGATATCGTCTGGTGCGGATACGATCTGGGCATGAAGATTTCGTACGACGGTGGCGCAAACTGGGATGTTTGGAGCGTGTATAACTCAGACATGCCGGACGCTCCGCATGATCTGTTGCGTTTACCTGGTGAGGAAGGACCGTTATTGATGGTTGGTGGTGGCCGATACAGCTCAAACAGCCCCCGGATCCGGCCGATCTACGCATTCGTGGATTCGCTGAACGACTGGGATCTGTGGTGCGGCCACTATTACAGCCACCGGTTCTACAACCTTTTCATCCGCCCGGAGAATGCGGATACGATTTACGCCACGCGGGCGCTGTCGGAGGATGAACGCACGATCCGCACCTTGTGGCGGACATGGGACGAAGGCGATACATGGGAAGAGATGGCGGCCGCGGATTACGACCCCACACCGCATCCGCTGCTGCGGGAGATTCAGTTCGATCTGAACGACAACTCGATCCTGTATGCCAACTGCGGTTCATCTTCCCAGAGCCTCGCCCTTGTCAGCACAGACGGCGGCGCACATTTCGAGGAACTGGCCGGACCGTGGAGCGACAGCACCTTTGTCAGCACACAGGTTCAACTGCTGGATGATCGGCTGGTCGTGTGCGGATCGTACGGTAGCTATCTGGACGTGACCGGCGGAGTGTGGCAGAGTTTTGATGGCGGGCAAACGTGGGAAGACGCGCTGGTGAATCCGCAGGCGTTTCCCGGGTATTATGACGCGCTCGACAAGATGGATTTGCGCATTGATCCCAACCATCCGGAGCGCATGTACCTGTTTTCAGGATACACGCTGTTCAGCAGAACCGTGGATTCCGGCGGGATCTGGACAACAGGCGCCGACGGACTCGGACGGCTGTACATCGACAATGTCTACACCCACCCTGAAGAGCCCGGACTGGTTCTGGCGTCGGTTTCGGGGGGCGGGGTGCTGCGGTCCCACAACTACGGCGAGAATTGGGCCCTGCTGGCGGATGGATTTGATATAACCATGCGCATGCACCCGTTGAATCCGAATTACATGGTACTGCTGCATTCGTTTGGCAACGCCTACGTCATTCCTGGCGAAGGATCGCCGTTTCAAATGTTCACATACGATTATATCGCAGATTTTCAGTGGCATCCGACCGACTTGCAGTGCGGGTATCGCCGGATCGATACCAGCGCGTTGGAGCGCAGCGACGATGGGCTACAGACCTGGACCGAGCTGACGGATTATTGCCGCTACTTCGCGGTTGATAACGACAATCCGGACTATGTCTACGTGATCAACGACGAGCGGGAACTGCTGGTCAGCACTGATCGGGGTGACACGTTCACGCTGCTAAACGACGACATCGAGTTCAACTGGTTCGTCGATATTCAGGACGGTGGACCGGACATGCTGATCATGACCTACAGTGGCGAGACCTGTGTGTCGCTGAACGAGGGTGTCAGCTTTTCCGTCGTCGACTATCCGTATGAACTGCGCGACATGTGCTTCGGGTACGATGGGGCCTGGCTGGGACGCACAGGCTGGACAGTTCGGGTCAGTTTCGATCAGGGCGAACACTGGCCGTCCATCGCCAGCGGCCTGATGCAAACCGGGCAGGAATCTTGGTGGGGCCAGTCCGGCGATGGTGTCAGCTATACCATTTACGACGATCATCTTTACCGGTCGTATGACCCGCTGGCCGTGGATGACGGCACCCCAACGGTGTTCATTCCGCAGGACCGGATGTTGATCTACCCGAACCCGGCGAACGCGCAGACGGTTGTCAGCGTGACGCTGGACCGGGCGTCCGATGTGACGTTGACCGTAACCGACGTGCTGGGACGGCAGGTTGAAACGTTGCCGCAGGGACGCTTGACAGCCGGTGTGTACCGTGTGCCGCTGACATTGGACCACTACCCGAGCGGGACGTACATGGTTCACGTGAATACCGAATCCGGCTGGTCGCAGACAAAACGGCTGGTGGTTGTGAAGTAGTCAGGAGATCATCCACGACATGAATGTCGTGGGTATATAAATCGGACACGCGTGTCCGATTTAAACACCGCCGTCTGAAACGGCTGGAAAATTCGTTCAACGTCAACGGGAGGACGCAGCATGAAGACCACCGTAATCGCGATTCTAATCTGCGCGTTGCTCCCGATCTCCGTCCTCGCTTCATGGCACACGATGGGCGGCAACAGCCTGCGAAACGGACAGGCGGATTTCGTCGGACCCGATGACGCGACCCTGCGCTGGACGTACAACGACCCGTGCCTGTTCGCCGGACCGATCTATACAGATGGCCCCTATGCCGCGATGATGCGGTTCAACACGATCGACTTCTCCCCGATCGTCTGCCTCGACGTCAACACCGGCGTCGAACGGTGGTCGGTGGACCTGCCCGGCCCGAACACACGCTCGCTGCCCATTGGCTTCCGGGACGGCCAGATCTACGCTCTCGGTTTCCAGGAAACCAACAACGATACGCTGTATGCCCTCGATCCCGTTGATGGATCCATCCTTTGGATCGCTGAGACCGGCCTCAAGCAGGGCATCATCGCCAGCGCGGCGTTCGCGAACAACGGCGATCTGATCGTGAACGCCAAGGACCCGAACGGCAGCTACCTGCTGACACGGCTGGACCATACCGACGGCTCGATTGTGTGGACAACGCCCCGTGTCTGCGCGGTGATCGGCGGCTCGGAACATGTCTGCGTCTACGGCGAGAAGGTGTACGGCTGGGACGGCGGCATCGGCCAGGTGGAATTCACCGCGTGGGATCTCAACACCGGCACCGAACTGTACAGCATCTCGTTGCCCGGGGACGGCGACCAGGAAATCCCGTTCAGCGTCTACGACGACAGCGCGATCTACATCATCCGGGACGGCGGCGACCTGTTCCGTGTCGAAGACACCGGCACCGGCTTCCAGATCGTGTGGCAGGTTCCGGTCAGCTTCGGCGCCATTCCACCCATCGGCGGACACTTCGCGACGCTGGACAACGGCGACGTCGTGGTCACGCATGGAACCGTGGTCAAACGTCACACCTACGCGACCGGTGACGTCGTGGCAACCTCCGCATCCTTGACCAGCGGAACCTACCTCGGCTACCCGCGCTTCGCGGTGGACGACAACAACACCATCTACTGCGCGACCGGCACCGGCGACGGCCACCTCTACGCACTCGACCCGGCAACATTGGCCGAATTGTGGTCGTATCCGTTGACCAACAACCACTATGCCGGCGCGGCAGTCGCGAACAACGGCGACATCATCTCCGCCAGCAGCGGCGGTGTGTTCTGCTTTGAAGGGGTGTCCGGCGGCACGAATCCGCTGGTCACGTTGACCCTGACACCATACAACACACCGATCAGCGTGCCGCGCGGCGGAAGCTTCAGCTACGGTATCGCGCTAACAACCGGCGACTTGCCGATGAATCGTCCGGGCGATGTCTGGCTGGCGGCGACCCTGCCGAACGGAAGCCTGTACGGGCCGGTCGCACGCGTTCGCCTGCAGTTCGAAGACAACATGGACCTGAACGTCGCCAACGTCACGCAGCAAATACCGCAGATGGCACCGGTGGGCGACTATACGTGGCACGCGTACGCCGGCATCTTCCCGAACTTCGTCGCGGCGCAGGATGAGTTTGCGTTCACCGTGACGGCGAACGCGATTGCGGAATCATCCGCACCCAAGATGTGGACGATGAACGGCACGGCACCGGCAGCCTTGGCGAACGCGCTTGACGGGGCAACCATCGCGGCGGACGACAGCGAACCGTTGGCGCTGCAGGCGGATCTGGACGTGCGCGTCTATCCAAACCCGGCGAACGCCGCGACGACGATTACCGTGTCCGTGCCGACAGCGCAGTGGGTCACCGTTGCGATCAGCGATATCCTCGGCCGTACGGTGGACACCATCGACGCCGGCGTGATCCATCCCGGCGGACAACGCATTCACCTGGCGCTCGACCACTACCCGAGCGGGACGTACCTCGTGCATGTTGACGCTGGTTCAGCCTTCACGCAGACGATGCGGTTGGTGGTGGTGAAGTAGAGCTGTTTCTGTCCCGGGCTGAAGCCCGAGGGCGTGGCTGTTGAGGTTGATTCAGCATAAATGATCCCGGGCTGAAGCCCGAGGGCATGTCACATAAACCAACCCTCCCGGTTGGAGGACAGACGATGCAACGTGAAGTGAAATTCGCTGGATTCGGCGGGCAGGGCATTTTGTCGGCTGGGCATTTCCTCGCCGACGCCGCCCTGGAAGAAGGCAAAGAGGTGGCGTGGGTGCCATCATACGGCCCGGAGATGCGTGGCGGGACGGCGTATTGTACCGTCGTGATCGCCGACCATCCGATCGGCAGCCCGGTGGTGAACACCCCGAGTGACCTCGTCGCGATGAACCGTCCGAGTCTCGAAAAGTTCGAGCCGACGATCCGTGAGGGCGGCTTCATCCTGGTCAACAGCACCCTGATCCCGGACCGTGTGCAACGGAAAGACGTGCATGAGATCCTGGTGCCGGCCAACGATGTCGCGCTGAAACTCGGCAACAACCGCGGCGCGAACATGGTCATTCTCGGCGCGTACGTTGCGTGCTCGGGCGTGGTCAGCCTCGAGACCGTTGTCGCGCAGGTGCCGGTCACCTTCGCCCGCAAGCCGCAGTTCATCGAGTCGAACATCGCCTGCATCCGGGAAGGCGCAAAAATCGCCAAGCAAGCGCTGGAGGCTGTGCTATGAGCCCGCGTCGCGCGAAGAAAACCGACGTCGACCTCGACAACACCGAGGCGTTGGAGCCATCCGCCGGCGATACCGGCGCAAAAGCTCCGCCCCGGCCGAACAAATCCCGCCCGAGCGACCTCAGCGACGAGGAACGCGCGGCGGACGAGATCCTCGCCCATTATCCGCTGGCCGAGCCCAGCCTGATCATGGTGCTGCAGGAGCTGAACGACCACTACCAGTGGCTGCCGCCGAAAGCGTTGCTGCGGGTATCGGAAAAGCTCGGTGTCCCGTTCGGCAAGGTGCAGGGCGTTGCCACGTTCTACAAGGCGTTCTCGCTTGAACCGAAGGGTAAGAAAACGGTCAAGGTGTGCCTCGGAACGGCGTGCCATGTCCGTGGCGCCGGAATGCTGGTCGATGAGCTGAAACGCAGCCTCAAGGTCGAACCCGGGCACGGGATGAGCGAAGACGGCGACTACAGCCTCGAAACGGTCAACTGCGTCGGCGCATGCGCCATGGCGCCCGTGGTGATGGTTGGCGACAATTACTACGCCAACATGGCACCCGGCAACATCGGCAAGATGCTGAAGAAGGAGAAGCCGGCATGATTTCAGGAAACGGCAAACCCTTTGGCAGCCCGCAGGCTCTGCTCGAACGCGCTGAAGCCATCCGAACCGAACGCAAGGCGATCAAGCAGGAAATCCGTGTTTGCGCCGGGCCGGGCTGTATCGCTCGCGGGGCGAAGGACATTCACAAACAGTTCCAGAGCGAGATCAAATCGCACGCGAAGGAGCTGAAAGCCGCCGGGCTCGAGCTGGACGCGACCCTCTCCGAAAAGTGCACCGGCTGCCACGGCATGTGCGAAGCTGGGCCGGTGGTCACGCTCGAACCGGAAGGCACGTTTTACACCGGCGTGAAACCGCGCGACGCGAAGAAGATCGTCGAAAAGACGTTGCTGCACGATCAGCTCGTGGACCCGCTGCTGTACGAGCTGGGCCATCAGCGTGGCGGCGGCAAAGCGGAACGCTACACCGACATCCCGTTCTACAGCCTGCAGGTGCGGGTGGCGTTGCGGAACGTTGGCGTGGTCGACCCGACCAACTTCGACGACTTCCTCGCCGAAGGCGGATTCAAGGCGTTCGCGAAAGCAGTTTCCGAGATGACGCCGGAAGCGGTCATCGACCAGGTCGAGGAGAGCGGGCTGCGCGGACGTGGCGGCGCGGGCTTCTCCACCGGTCGCAAATGGCGTGGCGCGCTGCGCGTGAAGAAAGATCGCGTGTGGTTGATCTGCAACGGGGACGAAGGCGACCCGGGCGCGTTCATGGACCGCGCGATCATGGAAGGCGACCCGTACAGCGTGCTCGAAGGCATGATGATCGCTGCGTACGCGCTGGGCGCGACGGACGCCTACATCTACGTCCGCCACGAGTACCCGCTGGCGGTTGAACACCTGCAACTGGCAATCGACAAGCTGCACACTGCCGGATTGCTCGGGGACAACATCCTCGGCACCGGGATGACGCTGAACATTCGCATCTCCCGTGGTGGCGGCGCGTTTGTCTGCGGCGAATCCTCCGCGCTGATGCGCTCGCTCGAAGGCAAGGTCGGCGAACCGCGCGCGAAGTATGTGCGCAGCGTGGAGAAAGGCCTGCACGACGAACCGACGGTGTTGAACAACGTCGAAACCTTCACCTGCGTCCCGGCGATCATCGACAAGGGCGCGGGCTGGTTCGCCAGCATGGGACGCGACAAGTCCAAGGGCACGAAGGCGTTTTCTCTGGTCGGCAAGGTGAAGCACACTGGCCTGATCGAAGTGCCGATGGGCCGCACGCTGCGCGAGATCATCTACGATATCGGTGGCGGGATCATTGACGACCGCCCGTTCAAGGCGGTGCAGACCGGCGGACCGTCCGGCGGCTGCCTGCCCGCTGACAAGCTCGACCTGCCGGTGGATTTCGACACGCTCAGCCGTGCCGGCGCGATGATGGGATCAGGCGGGATGATCGTGATGGACGATCACACCTGCATGGTCGATGTCGCCAAATACTTCATCAACTTCCTGATCGGCGAAAGCTGCGGCAAATGTGTCCCGTGCCGCGAGGGCTTGCGCCAGGTCTATGACCTGCTCGACAAGATCACCAAGGGCGAAGGTGAAGACGGCGACATTGAGAAGATCGAAAAGCTGTGCCACACGATGGAAGTTGCCAGCCTGTGCGCGTTGGGTAAATCCGCGCCGTACCCGGTCACCTCGACGCTGAAGTATTTCCGCGATGAATACGAGGAGCACATCCAGAACAAGGTGTGCCGCGCGGGTGTTTGCCCAAGCCTGATCATGTACGAGATCAACGAAGACTGCACCGGCTGCGACATTTGCGCACGGCATTGCCCGACCGAAGCGATCACCGGCATCAAGAAGAAGATGTATACCATTGATCCGGAGAAGTGCATCTCGTGCGGGATCTGCAAGAGTGTCTGCAAATTCGACGCGGTGGATATCAAGAGCGGCGACAAGATCGTCAGCCGTGATGCGGTGGCTTGAAAGTTATTTACCACGGACTTAAGTCCGTGGTAAGAAGCGCAAAGCAAATAATCGGACATGCGTGTCCGTTATTCCCGGAACCACGGGTTGAGGAAACTCATGAGCGAAGCAAAGACAAACGAGACGGTCCATCTGACCATTGACGGCCGCGAGGTTGACGCCCCGAAAGGCGCGATGATCCTCGATGTGGCGCGCGGGATGGGAATCGATGTCCCGAGCCTGTGCGCGCATCCAGGGCTGGAACCCTTCGGCGCGTGCCGCCTGTGTGTCGTCGAAATCCAGAAGCCGGGCTGGGACGACTGGTACAAACAGCTCGTCACCAGCTGCCTGTATCCGGTCGAGGAAGGCCTGAAGGTGTGGACCGATTCGGACGAGGTTCGGCAGAACCGGAGCGTGGTGCTCGACCTGCAGATGGCTCGTGTCCCGGAAAGCGACTACATCCGTGAGCTGGGCCGGCAGTACGGTGTCGAAAAAACGTCCTACGCCGAACGCGACACGAAAGACACCTGCATCATGTGTACGATCTGCGTGCGCGCGTGCGAAGCGATCGGCCGCAGTGCCATCGCCACGCTCAGCCGTGGACCGGACAAGTATGTGGACGTGCCGAACAAGGACGCCTGCATCGGCTGCCTGGTCTGCGCGAGCCTGTGCCCGACCGACGCGATCCCGTTCACCGCGAACGATAACGGCAAGCGCCGGATCTGGGACAAGGAATTTGATCTCGTCACCGACGAACGCACCGGCGAAGTGCTCGGCACACCGGAATACCTCGCGCATGTGCAGAAACGCGCCGAGGGCAACGGTCTGGTGTGGCCGGAAACGTTGAAGCAGGAATCGGCCAAGGTGAAACGGTACGAGTACGCACGGAAGTTGAGCCGTGTCGCCGATGTCGAAGATCGTTTGGCGGACGAAGCGAAGTAACTCATTGATGAACACGCCCGACCGGGCAACTAGATAGAGGCGAACGATGAGCAAGCGCCTGTACGTAACCCCGTACCGTTGCATCGACTGCAAGGTCTGCGAACAAGCCTGCAGCCTGGCGAACACTCCTGTCCCCGGCGTGCCCGCACGGCCACGGGTGCAGTCGTTCAAGGTGGACGATCAGAACAACTTCGTGCTGCTGTGTCTGCAGTGTGACGAGCCGTCGTGCCAGGCGGTGTGTCCTGTCGGCGCGCTGGAACGCAATCCGGAGACCGGCGCGATCGAAGTCAACGACAAGTGCATCGGCTGCGGGTTCTGCGTCCGCGCCTGCCCGTTCGGCTGCATGGACTACGACGACACGCACAACGAATACATCAAGTGCGACGTCTGCAAGGGCGACCCCGCCTGCGCGAAATACTGCCCGACCGGCGCTCTGGTGTGGTCCGACAAGCCGTGGACCGACCAGGAAGCAGAAGAGTACGCGAAGAAGAAGTCCAGCGATCCGTTCACTATCGCGCTGGAGATGACGAAGAAATAACGGTTGGCTGGTCGCATCAACGCGAACCGGCCAGGCGTGGGCGAAAAGGATGCCACGGGCGATACTTGTCCGTGGCATTTCACTGTCCAGTTAAATCGGACACGCGTGTCCGATTTACTCTCGTAGACTCGAGATTCCGCAATGAAACCGCAGAAAACGTGCTGCGTAACGGGATCTTCTTCAGCCGCAAACAGACACGGCTTCACAATGACGTGCTGGCAAACGATCGTCGTGTCAACAGGCGGAAACGTGTCAATTATGGGCTCGGTGATGACTTGCTTTCCGCGAACTGTTCGGCGGTGATATCATACAACAGGCAGTGCATGCCGTAGAACTTGTCCGTGGTGCCGGCTTTGTGCATCCCGATCTTTTCCATCACCTTCCACGAGCCGGTGTTCAACGGGTCGCAGATCGCGATGATGCGTTTCAAGTGGAGCGTGTCGAAGCCAACCTTCAAGCACGCCGCCGCCGCCTCGCTGGTGTAGCCCTGCCGCCAGAAAGCCTGCGCGGTGTCGTAGCCGATCTCGACCTCCGGACCGTGCCCCTCGACCGGAATCAGGCCGCAGTTGCCGATCAGCTCACCGGTTGATTTCAGGATCACCGCCCAGAACGACATCCCGAACCGTTTCTCCCAACCGATGTACTTCTGTACACGTTGGGCCGCATGCTCGATGTCCGGCGACACCCCCGAGCTGATGTAGCGCATCACCTCCTCGTCACCGAAGATGCGTTCATAGAGTACCGGAAGATCGTCTACGGTGATCGAGCGAATGATCAAACGAGGGGTGGTGGCGATGATGTTGTCCGGGCTCACGGCTGGATCCTCTACTTGTAACCGATCATACGGTACGATTTTTGCTGTTTGTTCCGCAAGGTGTTATCCTAATCCTGCTGGCGGTGGCTTGAGGGTAGTATCGCTCCATTTTCAGACACAAATCGTGTGAGGATGTGACATGGAGTTGCGGTGGGACGACAGTTACAACATCGGAGTGCCCCAGATTGATGAACAGCACAAACGGCTGTTTGCCATCATCGACGAACTCACCATCGCCCTTCGCCAGGGCAAAGGCACGCAAATCATTGCCAACACCTTCGCCCGTCTCGCCGACTACACGCACTACCACTTCGAGTCCGAAGAATTCATCATGCAGCGCTACAATTATCCGCGGATCGACGAACACAAAACCATGCATGTTGAATTTAAACGCAGCCTGGCGATTCTGATCTCACGCTGGCAAGACGGCGAGATGATGGTCAATGTGGACACCTACAACACTCTCCGCGACTGGATTCGTGAACACGTCACCAGCCACACACGCAATGCCGATCAATCGCTCGGCATCTTCATCCGCCTCCACCCCGACGGCGTCAACACCCACCGTGCGCCGGAAGACAACGATCCGGAAGCGTAATTTTTTACTGCTTATATCAACGTTGTTATATTTATTATTGAACTATCGTTTCTTTCCATCTAGTATTTAAAAGATGTTTTCTAGGCGTTCCTCCATCTTCTTCTATATTTTTTATTGTTTCTTGACGTATTTCCATAATTTTTTCTATTCTTTCTTCAGTATATCGTAGAAGCTCTCTTCTTCTTGCTGAATTAATACGATATATTGCTATTAATCTCTCTTCAAACATTGTAGTTGAATCAATTATTGTATATAATAATTGTTCATAAAAGCTGTCTGGATTTATATTCGCACCATTCACAGCAAATAAATTAATTGAAGTACCTCTTAAATCTGACCCCCTTATATCAATATTATCTTCTGCCATTAATGATATATTTGAATGCCTCAAATCAACACTTTTCATAGATGTATTTGCTACTATAACTCCGCTTAAGTCACAACTCTTTAGTGTAGATCCATCAAATATAGTATTGCTTAGATTAGCATTTGTCAATTTAGCGTTCGTCATGTTTACACATCTCAGTTTAGAACCAGTCATATTTGTGTTGATCATATTAACTGAATTGAATTCAGAATAATCCAAAACTGCATTCCTCACATCAGAGTCTCTCATGTTTGAATAATTTAAATATGCATAACTTAAGTTAGAATATCTTAGATCACCTTTTTGTAAAAAACAACTATTCATTATTGCGCCTTTTAGATCTACACCCTTTAGATTAGCCCCTTTTATAAAATTATATTGATCATTCTCTCCGTTCCAGCCTTCTGGAGGAGTTGATAAGCGGCTCTCGTTTAAATATGCAGTTGGATGAATTTTTAGTTTTGCTAAAATTAAATTAGCGTTATTATTTGGGTTTGTAAAAAACGGACCGTTTGTTAAATACAAAACTATTACAACTATTGATGCCGCAGTTACTACTGAAACAGCTCTAAGGTTTATGGAATGACTCTTCAATCTACATTTTTCTACGGCTATTATTAATGAATAAATAGATATTATCAACATAACAGTAAATATTATTACATGATAACCACTCAATAAATAATCATGCTTTGTTAAATATTTACCCCAAATAATTGTAATTGAAAAGGGTGCTAATAGCCAACCAACTGACCATATAACTATTAATGTTAATCCATCAAATATCATATCAGATGATTTAGACCTTTTATTCAGTATTCTCAATAAACTATTAAATAACCAAGGGTCTATCGCATCATCAATATATCTTCCATCAGGTAGAACTGCTGGTAAGCGCCCTCCCACACTATATATTCTCATTAAATATAGATGTAAATATGTATATATTCCAAGTATTAACATCGGAGTCCAAAAATAAAAATGGTTTATTGAAACTTCCGCTCCTAGAAATGGAAGTCTAAAAGTAGATTCATTTAAAACTAGAATCGCGTCAGTTGTCGATCCTACAGTAATTAAAGAATAAATACAGCTTATTACTAGTGCTATCAGGCTTCTACTTGCATATTTAGATGCATTATCAATGCTTTTAATATCTGATTCTGAGTAACTGGCAGAAACAATTGCCGCTGTTAGATCTGCACCAATAAATGATGATGGCGTTAATCCAGTTGTATTTATAAGATTTGTATTTCTTAAATTCGAATTACAAAATGTTGTGTTGTATAAATTGGCCTTGCCAAAATTAACACCATTTAAACCTTCTGGAATATTATTTAATTGTAAGTTTCTTAAGTCAATATTATCTTCAGGAGGCGTACTTGGAGGCTGTGGAAATTCATTGATCCGCCCGGACGCTTCCCATTCTTTAACATTATTTGACCAGGTTTCCCATCTGCTGTTGAGGCGTTCTGCGCGCTCAAGTGCTGCAAGTGATACAGTCATCCTTCCTCCAATCGAATTTACGTTAATAATCTATAATCAATGTAGTGGCTAGTTGTCAAGCATGTATTACCTCAACTTCAACGTCGCAACGGCGACAAGCGCAAGCAAAAGCGAGATGATCCAGAAACGCAGGACGACCTTGGTTTCGGCGATGCCGAGGTGTTCGTAGGCGTGGTGGATCGGTGTGCGGTAGAAGATGCGGCGGCCGAGCATATTGATGCCGATGCGGTCGCCGATGACATGGGTCGCGTTGACGTACAGAAATACCCCGCCCGCGATGAGGAACAGCAGTTCCTGCTTGGTCAGCACGATCAGCACCGCCAGCGTCCCGCCGAGGGCCAGTGAGCCCGTGTCGCCCATGAACACCTGCGCCGGGTAGCCGTTGAACCAGAGGAAGCCGATTAACGCGCCGATCAGCGCGGCGGTGAAGACAACGAGTTCGTGCACACCGGGCTGGAAGGAGTAGAGGAAATAGCCGGACAGGCTGGCGTGCCCGAGGATGTAGGCAAAAACACCGTACACCGCGACCGGTAGCATGGTTGTGCCGGCGGCGAGACCGTCGAGGCCGTCGATCAGGTTGACAGCGTTGCTGACCGCGACCACCACAAACGCGACAAAGACGACGTAGAAGAACGACAGGTGAACGTTCAATCCGCCGAATTCTTCGGGCTTCAGGAACGGGATGCCGATGGTGTCGGCGATCTCGAGCGGAAACGGTGTCGTGTTCGGCAGGAACAGCAGCGCGCCCAGCACGAGGCCGTACAACGTCTGGATCACCAGCTTTGCCCTGCGGCTCAACCCGGCTTCGGCGCTGCCGCCACGGACTTTCGCGACGTCGTCCACCGCACCGAGGAAGCCGAACACCAGCAGCGCGCTGGTCACCGCCCACATGTAGCCGTTGGTCCAGTCCCCCCACAGCAGCAGACTCACCATCATCGCGCCAATGATCAGCACGCCGCCCATGGTTGGGGTGCCACGCTTGGACTTGGCGAGGTGTTCGTCAAAATCGCGGTGGCTGTCCCGTTGGCCGGCGAGGTACAGCATGCGAATCACACGCGGCGCGAAGAAAATTACCAGCAAAAGTGTCGTCAGCGCGGCGATGATCGACCGCGTCGAAACGTAGTTCAACACCCGCAATGGACTGAAGATTCCGCCCTGGTCGGCGAGGAAATCGGTGAGTGCGTAAATCATGCCGAAGCCTCCTCGTCCATCCGTTTGCAGAGCGAAACGTACCGTTCCTTCAACGGGAAATGGGGGTGGAATGCCAGCGAGGTGATGGCGAAATGGTCGATGTCGTCACTCAACTGCTCGCGCCACGGCTTGTTCGTCTCACCGTCGTACCGGTCGAGCAGAGCGTGATACGAACGCAGCACAGCTTCGCGCAGGGGTGTCTTGCCGGTGACGGCGTACGCGCGGTTCGTAGCCAACACATCCTCGGGCGCGCCGACGAAGCCGAACGCGTGCAACGCCTCCCAGTGTACTTCAAGATTGCGGTCACGGGTCAGTTTCCGCACCCGTGACACGATCTCCGGATTATCGGCCAGGTTGTGACCATCCTTGATCATCGAACGGATCAGCTTCAGCGTCGCCGAGCGGACTTCGTAGTAGGGGTCGTCCAACGCGGTGACGATCGCCGCGCGAACATCCGCGTTGACCACACCCATGAACGAGAGTGCGTTGACCGCATTGCGACGAACGAACCCGACCTGGGCGAAGTCGCCGCCGAGCATGCGGTGCAGTTTCGGCGCGGGAGTGCGGTCAGTCAGGACGTGCAGCACCAGACCCAGTTTGTCGCGGTGCCGGGTCAACGCCAACAGCTTGATGCCCTCGTTGCGCATCGACCAGTGCGAGTGCGCCAACAAGGCCGCACCGCGATAGCGGAAGTACGCGAGGTCGTCCAACTTCTCCAGCTCCCAGTCGCGGATCGGACCGTGCGCAAACGCGCGCTCGTAGCGTACACCCATCACCTGTTCGGCGTAACGGCGCAATGCGGTCGGCGAATCGGGCAGCGCGGTTTCGGTCAACGATTCGGCGGAGGTGGGCGTGCTGTCGTTTTCAACGTCAATCGCCCGGATGCTCTTCGCCAATGCGACCACCCGTTTCGCGATCCGGTTCGCCGCGCGACGGTCGAACGCCGCCTTCGCCTGCTCGCTCAATTCACGGCGGCGGGCGGGATCGTCCAGCAAAGCCGTGATCTTCTCCGCCATCAGTTCGCCAGGCACAACCTCGATGAAGCCGCTGTCCACGAATGCCGGCTCTTCGTACAACAGCTCAATCGCACCGCGCGCGGCCAACTCGCGGGCGTTGGCGACCTGGCTGTCGCCGGGCAGATTCGCCTTCGGGATGACCAATGCGGGCAGACCCTGCGTGCAGACCTCGAACAACGAGCCCGCGCCGCCACGAATTACCGCCAGGTCCGCCGCGGCGAGGTGCAACGGCATATCGTGCAGGTAGTCGGTAACGCGGTAATGTTGAGGTTTTCGAGAGATGGTTTCGAGTCGAGACCTCGTGTCGCCGACAGCGTCATACCCCCGCCCCTTCATCGCGCCGGTGGAGTGGGTCAGCCACAGCTTCGGACGATCCGCAAGAAACGGCAACGCGTCCACCACGGCACGGTTGATCGTGCGCGCGCCCTGGCTACCGCCGGTGACGACGACGTATTCCGCATCATCCGGAATGCCCAGCTCCCTGCGTGCCGTCGCACGATCCACCGAAGCAAACCCCGCCCGCACCGGATAGCCGACGACCTCGTTGACGGCGTGCGGCAACCGGTTCAACGAGACGGCGTGCACCACGCCGACCTGACGGGCGATGCGTGCGGCGGCGGAATTCATTCGGCCGGGGACGGCGTTCTGTTCGTGCAAATAGACCGGGATGCGCCACAAGCCGAAGGTCAGACCGCGCAGGAATGCGGACGCAAACACCGCCGGCGCACTGGCGAAACCGCCGGAAGCAACAATCACATGAGGACGGTAGGCGATCAGATGAACCGTTGCGGCGAGGACGCCGCCGAGCAACGTGAACAGGAACTTGAACATCGCGGGCGAGAGCGACAGGCCGGGCATGCCGATGGCGGGCGCGAATCGGATCGGAATGTTCGCCCGGGGGACGAGGTCGGCTTCGAGGCCGTTGCGCACCCCGATATAGCGCAGATCGGCCGTCGGCTCGAGTTCACGTAACGCTTCCGCGACCGCGAGCATTGGGCTCACATGTCCACCACTGCCGCCACCTGTCAACACGACTCTCATGAGATCGCGCGCACCCTTCCCCTCGAATTCACCTGCCCCTGACAACGTGCCCTCTGAATCGCGTCCCCAAAACGTGCCCAGACATCGTGCCCCTGATGGCTCCGCCAGCAGGGATCATCCACCCTCACCGGGGCCGCGTCCGCAAGTTTTTTGACACGGGCACGTGCCATCGTATCCATCCTCGCCGAGTCCGCGTCCGCAAGCGGACACGGGCACATCGGAGATGTGGCAACGTACGGCTTCCGTTTCTTCGCTGGCAAGCCTTGTACAAGACCCCTTTGGGCCGGTAGTTTGCCGGTGTAGCCTCGCCGAACTTTTTCTACGATCCTCCGCGAGGCGAAACAAACCGGAATCTTATTGCCATGCAGCGGCGTCTAACCGATATGACCCAACGCTCGCGACATCTCTGGTCGGACGACCCATGGGGGCAGATCGGACGCGGATTGATCCTGATCCTCGCCTTCACGATGCCGTTTGTGGGGCGGCTGGACGCGATCCCGCTTAGCACGGGACGTGTGTTGCCGGCCGCGAGCCTGCTCGGGTTGATCATCCCGCTGTTTGCCATCGCCAGTGTCGCCACCGGCGGCGCGCACAAGCTGCGGGGACGGTGGGCGCTGCCGATCGTGCTCGGGCTGGCGCTGCTGGCAGGACTGGGTGCCGTGTCCCGGGGCAGTGATCCGATCCTGTCTGTCGCCGCGCTGTGGGAGCCGGTGTTGCTGGTCGCCGGAGTCGCGATCCTGTATTCCGGCCATCCCACCGAACGCCTGGCCGCGCTGGCCGCGCTTGTACTTTCTACACTCCTCGCACTCGCAATGGGTTTCGGCGAACTCTTCCGCATTCCCGCCGTCGAAAACGCCGTCCGCATCTTCCATGACGCCCCGGAAGCGTGGCAACTGCTGCTACGCCTGACCGGACCGTTCACACACGCCGACGCGATGTCGTGGATCTGCGCGGTGTTAACCCCGCTGCTCGCCGGGGCGGCAATGTCTGTTGAGGGTAAAAAACGTGAGCTGATGCTGCTGCTGGTGGGGATCTTCTGGCTCGGCACATTGATGACGCTCTCCTTCGGCGCACCGATCGCCGCGCTGGCCGGGATTTTGGTCGTGATGACCGCCAAGGCCGGTATCCGTCACTCGGTGGCGGGTCTGTCGATTCCACTACTGATCGGTGTGGTGATCGCGTTGTTCAACCCGGCATTTCGCGCTCGCTGGGGTCCGTACCAGGAACCGGTCGGGTTCACCGTGCGCGCCTTAACCGCGCTGGAAAGCTACGATCAGGATTCACTGGCGGTGACGTTGGTCAATCCCGGGCCGGTATCGTGGCAGGCTGGATTCGAGACCGGTTATCATGTCTTGTACCCGGAATCGTTCGACGACCGCGACCCGGTGCGCTTCCTGCGCGGCGGGTGGGTGTCAGCGCCGCTGGATCAGAACGTTGACCCGGGCGAGGAAATCTCCATCACCCTTCCCTTCCGCAGCCATGAAGAGTCGGGCTTCATCGTCATCGACCTCAAAGGACCGGGCGGACTGTTCAGCCAGTACCGCGCGTCGCCCTATCTGCTGCTGTTCCAGTCCGACCTGCCCGGTGAACCGAATCGGCTGGGACGGCTGATGCACGTCCGCTCCGACAAGTACCTGCAAGCGGCGAACGATGCGCTCAACCGTGGCGGCGGCCTCGCGAACCCGCCACTCGCGGAAATCTGGCGGGATGTGTACGCCCTGCTCGGCGCGCGACCGTGGTTTGGCCTGGGCCCGGGTGCGTCCGAGGCGTTGCTCGGGTACAATTCGCGCAACCTGTTCCTCGAAGTGACCGTCGCCGGCGGCTGGATCGGGCTCGGCGCGACGGTGATCCTGATCCTCGCGCTGA
Organism: bacterium; assembly: GCA_020444425.1. Classification (GTDB taxonomy): domain Bacteria; phylum Electryoneota; class Electryoneia; order Electryoneales; family Electryoneaceae; genus BMS3BBIN04. Next base: position 13,563 of record JAHLLB010000027.1, on the reverse strand, counting down.
ACATCGGGCTGCTGACACGAGAATCGCTGGAAGGTTTCGTGCTGTCCGGTGCACTGTTTGCGGCGGTGCTGCACGGGATGACGGCGTTCGCGCTGGATGATCCGTCCGTGCGCGCGGCGGCGATGCTGCTGATCGGGATCGCGTGGGCGGTGGCGTTCGAACCGTACGATGAGGAGCTCGCGCCCTCTATCGACATCAAGGAACGGTTGCACAAACGGCCGTTCTGGAAGAAACCAGAGAAGAAAGAATAAGACTGCGGGCTATCGGCTGTAGCTTTGGGTTACAAACCAAGTTCCCTCGTCTGTAAACAGACACGGGCACTGCAACTTGCGGATGATCCACGACATGAATGTCGTGGGCATGGTCAGAGGTGTCCCCCGATTCACATCCATGGCCCGGGGACAAGTGAACGGCTTTACAAGTATCACGACGAAATTCCGTTTGTTGTCGATCCGAGTCCTCGCGTTGAATGACCGTCACCGAACCGTTCACATGTCCCCGCCTGTGATCATTTCACCACCGATTTGTCTCCCCTCAGCGCCCGAGAGGCTCTATCTGCCGGGGTTGTTATACCCCGAGAGAGCCCCTATTTTTACGTCTTCCCCAGAGATTTTTTTCTGGACCAATTCGTGGTCGGGGTGAGGTCTGTTTGTTTGGAACCTCGCAACCCGGCCTTTGTACAACAGGCAACCATAACCAGCAGCACGGCGGCCCATGTCGCCGCACGCAGACCAAGGGTACTTCATGGCCACGGAAACCAACAAAAAGCGCGCTTCGGTTGCAGTGGACGTCCGCGTCCCCGCGAAAGTCGCCTGGCGTGCAATCAGCGACACACGCGAACTCCAGATCTGGTTCGCCCAGCAAGTGAACGTCGACATCGACGAACAGCAGCTCTCCTTCGGCGGCAAATTCCTGCCGTTCCTGCGCTACGATGAGCGCCCGGAGCAGGAAATCCTCGAGATCAACCCGGAAGAGATGACGCTGTCCTTTACCTGGCCGGTACGGCAACGTGAAGGCGAAATCGTCGAAACCGTCGTCCACTTCCGCGTCTCCGGTATGGAAGAAAACACCTGCCGCCTCGATGTCGACCATATAGTCGGCGACGACGACCTTACCGACGATGACCTCCGCAACTTGTGGACGCTGTTGCTGAACGGTTTCGTGTTCCATATGGAAGGCGCTTCCGCGTGGGTACGCCCGGAGTTTACGCACAAGCGCGGCAAGGACTTCCGCCTCGATTTCTGGACCACCGCGAAGCGGGAAGAAGTGTACGAAACGCTGACCACGGTGGACGGTATTCGCGGCTTCTTCGCCCCGCAGGTGAAGAAGATCGAGTTGAACGAAGGCGGCATCCTCGACCTCGGGTGGGATCAGCTCCCGGTCGTCGAAGTGGAAGAAAACGTCAAGTTCAGCTTCGGCTGGCGCGAAGTCGCGGACGAAGATCCGAACCTCGTTGTGCGCTGGGAACTGAAGGACGAAGGCAACGGCACCCGCGTGACGTTGACCGAAGGCTCGTTCACCGAGCCGGTCGTGCTGTCGACCCGTAGCGATTATGACGGCTGGGCGGCGGTGATGAACGACCTGAAGCGGTTCCTTGAAACACGCCGGCACCCGATCTTCCTCTCGATCCTGATCGAGCCGCACACCGAGCCGAGCGCGTAAGACGCCCACTCGCACGGCTCCCATCGGACACGCCTGTCCGCAACGGAGACCGTGATTTGACCGTACCTTCACGCGATGGGATACCTTGTCCCATCGCGTTTTCTCGTCTGGAGGCCCGAAACGTATGTCCGAAAGTTCGTTGATCTACGTCCCCACCCTCACCCCCACGCTGTGGGCCACGCTCCGCGATATCTACCAAGGCGATGAACCGCCACGACTGGTCGTTGAAATGGAATCGCCCGAGCTGGAAGAGATGTTCGAAGAGGGCGAATTCGATCCGATCGAACGATTCTACACGCTGGTCGATGAGGACGAATCGAACGGACACAACAGCAACCCGGACATCGCCTGGATTGACTATTCCGAACCCGGCGACCTGCTGCTGGACGAGGAGCTGATCATCGGACGGCAGGCGCTGCTGAACGCACGCATCCAGGTGGTCGTCCTCGGCGTGCAGGCTCTGTCGCAGCAATCGTGGCGCAACACTGACAACCCCGAGCGGGTGATCGGCGTGCGGCCGGTGTTCCGTGAGGAAGGCCTGGTCAACGTGGAAATCGTGGACGCGATCAGTTCCAGCCAGGAATTGATGCGTGAATTCACCGCCCACCTGCAGGAGATGCGCTGCCCATTTTCGACCGTGTGGCTGGATGTGCCGGGCGGAGCGGCGCAACGAATCCGCACCGCGATCGAAACCGAAGCGTGGTCGCTGATGCGTACCAGCGCGGCGAACCCGGCGTGGATCAATCGCCTCAGCGCGGAGATTTTCGGCCGTGAGGACGGTTTGTTCGACGAACTGCTCGCACGTGATCCGGAAGTTTCATGGCTCGAAACCCACGAAATGGCGCAGGCGATGTACGGAGATGGCCGGTTCCGTCCGTTGAACGACGCCTACCCGCCCGCCAGCTCGGACCTGTGGTCGCTGCTGACCGCCGGACCGGACGAACCGATGGTGCCGGATACGTACATCAAACGCCCGGGCCGGGTGCTGATTGTCGGCACGCCGCATCTCGCCGAGGCGTGGAAGGATCGCATCTACACATCCAGCCAGGGCAAAACGAAAACCGTCGCGTGGGAAGTCTGGGACCTAGGATCGATCACCGAGGAAGGGCTGCTGTCGGTGAAAGAACAGGGGCCGTTCGACCTCGCGCTGGAAGTTCTGCTCGGGCCGCCGGATGAGCGCCAGCAGGTGCTGGACCTGGTCGTACCGCTGCTCGCCAAGGACGCGCAGGTGTGGGTACACACGCTCAACCTGCCGGCCACCATCACCGTGCAGCCAGTGCCCGAAGTGTTTACCGCCGTCGGGTTCGGTGGCCTGATCCCGTTCGGCGAGTCCAACGTGGTCGAGCTGGCGCGTCCCCGGAACTCCTCCCCGTCCGATCTCGCCAAAGCGATGGGGGCGGCGTACGGCCTCGGGTTTCAGCCGATACAAGTCGCTGATGAGCCCGGGGGGATCAGCGCACGGCTGTTTGCGCTGTTGGTTAACCATGCCGCATGGGTGCTCCATGAGCGGCTTTTGACCTCTCCGGCGGATGTCGACGCCGCCTTGAAACGCGCATTCGGAATGAACCAGGGACCGTTCCGTCTCGCTGACACGATCGGCCTGGATGTGGTCGAAGCGGTCACCCTCGGCCTGCAGGCGAACCTCGGCGGCGGTCGCTACCGTTTCTGTCCAGCCCTCACCCTGCGCATCGAAGCGGGTGAGATCGGACGGATCACTGACAAAGGGTTCTATCTGCCGTAAGGGCTGTGGGCGACGGGCGACGGATTGTGAAGAAATCGAAGTGCCCGTGTTTGCTTGCAAACGCGGATGATCTGACGACGGTTGATCCCTGCTGGCAACGCCCATCAGGGGCACGTGCCATTCAACTGCGGAGTATCCACGACATGAATGTCGTGGGCATGACAGAACGTAACCTTTCGGATGATCCCTGCTGGCAACGCCCATCAGGGGCACGTGCCATTCAGCTGCGGAGTATCCACGACATAAATGTCGTGGGCATGAAGAAAGCCACGGACTGAAATCCGTGGCTGTGTGGTTTTCGACTCTGTACTTCTGTTGTGCCTCGTACTTCCGTTCTACCCCGTACTTCCGTTCTACTCACGACTTCTGTTGTACCTGGTACTTCCATTGTCCTCTGGACTTCCGTTATTCTTTGTACTTCCTTTCTACTCAATACTTCCGTTCTACTCACGACTTCCGTTGTACTTCTTATTCCCACTTACTTCGCCAGCACAGCCTTCTGCACCTGACGTCCATGCGCGCTGGATTCCGCGACCACAAAATAAATCCCGCTGGCGAAATCCGTCGCGTTGACGGTGAAATCATGCGATCCTGCCGACAACGGACCCTGATGCAACAACGCCCGCTCACGTCCCAACACGTCCAGCACACGCAGCTGCACCATGTCGAGATCGGGCAACGCAAGCGTCACCGTCGTCATCGCGTTGAACGGATTCGGATGCAGCGGCGTCAAACGGAATTGGTCCGGCACACCGCCCTGCGAAGTCGCGCTGGTGGCCACCTGGAACGGTTCGTTGTCCACCGGCCGAAGGTCATCAACTTGGCTGAAGTACAACGCGCCGATGTCGCGGCGGGTATCGTCCGGATCGAGCGAACTGGACGGATCGCCGGCGTCAATGCACGCCGAGCTCGCGCTTAAATACACCGGCTGTCGCATGAGAGAACCGACAAATCCCGGTTCAACCGTCAGATTGCCGTGTCCCTGCTTCTGTTCGCCGATCGCCTTCGGCCAGTCCCGGCCATCATTGCCCGCAATCAGGCTGTAACGTACATACACCTGGCTTTCGCTGGTGATACGAATCGCCTGATCACCGCTGTTGTACGCGATGATGCTGTTCTTGATCAGCACCGGGCTGTCGTAAATCTCAAACGCCGATGCGAACTGCGCATTGTTGTACGCGACCGTGCAGCCATCCATCAGCATGCCGGCGTTGTTGAAAACACGCACCGCAGCAGCAAAACCGTTACTCGTCGCAGTGTTGCCGACAAAAATGCAATCGTAGAAGAACGCCTTGCCGCCGACCAGCTCCACGCCCACCCCGACGAAGCCGGTGTTGTTGATGAACTGGCAGTTGTAGAACTTCGGCGCGGGAGTGGGTTCTTCGAGACCATCCACAAATGCCCCGGCCCCGTTGATCGCGTAATTGTTTTTCATGATCACGTTGTGGAAAACCGGCGAACTGTTGCGGATCAACAGCGCACCGCCCTCACACTGCGGGCAGGATCCGTCAGCGTCCGCGTTCATGATCGTGATATCGTGGACAATCGTCTCCGGACCTTCTTCGTTGACAAACAGCAGCCCGCGCTCCGGCTCCCAGTTGCCGTTGATGCCGTTCACGTCCAGAATACACGCTTCCGCATCGCCGCTCTGAGAACGAAGTTCGACCGCCTTGCCGAGGAAGTCAATGTTGTAGTTGCCGGGACCGCGGAACACGCCGTCCAGCAACTCGATAACATCACCGTCCTGCGCCATATCCATTGCCTGCTGGATGGTGGCGTATGTGCCGGAACCGTCCGGCGATACCGTGAACACAGCCGCGTTGGCTGTGATAAAACCAGACAAAAGCACTACCGCTGCAAGTCGTATCGTGCGCATGCCGTCCTCCCTCCGCGGGTGCAACTGATGCCAGCCAATCAAACTCCGGCCCTGCCTGGTTTAGATGTTCGTCGCGGCAGAATGGTGTAAACCATTGCGGCTCGGGCTCTGAGTTCGGGCTGTCTAACTCATAACGTAACAATCAGTCGCCACAACTGCAAACGGTGTTCCGGAGTGAGCGAAAAACCCCCGGAGAGGTCCGAGGGTCAGCATGACGGCTTATGTTGTTATATATCAAGACTATGCAGCGGGAGGTTAACTGGATACGATGACGAAAATGCCGAGTACTGCGCGTCTAGGCGGACGCACCGTGGCGAATCGCTTGCAGTGCATTCACCACAGCCGACTCGTTTTCCCGGACCTTTGCGTGGAAGGCGTCCCCGGTTAACGGCTCCACCCCGAGCCCGTGCGCGACATTGTCCACCATCGCCAGAATCGCGACCGGCAGGCAGACCTCACGGGCGAGGGTCGCCTCGGATGCGCAGGTCATCCCGACAACATCCGCAACTCGCGCCAGTGCCTGCACTTCGGCCTGCGTTTCGAACCGCAGACCCAGGGTTTCGGCGTACACACCTTCCTTGACGAAGTCCACGCCGGCATCATTCAGCCAACGAGCGACATGTTCACGCCACGGCGTCATCAGGCGAGGGATGGTTGTCGCCATGCTGTTGGTGTGAAAAGTGACCGTGCGGTACGGAGCGTAGTAATCCGAGGCTAGAAGTAGCCTTCCGGGCGTGAAATTCTCCGAAAGCCCTCCGACAGAACCGAAGCAGACGACCCCCTCGACATTCATATTTCTCAATACCCAGATATGCGCATGATGATTCACAGCGTGCGGTGGGACTGTTCCCTCCACCCCGTGCCGTGAAATCATAACCATTGTCTCATCCCGGACCACCTCCACCGATCCGTACGGAGAGACCACTCGCTCACACCGTCCTTCTCGCAGTACTGAGGAATGAAAGAACGAGGTTCCGCCGATGACGCCGATCATTGTATGCTCTCCCTCGTATATGCAGAAGTGTGAAATTCCTTAGCAATCCTCACCAATTCAGCCGCCCTGGCTTCGTACTCACGCCGGTCTTCTGCAGTCACTCCAAACGACTTCTCAACACCCGCAGGAAGAAACAACAGACGCCCTTCCGCGTCGTTGACACCCGATGAAGCCGCCAACGCCATGGCGTACAGCCTCGCTTGGTGTTGATACCCATGCCGCTCAATGGTTTCATCGACTGAGGTAGCATCGATATCGTTGGTCTTCAGGTCCAACGCCAGCGCCGTGTCGCCCTCCACCCAACCGAGGTCGATCCGTCCACGCAACGACACCGCACCCAGCCGCAACAACACCGGCACCTCCCGCCGCGCGGCGGTCGCGTTGCCCCAGGCGTGTGTTGAACCCGCCGTTACCAGCTCACGAGCTCGTGCGATCAGGGCTGCACGCAGATCGACATCCGGCGACATCGCCGCCGCCGTGGCCGTAACCCAGGGTTCCGCTTGATCCCACGCCACCCCCGGGCCGAAGCGCTGTACTGTCCGGTGGAACAACGTCCCGCTTAATCGTGGCAAATCGGGGTGGATTGACGAGGATTCGACCGATTCGGATCGTGGCTCGGCGTTGTCAAACGACCCGACACGGTCGCTTTCGAGAGTCGCGGTCTCAACATCCGCCCCGCCCAGACGCAACAGTTCGTCCAGATTCTGACGGTTCGGATTGGCGATCCAGGCCGCGAATTTTTCCAATGGCACCTGCAGTTGAACCGTTTGCTGCGGTCCGTGCAACTTGACCTGCGGATCGCTGGCGTCGAGTGCGAACTCCGGCTGCGGTGCCAGCTCGCGCGGAATCTCCTGATCGTCATGTTCGGGCAACGCTAACGCCGGCACCCAACGTAGCCGCATGTCAGAGGGAAATTTCAGCAGCTCGTCGGCCGACTGTTCGCCGGTTGCCTCTGCGGCATTTGGGACGCAATGTTCGAGCAGCGCGTCCGGGTCCACCCCGCACGCTTTCAACCACAGCTCCGAAGCGGATTTTTTCGGGATCTCAGGGTCGCCGTTGCGTTTCTTCCCGTTCCGCGTCACCACCAGCAGCCGGTCCCGCGCACGAGTCGCCGCGACATACAGCAGGCGCAGGTGTTCCGCGTGTTCCTCCGCCGGTGCGCTGAGTTTGTACATCACGCCATGCACCGTGCCGCTGACATCCGCGCTTGCGCCCTTCGCCAGGTTGTAGAGCTTCGGGTCGGTCAGCGGTCGATAGTCCCCGTCCTCGGCCAGCAGGTTGCCACGGGTCAGCTTTGGCGTCTTCTTGGGAGGGGTTGAGGGCAACGCCAGAACGACCACGGGGAATTCCAGCCCTTTGGCCGCGTGCATGGTGAGAATGTGAACCCCCTGGCCCGCCGCAACGTCCGCCTCGGACGCGTTTTCCTGTTCCGCGTTATCCAATTCGGTCTGCAGACGTTCCGCCAGCTCCCGCAGGCCCGGACCCTGATCGGACACAATCTCGCCGAGCAAATCGAGAAACTTGCCGATATTCGCCAACGCCTGCCTGCTACGGCGGCCGACGGCGTACGCGCCCCATGCTCCGCTGCGGTCCAACGCGAGACGGACCCACGCGACCGGGTCCATGCGGCCAGCAGTCGCGTGCAGCTCACGCCACAGCAGCCGCGCACGTCCCAGCGCTTCACGATCCTCGGCATCCAACTGAGCAACCAGCAGCTCGTCGTCCTCCTTGCCGTCCAGCCAGCGCCGCCATGCGTTTCGTGGCTGCAGCCGGGTGTCGAACAACGCAGCAACCGCAACGTCGGACAACGAGAAGAGCGGTCCGCGCAACACGGCAACCCGCGCCAGTTCATCACGCGGATCGGCAAATGCCGAGACGAGATTGATCAGGTCCAGCACTTCCTGACGGGCGAAAAAGCCGATGCCACCGTGTACCGAGTACGGAATCCCGGCCAGCTGCAGTTGTAGTTCCAGCGACGGCAGAATCGCGCGCGTTTTCAGGAGGATCGCTATATGGTGATATGCGTATATCTCTTCCTCCGTGCTCGGAATAGCAGAATTTCTCGGTTCGGACTGGTCTCCGCCCTCTCCTGCCGGGCTCGACTCGGATTTTTCCGACGCTTTCCGCCGAATCCAGCCGGCGATGTACCGTGATGGCCCGTCCGCATCCTCGTCCAGCACGAACACCGTATCCAACCGGCCCGGTCCCTCCTCGTCACGACCGGGTGTCAACTCCTGCGGTTGCGCAACAAAAGACGCGTCCGCGTGGTCTGTATTCCGCAACAGACGGGCGAGAATCGGGTTCAGCGTGCGCATCAACGACGGCCGGGTGCGGAAATTCTCCACCAACGGCACCAGTTCCATCGCCCCACCGTCGCCACACAGCTTCGTGCGCGCCTGGTGCACCACGGTGACGTTCGCGTCACGGAACGAATAGATCGACTGCTTTTCGTCACCGACGAGGAACAGCTTGTTTGCATCGACCTGACCCGCTTCGTCCCGGACAAGTTCCTGAATAATCTGCCATTGCAGGGTTGACGTGTCCTGGAATTCATCGACCAGCAACGCACGGACCGTTCGCCGCAACCGCTTCGCCGCCCATGAATTATCCGCCAGAAACGCATACGTCAGATGCTCGAGATCGTCGAAGCTGAGCGCCACCCGGGGTTCGGCAGCGTCGGGCAACAACGGTGCGACCACACGCCGGGCAGCGATCAACGTGGCAATGAAATCGCGATGATCCGGGTGAATCGGCTTGTTGTCGTCTTCATCATCTGAAAACAGGTCGCGCAGCTGGTGGGCCTGGGAGGAGAGGTACGCGTTGGCGGCGTCCAGGTCCTGCTCGGCACGTTCAATCGCGCGCAGCAGCGGCGGATTCTGCAGCAGCAGGTTGCACACCTCTTCGGTGTTCTTCTGACGTTCCGCGCTGAACACGGCCAACAGGGCGCGAAGGTCGTCGTCCCGCCGGTACGCCAGCCGTTGCAGGTGATCCCGCAGCGTTTGTTGCCGAATCACCGTCGCGCGGGGTCCGACGGACGCCTCCGGATCAATTCCCGCCTCAGCGGGGTAGGCACGCAACAGACTGCTGCAGAACGAATGAATGGTGCTGATGTGCGCCGTTTGCATCTCATCGCGCAACTCCCGCCAGAAACGCGCGTTCCCGGCCTGTTCCTGTTCGCGGTTCAACAAGTTGGCGTACACCTTGGAGCGCAACGATGATGCCGCCTTGCGGGTGAAGGTCATCGCGACAATCTCGCCGGGCCGCAGGCCGGATTCGAGCAGACGGACATACCGTTCCGCCAGCACCGTCGTCTTGCCCGAGCCCGCGCCGGCAACCACCAGCTTGCCACCGTTCAGGTCGAGCGCCCGCAATTGCGCGGGACGGAAGGTGATCGGCTTGTTCATGCGTCACCCTCCTGTTTCGCGACCAAATCCGGTTGGAAATCAAACAGGTACGCCGCTTTCAACGCATCCCGATCAAGCCGTGTGGCGCGTTGCCGGAAGAGAAAATGGTCACGGCGACAAGTATTCTTGAACGGGCAGTTGTTGTACTTGTCGTCTGGGCACAGTTCTTTGTTCTGGCTGAGAGGATGATGAAAACGCCCCGCTTCGATAGACCGGCGTAGTTCGAAAACACGGGCGAGCAGATCATCCGAAAACTCGGCGAACTTCTTCACCGGGACCAGTCCGCTAAACGAAACCTGCTTTTCATCTTCCTTGAATCGCCGAAGCAGGTAGTATCCTGCCTGATCCACCTCGGCGACATCGGCAATTGCGCCATCTGTCAGCGCCTTCTGCAACGTCCACAGATAGACCGGAAGCTGGAATTTCAAACCCAGCCGCATTTCCTTGTCCGTCGCCGGGGCCTTGGCGCTGGTTTTATAATCCCACACACGCCAACCCTTGTCCGGATGCAGGCCGATGCGGTCGATACGGCCGCGAAATTCGACCGTTTCGCCATCCTGTTCAAGTCGCAACGGGGCCTCGAGCAACACATCGTGACCCTCTTCCCGCTCCAAACCGAAACCGGCTTCGATGTGTGTAACCCGTTCGCCCTTTACCTTTGAAGCCCCACGTGCATCCGGTTTTTCGTCTTCAAGCGCTTGTTTCAAACGTCCGATTGGATTGTCGTCAACCAATCCGCCGAGCAGGTCGTCCCGAAGCAAATCCCAGTACACGGACGGTAGCCGCTGCTCCTCAATCAACGCCGTACCGATCTCATGCATCACCCGTGCGGTTTCGTCCGGGTTTTCGCCGAGGTCAACCTGTATCGTCCCGCGAATCCGGCGCAGCTCCTGCACCGTACGCGCGAGGATGTCATGCACGAGGCTGCCCAACGTCAGCGCATCAATCTCATCTTCCAGTTCACGCAGCTCCTGCACCTTCAACACATACTTGTGGAAGAATTTCATCGGGCACTGCGCGTAGGTATCGAGCCGTGTCGGGCTGACATTTTCGTCCGCGATGGCGGCGGCGAGCTTTTCGCCCACCGGAGACCCGGCCAACAACCCCTCGTACCGGGTCAACGTCTCCGGATTCTGTCGCATGGATTCGACACGGATGCCGTGCCACGCCGCACGCAGCGGGCGTTCTTCCACTTGCGAGGCTGCGGCAGCCAACCGGCGCTTTGCGATCCCGATGCGGGTATCGTCCGGCACCGACAAGTCCCGCCCCAGCGCAGGGAGCAGGTCGACCAGGCCGCGAAACTCTTCTGGTTCCGCCTGGTGGTTCAACGGTTCAACCAGATTTCCGTCGGCACGGACCAGCTCCTGCAGCAACGGCGACGGAGACTGGTTGTGTTCCTCCTCGAGCGGGCACGGGCAGGAGATGCGCACATACTCCGCCGCGAGAAAGGCCTCGAGGGTAAGTGCGCGGGCGTCAGCCAGCGATTGCACCCCCTGGGCGCTGGAGAACGGGTCGATCAGGTCAACATCCGGTTTCGCGGGCCACCGTTCGTCGGTCAACCCCAGCAGATACAACACCTTCACCCGAAGGCCGCGCAGGTCGCCCGGCACGAGTACGGGAATCCCGGCACGAATGCGTTGCGGCTCGCTGACCGTCATCCGCTGCATGCCCTGCCGGATCAATTCGACCCAGCGCGCCAGGGGACGCCGATGCTCGCCCGGCGCCATCTGAGCGAGGTTGGCGAACAACACGTTGATGCGACCAAGCGTCAACCGTTCGTCGAGGTCGCCGCCGGATCGCAGGATGGTGTGCAGACGTGAATCGATGTCCAATTCGGCGAACAGGGAATCCAACCACTGCTGCAACTCGCCCGCGCTGCAATTGTCCGGAATGCTGTGGATCAGGTTGATCAAATCGCGCAGCTCGATGAGGCTGGCGGCGAGGGTATTCGCCTCCTGCTCCGCCGCCGCACGGACCCGCGCTTCGTCCTCAGGATCGTCCGGGACGCGGCGAGGCCTGCGCTTCAACTCGATCACCCGCTTCAACGGACCGGCCCACTCGCGCTCGAAGGTGCCGTGTCCACCGCGCACCCCGGCTTCCTTCGCCGCCGTGTCCAGCAGCAGCACATTTTCCCGTGAGCTGAGCTGCTTTTTATACTTCACAAGCGGGTTAAGCAACAACGAAGTCAAGCGGTTACGTTGCAATCCAGCCGTGCGCAACGACAACAGGTCGAGCACCAGCACTGCCAGCGGACGAGCGATCAACGGCCAGCTGCGGGACGCGTCCAGCCGCAATCCGTACGAGTCAGCCAGTTCACGCAGACGGGGCAATGTCCCGTTCAGATCGGCGCAGACAATCGCGATGTCCGATTCATCGACAGGCGTCTCATGCACCCAATACGCGGCGTCGCGCAGCACCATCTGCGCTTCGGCGGCCGGGTCAGGATGGAACCACAGCGCGCTATTATGCGGCGGAGGGACACGGCTCGGATTGGGATCGTCGTCCGGTGTCGCGCTGACGGTGAACAACTCGCGGGCAAACGCCGAAGCGGCGGCAGGGCTGGAGAAGGGGCGGGTCGCGGTTGCCTGCGGCCATAATGCCTCACGATCCGGATCGGGCGACGCGAGCGCGAAGACACCGTCCGTCTGATCCACGAGACGAATCGCGGCATCCACGGTCCCGGCGAACGCGCCAAGCAGGTGTTCCAGGCGATGGGACAGGGGCGCGAGCCGATCCACGATCAACAGCCCGGGCAGTGTGGCGGGATCATCCTCGAGCAGCCGCAGCGCCAATCCGGCCAGGGCGGCTTCATCCTGACGCTGCGCAGTTTGCAGCCAACGGTCATACGCTTGATACAGCGCCGGCATCCACGGGAAACGCGCGCGCAGCTGGTCTCGGTTGAGACTGTCCGGACCGGAGGCGTGTGTGCGCTCGAACAGCTGCGACGCCTTCCGCACCCACCCCGCGCTGTCGGGCGGTGTCCAACGGGCTGCGAATTCGCGTTCGCCGATCAGCGACCGGAAGATCAGCTCCCGCAACGTCGGCGAGACCGGGTTTAACGGCGTGCCGGCATCCTCAAGCAGCCACTGGGCAAGCCGGTTGACGGTGACAATCTCCACCCCGGCAATACCATCGGGGCAGGCCTCGAGCAGGGCGCGCTCGACCCGTTCCCCCTGACGGCGGCCATCCACAATCCACCATACCGCACGACCTGACCGGGCAGTGTCCACCGCGCGTTCCAGCGCCGCGGAGAATCGCCCAGCACCCGGTAAGCCTGTCCATCGTTCCATCGTTCCCATGACACGGAAGGTAAGAGATGGGACGCTCGTTGAGGGATGAGAGGACGGATTCGAGACACGAGACAGGAGTAAGAGAGCGGGCAATCCAACGCTTCGAGGTTCACAAAAGGACGGATCATCCTGACGAGCCTTTTTGCCATCGGGGTATACGCGGACCCGCGGTAGCAGAGCTTCCGCAGGCATCGAAACCTCTTACGGGGACATCTGGCGGCACTCGTTGAAGACGAAACGAGGTGAGAGTATCGGGTATACAACGCGGTGGCTATTGTGTACCCGCACGATCTGTGCCGACAGGTGTCCCCAAGCCCGGGCGGACAACCCGCGTTGTCGGAGCCAACACGGGCAAGAGCATCGAAACCTCTTACGGGGACATCTGGCGGCACTCGTTGAAGACGAAACGAGGTGAGAGTATCGGGTATACAACGCGGTGGCTATTGTGTACCCGCACGATCTGTGCCGACAGGTGTCCCCAAGCCCGGGCGGACAACCCGCGTTGTCGGAGCCAACACGGGCAATCCCTGCTGGCAGAGCCATCAGGGGCACAGCCAGCAGGTATCAGGGGCACAGCCAGCAGGTATCAGGGGCAC
>JAHLLB010000026.1 GCA_020444425.1 bacterium | reverse complement strand
GTACAAAGTACAAAGTACAAAGTACAAAGTACAAAGTACAAAGTACAAAGTACAAAGTACAAGAAGTTAAAGTAGTATTTGGTGTTCAGGTCGTATTAGATCGCTGTATGAAGCTCTTTCGCATCCATATCTGGAATCTGTGGTTTGATCTTTAGTTCTTTTAATCTTTTACTATCAGTTCCTGTCTTTTACTATCTTTTACTTTCTTTGACGTGTTTTCGACTTTCGACTTTCGACTTTGTACTTTCTTTCGACTTTCTTTCGACTTGCATACGACTTCTTTTCAGGAGTGTGGGATGTCCGGACATTCAAAATGGTCAACGATCAAGCGCAAGAAGGGTGCTGCTGACGCTGCCCGCGCCCGGGTGTTTACCAAGTTGATCAAGGAGATCACGGTTGCTGCGCGCATGGGCGGTGGTGATCCTGATTCGAACCCGCGGTTGCGGCTTGCCATCGACAAGGGCAAGCAGGCGAACATGCCGTTGCAGAACGTTGAGCGCGCGATCAAGAAGGGCACCGGCGAACTCGAGGGCGTGGCGTACGAGGAAGTGACGTACGAGGGCTACGGCCCCGGCGGCGCGGCGGTGATTGTCGAGGCGATTACCGACAACCGCAACCGGACCGTCAGCGAAATCCGTCACCTGTTCAGCAAGCTGGGCGGGAATCTGGCGGAGACGAATGCCGTCGCGTTCATGTTCGACCGCAAGGCAGTGGTCGAGCTTGAACCCGGCGAGAAGACGGAAGACGATGTCATGGAAGCCGCGCTGGAAGCGGGCGCGGAGGATGTGGTGATGGAGGACGATGGCACGTTTTCTGTTACCGGTGAGCCGAATTTGCTGAACGACTTGAAGGACGCGCTGGAGGCGATTGGCGTCAACATCACCAGCGCAGAATCGACCCTCGTGCCGCAGAACTACATGGATGTCGACGAGAAGCACGCCGGAACGCTGCTCAAGATGATGGAGCAGTTGGACGATCACGACGACGTGCAGAAGGTCTACTCGAACTTCGACATCAGCGAGGAACTGCTCGAGAAGTTGGCCGGGGAGTAGCCTGATGGCGCCGGGAGTGCCGCGAGTGTAACGGGACCGATTCAGCGTCGGTCCCGTTCTTGGTTTACGCTGCACTGTCCAACTGATAGATGTCCCGTGGAACTTCAGGCCGCTAGCGCCGTACGTGAGGCAGACCTGTCGTTCTTCACCCATTTATTTTCATTTGCTCAACCACTTGGGATTTTGAAATGAAGCTGCTCCACGCCACACGTCTCAATCTGTTCCCGCTGCTGGTTTTTCTGCTGCTCACCGTCGGCTGTTCGGAAAACAACACCAAAAATCTGCGGAAAGATGCCGACACCTTTCTCGCTGACTACAGCGGTCGCTATGTCAAGTTATACACCGAAAATGAGTCCGCACAGTGGCAGGCGAATGTGATGATCGTTCCTGGTGACAGCACCAATGCGAAGCGGGCCAACGCCGCCGCAGAAGCGCTGGCGGACTTCACCGGATCGCAGGAGAATGTCACATTGGCGACCGATTTTTTGATGCACGCCGACCAGCTGAGTGATCTGCAACGGCGGCAGCTGGAGAAGATCCTCTACATGGCGGGCAACAATCCGGCGGTGGCGGGTGAGCTTGTCCCACGGCGCATTGCAGCAGAAAACGCGCAAAATGGGGCGTTGTACGGCTTCGAGTTTACCGTGAACGGCAAGCCGATCAGCGCCAACGAGATCGACCAGATCCTGCGTGAATCGTCCAACATCAACGAGCGGTTGCGGGTGTGGCGTTCATCCAAGGAGGTGGGCATCGGCCTGAAGGACGGTCTGGCGAACCTCGCCGAATTGCGCAATGGCACCGTGCAGGCGTTGGGCTATGAGGATTTCTTTCAGTACATGGCGTCCGACTATGGCATGAGCACGGACGAACTACTCGCATTGACCGATCAGCTCAATCAGGAACTGCGTCCGCTCTACCGGGAGCTGCACACCTGGGCGCGGTACGAGCTGGCGAAACGTTACCAGCAACCGGTCCCGGAGCAGCTTCCCGCGCACTGGCTGCCCAATCGCTGGGGGCAGGAATGGTCACCGGTACTGACCGTCGAGGGTCTGGATCTGGATGCCGCGTTGCAGGGGAAGAGCGCGGAATCGATTGTGCATGCCGGCGAGGATTTTTACGTCAGCCTCGGTTATCCGCAACTCCCGGAAACGTTCTGGCAGCGCTCTTCGTTGTATCCCCTTCAGCAAAGCGTAAAGTACAAGAAAAACAACCACGCATCCGCCTGGCACATCAACCTCGAGGATGACGTCCGCTGCCTGATGAGTGTTGAACCGGACGCCGACTGGTGGGAAACAGTGCATCACGAGTTCGGGCATATTTACTACTTTCTGGCGTATTCAAATTCTGACGTGCCGCCGTTGTTGCGCGACGGCGCAAACCGTGCCTTCCACGAAGCCGTTGGCAGTCTGCTCGGTTTTGCGAGCAAGCAGCAACCGTTCCTCGCTGGTCGCGGCCTTGTCGCCGCCAATGCACAGGTCGATCCGATGCAGTCGTTGCTCAAGGAAGCGCTGCTCAATGTCGTGTTTATCCCGTGGTCGGCAGGGGTAATGACGCAATTTGAGCACGCGTTGTACGCGGACAATCTGTCCGAGGACCACTTCAACGAATACTGGTGGCGGTTGAAGCTGGAGTACCAGGGCATTGTCCCGCCCGAGCCGCGTGGGGAAGAGTTTTGCGACGCCGCATCCAAGACCCACATCAATAATCATCCAGCGAGTTATTACAGTTACGCGCTGTCCGAGGTGTTGCTGCACCAGCTTCATGAGTACATCTCGACAACGATCCTGAAGCAGGATCCGCACGCGACCGATTACTTCGGCAGCACCGAGACCGGTGAGTTCCTCTGGTCGATTCTCGAGCAGGGGGCGACGGTGGATAGCGACGATTTGTTGCGGGAAAAGACGGGTTCCGGACTGTCGGCGTCCGCGATGCTGGAGTATTACGAACCGCTGTATGAGTGGCTGGTCGTGCAGAACAAGGGCCGCACCGATACGTTACCCGAACTCAACGATCTGGTGCAGTAGACCCAAGCTAAACAAATTGGTGCACTAGATCCGACCTCAACGATCTGCTGTATTAGGTCGTCTGACAACGCATGATTGGGTGGCCCGGGTCGTCTTGCGACCCGGGTTTCTTCGTATGTGGGCATTTTAGATTTACTCTTGCCCGTGTTGGCTCTGCCAACGCGCTTAATCCGTCCGTTTCCCGCACATGCCCACGACATTTATGTCGTGGATCATCCGTCCGGTTAAGAAGAAAACTCTTGCCCGTGTTGGCTCTGCCAACGCGGGTCATTCGGATCTTGATGAATCGATCAGGTCCGTGCTTGCGTGCAGGTGCGGTTCATGCGACGTTGGATGATCCCTGCTGGCGGAGCCATCAGGGGCACATATCTTCTGACGTCCGCAACTTGTTGGTGCCCGTGATAAGCCACGAAGTGGTTATCGCGGGTCAACCGCACTTGATTATCTTCCCGAGCCCCGAGCCCCGAGCCCCGAGCCCCGAGCCCCGAGCCCCGAGCCCCGAGCCTCGAGCCCCGAGCCCCGAGCCCCGAGCCCCGAGCCCCGAGCCCGTCCTTATTCCGCCCTCAGCACCATCGCCGGCCGGGTACGTGCTGCGCGCCACGCCTGCCACGATACGGTCAGCATGGTAATCGCCATCGCGATCAGGGCCGCCAACACAAACGGTATCACCGTCAGGTCGATCCGGTATACGAACTCTTCCAACCACCGTTGCATCCCGAAATACGCCAATGGGGCGGCGATCACACTGGCTATCAACACCAGCTTGAGGAACTCGACGGCGAGCATGCCGAGGATCCGTCCCTCGCCTGACCCCAGCACCTTCCGCACGGCGATCTCTTTCCGGCGGCTTTCGGCGGCGTAAGCGGACAGGCCGAGCAACCCGAGGCAGGCGATGACAATCGCCAGCACGCTGAATCCACGTACGACACTTGCGAAATTGCGGTCATCCTGGTACAGATCGTTGAACTCATCATCGAGGAACGAGTATTCGAACGGTTCCCCGCTGACGACCTCATTCCAGACTCGTTCAACGGCTTCCACACCCTCATTGACCTGACCGGCGGCGAGACGTACGGCAATCGTGCCACCCCCGATGGGCGAATACCAGAACACCATTGGCTCGATTTCATGCCGTACGCTGGCGAACTGGAAATCCTGCACCACGCCGACAACGGTGAATTCCTGCCGTGTTGAATCCTGCCCCTGGAAGATGTGCATGCCGACCGGATCGTCCCAACCCAGGGTACGCGCGACGGCTTCGTTGATCAGGATCGAGCTGGTTGTGTCGGAACCAAATTCAGTCGAGAAATTCCGGCCTTCTACCAAGCCAATATCGAGGTTCGCAAGGAAACGGTGGTCGATCACATTCTGGCTGACAATCCAGGTTTCATCTTCGCTGGTGCCCTCAGGTTCGACGCCGGTGCGCCCGTGGGTTCGACCCGGCAGATTCCAGGAGGCCGATGCGCTGACAACCTCTGGTAACTTCTGCAGTTCTTCCAGCAGGACGGGACGCAACTCAGCGGACTGGTTTCCGCCGGCAGTGAACGTGAGCACATTTTCCCGGTCATAGCCCGGGTTCATCGTGCGGATGAAATGCAGTTGTTGACTGACGATGAGCGTACTCGCGATCAATCCCGCCGACACGACAAACTGTCCGATCACCAGCGCCTGACGTAGACGTGAACCACCCTTGCCGCGCCGGTACTCTCCCTTCAACACCGTCGACGGCCGGAAGGATGACAGCACAATCGCCGGGTAGAAGCCGGCCAGAACACCGACCAGAGCCGCGATCCCGATCAGGATCGGCAGAGTTGTCGGACTGCCGATCAGGTTCAGCTCCAGCGACTTGCGGAAGAAATCATTCAGTGATGGCAAGAGCACTTCCACCGCGACCACAGCCACAGTCATCGCAATCAGGGTGGTGAGAATGGATTCGCCAAGGAATTGGCCGATCATCTGTGACCGGCGCGCGCCGACAACCTTCCGCATCCCGACTTCACGGGCACGGTTCAGCGACCGCGCGGTGGACAGGTTCATAAAGTTGAACGCCGCGATCAGCAGCACGAAGCCACCGATCACCAGCAGTGCGTAGACCTGGTCAATGTCACTCTTGGCGAAATTGTTGTCGTACAGCATGTGGCTGGAATGCAGATGAATGTCAAGCAGCGGTTGGACCTTGGGTTCCCAGACATCGACCTCGCCGTTTTCCGCCCAGATCTGCTTCGCTGCTTCCTCAACCTGCATCGGATCGGTGCCTGGTTTCAGCAACAGGTAGGCTGTGATCGACAGGCTGTTCCATTGTGTCAACCACTGCTGGAAATTCTCGGTTTCATGCAACGATACGATTGCGTCATACTGCAGGTGGGAGTTGTTCGGACATTCGGCGACGATGCCCGTTACCTGCACCGCAGTCCTGCTTCCGCCGATTTCGACCGTCTTTCCGATCGGGTCTTCGTCACCGAATAATCTTTTCGCCAGGGTGGGGGTGAGCAGCATTTGCTCGGGTTCCGACAATGCGGCAGCCGCATCACCGCGCAGCACTTCGAAATCGAAGACGTCGAAAAAGGACGGACCCGCAGCGATCATGTTTTGAGTGTTGATCGTGGTCTCATCCTCGAGGCGCATCGGCACCTGCCCCCAGGTTGAAACGCGCACACCCGTTTCGACCTCAGGTACAGTTTCCACCAGCTTCGGCGCCATTGGAGGGTTGGTAATGCCGACATGCGCACTGCTGACACCCGCTGCATGGTCAATCGTGTAGAGACGCACAATCCGGTCGCCGCTCTCGTGCATCCGGTCAAAGGAGAGGTCGTCGTAGACGTACAACGTGATCACCATGCATACCGTCAACCCAAGTGCGAAGCCGAGGATGTTGATCAGGCTGTAGAGTTTGTTACGTCCCAGCTGACGCAAGGCGACCAGCAGATAATTCCGGATCATGTCGCAGTTCCTCGTTCCTGTCGCTCGATTGTGACGGACCCATCGAGACATGGAAGGCAAGCCTTATGCCAGCGGAGGACCGGACACATGTGCAGCGAACTCCAAGCTATCATTGATCAAAACTCGGGCTGAAGGGTGGGATCGACAGTTCGACCGTCCGCCTGCGAACACTGTTCGTCCGATGGTGAACAGGGAAGTGGACTTCGGACTGCGGGCCCCGGCAAAACATGAAGTGCCCGTGTCAAAAAACTTGCTGATGCGGACCCGTGTACCTCGGGCTGCGGGCTGCGGGCTGCGGACTACGGAAAAACAGGAAGTACCCGTGTCAAAAAACTTGCTGACGCGGACCCACTGAAGGCTAAGGAGAATTGAAAGTGGGCGAGAACCTACCACATGAATCCGACGGAGACCCCCAATTCGACCGACACGTAGACCATGGAAAAGATCTCAGCGAGACTGGCCACCGGCGGTTCTTCGGGCGTCCACGTGATATTCCAGTACAACGGCATGCCGACACCGAACCGTCCCGCGACACGAATGTACCGGCCCATGGTAAAGGACCGTCCGTAATACAATCCCGCATTCACGTTGACCATGTCGAAATGGTCAGACCCAACTTCACGAAGCATCCGTCCCGCTCGCAGGAACGCTCCCCAGTACGGGCTGATGATTGCGGGTTCACCGTCGTAGCGAGGGCTGTAGCGTTGGTAGGCAACTTTCGCAACCCAGCTGTGGTAGAGCCAGGATCCACCTTCGAGGTAGATTCCGTGTTTCTCACCGAAGGACTGCTCGTAGCTTCCAGCGATTCCCAGTCCGATTCCCTGCAGTGGGTGAATGCTGATCACATGCGTCGGCTTGTGACCGGTCCACTTGTGGACGGTCGTATCCGGGGGCGTATTGAACGGGAGTTCCGAGGCGTCGCACGGGGCGCTGAGGATGAACATCGTGGTCAGGATCAGAGACAACACCAGGTGCCGGATCAACACGCTTCCCCCCGTGACAGTTGGTGACGGTTTGCAATTGTAAGGTAGCACCCGAAACAGGATGTTTCCGACTCCTGGTGCAAGCGTCCGCTGGATCTTTCCAGCCTGCTCAACACCGCTTTGCAGTTCGGGTTGCGATGGCTACCTTTCACGAAAGCGCCGGATGACAAGAACCACACGTGGTTGTATGCAGGTTTTTGCTCATCGTGATTGCTCATGGCTCAGAGCTCGTAGAGGGAGAAGCGAACGTGATCGTGGAAAAAGGCAAGCTGTCGCCCAAGTTCAAGGGATTCAAGGATTCGAACACGCTGATTGAATTCGACAAGGGTGGCACGTGGAAACAGGCGGTGATCAAGTTCAAGGCGAACAAGACCTACATGCCGAACGCCGTCGTCACCATGCGCAACAACCGCTACTATATCGATGTCGATGGTATGGGCGGCGAGGTCATGGTCACCAAACCAGGTAGCGACAATTTGTTGTGGTAGGACGTGCTTCTGAATGTCAGATCCGCCTGATAGAGGCACCGAGTTTTCCTGCCAAGTCCTCGCACTCAAGCCTCGGGGAACCATTCCAGCTCCATCCGTGTATCTTGTGTACGGTTCGGGCTGCCGAACTTTGCGATAACGATCCTGGAGCTCCCCATGAGCATACGACCTGTCAAACGCCATTCGTCCTCCGTGCCGACGCTGGAAGGCGCGGGTGTCCATCTCCGGCGCGCGTTCGGGTTCGGCGACACCGACGCGACCGACCCGTTCCTGTTGTTGGACGATTTCCGCAATGAACGTCCGGAAAACTACCTCAAGGGTTTTCCGTGGCACCCGCACCGTGGAATTGAGACGATCACCTACGTCCTCGCCGGGACGGTCGATCACGGCGACAGCATGGGCAACAAGGGCACGATTGCGCCAGGCGATGTGCAGTGGATGACTGCCGGCCGTGGAATTCTGCACCAGGAGATGCCGAAGGGCGACGCCGACGGCCGGATGCACGGGTTCCAGCTCTGGGCGAACCTGCCAGCGGACAAGAAGATGGTCGCGCCGCGCTACCAAGAGATCCTGGCCAGGGATATCCCGGAAGAGACCGAAGATGACGGTACCCACGCACGCATCATCACCGGTGACTTCTGGGGCAAACGTGGACCGGTCGAAGGCATCGCCGCCGATCCGGTGTACGTCGACATCTCGGTGCCGCCGGGTGTCCGGCGCCGGATTCCGGTCGAGACGCAGCGGCATGCATTCGCGTATGTTTTCGCCGGGTCTGGAGTTTTCGCGAACGCGTCCGACCCGCAACCGGTGATGACCGAACGGCCCGACGGGACGGAAGAGTTGGCGTGGCAGGAGGTCGAGAACCGGTCGCTGGTGCTGTTCGACCGTGGCGACGAAGTCGTGGTGCAGGCCGGGGAAGAGGGCATCCGTTTCCTGCTCGTCAGTGGGCAGCCGTTGCGTGAGCCGGTCGCATGGAAAGGCCCGATCGTGATGAACACCGAGGACGAACTCCGGCAGGCGTTCGCCGAGCTGCGGTCCGGTCGTTTCCTCGATCCGTTCGGCGAAGGAAACGGCGGCGGTATCCCGCACGGGTAAGTCCGGTGACATGAGACCCGAGGCTGAAGCCCCGGGCCACCCATCTTGTGGCTGAAGCCTTACGCTACTCACGCTTCACCGCGTCGCGGTGTTCGATGTGGCAAGTTTCGTCGCGGTGAGGAAGGCATGAGTTGCGCCCAAGCTTCACCGCTACGCGGTGAACAGTGTGAACGGAAAAAGTCTTGTTTTGGGGCTGAATACGGTATTAATTTAGACCGTTACCAAGACAGGAGAAAGACCGATGATAGACGGCCGTCGCATTAAACCGATCAGCTACCTCAAGTCGCACGCCGCCGAGGTGTTGAAAGATCTGAAGGAAACCGGCAAGCCCTATGTGATTACGCAGCATGGTGAGGGGGCGGCTGTTCTGATGGATATCAATGAATTCGAAAAGCAGAAGGAAGCGATCACACTGCTGAGGATTCTCTATCTCAGTGATCAGGAGGTGGCGCGTGGAGAGGTTGAGGATCTCGATTCAGCATTTGCAGATATCCGTTCAAAGCTGGCCGGTGAAGAACAATGAGCTTTCGTGTGCAGATTGCCAGCAACGCAAAACGTGATGTCTACGAGATCGCACAGTACATTCGATCGCAGGATTCCACAGAAGCAGCAGACCATGTGGTAAACAAGATCCAGGAAACCGCACAATCACTGTCTGAGCACCCCAAGCGCGGAGCAATCCCGGACTCGCTGCAAGCCTTGGGGGAATACAGGTTCCGCATGATCCATTTCAAGCCGTACCAGATCTACTACACTGTCGAGGCAGATCGTGTGATTGTGCGGTTGGTTGTTGACGGGCGTCGGGATCTGAACGAGATTCTGGAAAAACGTTTGTTGAAGTGACACCCGGTTTTACGAGCAAACCGGGCCTCCCGACCGCAGAAGAATGGATATGAGACCCGAGGCTGAAGCCCCGGGCCACCCGTCCGGCTGATTGTTTTCCGCAGGACGCGATGACGAGGTTGAACATGACCGGAGTTCGGACTATATTATGGTCAACACGGAGGTCATGATGAAGCTAACCAACATCAAACCAGTGAGTTACTTGAAGGCGCACGCGTCCGAAATCTTGCGAAACCTGTCCGAAGCTGGTGGTCCGATGATCATCACGCAGAACGGTGAGGGGAAGGCTGTGCTGCAGGATATCTCGACGTATGAGCAGACGCAGGAAACGTTGGCGTTGCTGAAGATTCTGGCGTTGGGACGTAAGCAGGTCGAAGCGGGCGAAGTCCATGACATGGATGCGGCATTCGAGGAAATTCGCAGAAACCACCTCACTGACGAATGAACTACCGGGTTCAACTCACAACCGATGCAAAGACGGACCTGGCGGGGATTGTTGGCTACATTCGAGTGCACGATTCGCTTGAGTCCGCTCAGTTTGTTTATGACAAGCTTCGTGCGACGATTGATTCGCTGAAGTCATTTCCGAATCGAGGTACTGTCGTAGAAGAGGCACGACAGTTGGGAGAGGATCATCTGCGCGAAGTTTTCTTCAAACCCTACCGCATTCTCTACGAAGTGGCTGACAATCGAGTAATCGTCTATCTGATCGCCGATGGCCGCCGGAACATGCAGGAACTGCTGGCGAAGAGGTTGTTGGGGTGACCCCAGGTTTGACGAGCAAACCGGGCTACCCGCCACGGCATTTGATTTTGTGTCAGTCGGATGTATCACTTCAGTTGCAGAATTTATTTTCCTAACTTTGCGGTAGCCGCCTTCGGCGGCTGAACAGGTCCCGGCAATAGGGATTGCCGGGCTACGCTTGCTTAATCAGGCTACAGTGTACAAGGAGCACCAGCAAAAGTAGGAAAATATAAACCGGAGCAATTGCATGTCCGACGATCTCTACCCCGATGATTTGAAGGTGAAGCTCGAGCACGTCCATGGGAGCGGCTGGCGTGAAGCTATGGGCGCTGATGAGGATGATCTTGCTGTCTACGGCGCTCGGAACGAATTATCGAATGCCGCCAAAGCGAAGCTGGATGCAGGAGAGATTGAGCAGGGGAAGGTGCTATGGCTGCTGTCCGATGTCAGTTCGATGATGATCAAGGGGGACAGTATTCACGAACCGCTCCGGCCAAGTATTCGTTGGGGTAACAAACGCACCGCGATCCCCGACGACTTCACCGATGCTGATCTGCAAAACCTTGAAGTCATACTTCCCGAAATCGATGACTACCGTCTCAGAGCTCGTATTGCGGACATCCTCTGGCTCCGACTGACGGACCGGAAAGACAAGCACAAGAACGCCCTCATCGCCATCGATGCCTATCGCTCCTACCCACTGAACCACCGCAGCTTCATTATGGAGGGCCGCGAAGCTTGGAAGCGGGCGATTCAGCTTGCTGGCAGTCTAGGTAGAATCGCCGAGGATCGTCGCGCTCAAATGCGGCAGATCTTGCTAGATCGATTGTATTCTGAAGATGTTGTGAAGGGATACGAAACAACATGGATTGCCGAAATCCTTGAGTCCTTGGCCAAGAAGGAAGACTTGTCAGTTATCGCAGCGCGACTTGAAGAAGCTGCGAAAACACCGCAAGAAAAGCCGAATGATCACAGGTACATAAAGCTTCTGGAAGATGCAGCGACGTGGTACAACAAGGACCTGCAGAAGGATCAAGTTCATCGGCTCTATTCCGAGATTGCTGAACACTGGGAGAAGTTTGCCTCAGCTCAGATTAAAAATGACGACACGCGGCACAGTGTGGCGTCTGACTTCTTCGAGAACGCGTTCAATTCTCTACGTCGGATCCCGCGAAAAATGCGACCGGACTTCAACGGTGAAGAGCGGCTTGAACGGCTTCGGGGCAAGATGGAAGAGTCTCGTGTTTTGTCCCTTGATGAAATGACACAATTCTCCACGAAGGTGGATATTTCGGAAGTGGTCACACTAAGCCGTGAACGCATTCAGGGGAAAAGCCTCGACGATGCACTACGAATCTTGGCCGAAATCACTGACATAGCCGACCTGGAATTTCTGAAGAAGTGCGTCGAGGAAGGGAATGCACAAGCTCCACTGCAAGCGTTGATCCAAGCCACCCACCTCAGTTCGGACGGTCGCGTTGTTGCCCGAAGCGGCGGCATCGACCTTCACGACCCGGACAGCGAGCGATCACGAGAAGCTTTCAATAACCTGATGGTCAGAGACCACCTTCTGCAGATGGGACTGAAATATCAAAGTTTCATCTTACCCGCGCTTCAGGTTGTTGTCAACGAGCATCGGGTGCAGGAAGGCCATCTGCTTCAACTTTGCCGGCTGAGCCACATTATCCCGAATGACCGGAAAGGGCTGTGGGCAAAAGGTTTGTACTATGGCTTCGAGTTCGAATTCGATACCGCCATCCATCTGCTGATTCCCCAGATCGAACATATGGTTCGCCTATTCATGAAGCGGAACGGGTTGAAGACGACTAGGATTGAAAAAGGCGTCGAGACGGAGAACAGCCTCAGTGCTCTTCTTGATCATTCGGACATCGAAACCGTACTTGAAGATCGCCTAGTATTCGAGTTGAAGTCATTGCTGACCAATCCGATCGGCGGCAACCTGCGAAACGACCTGGCACACGGCCTTCTGTCAGATGGGATTGCACATTCGCCACATGCCGTTTATGTGTGGTGGCTGTGCTTTCGGTTGATGATCGCGAATGTGCCATGGGAAACTCTGGAATCAACGATTCATGATCATGCGGAATAGAACAAATTAGTTTAGTCCCATCAACCCGCAACCTGCTTCACCGCATCAATCACAGTCCCGTCGACCCACTTGATGATGGCGATATCGTTGTCGAGCAGTTCGGGTTTCTGGGGTGGTCCACCGGCGAGGCGTTCGACCTCGTGTTTCAGTTCGTGGATGGTTTTCAGGGGCAGAGTGTCGCCGGCGGGGGCGTGTTTGTTCCACGCGGTGACGCGGTCGATCAGGTCCTGGCGCAGCGGATTGATCGCGATGCCGCGTTCGGTGACGATCACGTCGATCAGTTCGCCGGGACCGACCAGCGTGGTAACCTCGTCGACGATGATCGGCATGCGGTCGCGCATGGACGGGATCGGCAGGATGGTACATTTGCTGAAGAGGCAGTTCTGCCAGCCGCCGATACCGTGCAGGAGCTGACCGTCCGAGTGGGTGACGACGTTGGCGTTGAAATTGACGTCGACCTCGGTTGCGCCGAGTACGACGGCATCGAGCATGGACGCGAAGTTCCCCTTGCCGTGGTAGTTGTAGCTGGTGAACGGGCTGGTGTTGATGTGGCCCGGGTTTTCGCGCATCGAGCGAACGCCTTCCAGGTCAAAGGTCTGACCGTCAAGGATGTAGTCGGTCAGGCCTTCCTCAAGCATGTCCACGAGATACTGGGTTGATCCGCCACGGATGAAGCGGGCTTTGATGCCCATCTCACGCATCATGTCGCGCACGAAGATGGCGAACGCCAGCGCAGTTCCGCCCGCGCCGGCCTGGAACGACCAGCCGTCATGGAGGATGCCGGTCGCCTTGACGAATTTCGCGGTCAGTTCGGAGATCAGCAGGCGGTCGGGGGACTTGGTGATGTTGGTGGTGCCGGAGACGATTTTCGACGGGTCGCCGACCTTGTCGAGGACGACGACGGCGTCCACGTTCTGCCCCTGGATCTGCCACGGGTAGCAGGGGAAGGGGACGAGGTTATCGGTGACGACGATGACGTGCTTGGCGTACATCGAGTCGGCGAGCGCGAAGCCGAGCAGGCCGCAAGCGGAGGGGCCGCGGTCGCCGGTGGCGTTGCCGAACATGTCCGCGGTGGGTGCGGCGATGATCGCGACGTCGATGGAGACATCGCCGTCCTGGATCGCCTGCCAGCGGCCGCCGTGACTGCGCAGCACGCCGAGGCCGCGCATTTTGCCCTGGGAGGTGTACGCACCGAGCGGGCCGTTCATCGAGCCTTCGATGTGGTGGATGGTTCCATCCTCGAGGCGGTCAATCAGGGGCGCGTGGCACGGGAACGATGCCGACGGGAACCACATCAGGTCCTTGACGCCCATTTCTTTTGCGGCGTCGAACACCTGGTTCATGACCAGGTCGCCGTTGCGAAAATGGTGGTGGTTGGAGATGGTCATGCCGTCGCGGAGGCCGGCCTTTTCCAGCGCTTCACGCAGGCTGCCGACGACTTTGTTGCCGTCCGCCGGGAAGTCCGCGCAGGTGCGGATCGGGGTGGTCGCCTTGTCGCCGGAAGGGCGGTACTTGCCGACACCCTGGTACGGAACCTGGTCGCGTTCGTTGACGAAGGTCGGGACGGAACGTCCTGCGGCGTTGACTGCGCGATCGTTGGCCATGATCATGCCTCGGTACAGGTGGTGTTGTCTGAATGCTGGAAGGTACACGTGTGGAAGGTAAATGTCAGCGTGAGTTCTCCGGGGACGGTGGGGATTCACAACTGTTTTTATGCGTATGAAGGGTGGATGATCCACGACATGAATGTCGTGGGCATGGAGATGAAATCGGGCGGATGATCCGCGGTAGCCAAGCTCCCGCGGGCATCAACGTTGGACCGTGCGGATGATCCCGGCTGAGGTGTCAGCCGGGGCACGATGGGGACGTGGGAATCGAAGGCTGGGTGAATCGGGCATGAGTGTCAGAATTCGGCTCGGGATGGTGTGGATACGGATGACTTGTGACAGATCATGCGCACAAACTACGTCTGTCCCACAGCTGTCCCATTAAAAGTTGAGGAAATCCAACTGGTTGGAATCGTTGTCGGTTCGGTCAGGAGCGTGGTTTGAGCTAAGCAGTTGTTTTACCGGCACACATCTCAACAGGGATATGCCCAGAATCTGCAGGATCTGGTATGAACTGGGGTTGAGATGGAACCGTTTTTTGGATTGCGACGAGCAGATAGGTTGTAATCGCGCTCCAGATCGGTGTCTCAACTGTACCTTCTTGCTGGCGGATAATTACCTCTCAGCGTTCAATTGTGGCATGATCCGTTTGGGGCATGATTTCCATCGAATGAGAAATCTGTACTTGCGGGGTCTGCACGTGCGCTTCCGGCACAGGTCGGAGGAAGCGGAATCCCGTCTAAAAGCTCAATTTCAAATCGATTTGATATCAAGCACCCTTCAAATCCAGTAACCATAGGGCATACAGCCGATCCTGCTTCAGCTCAATGGGACAGCTGTGCGTCTGTCCCTATTTTCTTAAGGGGACGATGCTGATCGTCCCCCTGTTTGTTCACCAGTTCGACTTGATCCACTTCATCAGGATGGAAGTGCGTTCATTCAGCCCAGACACAGAAGTGTCCGGGCTGAGTGCTTGCAGTAATCGTTAGAAACCGGCCGATCAGCGGATCAGCGCGACCCGGCGGATTTCATTCATTCCGTCAGGCAGGGTCGCGTGGACAAAATAGATTCCGCTGGCGAAATGGTTGGCGTCGAGGGTGAACTGGTGGGTCCCGGCGGATGTCCGTCCACGAGCGAGCACCGCGACCTGTTGACCCGAAATGTTGTTGACGGTGACCGCGAGTTCGCCGCTTGCGGGCAGGTGAACGGTGATTGTGGCCTGCGCGTTGAACGGATTCGGGTAGACGGACAGGACCTCGAACTGGCGCGGTTGGGTCAGTTCGGAAGCGTCAGAAGTGGCGAATTCCATCCCCGTTGCTGTCCAGTTGGAAGGTGCGTCCGCAGCGGTCTGGCCGGGCAGCTTCTCAAAGGTGAAGGAAGACTCCGCGATGATATCGTTTCCATCGCCGACGTAGAGAGTGTAGGTGTAGGTGCCGGCGGGGGCGTAAAACGGGACACTTTGCCGGGGTGCGGCTGAAGCCGTGAAGCCCGGCTGAACTGTGATTCCGCTGATTTGTTGCAATGGCCCAACCTCGGTGCCGTTGGGCGTAGTGGCTGAGGTCCAGGCGTCGAAGGTGACTGGTAAATCCGATGAGTTCTCGACGGTGGCGATCCAGCGGAAGTTGCCGCCGGAGGCCGGCAGTACGAGCGGTTCGTTGATCGGTGTGGCGGAAACGGTCAGCGGTGGGACGGTGTCCGGGAAGTCAAAGACGCTGACGAGCCAGCCGTTGTTGTTGCCCTGTCCGCAGATGACATAGCCGCCGCCGTCCACCGGGCAAAAGTCGAGACCGGTCGCGCTGATGGTGAGCATGAAGCCGTGCGTCGATTCCCAGTTCAACGTACCAGCCGGGGTCAACTCACCGACCCAGAGCAGCCAGGTGCTGTCGTTGCCCTGGTAGGCACCGCAGAAGGCAACGTTGCCGTCGCCGGTGGGCAGGAAGCGGTTGAACCCGTTCCAGCCGCTCTGGCCGTAGCCGTAGTCCCACTGGAAGAGACCGGTATCGTCGGCACATACGACCCAGGCCGCAGTGTTGAAGCCGGGGCCCATGCGTCCGCCGAACATATAGTTGCCGTCGCAAACCGTGGCGCAGGCGAGCAGTTCGAAGCCGTCCGTCCCGTACGCCTGTTCCCATTGGATGACGCCGTCGGTGGAGGTTTTGACGGCCCAGCCGTCTGAGCTGCCCGCGCCGATGGAGTAGGTGCGTCCCACGGCCAGGTAGCCGCCGCCGATCGCCGGAATGATGTCTTCGATGAAGTCGTCGTCATGACCACCGATGGGATTCTGCCAGATCGTGACGCCGTCCGGTGTGAGCTTCCAGAGGAAGCCGTCGTAGCCGGAGAGGTAATCGCCAACACGTCCGACGACGATGATGTTGCCGTCCTCATCGACGAGGACATTGGACGCCTCATCGTTGTTGCCGACTGCCCACGATTGCTGCCAGGTGATAGTTCCAGCGGCATCGATTCGCATCACCATTGCGTCGCCGACATCGGGCGTGGTGGCGTTCGTCTTTCCCACGAGGATGAAGCCACCGTCAGGGTGGGGCACGATCTTGCGCACATCCACGCCGGTTGGATCAACGATGGTCACAGTTTGCAGCCGGGTACCATCGGAATCCACCCAGCGCAAATAAAGGAGCGAATCGCGCGCGGAAACGTGGATAAACTGGCCCGTTGCAGCTGGCGCAAGAGAAGCGAGACTCAGCACATCGGTGTACGTGTCATCCCAAAGCCGGTCACCGGGATCTTGTGCCACAGCGGCGAAGGTACCGAACAGGATCAACAGCAGGCAGGCCAACAATGGCACACGAAACAGACTCATCACTACCTCCCAGGTAAGATGTCCGCGTCAATGCACCCTGGTAAGTGGACAGGAGTGAATGAGAAAAGGTTTCAGCTTATTCGTTGTAAAGCTAACATTGCTCATGTGGAGACACGATGTTGCGGGGGAGATGAGGTGGTCTCGTTAGTCGCATCGAGCGAACCCGGTCTGATGGAATCCGGCGCGGGGTTTGCTGAATCAGAATCAGACATTAGACATGCCTAACTTTGATACACGTTGAGTGAACCGACGGGATTGAGTTTCGACTCATGATCTACGAATACCTCATTTTCAACGCGCTGATTGTGGCCGGACCGCTGGCGTCAAGCTGGATGCGGCCGATGCGTTACGTGCAGAAGTGGCCACGGGTGCTGCTGGCAACGTTGCCGGTTGCGGCGGTGTTTATTGCGTGGGATATCGCCGTGACCGGACGTCACTGGTGGTTCAACTACGATTACACATTGCCGCTGAGGATGCTCGGACTGCCGTTGGGTGAATGGTTGTTCTTTTTCACGGTGCCGTTTGCGTGCCTGTTGATCTGGGAGGGGTTGAAGGCGCGGCAGGCGTTCGAGGGGGAGTGTGTCATCTGGCGCGTGGGGTCGATTCCGATTACGGTTGGCTTTGCGGTGCTGGGGATCGTATTCTGGCTGATGGGAAAGGAATACACGGCGCTGGCCAGCTTCGCGATGACGGCGAGTTTTTTGCTCGATCGAGTGCTTGGGGTGAATGTTTTCATGCGTCGTCGGGCAACGGTTTTCCTGTTCTTCGTGATCGGGTTGACGGCGATTTTCAACATGTACCTGACGGCACGGCCGGTGGTATTGTATGGCGAGGAGTTTCAGCTCGGGTTCCGGGTGATCACGATTCCGATCGAGGATTTTTTCTACGGAATGGCGTTGCTCGGGTCGGTGCTGGTGCTGTATGAGAAACTGGGGGAGCGGATGAAGGTGGCGAAGGGCAACGATGCCGACTGAAATTGCAGTGATCGGGGGCGGGCTCGGCGGTCTCGCCGGAGCGATCAGGCTGGCGTCACGTGGGCACAAGGTCCGCCTGGTGGAACAGAATCCGTCCCTCGGTGGGAAGATGGGAGAGGTTCGGGAGGCGGGGTACCGTTTCGATACCGGCCCAAGTTTGCTGACGATGCCGTTCGTACTCGACGACTTGTTCGCATCGGTGGGCAAGGATGTCTCGGAGTTGCTGCCGATTCGTCCACTGCCAATCATCTGCCGCTATTTCTATCCGGACGGAACGGTGCTCGACGCGGACAGCGATCTGGACCGTTTCCGCGACAACCTGGACGCGATGAAGCCGGGGAATGGAAAGGCATTGCAGCGATTCCTCGACTACTCGCGTACGATCTATGACCTGACCGCAGACGTCTTTCTGTTCACACCCTTCCACGAAATCGGCCGGTTGCTGAAACCGCAGCATCTTAAATCCCTGCTCGGCCTGCCGAAAATCGACGCCTTTCGCACTGTCCACCAATCCACCGCAGCCCATTTCGATGATCCGAGGCTGGTGCAACTGTTTGATCGGTACGCGACGTATAACGGGTCGGACCCGTTTCAAGCACCGGCGACGTTGAATGTGATCCCACACGTCGAATACGCGCTTGGCGGGTACTATGTCGCGGGTGGGATGTATCGGCTGGTGGATGCGTTGGCGGGGCTGGCGGACGATCTGGGTGTGGAAGTTCACACCGGCGCGACGGTTCGGCGGATTCGTCACCGCAGCAGGCAGGTGCGTTCGATCGAGACCAGCGTGGGGGAAATGCGTGCGGATGCGGTGTTGTGCAACATGGATGTGGTCACCGCGCACCGGCGCTTACTGCCGGAATTTGCGGCAAAGGCGGCGAAGCTGGAACGGCTGGAGCCGTCTCTCTCCGGGATGGTGTTCCTGTGGGGAGTGAAAGGGCAGCACGACCGTCTGTCGCATCACAACATCCTGTTTTCAGAGGATTACCGGCGTGAATTCAAACAGCTGTTTGAAACGTTGACGGTGCCGGACGATCCCACGGTGTACATCTCGATCACTGAACGTGTGGACGGGGACCACGCACCGGACGGCTGCGAAAACTGGTTCGTGCTGGTGAACATGCCGTACCTCGCGCCGGGGCAGGATTGGGACGAAGCGGTGGAGCAGACGCGGGAGGCAGTACTGCGAAAGCTCGGTGAAATCGGAATCGACCTCGCGGGGAAGGTGGAAACGGAACAGATCCTGACGCCGGAAGACTTCGCGGCGAAGACCGCGAGCAACCGGGGCAGTATTTACGGGTTGTCGTCCAATGGGCGCTCGGCGGCGTTCCGGCGACCAGCGAACCGCAGCCGTGCGCTGAACGGCCTGTATTTCGCGGGCGGTTCGGTGCATCCCGGGGGCGGGATTCCGTTGACGCTACTCTCCGGCCAGATGGCGGCGGAGTTGATCAGCGAGCGGTTTTAGCAAAATGTACGGAGACCATGCGTGGCGGTCGTCTGTTAGTGATGGATGGTGCGTAAAAACTACCGCTGTCCCTAATATCGTGTGACGGCAGTCAGCGCATCAAATCATCCCTGCTTCTGTAAATCCGATTCCTGCCAGCCTACTTCTGCTTCCGCCATCCTACTTCTGCAATTCCTTGAGTTCGCCGCGCTGCTTACGGGTTTCGACGTCCAGCCAGCGGCGTCCGAGCAGCAGCATGATCGGGCTGACCATGGTGCTGATGCCGACGATAATCCACATCAGTTCGGTGTTGCGTTCCGCGGCGATTGATCCTTCCGCGCACATGTTCGCGAGCAGGATACCGGTAATCGGTCCGGCGGCGACCTTGGCGAAGAACATCGGGGCCTTGGAATACGCCATGTAGCTTGATTCCTTGCCCGGAGGGGCGACATTGGCGGTGTAGTCGTAAATGCGTGGCGAGTACAGCGCTTCCCCGATGGACAGGACCACCTGGAACATCACGATCATCATGATCGACTCACCGACGCCCATGAAAAACACCGATCCCGCCGAGACGAACGACCCGAGCATGATGACGTTGTAGGCTTTCATGTGGCGTGTCATCGCGGTCATCACCGGCACAAGGAAGATGATGATCAACGGGTTGATGGAATACAGCTTGCCGGTCCATTCGCTGAAGCCGATGCGCTCCATGTAGAGTGGATACAGGGAGTGGTTGTACTGGAAGATCATTTTCACCAGCACAAGCAGGAAGATGAAGGTGATGAAGATCCAGAAAGTTCGTTCTTTGACCACCTCCTTCATCACGTCCAGTGCGGTCTTGTGCTGCGATTCCTGCTGCGCCTTGTCCTGTGCTACCGCTTTCTGGCGGGACTCTTCGTCGTCCTCGTCACTTGCCAGTTCCTCCGGCGGGATGCGGGTGCGGACGAAGAAAATGACCAGGGCCAGCGAAACGAAGGTTGCGACAACCGCAACGGCGAAGATGATCTGGATCGGACGGATGACGAGATCCATGCCGAGGAAACCGAACGCGATGGGTTCGGTGAAGGTGGCACGGAGGCCGTCAAGGCTGATGCCGGCGATGAAGCTGCCGACATTCATGACGACGTAATACCAGGAGAAGGCGTAGGATTGAGCTTTCTTGGTGCTGAACAGCTTGACCGCTGCGGCGATCAGCGGGATCATGTAGGCGAAGCCGACCGAGAGTACGAACAACCCGGGATAGACGAACCACGGGTTGGTGGTGAAGGTGATCGCCAGCCGTCCAACAAGTGCGATGAACAAGCCGACGATGAGTGCTTTCTTGATGCCGAGGCTGTCCGCGATGAAGCCGACGAAGAGCATGAAGAACGACATTGAAGCCGACCAGAGTCCGAAGATGGTGCCGGCCATGGTGTCGGTGAGGCCCATGTCCTGCGTGAGGAAGATCATCAGCACGAGGACGGAGGAGAAGTATGCCAGCGACTCGAGCACCTTGACAGCGTAGGCGATCCAGATTTCGCGGGGGCAGTGGCCGAGGTTAACCAGGCCGTTCTTGTAGTCGATCGCCGCGTCTTTCAGGGCGGTTCCAACTCTCAAGGCTGGATTCATCAGCAATTCTCCTGCATCGGATGGATTCACGAGTGAAGTTTAGGTACGACTGTTGACTCAGCTACCGCAAGGGCTGACGGAGTAAGGAGTATAATATGTTATTTGCTGAATCTGGCGCCTGCTGGCGTCACTGCCTCGTTTCCACCGTGATGATACTCCTGTTCATCGGTTGCGGGGAGGATGGGGTGACGGTCGCGCAGAACGGCGATCTGCGTCTGCCGGCTGGATTTTCCATCGAAGAGTATGCGGCGGCGCCGAACGCGCGGTCGATGGTGCTGGGGGACGAGGGGACGTTGTTCGTTGGAACCCGTAGCGACGGGCGAGTGTTCGCGTTGACGGACGATGACGGCGATGGATTTCACGACACGCGGCATACGATCGCGTCCGGACTCAACATGCCGAACGGCGTAGCGTTCAAGGACGGCGCGCTGTATGTGGCGGAAGTGTCTCGTGTGATGCGGTATAGCGATATCGAAGCGAACCTGGACAATGTGCCGGAGCCGGAGGTGATCCGTGACGATTTCCCGACGGATCAATCTCACGGGTGGAAGTATATCGCGTTCGGTCCCGATGGGAAGCTGTATGTGCCGGTCGGGGCGCCGTGCAACATCTGCGATCCGGACGATGCGATCTATGCCACGATCACTCGGATGGACGCCGACGGCTCGAACCGGGAGATTGTCGCGCACGGAATCCGGAACACGGTCGGGTTCGACTGGCACCCGGACACCGGTGAGTTGTGGTTTACGGACAATGGACGGGACTGGTTGGGTGACGATCTGCCGCCGGACGAGTTGAACCGGGTGGAAGTTGTGGGACAGCATTTCGGGTATCCCTACGTACACGGGGATGGCATCGAGGATCCGGAATTCCATGAACTGATGCCGGATACGGTGGAATGGACCGCACCGGAACGGGAGCTCGGGCCGCATGTGGCGGCGTTGGGAGTGGATTTCTACGAGGGTGCAATGTTCCCTCGGGAGTACCGAAATCAGCTGTTTGTCGCTGAACATGGATCATGGAACCGGAGTGAAAAGATTGGCTACCGGGTGATGCTTGTTCGATTGGAGGACAACCACGCGGTCAGTTATGAGCCGTTCGTGACCGGATGGCTTGATTCGGATGGTTCGGTCAGCGGCCGTCCCGTGGATCTCATCGAATTGCCGGACGGATCGTTACTGGTGTCGGATGATGCGGCGGGACGGATCTACCGGATCACTTACGAATGATTGGATTTTGAAGGCACTGCGAACGACACGATGGAGGTTGAACAATGGCACACGAGTTTACAATGGATGAAGCGGGTCGCAGAATTCCGAAAGCAGTGTATGACGCGACATGTGGAGTATGTTCGTCGATTCAGAGTTGGGCGGACACTCGCATGCGTCACCCGGTACAATGGGTGCAGGTGCAGGAAGAGGATCTGGAATGCATCGTACCGAATGTGGACCGGGACCGCCTGCGGAAAGAGTTTGCGTTTCAGGAATCGGACGGCCGGGTGTACTACGGTGGCGTGGCTGCAGCGCACCTGTTGTCACGGTTGAAGTATCCCTGGTCACTTGCCGGCAGGCTCGGGTTGGTCCCTCCGTTCCGTCAATTAAGCCGTCCGATCTACCGCATGATTTCACGCAATCGCAAGCCGTTGGCGAAGGGTGCGGGGAAGCTGGGTCATTTTCCGCAACCGGATCGTTGGCCGGAAGAGTAGGCACGGGGATCGTTGCGACGGGTCTTTGAAGGGAAAAACACCTCCGAAGAGCGAATGGTGGTTCGGGATGCGTGCGGGTGGCGGAGGTGCGTTTTCGGGTCCGGCGTGGAGCAGAACGGTGCAGGGTTCGAGAATGGAGGCACGGATTAGGTGAGGTTAATTGTGAAGAAGGGTGCTTAATCACGGAATCTGGTTAGCTGGAACTCACCTTAAGCTCACTTTTTCGCGAAAAATGGTGCGGAGAACGGGGGATTCTTGTCCCTCGGAGTCCATAGGCTGACTGTAGCGTCCAAGTCGTTTATATTCCCCGAATCTAAGACCTCGAACGCGAACATTTGATCGTTCAGAATCCCGGGAGCCGGCGTGCATGGCCGCTCAGCGTAACGTTGGTGAGACCCGGGATTAACGTCAGAAAGAGGAGCACTACCCATGTCCGCATTTGTTGACTCCGTCATGGCCCAGGTCAAGGCGAAGAATCCGGCGGAGCCGGAGTTCCATCAAGCGGTTCAGGAGGTCGTGGAGTCGCTGGAACTCGTGATCGAAAAGCATCCCGAGTACCGCGCCGCGAAGATTGTCGAGCGGATTGTTGAGCCAGAACGTGTGATCATGTTCCGCGTTCCGTGGCTGGATGATCAGGGTGAAGTTCAGGTGAACCGTGGTTTCCGCATCGAGATGAACAGCGCGATCGGTCCGTACAAGGGCGGTCTGCGTTTCCACCCGTCCGTGAACCTCGGCATCCTGAAGTTCCTCGCGTTCGAACAGGTCTTCAAGAACAGCCTGACCACGTTGCCGATGGGCGGTGGTAAGGGTGGTTCCGATTTCGACCCGAAGGGCAAGAGCGACAACGAAGTGATGCGTTTCTGCCAGTCTTTCATGACTGAGCTGAACCGTCACATCGGTCAGTTTACGGATGTTCCGGCCGGTGACATCGGCGTTGGTGGCCGAGAGATCGGTTTCCTCTTTGGTCAGTACAAGCGCATCAAGAACGAGTTCGTCGGTGTGTTGACGGGCAAGGGCCTGGCGTGGGGCGGTAGCCTGATTCGTCCGGAAGCGACTGGTTACGGTGCGGTGTACTTCGGCCAGAACATGCTCGCGACGAAGAACGACACGTACGAAGGCAAGACCTGCCTCGTGTCGGGTTCCGGTAACGTTGCGCAGTACACGATCGAAAAGCTGAACGAGCTCGGCGGCAAGGCTGTGACGTGCTCCGACTCCTCCGGCTACATCTACGATGAAGCTGGTATCGACGCCGGCAAGCTTGCGTTCCTGATGGAATTGAAGAACGTGAAGCGTGGCCGTGTGAAGGAATACGCCGACAAGTATTCGAGTGCGGTGTACACTCCGGTTGACCCGAACCTCGATTACAACCCGCTGTGGGATCACAAGGCTGACTGCGCGTTCCCGTCTGCAACTCAGAACGAGATCAACGCGAAAGACGCTGAGAACCTGCTGAAGAACGGTGTGACGCTGGTTTCCGAAGGCGCGAACATGCCGACGGTTCCGGACGGTGTCGAGAAGTTCATCAAGGCCGGCATCATGTATGGTCCGGGCAAGGCTGCGAACGCCGGTGGTGTTGCGGTTTCCGGTCTCGAGATGAGCCAGAACAGCCTGCGTCTGAGCTGGACCCGCGAAGAGGTGGATGGCCACCTGAAGCGCATCATGAAGGACATCCACGATGCGAGCTACGCGGCTGCCGAGAAGTACGGCACCCCGGGCAACTACGTGAACGGCGCGAACATCGCCGGTTTCCTCAAGGTTGCCAACACGATGATGGACCAGGGTGTTGTCTGATCCCGGATCATCAGGGATGAAGAACACACGGCGCGGGATGGATGCATGTCCCGCGCCGTATTATTTTGCGCACGTGGAACGAAGCAACGATGCTGCGGAGGAGAGGGTGGCCGAGGAGTTGTCAAACCAGGAATCCGGCGGTTCCGGAATTCTGACGGAAGCACTGCAGGCGAGTGTGTGGACAGATCCATCGACGCGGTACACGAACTTCCAGCAGCTGATGCGGCGCAGGGTGAACAACATCCTGCTCGTCAGCAGTTTGTATGACTCGTTCATCCTCGCGCAGGATGGACAGCTGGAAGAGCTGATGCTGAGCGAGTTCATGCAGCTCAATTTGTACCATGCGCCGAGCCTGACCCGTGTCCAGACGGGTTCGCAGGCGCTCGAGATCGCCCGTTCGAGCAATCACTTCAACATGATTGTCGCGACGGCGAACATCGGCGACATGTCGGTGGATGAATTTGCCCGGCGGCTGCACGAGTCCGGTGCGGACATTCCCCTTATTCTGCTGACGTATGACAACCGTGAGATCGACCGTCTGATTCGTCGTGGTCACGACCAGCTGTTCGACCGCATTTTCCTGTGGCAGGGCGACTTCCGGGTGCTGCTGGCGATGGTGAAGTACGTGGAGGATCGCCTGAACGCCGATCACGACACCAAGGTGATGGGCGTGCAGACGATCTTGCTCGTGGAAGACAACATCCGGTTCTATTCGTCGTACCTGCCGCTGATATACGGTGAGTTGATGGAGCAGAGCCAGCAGTTGCTGGGTGAGGGGATGAACCTCGCGAACCGTATTCTGCGCATGCGTGCCCGTCCGAAGATTCTACTCTGCACGACGTATGAAGAAGCGTGGGAGACGTATGTCAAGTATGAAAAGAACATGCTCGGCGTGATCACCGACGTCGAGTATGCGCGGAATGGCGAGAAGGACCCGGAGGCCGGGATTCACCTGGTGCAGGCGATCCGTGAACGGCGCGAGGACATTCCGATCCTGATGCAGTCGTTCGAGCAGGAGTGGGCGAAGCGTGCGCGCGATCTGCAAGTGGGGTTCATCCAGAAGGATTCGCCGACGCTGCTGAACAAGCTGCGTAAGGTGATGAAAAACTCGTTCAGCTTCGGCGACTTCGAATTCTACATGCCGAACGGTCAATACATCGGCCGGGCGAGCGACTTGAAATCGTTGCAGAACATGATCTCGACCGTGCCGGCCGAGAGCCTGCTGCATCACGCAAAATGTGACCATTTCTCCAGCTGGTTGAAGGCACGAACCGAGTTTGCAATCGCGGCACAATTCAAGGCCATGCGCGCGGCGGATTATACCGATCCTGATGTGTTACGCGGCGAGCTGATCGTGGCGCTGAGCAACTTCCGGATGGAACGGTTCCGCGGCCTGATCGCCGACTTTCAGCCGCACAACTTCGATCCGCGTTCCAGTTTCGCGCGTCTCGGCGGTGGATCGATGGGCGGGAAGGCGCGTGGGCTGGCGTTCCTCGCGCATCTGGTGGACCGGTTGGACCTGCACAAGAAATGGGATGGAATCCGGGTATCGGTCCCGGCGACGGTTGTGCTGGGGACGGACGCATTCGATCAGTTCCTTGAGAACAATGACCTGGACGATTTCGCGCTCGAGTGTGAGGATGATGGCGAACTGGCGCAGCGTTTTCTGGAGGCGGAGTTTCCGAAGGCGCTGACGAACCAACTCAGCGAACTGCTGAAGCTGATGGATTATCCGATCGCAGTGCGTTCCTCCGGTTTGTTGGAGGACAGCCTGTTCCAGCCGTTCGCAGGGATCTATTCGACATTCATGCTGCCGAACAACCACCCGGTGTTCAACGTGCGGCTGGAAGCGTTGATCCGTGCGATCAAGCTGGTGTATGCGTCCACGTTCGCGCAGAAATCGCGGTCGTATTTCCGCTCGACGCCGTACCGCCTCGAGGAAGAAAAGATGGCGGTGATCGTGCAACGGCTGGTCGGCGTCGAACACGGACAGCGGTTCTACCCGGACTTTGCGGGGGTTGCGCGCTCGTACAACTTTTATCCATCTCCGCCGGCGGAGTCGACGGACGGCATCGCGAATGTCGGGCTGGGGTTCGGCTCGTACGTGATGGACGGCGGGGAAGGGGTGCGGTTCTGCCCGACGTATCCGCAGCACATCGCTCAGTTTGCGACGATCAGCGACATGCTGAACTATTCGCAAAAGCAGTTCTACTGCCTTAAGCTGCCGGCGAATTCCGAAATGGACGTGCTGGACGAATTGAAGCTGGAACATTGCGACCTGACGGTAGCGAAAGAGCACGGTACCCTGACCGCGACCGGATCGGTGTATTCGCATGAGAACCGTGCGGTGTATGACGGAGTGTCCCGGGCAGGGATGCCGCTGGTGACGTTCGCGCCGATCCTGAAACACGGCCTGTTTCCGCTGTCGGAGATTCTGGCGACGATGCTGGAAATTTCGGAACGCGGAGTCAGCCGCCATGTAGAGCTGGAATTCGCGGTGAACTATACCGTTCCGGAAGGGCCGCGTGAGTTTGTTCTGCTGCAATTGCGTCCGCTGGTGCTGAGCCAGGAACAGGAAATCCTCGAAGTCGGCAGGTATGAAGACAGCGACCTGGTCTGCAGCTCCAACAAGGTACTGGGTGCGGGCCGGATCGAGGACATTCAGGACATCGTGTTTGTCGACAGCGAAGGGTTCGACCGTTCGAAGACGCGTGAGGTCGCGGCGGAAGTCGCGAAGCTGAACTCACAGCTGGAGGCGGAGAACCGGTCGTACCTGTTGATCGGGCTGGGCCGTTGGGGCAGCACCGACCCGTGGCTCGGAATTCCGGTATCGTGGGATCAGATCAGCGGGGCGCGGGTGATCGTCGAATCCGGGTTCGAGGACATCAAGGTTACACCGTCCGAGGGCGCGCATTTCTTCCACAACATTACGTCGCTAAGTATCGGCTATTTCACGGTCAACGAAGACGGCGGCGAGGGACGGCTGGACTGGCCGTGGTTGCGTAAACACGCCGATCCGGAAACGGAAGGTGGTATGGTGCGGCGGGTACGGCTGGGCAAACCGTTGCAGGTGCTGATGGATGGGCACGACCACAAAGGTGTGATTCTCAAGCCGGGTGTGAAATACCGGCCAAACGGGGATACGCCGACTCGGGATGCAAGCGAAGAACGTGCGAAGGCGAAGGATTGGGAATAACGCGTTGACAGCCTGACGTTATACAAACGAAAACCGGGGATCGTTCAGTGAACGAAGCCCGGTTTTTGTGTTCCTAGTCCGCGTTCGCAAGCAAACACTGGCACTTCATTTTGTCATGAAACCCAGATCCAAGAAGGGATCCCTGCTATTATCCCGACGAGCAAGCTCGTCGGGGCACACGTCCTGCGCCATCCTGGGGTCTCGGATCCGCGTTTGCAAGCAAACACGGGCACGTTTGATCGGTCAACTCTACGTCAGGTGTCAGCCGAAAATCAGTTCCGTTCCGGGTTCAAGGACGGCGCCCTTATGGATGCAAAGGATGCCGTCGCGCAAGGTCCAGCCGTCACCGTACTGGTCTTCCTTGTCGCCGCCGACCAGTTTGCAGCCGTCGCCGACGTGCGCGTTCTTGTCGATGATCGCCTGGCGCACATAGCAGTGCTTTCCGATCCCCATCTGGGGGATTTTTTTCGTATCGAAGGAATCCCGTTCCTCTTTGGTCGGGTAATAGTCCTGGCCCATAACGATGACATGCTCGAGCCGGCTGCTCATGCCGATGACGCTGCGGATGCCGATAACGGAGTGGAAAATGTCGCAATGATCAGCGATGCAGCCGTCCGAGAGTAGCGCGCGCGAAAAGCTGGCGCCGTTGATCTTGCTCGGCGGCAGGAAGCGGCCGTGCGTGTAGATGCGGTCGACGTCGTCGAAGAAATTGAATTTCGGAATCGGATCGGTCAGTGCGAGATTGGCGTCAAAGAACGCGCGGATGGTTCCGATATCTTCCCAGTACTCGTTGTACTGGTGGGCGTACACCTTCATGCCCTGCTGGATGGCGTGGGGGAGGATTTCCTTGCCAAAATCCTCGTCTTCTGTGGCTGAAAGCAGGTCGTGCAGTACCTCACGATTGAACACGTAGACACCCATGTTCGCGAGGAACAGTCCCTGACGCACCGGTTCGTTGCGCAGCTCGAAGTATTTGGGCTGGATCTCGATGGAGTCGATGACCTTGTCTTCGGTCGGCTTCTCGACGAAGCGTTCGATCTGACCATTGAGGTCAATGTCCATGACACCGAGTCCGGGGACAATGTCACGGGACACTTCGAGCGCGGCGACGGTAACATCCGCGCCGCGTTCCCGGTGCTCTTCGACCATCTGCGAATAGTCCATCCGGTAGAGGTGGTCGCCGGAGAGGATGAGGAACTCGTCGAAACGCATGGTTTCAGCGTGCCGCAAGGTTTTACGGATGGCGTCCGCCGTGCCTTGATACCAGTCGTTCTGGTCCTTCATGTCGGTTTGTTCGGCGGCGAGAATGTTGACAAAGCCTTCGCGGCGGAACGGGTCAAAGCGATACGCCGTGCTGATGTGCTGGTTGAGACTCTGGGCGAGGAACTGGGTGAGCACGAAAATCCGGTCGATGCCGGAATTGATACAGTTTGAGATCGGGATATCGATCAGCCTGTATTTTCCAGCGAGCGGAACCGCAGGTTTCGAGCGTTCTTTGGTCAGCGGAAACAACCGCGAGCCGCGTCCCCCTCCGAGAATCATTGCGAGCACATTGTGCATGGGTACCTCTCAAACATACAGGGTTGATGGTTACTGGTTGTCGCGTGCCTGCTGCAGGATGGCGACTGTGGCGGACGCACCAATTCGTGTCGCGCCGGCCTTGATCATCGCCATCGCGTCCTGATAGGTACGAATCCCACCGGACGCTTTCACGCCAATCTTGCCGTCTGCGACCTCTGCGAGAATGGTCACGGCATCGATGGTCGCTCCGCCGGACGCGAAGCCAGTGGACGTTTTCAGGAAATCCGCACCGCCACGTACCGCCGCCTCGGCAGCCTTGCGGATGTCGTGGTCGTTGAGCTCGCTGGTTTCGAGGATCGCTTTGACGGTGAATGTGCCAGCGGCTTCTTTCACCGCACGGACATTCGCCTCGACGTAGTCCCAGCTCTCCGACCGTCCGATCCCGTAGGGAATGACCATGTCGAACTCATGAGCACCATCTTCGATCGCTCGCGCGGTCTCGGCCTCGAGGGCGGGGTAGGCGGTGGCGCCGTGCGGGAAACCGATCACGGTACACACCGGCACACCGGACCCGACGAGCTCGACGTGCGCTTCTTTCACCCAGATCGGGTGGACGCAGACACTGGCGACTTTCCACTGACGTGCTTCCTGGCAGAGGCGCACGATGTCCGCACGCGACGCACCGGGGTTCAGCAACGTATGGTCAAAGTATTTCGCGAGTTCCGCGACGGACAGTTTTTCCGGATCTTTGTTCATGGCAGACTCAGATTCGTACTGCGGTACCCGATGCGGAAACCATCAGCATGCCTTCCCGCACCACTTCATAATCGAGATCGACACCGATGACGGCATTCGCGCCGAGCATGGCGGCCTCGTCCTGCATCTCGCGCAGGGCGATCTGACGCGCCTGCTTGAGTTTGCCTTCGTATGCGCCGCTGCGTCCGCCGATGACATCGGTGATGGAAGCGAACAGGTCGCGCACGATGTTCGCGCCCATGATCGCTTCTCCGCTGACCACGCCGAGGTATTCCTGTACGGTTTGCCCTTCAATCAGCGTGGTGGTGGTGACAATCATTCATCCTCCCCTCGAATGGCCGTCGTCGCACGGTCGGCCAGAGTTTGCGCTTCCTGC
This sequence comes from bacterium, assembly GCA_020444425.1. Classification (GTDB taxonomy): domain Bacteria; phylum Electryoneota; class Electryoneia; order Electryoneales; family Electryoneaceae; genus BMS3BBIN04. Next base: position 40,009 of record JAHLLB010000026.1, on the reverse strand, counting down.
TTCGATTTCGCTTCCGCGAAAATGCGAACGATGGGTTCGGTGTTCGACGGGCGAACGTGGACCCATCCAGCTTCAAGATCTATGCGGACGCCGTCGCGGGTGTCGATGTCGCGGGCGTCGTGGAACGCGTCGCGCAACGGATCCTGCAACGAGTCCGGTGTCAGGTCGCCGATCGGCGCCTTCCGTTTCAGCAGCGTGTACTGGGGCAGGCGGCTGACAAGGACGCTCAACGGTTCGCCGTGAGAGGCCAGCATACTGAGCACGAGGCCGATGCCGACCATGGCGTCCCGGTTGGCGTGAATTTCCGGCAACATCACGCCACCGTTGCCCTCGCCGCCGATGATAGCGTTGACACGGTCCATTTCCGCCGCGACATGCGCCTCTCCGACCGGGGTACGAAAGACATTCGCGCCGGCGGAGCGGGCGACATCCGCGCTCGCGCGGCTGGTGGACAGGTTGAGCACAACCGGACCCGCCTCGATGGACAGGACATGCTTGATCGCCAGCGCCAGCGTCAGCTCTTCGCCAATCGGCTGGCCGTGTTCGTTAACGATGGCGAGACGGTCGCCGTCGGGATCGAGGGCGAAACCGATGTCCATGCCTTCGCTGGTGACCAGGTCGCAGAGATCGCCGAGGTGGTCGGGTGTCGGTTCGGCTTCGCGTCCGAACTCGCCAGACATGTCGCCGTGAACCTTGCGCACGTCACAACCGAGATCGTGCAACAGGTTGGGTACGATCAGGTTGCCAACGGAGTTGACGCAGTCGATGGCGACGCGGAACTGGGAGCGCCGGATGGACGACACATCGATAAACTTGCTGTCGAGCACGGCTTTGATGTGGAAATCGACGCCACCGTCTTCAACGGCGACAACCTTGCCGAGGTGCTGGACATCAACGTATTCGAAATCGTTCTCGTTGAACCGGCGGTTGACCTCGGCACCTTCCTCGGGACCGAGGAAGCGTCCCCGGCCGTCGAGGAATTTCATCGCATTCCATGTGACCGGATTGTGGCTGGCGGTGACACAGACCCCGCCCGCGGCTTCATGTTCGACGACCATCAGCTCGATGGTTGGGGTGGTAGCCAGCCCGAGGTCGATGACCTCGCAACCGGCGGAAACCAGCCCGGAGAACAGGGCCTGGCGGACCATGGCTCGTGAGGGTCGTGTGTCGCCACCAACGACGACACGTCCACCCTTGAGGAAGGACCCGAACGCCGCACCGTAACGTGCGACGACGTCCGGGGACAGTCCATCTCCGATGACGCCTCGGATGCCGGCAATACCCGTCATCAACTTCGGCATGCAGCCTCTCAGTTCAAGTCAGTGAATGCGGAAATATACGTGCCATCAGCAAGGGGATAAAGGCGTGAGGGCCGAATCTTTGGAGAGCGCTAACTGTCAGGATTTCACCGCATAGCGCAGCATTGACCGCACGACGAGATGGTGGAACGGCTTGATCAGAGCAAAATAGAAACGGCCGGAACGGTTGTGGAACGTGACAAATGTCGTCAGTCCGAAGCGCGCGAGGCCGCCGTGCATGTCGTCCCGGGTGACGACCAGCCAGGCGTTGAGGTGCTTGTCGCTGATCGTGCCGGCCCAATAGCGATCAGGTTCTCCGGCGTCCACGCTGAAGAAGGAAAGTTCTGCGCCCCGGTCGAATGAAATATCCGCAGCGGTGTATTGTTGACGGCGGGGGAGTCCGTCAGTCCGCAGGCGCAACGCTTTGGCGAGCAGGACGCGAATTGCGTACAACAACCACAACCACCAGGGTTGGTAGGACATCAACCGGGCGACAACATCCGCGAGGTCCCGCTCACCAATAGCGAAATGGACGTCGTTGTGATCGCTGTTGACGCGGAGGTCGATGATATAGGAGGTATCGGAAAGGACAGACATGGTCAGCTCAGGCGGCGCTATTCGTCCGGCGAAAACGCGTTGATGTAATGAGTTACGGCAGGCTTGGGCTGCATCACGACGATGCAGACGTCAAAGCGGACGGTGGGCAGAGGCTCGGGCAGTTCGGCGAGCAAGTGGTTGGCGACGCGTGTCACCTGCCGGCGTTTGCTCAGCGGCACCTTTTCGCTGCCCCAGACTTCGCCTTCGGCTTGCATCGAGCGGACTTCGACCACCACCAGCTCCTCGCCGTCCCACATCAGCAGGTCGATCTCGCCGGCCTTGTTCCGCAGATTGCGTGAAACCGGCTTGAATCCCTGTTTCTTGAGGAATTTCTCGGCGGCACGTTCGCCCTTCGCGCCCAGTTTTTTGCGATAATCGGTGGAATCACTCATCAGCGCTCCATTCCGGCAGGGCACCGATGCTGATCCGGTCGCCGTTCCGGGAAGCGATGGTGAAGGTGAGGCGATGGATCGGGCAGCGGCCGAGCTGCAGGACGGCCAGACGATGGTCGAGGGTTGGATAGCCCTTGTGTTGCGCGAAACCGTAGCCGGGGTATTTCGCGTCATAGTCATGCATTAAGCGGTCACGGTGCACCTTGGCAAGGATCGAGGCAGCGCCGATGCTGAAGCTGAGCGAATCGCCCTTGACGATGTTGTACTGCCGGCCGGATTCGAGTGGAGGGATGCGACCGTCCACCAGCAGGACCGGGTTGGCGCAGTCCAGTTGCTTCGCGACGTCGCGCACGGCAGCACGCATGGCAAGCCGCGTCGCCTCGAGGATGTTGTGTTCGTCGATCGCAGCAGCGTCGCTCTCCTGTATCGACCACGCGAGGGCGTGCTGTTTGATCACATCAAATGCGGCTTCGCGGCGGGACGCAGAGAGCTGCTTGGAATCGTTGATGCCGGGGATGAGCGTTTCCGGCTTGAAGGCGACGGCTCCGGTGACGACCGGTCCAGCGAGCGGACCGCGCCCGGCTTCGTCGGCGCCAATCACGACCGTCTCGCCACTGTCCCAGAAGTCCAGTTCCGGACCGAAGATGGCACCGTCGCGGTTGGCTTTCAGCGAGCGGACGACGGCCAGTTGACCCTGATCGGTCAGGGGGGTATCGGCGAGTGTTGATCGTTTTCGCGGCATGGTGAAGGATGGGTGATGTTGGTACGCGGAAGCCATGTGGCTCGCGGATTGTCCGGTTTTGTCTGTCGTTTGGCGGCTATATTTTGTGCGACGCAAACAAGATAAGCAACAGGTCCGGCAAGATGAGAGAAACACACGACCCCGAGGTCCAGCCGATTCTGACGCAGATTCGTGCACAGATTCCGGAACTTCCGTCCATCGCGCTGATTACCGGCAGTGGTCTCGCCGGGCTGGCGGAGAATGTGACGGATGCCGTAACGATCCCGACCTCCGATCTGGACGGCTATCCGAAGAGTACCGTGTCCGGTCACCCGGGACGGTTGATCTTCGGCCGGATCGACGACACTCCGGTGATGGTGGTGCAGGGGCGGGTGCATTACTACGAAGGCTATCCGATGAGCCAGGTGGTGATGCCGGCACGAGTTGCGGCGGCGTTGGGTTGCAAGGCGATGATCCTGACGACGGCGTCCGGCGGGATCGGCGATCATTTGCAGCCGGGTGACCTGGTGCGCATCACAGATCAGATCAATTTGATGGGAACGAATCCGCTGATCGGGCAAAAATGGGGCTTCGACCAGTTTCCGGATATGACGCAACCGTTCAACACTACGCTCGGCGCGCTGCTGCATCGTGTCGCCGGTGAGCTGGGAATCGAGCTGAAAGAAGGTGTGTTTGGCGGATTGACCGGTCCGAGCTACGAAACTCCGGCGGAAATCAAGTATCTCAAGCTGATCGGGGTGGATTCGGTGTCAATGTCGACGGTGCCGGAAACCATCGCGGCGGCACGGTTGAAGCTGCCGGTGCTCGGCATTACCTACATCTCGAATTTTGCCGCGGGCAAAACCGGGCAGCCGTTGACGCATGAGGAAGTCACCGAGATGGGTGCGCAGGTGGGGGAGAAGTTCAGCCGTCTGCTGCAGAGCTTGATTCCGGTGATCCATCACGAATTCGAGTAAATACGGAAAGCTGATAGTATTACAGTATTCGCATACGTGCATCCTCGCTTCAGGTAACGAGTGAGGCGAATCTCGCAAGTGGAGAGTATCAGAGGAGTAGACGGGTTGGTAAATCGGAATTGAAGGTGGGCTGTAGGCTATAGGCTGTGGGCGATGGGCTACGGACTGCGGGCTACGGTCGGCGGCACAGGACGGGTTGAGAAGGAAGTAAAAGACAGGCAAAGACAGGAACAGATAGGAAAAGAAAGTAACAGACGCAAAGGCCACAGACTATAGACTATAGACCATAGACCAACTGCCAACTGCCAACTGCCAACTGCCAACTGCCAACTGCCAACTGCCAACTGACCAGCACCCCTCAGATTCCCTCGATGGAAGCCCGCAGTTGGTCCACGACGTTTGCCATGTCGTCGGGCAAATCGGTCTCATAGCGTACGGGCTCACCAGTCTCGGGGTGGGTGAACCCGAGCAGGCGGGCGTGCAGAGCCTGGCGTGGTAGTTGATCCAGCAGTTTCCGTCCCAAGTCACGTTGGTAGGATGTCAGTCGCGCGAGTCCGTGCATGCGGCCGCCGTAGGTGGAATCGCCGAACACCGGATGCCCACGGTGGGCGAGGTGGACGCGGATCTGGTGCGTACGGCCGGTTTCCAGGCGTAACGCGACCAGGGTGATAAAGCCGAAGCGTTCCAACACTTTCCAGTGGGTGACAGCCCGCCGTCCGCCGGAGTCGATCACGGCGTATTTCTTGCGGTTGCCGAGGTGGCGACCGAGCGGCGCGTCAATCGTGCCGCGATCCTCCCGGACATCCCCCCAGGCCAGCGCGACGTATTCGCGTTCGATGTTGTGATCGTGGAACTTGCGTCCCAGAAAGGTCATCGCGTTCTCGTTGCGGGCGATCACCATCACGCCGGAGGTGTCCTTGTCGAGCCGGTGGACGATGCCGGGACGGTGGGTCGGTCCGCCGGGATTGGGCAAGTCGGAATAGCGCCCGAGCAGAGCGTTGACCAGGGTGCCGTCGCTGTGTCCGGCGGCGGGGTGGACCACCATACCGGCCGGTTTGTTGATAACGAGGATGTGGTCGTCCTCGTGCAGCACGTCCAGCGGGATGTCCTCCGGACCTGCCGGCGGGCGTGGCGGATGGGGAAAGGTGACCTCGATGGTCGAGCCGCCGGGGACGATGGCGGAGGCCTTGGACGGAGATCCGTTCAAGAGGACGGCCTTTTCGGAAATCAGCTTCTGGACGCGATTTCGCGTAATCTTCGGCAGGCGGTTGGTGATGAGCACGTCCAGCCGTTCGGCGGCGGAATAGCCCTCCTCGACCTGCAGGGTGACGCGGTTGACGCCGTCTTCGGGGATCTCCGGATTCTTCATGACACAAGGTAGCGCTCCGCAGGCGGGGTGGGGCAAGCGTCGCAATGGGTTCTCCGCCGAGGGGACGGCTTGCGGAACCCGGACGCGTGCTGCATTTTACGCCCTCCCCCCGTGACCGACGGACGATCGATGAAACGACTGCTGCGAGTCCTGGCCCTCCGTGATGATCTCTCCCGCGCGCTGATCGCGACGATGTTCTTTGGCGCGGCGGGCGGCATCGTTATGTCCATTCTGAACAACTACTTGTCCGACGTACACCAGTTGGATGCGTCCGCCCGTGGCTGGCTGGAATTCCCCCGTGAACTGCCCGGTTTCCTGATCATGTTCATCGCCGGGGCGATGCTGACGGTGATGCGTGAAACGCGGATGGCGTCCATTGCGATGATCTTCACCGGGCTCGGTGGGCTGGGGCTGGCGTGGTTCTCGCCAGATGTGACGTGGCTGGTGGTGTGGGTCATGGTCTGGTCGCTGGGTGATCATGTCATCTTCGCGGTGGAAGGGCCGATCGGGCTGAAATTGGCGAAGAAAGGCGGGGAAGGGCGGCGACTCGGGCATTTTGGTGGTTTCCGTAACCTGGGTCAGATTACCGGTGTCGGCGTGATCTACCTGCTGAGCAAGTGGATCGGGCCGCGCTACGATGTGTTCTTCAGCCTGATGGCGGTGGCTGCGCTGATGGCGGGGGTGTTGTACGCGACTCTGAAGGTGGGGCGTGGGGACCAACGTTCGCGGCGAATGGTCTTTCGCAAGAAATACAGCATCTTTTACGTGATCAGCGCGTTGTTCGGGATTCGTAAACAGATCTTTTTCGCGTTCGGGACGTGGGTGCTGGTGTCGCTGCACGAGGTGCCAGTCTCAACGATCGCGTTACTGTATTTCATCGCGGCGACGCTGGGTGTGATCTTCCGGCCGTTGCTGGGCGATATCATCGATTGGCTCGGTGAACGGGTGGTGCTGGCGGCGGACGAGATCCTGCTGTTGATCATCTGCATGGCGTACGCGTTCGCCGGGGATCTGTTCGCGCCGAATGTGGCGTTGTACGTGCTGTACGGCGCGTACGTGTTTGACAGCCTGCTGTTTGCATTGCGGATCGCGCGCACGACCTATCTGAAGAAGATTGCGGAGGATCCGTCCCACATTACCCCGACAATCTCAATGGGGATTACCATCGACCATGTGGTCGCGATGAGCCTGCCGGTGCTCTCCGGATACATCTGGGAAGCGTTCGGGTTCCGCTGGGTGTTTGTATTGGCTGGTGCGATTGCGTTGGCGGGATTCTTTGTGTGTCTCCAGATCAAAGTTCCGAAAGATGAAGACACGATGATTCCGGGTGCGGCGAGTTCGGTACGGTGACCCATAGGGTTGCGGGCTGCGGACTAGGGGCTGCGGTCAGTGGGGTGCGGATGAGCCCAGACATAAATGTCTGGGGCATGATGTGGAACTGGTGGATAAGCCCAGACATAAATGTCTGGGGCATGATGTGGAACTGGTGGATAAGCCCTGCTGGCGGAGCCATCAGGGGCACGTGGCAACGGTTCGCCGACTCGTTAAACGAGGAATAGTTCACTCGATTTGTAATAACGAGGCGGGAAGTCCTCTCCTAGACTCGAGAACTAAAAGAATCGGATATGAAAAACGCCGTCCCCGGTATGGGAACGGCGTTTGATAGTTGAAACACACAAGCCCTGAATACGTGTTGCATCTGTTGCTGGATGCATCAGGTGCTTCTCTCAGCGTCGCACGTTCAGCGGAGATCGCCTGGTGCGAACAAGGAAGGCTACCACAGGCGATAGCTGAGGTTCAGGGACGCGCGGATGGCGTCGAAATCCTTGCGTTCCTTGAGCCAGTCGACCGGCGAATCGGTGCGGCGGAATTCGTACTCGACGCTGGGTCCGCCGTACAGGTTGCCGATGATCTTCGTTTTGGTTTCCAGTCCGAAGCGCCAGTGGTTGTGTTCCCGGCCGGCGTGGACTGGATCGTCGGTCACGCTCAGCTCGCTGTCGTAAAAGCGGTGGCGCAGGCGTGCGGACAGCGACAGATCAATGCGGTTAGGCAGCAGGTCGTAGATGTTCAGATCAGCGACGAGCTCGAACCATTCCTCGCCGTAGGAGCCGTCACCATACTCGGAATCGGTCTGTCCCGGATCGTTGGTGGAACCGGGCAAGTGCTGATCAAAGCCGACGTTATCCGACCAACGGCGCTTGACGATACCGGTAAGCGTAACCACCTTGTTAACTTTATACCGCAAGTCAAAGCGCAGGCCCCAGCCTTCCGAATCGTATTCGGTGAAGTACTTGTTGTAGTAGATGGTGAAGTACTCGTACCGCGCACTGAGCCGCATGCCCTTCAGGAACTCCGGCGAGTACTGGACGCCGCCGCCGAGGAGATCATAATCGAACTGCGTGCCGATGATCTGTCCGGAGTCGCGGTCGTAGTAGTCACGCAGGTACCGTTCCGGAATGTACAGGTAGCTGAAGAAAATGTCGGTGCGGTTGAGGATATCGTGCGTGAAATACAGGTTGTGGATCGGGCGATCGTTGTACGGATTCTTCGCGAATGACAGGTAGTTGAACGAATAGGAAATGCTGCCGTCCCGCCAGCCCCACAATTTGGGCAGGCTCAGCCGTGCGTATACGCCGAGGCTTTGTACGAAATCATCGTACGCCTCAACGTCGGTCGCCAACGGCAGTTCACCGTTGTCGAAGCGGTCGATATCCTCTTCCGACAGCTCGAGAATGTTGCTGTCGTATCCACCCTGGTAGTTCAAGGTTAGGCTGGTTTCATCCTGCCAGTCCCAGGATTCATCTTTCGCCGAAGCTGTGGAAACGAACGCGCTGACAACCAGCAGCAGGCTCAGCAGAACCAGCAGGTTTAACCTGGATCGGGAAAGGACGTGCAGGTCAGCGTTGTTTCGTTTCGCCATTATTCCGCCTCCATAGCGAGATCGGATTCGGGAATGAAGAAGCGGAGGATGGCTTCGTATTCGTTCTCCGGCAGGTCGAAGGTGTAGGTGTGTGTGCCCGCCGGGACGTTGATGTAGAGGTCGTCACCACGGGTGGGCCGGCGATCCGGATGGTCGGGCAGAATCGCGACTTCGGACGCGGAGGTGTTGATGAGTACGGTCCGCTTGAGCACGCTGTCTTCGTAAATCGCCAACGGGAATTTGATCTCGCGGCGCATATGGTCTTCCATCATCACGCGGGTAAGGACCTTGATCACGGTCGGGCCGTTAACCGCGACTTCGAGGTTGCCCTTCGGATCGACGCCGTAGTACGTGAGCAGGTTTTCGCGGACGCTGACATTGACCGGGTTGTTGTAGCGGCTCGGTGTGTAGACGACGAAGTTTTCCTGCTTGATGGTTTCGAAACGGTCACGCTGGACGCGGAAGAAGACCGGCATTGGCGCATCCTTGTCGAGCTTGATGTAGATACGTTTGGCGGCCTTTGGGGTCTTTTTCTCGACGATGCGTTCGTCGCCTGCGATCCCCGGCTTGCCGTTCAGTTCGACGTTATCGTCGGCGGTTGCAGCGCGGGCGAACAGGTGCATGTTGCCTTCGTCGTAGCCGAGGCGGAAGGTGTAGACGACTTCGCTCTCGTCAACGTCGCGCAGATCTGCACGGGTAATCACGCGGATGTGATCGTGCTCGGCGATGTCGTAATACATTGTTTTGCCGGGCTTGAGCTGGTGGTAAACTCGATCATGGCCGGCGATGGAGAAGGTGACGGGGTTTTCGTCTCCATCGGGTGCCAACGTTACCCACTCAAAGGCGCGGGCGGGAACAATCGCCGTGAAAAACAGAAACAGCGCAACAGCTACCAGTACAACGTTCTTCTTCATGGCTTCCTCGTGTACAACTACAGCAAGGTATCCGGGTCAGCGCCCGGCCGGTCGAGCCGTTGGGTTCGACGGTCGAACAGTAGCACGATGATAAGCGTCGCCAGCACGATGAACAAGGCTGCGACGGTAATTGTCATGTTATACCGTACTTCGCTGAAGAGCCTTCCGACGCCGGGATCCGGCAGCGGGTTCGGTGACAGCGGCAGCCAGAAGGCGTCCGCGATCCGTGCGATGTTGACCACATTCAGCACCGGGATGCCGCGCACATTCATCGCGTGTATGACACCACGGCGCGGGTAGTTCAGCGCCGGGAGGCGGTCGATCAGGCCCTCGCCGATGAGTTCGCTGTTTCGCGAGTAGCCGAGGCTGACGACTCCGCCACCAATGTTAATGTAGAGGCTTATTGGGCGGTCATCAGCGGCGTCATCATACCACGCCATGCGCATGGTGACGGCTTCTTCAAGGTTCTCGGTGAACAGCAATGTAAGCTTGTTGCGGTCAACGGCGTCGTGCAGCAGTTCGCGTCCGCGCGGCGACAGCTGGCGGCCGATGTCGTCCCCACCACCGATGCTCGCGGCAATGGAACGCTGTTTCAGCATCCCGGCGTGCTGCAGGATGCTCTCCATGTCGAGCCAGGTGAAGTTCGGATCGTTCGCACCCCAAGATGACGCGCCTGTGGATGTGATGACCAGTGGTTCAAGACCCATCGCCTGGGCGGCAGCATACATGGCGAGGTTCATGCCGGGCAGGGAGCCGGTCAGTCCGACGGCGATGACGTCTCCGGAACGCAGGCCTGCGGCATGGAAATAGTCGACCATGACGGCGGCCATGTTCGGATTCAGTGCGGTCCACTTGGCTTCGAGGTCGCCGGCCTCGGTTGTAATCGAGGAGAATTGCTGCCCGATCAGGGTGGAAGCGTTGGGATCGTTGATATCGTCAAGGAACTCGATCTGCGGGAATTTTCGTGCGCGCAGGGTGTCCATGGCGGCGTCCATCCACTCGGCCGCAGCCAGTTTCTCCTCGTAAACAGGGGAGAGGCGGACAACGCGGGAGTGGTTGGCCCAGAGGTACATGACCAGCGAGACGATGGTGAGGACGGCGAGCGTCCAGCTTGACCGCATGGAGGGGCGGAATCGGCGTGCCTTAGGCAAGGAGCTTCCCTCCCATGATTATCATCACCAGCAGTCGGACGACGACCGAAGCGATGGTGACGGCGGCGATGGTTCTCAGGATGCCTTGACGTTCAAACCAGTTTGCAATCAGGCCGGGAATGATGTAGCCGATCGCTTCGAGCCGGATGTCGGAGGCAATGTAGACAGGGTCCGCGACCAGATTTCGCAACGCTGCGCCGAAGATAAAACCAAAGAGGATGGCCAGCACCAGGCGTCGTCGTCCGTAGATGAACACGAACAGCGAGGTCAGTCTGACCGCGCCGAAGGTTACGAAGGCGACTACGAGCGTTCCGGCCAGGGTCCAGATGTTGTTCAGGTTCAGCGCGATGTAGCCGGGAACAACGATACCGCCGGCGGCGACACCGAAGATTTCGGCAAACACAAGGCTGAACGCGACACCCAGACCGACCGCGATTTCAACCATTCTTCACTCCTTCACGGCTCCGTATGCGGAACAACTCAGCCACCTCCAACCCTCCGTGTCCAGCGTTTCCACAACCGAAAACAAATCCTTCCTCGCCAACTTCGTCGAAGAGGATGTCAAAGATTTCCTGTGACTTGCGCAGTCCGATTTTGCGGACTTTTTCCGCCGGGATGCCATGACGGCGCAGGTGCGGTGTCAGCATGTCGGTGCTCTCGCCCATGGAGACGAGTCGGTCAAAGTCGATGCTGGCCCCGATCATTTCAACAAGTTGCACGCTGCGGGTGAAGCGGTCCGCGCGTGTGTTCAGCAGCAGGATGCGCTTGCCCGGATTCGGATACAGCTCCTGAATCCGCTGCCAGGTCATCAATGTCGATTCGGGATCATTGGCGGCCATGGCGTTCAGGAAATGCAGGGTCTTGCCGTCCTGCCGCACCGTGAACACGCGTAGCGCGCCCGGATCCGGGAAGGCTTGTGCCATGCCACTGAGCGCAGTTTCCCGATCGACGCCCAGGTGTGCGCAGACTGACAGCGCCAGTGCGACGTTAGATGGGTGCTCAATATAGCTGAAACGCCGCATATCTTCGATAGATACGGAAGATTCGCTTGAATAGTTGATGTCGGACTCGAGAGGCTTGGCACGTCCCTCAAAAACCCCCTTGATTTCACTGTTCGGTTCATCCATGAACATCGGGGCCTTGACCGGGATCGTATTCGCAAGGGAATTGGCGATTTTTTCCAGCGTTGCGCCCATCTCGAGGGTATGGTCGTGGCGTACATTGGTCATCACGCCGACAGTTGAATGCACGAAGCGGTGCTCGCACATCCACTGGTAGGCCGGCTGGACCGCCATACATTCGACGACAACGGCTTTCGGGCGGAACCGTGAGAAGAAGCGGAAGACCTTGATCTGCTCGATGATATTCACGGGGTGGAGACGGATGATCGGAACTTCGAGGCCGTGTTGATTGATGATACGGGGTTTGGTCCCTGTTACCTTGGCCATGGTGCGGATGCCACCGGCACGCAAGCCTGCGGCAATAAGGCGAGTAACCGAGCTCTTCCCACGAGTTCCGTTGACATGGATTCGGATGGGAATGGAGCGGACCCGATTTCGGTGGGTGACAAATTCGATCACACCGTAGGTGATCATGAATGTCACCAGCAAGCCTATGACCAGCATGACCCCAGTGGCCTCGTGCGAGTTTCCCCGTCTCACAGCAGGGATGCAGAATGACTCTAAAGATCGGGAGCAGAACCCAAAAACGCAAGGTGTGCCCCCGACATTCCCTGCGCCGGATAATAACGAGAATTGAACCCGAAAGCAGGAAGAGCGGAGCCGTAATACGATGATGTTGTTGAAGAAACACCCGTGGACGCTTGCCTCTGCCTCTCCTCGGAGACTGTCGATTCTCCGGCAGGTGGGGATCGAGCCGGTGGTGCGTCCCGCGAATGTTGACGAACTTGAGAACGGTGCGGAGCCGGAATCGCTGTGTCTCGCCAACTCGCATCGCAAGCTGGCCGCGATCCAGCCGGCTGCGAAAACGGGCTTTGTGCTGGCGGCGGATACGATGGTCATCCTTGACGGAAGCAGCCTCGGGAAACCGGAATCCGAGGATCACGCGCTGGAACTGTTGCGCTCTTTACGTGGCAGGGACCACAAAGTACTTACGTCCTGGGTGTTACATTTACGCGAATCGAACCAGACCGTGGATGGAGTTGAAACGACTAAGGTCTGGATGCGGGATGTGTCCGATGATGAGTTGAAGGAGTACATCGCGACAGGTCACGCGTTGGACAAGGCTGGCGCTTATGGCATCCAGGGAGCGGCAGGCGCCTTTGTTGAGCGGATCGAAGGATGTTATTTTAACGTTGTCGGATTGCCGATTTCTCGCGTGATGGAAGCGGCAGGAAAACTGATCTAACGGCATGCACCACGTGGACGACCGGGAGAGAGGACGCCATTCATGGCTGAACCGAAGTTCCAGGAGTCGAGACAGGATTTTTGCAAGGATTTGATCGCCGCGCGCGAGTACAAGGACATGGACCTGATGAAGGTCTCCGAGCGGACGAAGATCAGTCCGGATTACCTGTCGAAACTGGAAGCGGGTGATTGGGATTTCCTTCCCGGCAGTTACGTGCGCGCGTTCATGCGGACGTACGCGCAGACGGTCGGGATGGATGTCGGCGAGGTGCTGGACCGGTACGACCGGATTGTCGGCGTCGCACCGACACCGCAACCGGCGATCAACATCGGAGATGGTGGCGGTACCCGCCTCTCGATGAAACCCGATACGGGTTCCTCCCGTTCACCAAAGTTCACTCTCGCGGATGACAGTTCCTCTGGAAGCAGTTTTACCCTGACCAAACCTATGTTGTACGGCGGCATCGCGTTGATTGCGGTAATCGTGATCCTGCTCGTGTACTTCTTCCTGATCAAGCCGGGCGGGGATGGCAGTTCGCAGAATGTGGAGGAGATTCCGTTCGAGGAGGTGGTACGGGAAAGCCAGATGTCGGACGATCCCACCGCCACGCCAGCGGACAGTCTGGCGGAAGACGAGGGAACTGCTGACAGCGAACCGGAATCGGTGCGCAACAACCAGCCAGCCGATCAACGCGAGGCACCCGTTGAGACGACCCGGAGTGAACCCGAGGAAACGGCAGTCACACCAGCGGCGACGGGGGACAGGCTGACATTGACAGCGGAGGTTACGCAACCGTGCTATATGCGGGTGATCACCGATCATGACACCAGCAACGTGTTTGACACCATTCTCAGCAGCGGCAATACGCGGGTGTTCGACGCGGATTCGGTGTTCCGTGTGGTGATCGGCAACACGAATGGCGTCGAGTTGATGCTGAACGGGCGGAGGTTACGCAACCTTGGGCAGCGGGGCCGGGTGGTCACGTTGACCATTGACAGAAACGGGGTCCGTGAAGCGCAGGCGGGGAACCAGGAGTTGTGAGTAACGCTTTGATTTGAGTTAACAAAGCCGCCGGAAATGAATCCGGCGGCTTTTCTATTCTCAGCGTCCCGTGGGTGTGTCAACAGGGACGAGTACGGATTACTTGTAGAACTTGATGGAGCAGCCGACGGACTTGGTGGTTGCCATCTTCATCGGCTGGCCACTCATGTGCGCGGTCATCGCGTCCTGAAGGTAGGTCGCGGAGACGGCGGACGCGTCCTGCGCGTTGTCGTCCAGCGCACCGTGGTAAATCAGGGCGTCGTTAGCGTCAAAGAGGAAGAATTCCGGTGTGCGAGTCGCGCCGAAGGCTTTCGCCAGCTTCGATCCACTGTCGACGACGTACGGGTACATCATCCCGGTGTTCTTCGCGCGCTTGACGTTGTGATCAAACCCGTCATCCTTGTATTCGGTCGGGTCGTTGGCGTTGATCGCGATGACGCCGTATCCGTCCTTGGTCGCCTTGTTGGCGAGCGCGACGGTGCGTTCTTCCCACGCCTTCACGTACGGACAGTGGTTACAGGTGAAGATGACAAGGGTCCCCTTGTCACCCTTGACTTCACCGATCGAGACCATGGCGCCGTCCACGTTCTTCATCTTCGCGTCCATCATCGGCATTTTCGCGCCGATGCTGAGGGCGTCCGAAGCGAAGGCCAGACTCGGCAGCACGAGGGCGGCGAGCAGCACAACTACAGGTACGTTCCAATTGCGAGCGGTCATGACAAAACTCCGTTGCTTGTTATCGTATTGCTTTCTTCGTTGTTGCATCGATACTACCGGGTTAACAGGTCATCGACTTCTTCGTAGGTCAGCATGCCTTCCCACGTACGGATGACCGATCCATCCTTCGCGAAGAGTACGCTGAACGGCAGCGCGCCCGACCAGTCGGGATCAATTGCGTTGATGAACTCGTTGTCTTTCTGGTCTTTCAGGTACGTCTGAAAATTCACGCCCAGCGACCCGAGAAACTCGGCGGCTTTGTCTTTCTGCCGGGTGAAATCGGCGGATACGAGGAGCAGCTTGAATCCGTTCTCACGGTGGACCTGATACAGCTTCAGCAGGTCCGGCATCTCTTCCCGGCACGGCTTGCACCAGGTCGCCCACATGTTCACCAGCACCGGTCCGTCATCGTGTCCACGAACGAGCTCGAGCACCTGATCCGCGTTCACCGGTTGCAGTTCCGGGGCGGATGCGGTGTCCTGCGCGACCGCTGAAGCTGTCAGCAACAGCAGCGCCTGCAGGGTGAGAGCGACGATTGTGATGCGGGGAAGGTGTCCCGAACTCTGAAGACCCATGCAGTTGACCCGACAGTTTTTTGGATTCCACACATGAATGATATCATGGATACGTATGAACGCGCAGGGGGTTTCGTCTGACTCGCAGTTGAGCGGAGACAATTACCCGCAGCCATTGTAAATCCCTTACGTTTTAACGATAGAGAGCAGGTCAGCTTTCAGGAGCGTATGTCCCCGTTTCTTCGTGCACTCCCGTTGTTCGCGGCGCTCGCGTATGCGTGGGCGGCCATCTTCATCCGCTGGTCGGAGCCGGCCGGACCGCTGGCGATCGCCTTCTACCGGATGTTGGTCGCAACCACTTTCTGGGCACCGTTTTATTTAATGAAACGGCGTCGCCGGGATCGTATCCCGCCAACCCGCCGGCAGTGGGTGTACATGATCCTCGCTGGAATCTTCCTCTGCCTGCATTTCGCCACCTGGACCAGCTCGTTGATGTACACGTCTGTGGCATCCGCCGTGTTTCTGATCCTGACGCAACCCGTGATGGTCGCGGTCGCGGCACATTTCATCCTCAAAGAACGGCTGACTGGCTTGCACTGGATCGCGCTGGCGCTGGCGGTGATTGGCGCGGGGATCATTTTCGGTGGCGATATCTCGATCTCACGGGACTACATCTTCGGTGATATCCTGGCGTTGATCGGCGCGTTCTTCGCGGGCGCGTACCTGTTCATGGCCCGTCTGACCCGTCCTGACCATGAGGACGGCACGCCTGGTGTGCAGCTGGCGTGCTACCTGGTGCCGGTGTACGGTTTGTCCGCGGTCGGGTTGCTGATCGTGACTCTCGCGTTTGGTGAGCCGCTGGGTCCGTTCCCGAAAGAATCGTGGCTGGCGATGCTGGGGCTGGGTCTGGTGCCGACGGTGATCGGGCACAGCCTGTTCAACTTCTCGCTGAAGCACCTGAGTGCGCTGCCGGTGAACATCGCGCTGGTGATTGAACCGGTCGGGGCGAGCCTGCTGGCGATCGTGTTTTTCCAGGAAGCGCCATCTCAAGGCCTGCTGATTGGCTCTCCGATCCTGATCGTTTCGGTCGTGATGATTTTCCTCAGGCCGCCGATAACTCGCAAGGCTGTGGTTCCCCCCGAAAGCGGTATTCCCGGTGCCTGAGCTCTGATCGAGACGAGTAGCTCTCGTCGACTTACCCGTCCAGCTCGCTCCGGGAGGGGCGTCTCGTAGTTAAATCTAGCGGAGTTAGCTATCCCTAACAAACTACCTTGCATCAGATATTAGTCCGTGCTAACTTCAGAGCCATGGAAAACAACGCAAACAGTTTACGTGACCGGGCCAATCCGGTAGACGGCAAGCTGCGACGACTCTTTTCCGTGTTCGCGATGATCCTGCTGACCGTGGTGCTTGCGGGCTGCAGTGACGATCCGGGTGCGGAATTCCGTGCAGATGCGAGCCTCAAGGTTGTCGCGACGACGGCGATGATTGCTGACGCGGCGCTGCACGTTGGCGGAGAGCATGTCAGTGTGGTGGCGTTGATGGGTCCGGGTACCGACCCGCACTTGTACAACGCGAGCGCGGGTGACGTCGCAAGGATGCGTCACGCCGACGTGATCCTGTACAACGGGTTGCACCTGGAGGGGAAGCTCGACCGTGTGCTTGAGGCGGTGGAGCAGAGCAAGCACATCTACGCCGTCGCCGAACGCATCCCGGAGGATTTGCGTCTGCATGCGTCGCCGGGATCTTCGACCTACGATCCGCATGTGTGGTTCGATGTCAGCCGTTGGCGGCATGTTGTCGATGCCACGGAGGAGGCGTTTGTCGAGATTGATCCGGCCCATGAGGCCGATTATCGCCTGAACGCGTCGGCCTTCCGTGATTCTCTGGCAAGCCTGGACGCATGGATCCGGGACACGCTGTCGGTGGTGCCGGAAAGGCGTCGGGCGTTGATCACGGCGCACGACGCGTTCGCCTACTTCGCGGATGCGTATGGCTTTGAGGTGCATGGCCTGCAGGGGATCAGCACCGTCAGTGAGGCGGGCGCGGGCGACATGCGTCGAATCGCGGACTTGATTGCGGAACGAGACATCCCGGCGATTTTCGTCGAATCCTCGGTATCCTCGAAGGCGATTGAGGCGGTACAGGCGGCGGTGCGTGCGCGGGACAAGCAAGTAAAGATTGGCGGAACGCTGTTCAGTGACGCCATGGGCTTGCCGGGCACTCCGGAGGGAACGTATCTCGGCATGGTGCGTCACAACGTCAGAACGATTGTCAGCAGTCTGATGCCGGATTCGGCAACCGTATCAACAGAGAGCGAATGATGACCGAAGCTACGGTTCAGCAAACAGCGAGCAAGCCTGACCTGAATGCGCCGCTGGCCGTTGAGGTAAACGACTTGACTGTCGCCTATCGCAGCAAACCGGTGCTGTGGGACGTGGACCTGAACGTTCCAACCGGCGTGCTGATGGCGATTCTCGGGCCGAACGGTGCGGGCAAGACGACGCTTCTCAAGTCGTTGCTCGGCTTGATTCCGCCTGCGGCTGGGAAGGTGCAGATTCTCGGCCAGCCGTACGCGAAGGTGCAGAAACGTGTCGGCTACGTTCCGCAACGGGGCAGCGTCGACTGGGATTTTCCGACAACGGTGCTTGACGTGGTGACGATGGGCGTGTACGGCAAGATCGGCTGGTTCAAACGTCCCGGAAAGGCGGATCGGACGGCAGCGATGGGGGCGTTGGCACGGGTCGGGATGGAGAATTTCGCCACGCGTCAGATCAGCCAGCTTTCCGGCGGGCAGCAGCAGCGGGTTTTTCTCGCGCGTGCCTTGTTGCAGGATGCGGATATCTATTTCATGGATGAACCGTTCCAGGGCGTCGATGCGACGACAGAGCGGGCGATCATCGCCATTTTGCAGGAGATCAAGGACGCCGGAAAGACGGTCATCGTGGTGCATCATGACCTGCAGACGGTGGAGGAGTATTTCGATTGGGCGTTGCTGTTGAACGTGCGCGCGATCGCGAGCGGTCCAGTGGGAGAGGTGTTTACTGGCGAGTTGCTGCGGCAGTCGTACGGCGGCAAGATCAGCTTCATTGAGGACATGCAGCGGTACCGTCTTGGAGAGGATGCCGCCGCGTTACAGTCTAGCGCACGTGATCTGCCCCCGTGGGAAAGCTGGGGAGGGGGCGAAGGGTGATGCTGCTGGATTGGTTCAGCGATTACACCCTGCGGACGGTGATCCTCGGTTCCGCGATTCTCGGGGCGACCAGCGGTGCGCTGGGCAGCTTCGCCGTGCTCCGCCGCCAGGCGTTGCTCGGGGACGCTGTCGCGCACTCGACGTTGCCTGGGATCGTGCTCGCGTTTGTGTTGACCGGGACGAAAACGTCACTTGTGCTGCTTCTCGGCGCGGCGTTGACGGGTTGGCTGGCAACGCTGCTGATTCTGCTGATTTTGCGGCAGACACGGATTCGTGAGGACGCCGCGCTGGGCATATCGCTATCGATATTCTTCGGCCTCGGTATTGTGCTGATGTCGTGGGTACAACGTCAGCCGATTGAACACAAGGCCGGCCTCGACCGGTTCCTGTTCGGTCAGGCGGCGGCGTTGATGCGGGAAGACGTGATCCTGATGAGCGTGCTCGCGGTGGTCATCCTGATCATGTTGATCCTGTTCTGGAAGGAATTCAAGCTGCTGTCGTTCAACCCGGAGTATGCGCAAACGCTGGGGTTGCCGGTACGCCGGCTCGACATCTTGCTGACCGGGCTGATTGTGGTTTCGATCGTGCTCGGGTTGCAGATGGTCGGCGTGGTGCTGATGAGTGCGATGCTGCTCGCGCCTGCCGCAGCGGCGCGTCAGTGGACCGACAAGCTGTCGAAGATGGTTCTGCTGTCGGCGTTGTTCGGCGCGGTCGCGGGTGCAATCGGGACGATCATCAGCTCCAGCGTCAGCCATTTGCCGACCGGCCCGACGATCATTGTCGTGGTCAGCGTGTTTGTGGTGCTGTCGCTGTTTCTCGCGCCTGAGCGTGGGCTGGTCTGGGACTGGCGCAGACGCTATGCACAGCGGCGCAGCTTCGCGGTGGAAACGGCACTGGTTAACCTGTACCAACTCGCGGCGCAGCACGGCTCGGCCCGTCACCCGCATGAGACCAGTGCGATTGAGGTGATGATGGGCGAACGTGCCCGCAAGGCGCTGCAATCGCTGCAATCACGCGGCTGGGTTCAGGCGAGCGGTACGGATCTTTGGTCGCTGACGGAGGATGGTGAGGACAAGGCACGTCAGTTAATGCTGAAGGAGATGCATTGATGGACATTGCCTACCTCGAAATCCTGATTGTCGCGATCCTGGTGACGACGGCGAGCGTGATCCCGGGCGTATTCCTCGTTTTGCGGCGCACAGCTATGCTCAGCGACGCGATCTCGCACTCGGTGCTGTTCGGCATCGTGATCGCGTTTCTCGTGGTGCAGGACCTGAGCCATCCGGCGTTGATCGTGGGCGCGGCGGCGACGGGGATTCTGACCGTTGCGCTGGTCGAAATGCTGAACCGTACGGGCAAGGTTCACGGCGACACTGCGATCGGGCTGGTGTTCCCGTTGTTGTTCAGCCTGGCGGTGATCATGATCAGCCGCTACGCAGGGAATGTGCACCTCGACACGGACGCCGTACTCAGCGGTGAACTGGCGTTTGTCCCGTTTGACCGGTTGCTGCTCGGCGGACTGGACCTGGGACCGAGATCGGCGTGGTTGCTCGGTGGGATGCTGCTGCTTAACCTGCTGTTTGTGCTGGTGTTCTACAAGGAGCTGAAGGTATCAACATTTGATCCCGAACTTGCGGAGGCGCAGGGCTTCCGGCCGAAGACGATGCACTACGCGTTGATGACGCTGGTCTCGTTGACCGTGGTGGCCGCGTTCCAGACGGTGGGTAGCCTGCTGGTGATCGCGTTACTGATCGTGCCGGCGGCGACGTCGTATCTGCTTACGGACAGGTTGTCGTGGATGCTGGTGATTGGCGTGGTTGCGGGTGTGCTCTCGGCTGTGTTCGGTTTTGCCGGGGCAATTCAGCTCGATCTGTCGATCTCGGGAAGCATCGTTGTCGCCGGAGGAATCCTGTTCCTGCTGGCGTTGGTTATCGCGCCGAGACGCGGACTGCTTTCAACCCTGAGGCTGAGGCGGAAGCAACGTTCCGACTTCGCGGGCAATCTGCTCGCCGTTCACCTGTTGAACCATCAGGGGACGGAGAAGGGCACGGAAACCTGCCAGTCGGATCGGCTGGCGGCTTCGTTGAACTGGGAACCGGATTATGCGCAGCTGGCGTGCCGGAACCTGCAGGCTCGGCGCTTGATCGAGAAGGATGACGGCGTCATCACATTGACGGAGAAGGGGGCGGAAGTCGCTCGTGCGACGATGATGCTGTGATGGCCGTACCGGCTGCTTGTCCATTTGTAATCCCTTGAAAACACGGGCACACCCCTTGAGAATACGGAAATCGTCCGTCTCTGGAGTAATGGTGTAAATTTAACAAAGTTGTGCAGATGGATCTTGATTGTAATCCTTTTCGCCTATATTGCTCTCGGCTGTATGAGGTCAAGACGGTTTAACCAGATTTGCCGCAGGATGAGATTGACCGCCGTGGCAGGGAGAAAGAAATGACAGGGAAGGTGAAGTGGTTCGACTCTAAAAAGGGGTTCGGATTTATTGATGTAGGTACCGGACAGGATGTATTTGTCCACTATTCGTCGATCGAGGGATCGGGATTCCGCGATTTGGCGGAGGGGGAAGACGTCGAGCTGGAGATCGTTGAAGGCCCGAAAGGCCCATCGGCGAAGGATGTGCGTAAAGTGAATCCAGCGCCATCGTCAAACTGGTAGAACGCCACGCGTTCCAATTTGTGACGTACATCTGAGCAGTAAGTTTGCGAGTCCGGAGGTTAACGAGGGGCTTGCATCTGGATCTGTCGAGTAGGCATTGTTGTCTGTCGTCACGGAGTAGGCTCCGTGCGCGCCAGCCGGCGAGGGAAATTGCAGATTCAGGCACGAAGTGCTGAGCTTTCACCCGGCTGAAGAGGCCGGGTTTTTCTTGCAGGGGACAGGGAGTCGATGCGGACGTTCAAGGGCAGATTCTGGCAGGGGTTGGCAAGTGCCGCCGCCGTGGTGTTGTTGATCGCGGTCCTGGTGATTGCTCAGCCGCAGGTGGAGAGCGGCGACGACGATCGCAGTGAGTCGATCGTGCGCCAGGCCATTGCGCACTATGCGACGCATACGCAGTGCAAGCTCGAGGATATCTACAAGTTCGTGCACCAGGCGACGTTCGGGCCGGGTCATATGCAAGTTGATCGTGAACAGTCGGCGAAATATCTGCTGCGTGAGTGGAACGCGCTGCCGTCGGTGGACAACGGCGAACACATCTTCGAGCCGCTCGGCGAAACGTATCAGCGGATCAATCTGCAGGCGTACAAAGCCGAAGGCGGCAAGGTGATGGATGTGCTGGAGGCATTCATGGCCTCCATGGCCGCCAAGTCGGACACGACGCTGCTCGATTCGACATGGACACACACTACCCGCCTGCTGGAGACTACCGGGCTGGTGCCTGCGGACAGTCTCGCGTCGTTCACGGTACGTGTGCGCGCTGCGGACTGGCCGTTGTATCACCACAGCGAGCAGTACTCGAAGGCGTACAAACCCCACTACCGGGTGATCACGATGACGGAGGGGGTGGCGTTGATGGAGAAGCTGGGGACGTGGGAACCGTAAGGCGGAACCAGCAACACGCACGGATACAACAAACGGGACGCGGCATTGGCCACGTCCCGTTTCTCATGCGCACAACTGGTATGGATTACATTGGCTGGTTCTGGACCAGGCCGACCATGTTGCCGTCCGGGTCGTTGAACATGGCGATGGTCGGACCGTTGGGGACGTCCATCTTCGGCACGATGACGGTTCCGCCGAGTTCCTGCACCTTGGCGATGGAGGCGTCAATGTCGTCCACGCCGACGTAGAAGGTGGAATACATCGCGCCGTTGCTCATATCACTGCCGCCGATACCGCCGCCGATGCCGGTTTCCTTGTCGCTGGTCATACCGTAGCCGGGCATGGATTCATTGTCAAACTGCCAGCCAAACAGGCTGCTGTAGAATGACTGTGCCTTGTTGGCGTCCTTGCCGATGATTTCGTACCAGACAATCTTGTCAGCCATGATACCCTCTCCTTGTACACCGTGAATGTGTGCGAGTCACTCCCCACATGTTGCAGTTGCAACACTAACCAAATGTTCAGTGAAAATCAAGCGTGAGATGAAAGTTTGGTCTCCCTAAGAGAGACGGATCGGGAGACGGGTCGTGTGAAACGGGTGAAGGTGGGTTGAGCGCGAGAGAGGCAGATAGACTGTGGGTCATTCTGACGTCGAGTGTGTTTGCGACGGAAGAAGATCCAGATTATCAACAGCGTAGCAGTGTTCGCCCCGTATTTCGCACTTCACCAGGCTGGCTCTTCCTCACTTCTCTTCGTTCCGTTCGGAATGACGTGCTGGCGAACGGGCAGATAATCCCAGACATGAATGTCTGGGGCATGGTGGAGGCGTAGAGGACGGAGGTGGCGGATGGGCGGGTTCGCGGTTGGGGAAGGGTTGGTTACACGATCAGCATCGCGTCGCCGTACGAGAAGAAGCGGTAGTTCATCTCGACGGCTTCCTCGTAGGTGGCGAGAACGCGTTCCCGTCCAGCGAGGGAGCTGACGAGCATCATCAGCGTCGAACCGGGCAAGTGAAAGTTGGTGACCATCGCGTCAACGGCTTTGAAGGTATACGGCGGACGGATGAACAGGCCGGTACGTCCGGAGGTGGAAGCGAAGGATCCGTCCTCATGGACCACGGATTCCAGCGTGCGCACGGAGGTTGTGCCGACAGCGATGATGCGTCCGCCACGGGCTCGGGTGGCGTTCAATTGATCGGTGGTAGCCTGGTCGATGGTGTAGCGCTCCTCATCCATGCGATGGTTGGCGAGGTTTTCGACTTCGACCGGGCGGAAGGTACCGATACCGACGTGCAGCGTGAGGTAGGCGGTGTCCACGCCCTTGTCGCGCAGCGTCTCCAGCAATTCTGGAGTGAAGTGCAGCCCGGCGGTGGGGGCGGCGACGGAGCCCTTGTGTTTCGCGTAGACGGTCTGGTAGCGGTCGCGGTCGTGATCGACCGGCGCGCGGTGGATGTAGGGCGGCAACGGAACCGCGCCGGCGCCGTTGAGCCAGGCCCAGAACCCGTCGACGGTGGTCTCGGTTTCATCTGCGGAGAAGCGCACCAGCCGCCGGCCGGCGTCACCTTCCTCGAGGATGGTTGCGGACCAGCCTCCGTTAAATCGGACACGCGTGTCCGATTTAAGCCGTTTCGCCGGACGGGCGAGGCAATCCCAGGTCAGCGGCGCGGTTTCTTCAAGCAGCAGCAGCTCAACCTGGCCGCCGGTCTCGCGGTGACCGTGCAGGCGTGCCGGGATGACGCGTGTGTTGTTGAACACCAGGGTATCGCCGAAATTCAGGAAGCCGGGCAGGTCGCGGAAATGGAGGTGCTGGTTGTTGGGACGGGAGCGGTCGAGAACGAGCAGACGGCTGGCGTCGCGGGGTTCGACGGCCTGTTGCGCGATCCGGTCTTCCGGCAGGTGGTAGAGGTAGTCGCTGCGTTTGTCCATGGACGAAAATCAGGTCAGAACAGTCGTGATTGGGAGTTGAATTCGTTGGGATCACGGCCGACGAGCTCGAAGGCGGCGGCGGTTGCGACACGGCCACGCTGGGTGCGTTCGAGAAAGCCCTGTTGGATCAGGAACGGCTCGTACAGTTCCTCGATGGTGCCGGAGTCCTCGCCGATGCTGACCGCGAGGGTGCCCAACCCGACCGGCCCACCACGATACTTGAGGATAATCGCCTCGAGGATGCGTTTGTCCATGTCGTCGAGGCCGTGTTCGTCGATTTCGAGGCGTTCGAGCGAGCTGTGGGCGATCTCAGCGGTGAGCTTTCCGGAGCCCTCAACTTCGGCGAAGTCACGCAGGCGTCGCAGGAGACGATTGGCGACACGGGGCGTGCCACGGCTGCGCAGGGCGACCTGCACGGCGGCGTCCGTGTCCATGTCCACCTCGAGCTTGGCAGCGTTGCGGGTGATGATGGTCTGGATCTCATCGCGGGAATAGTAGTCCAGCCGTCCGGTGATGCCGAAGCGGTTGCGCAGAGGCGCGCTGAGCAGACCGGCGCGTGTGGTCGCGGCGATGAGAGTGAACGGCGGCAGGTTGAGTTGGACGCTGCGTGCCGCCGGGCCGCGGTCGATCAGAATATCGAGGCGGAAATCTTCCATCGCCGGGTAGAGGTACTCCTCGACGACCTTGTTCAGCCGGTGGATCTCGTCGATGAAGAGGACTTCGTTTTCATCCAGCTTGGTCAGGAGGCCTGCGAGATCGGCGGGTTTCTCGAGCACGGGGCCACTGGTGATGTGCAGCCGGGCTCCCATTTCCTGCGCGATAATGCCGGCGAGGGTGGTCTTGCCGAGTCCCGGGGGGCCGTAGAAGAGGCTGTGATCGAGTGCCTGTTCACGTTGCCGGGCAGCGGCGACGAACACTTCCAGGTTCGCTTTCAGCTTGTCCTGTCCGACATAATCCTCGAACCGGAGCGGTCTCAGGGACCGGTCGAGCTCCTGCTCGCCGGGCAGTGGGGTACCGCTGGTTATGCGTTCTTGTTCATCCATGAGATTTGGCTGAGGGAGTGTGTTTGCCCGGGTTGTTGCCGGAAGGTGCAACTTATTCCGCGACAAGGTAGGGCGCAAGCAGGGCGGGGGTGGAGCTTCTCCAGCATCGTTCCGAGCACGGGCTCCTGTTTGGCGCAGGTGTGTCAAACACGTAGATTACAACGTTTTTACACCCACACGAAGATCAGGAACCCGTTCATGCGCCGAAGCAGGCCCCTCGCCCGTCCGACACGTCTGTCCAGCCCGGACCTGGCTGGTCCGCCAACTCCGTCTGATTACTGGCGTCGTGAAGATGATGTCCGTCTCGACAATGTCGCGGTTGTGCTCGTGGAACCGGCTCGCCCGGAGAATGTCGGTGCGGCGGCGCGTGCAATGAAGACGATGGGATTGCGGCGGCTGATCGTGGTCGGGTCGGATGCGTGGCGCAGTGGCAAGGCGCGCGCACTGGCGGTGGGTGCCGGCGAGCTGCTGGAGGCGGTGGAAGAATACGCGACTCTCGCCGAAGCGGTGGAACAGATGCGTGCCGTCGCGATTACAACAGCCAGACGCCGGCGGCGCACACGTCCGGTGCATCCGGTGGAAGCGGTCGCGCCACACCTGTTGTCAATTGCGAAGAGCGGTCCGGTGGCGATTGTGTTTGGCCGTGAAGAGTGGGGGCTGCGGACGGAAGAGCTGTTGCTCGGCGACTTCTGGACGACGATTCCGATGGCGACAGCGTATCCGTCGTTGAACCTCGCGCAGTCGATCATGCTGGTGTGTCACGAGATCGCGAAGGCGTCAACCGGATCGTTGCCTGACTATCCGTGGGAACCAGCGCCGAAGGGCGAACGTCAGCGTGTGCTCGACCATGCGGCGGAAACGATGCTGAAGGCCGGGTTGCAGCCGCGTCCGGACATTGAAGGCTACCAGATGGTGCTGGGACGTGTGCTGGACCGCGCGTTGCTGGAAGATCGTGATGTGCAGGTACTTCACGGTCTGTTTCACCAGATGGACATCTACATGCACCGTTACAAGTTGCAGAACAAAGAAACCACTCATGCGTGAACGCACCGTGACAGCACAGAGCAGTATGGATGTAACGGTCCTTCGACCGCACCGAATGAACCGGTGCGGGTTGCGTGGGATGCTGCTCGTTGTTGCGCTGCTTGCGGCTGTATTGATGCTCACGCCTTCCGTGTTTGCCACCTCGGTCGCGGTTGCTCCGTTGAAGACCAACTCCATGTTCGCCAAGTTTGATGCTGCGGATTACGCTGATTTCCGGTCGCAGCTTCGCGATGTGCTGGTCGCCGATGATGATGTCGAGGTGCTGAGCCTGGCGGACGTTGATTCCTTCGCGGCGTCGAAAGATGTGATCGCCAGTGACGGTTGTTTCACGCTGGATTGCATGCTGGAATTGGGTCGGGCGCTCGGTTCGGATCTGGTGGTGTCGGTGGCGTTGAACGGGGAATTGCGTTCCTCGTTGATCCAGTATGAAGTGCGGGTGCTGGATGTGGCGCAGGGGCGTGTGGTGGAACGGGAGTTCGGCAGCGGGTCGAACGTGTACGAGTTGCCGGAACGTGAGGTGAGAGAGGTTCTGCGCGACCTGGTGTCGCGGCATGTGAATCCCAAGGCGCTGCTCACGGTGAAGACGATACCGGCGGAATCGGCCGTGTTGCTGAACAACAACCCGGTCGGATTTGCACCGCTGACTGTCGAACGGCCGAGCGGGTTGATGGACACAGTGACTGTGGTCCGGCACGGGTATGTGAGCGAAACGGACTATGTCAAGCTGGATCCGGGCGAGGAACGCACGTTGACGCTGAAATTGTCGCAGCAGACGCCGGTCAGCGTCCGTGAATTCCCGGAGATTCACCTGTTCATTATCGGAGGGCAGCCACTGGACCAGGCGTCCTCGAATCTCGATTCGCGGATATCGTGGGGGACAGGCAGCAGTTTTGGATTCCGGGTCGATGCCGGATCGATTTGGCGTATCGGTCTTGGCTTTTTCCTGTATGACGGTGAATTGGATGATGCTGATGCGGTTCTGTTTGAAAACGCCAATGTGCAGACCAGACCGGATGCGGTTGCGACGTCGGTCCATTCGAACCTGTTCTACTATCCCGGCAGCGACTTGTTTTCACCGTACTTCGGCATTGGTGTCGCCGCGTTGCAACGGAACATCACGCTGACCAGCGTGGATGGCATTGACGAAGAACGCAGCACCGACTTCGAGGCCGCGTGGATGTTCATGGTCGGGATGGAAGCGAAGGTGTACGGACCGGTGCGATTCCAGCTGGAGCTGATGCACACGCGTACGTTGATCGAAAGTGACGCGTGGTCGTTGGCGGAGGATTCGCCGGAATACCGGGCCGTGTGGGAACGTTCGTTCGACGATTTCCGCTCGATGACCGTCCTTCGTGCCGGTTTCGGCTTCACCTTCTGACGTGTTGTCCACTCCCATGACTACATTCCGCCAGTTCATTGTTCAGCTGTTGAAGCCAGCACCAAGGCGCGCCGTGCTTGCGGCTCTGTTCTCAGGGTTTGCGGTGGGGCAGGACGTTTCCGCGAAGCCGGTCGAGGTGATCGCAACGGAGCGGTTGACCCTGCGGCTGGGTGAGGAACGCGTCGAGCTGCCGTTGTTTACCTCGCATGAACTGTATCAAGATCATCCCGGAGTAACCCGCCTTGTTGTCGGGATTCACGGCGCAACTCGTCGTGCGGATGTGATCTACAAGGCTCTCCGGCAGGACGGAGAGCGCTCCGGGCAGTTGGATTCGACCTGGTTCATCGCACCGCAATTCCTGTATCGGCATGATCTGGACAGCCTCGACAATCCGCCGGAGATTCCGGTCTGGCGGAGCATGGGTTGGGTCAGAGGTGACGACGCTCGAGATCCGGACAACTGGGCGAACTACCGGTCCGGTCTGAGTTCGTATGCCGTGTTGGACGAAGTTATCCTCCACGCGACCGAGAGGTGTCCGGATCTGCAGGAGATTGCGATTGCCGGACACTCGGCTGGCGGGCAGACGGTTCAGCGGTACGCCGCGACGACGAAGCTGATGCAGCAGTTCAGCGAAGACGACGGTCCACAGTTGCGGTTTCTGATGGCGAATCCGGCTGGCTACCTGTATTTCGACGACCGGCGTCCGGCGCCGGAGTCGGTAACGGATTATGCTTTGCCGGAGGCGTCGGCGCGGGAGGCATGTCCGGGGTACAATGACTGGCACTGGGGGCTGGACGGGCGCGAGGGGTATGTCGCGTGGTTGGACGCGGAAGCGATCACGGAGCAGTACCTGTGCGCTGACGTGCTGCTGGTTTCCGGCACAGCGGACACGGTGGTGAATTCGGAGGCGATCAGCGGATCGTGTGAAGCGATGTTGCAGGGGATGAACCGTCACCAGCGAGCGAAGTCGTTTCACGAGTACATCACCCGTTTACAAACAGAGCGTGGACTGGCGTTGCACGGCTACGCGGAGGTGGACAGCGTGGGGCACCAGCTGTGGAAGATGCTGACCTCGCAACCGGCCTCGGAGTACTTGTTTGGTAAGGATTCGGGGTATATTCCCGGCGAACGGGATTGAGGGCCGATTCGCGTCTTGTCTGCGAAAGCCGGTTGCTCAGTGACGGGGCGCACGGTATATTCGGAGCTGGCTGTACAACGTTAACATTCAACAGGTAAAAACGGCATCCTGCGGGATGCTACAGGAATACGGATGACCAGAGATCACGAAAACCTGATTGCACTTTTCATCGATTACGATAACATCGCCATCGGTTTGAAGGAATCCGGCGGAAAGCCTTTCGAGGTCCGCCGAGTGCTGGAGCGTCTGCTGGAAAAGGGGCGCATCATTTACAAGCGGGCGTACGCGGACTGGTATCTTTTCTCAGATGCCAAGCAGCCGCTGCACGAACACGCCATCGAGATGATCGATATCCCGATGCGACGGAACATCGGCAAGAACAGCGCCGATATCCGCATGGTGGTGGACGCGCTCGACCTCTGCTATACCAAGGAACACATTGACACGTTCGTGATCGGTTCCGGCGACAGCGACTTCACGCCGCTGGTGTCGAAGCTGAAGGAGAACGACAAGCGTGTCATCGGGTTCGGTCTCACCCAGTCGACCAGCAACCTGCTGGCGAACAATTGCGACGAATTCATTTTCTACGAAGACCTGGTCAGCCTGGCGGTGAACCGTCCGCAGCTGCCGATGGGTCTGACAAAGCGCCAGGCGGACGCGTTCAACATGATTCTGGACGCCGTCGCCGCGTTGATGCGTGAAAACAAGGACGCCCTCTGGGGCAGTTTGATCAAGGATACGATTCGCCGCAAGCGGCCGTCGTTCACCGAAGGCCAGTACGGATATTCCAGCTTCTCACAGTTGCTCGAGGATGCGGCAAAGCACCAGCTGATTGGCCTGATCAAGGACCCGAAGTCGGGTGGTACGCCGGTGGTGACAGGCTTTGGCCTGGCCAGCGACGCTGATGCGGCGGCAAAGTTGAGCTCCGGCGCCCAAGCAGCACCAGCGCCGATCAAAACGCCCAGTTTGCAGGTTAAGCCGGACAGCACGCGTCTGCTGAGCACCGACAACGGCACCGAAGAGAAGAAACCGACGCGGACACGCACACGCCGCCGTCCCTCGACACGCAAGACTGCCGCGGAAAAAGCCGCCGAAAAGGCCGCGAAGGAAGCAGCGGAGACGGAATCCGCCGAGAAGAAGGACACCGCCAGGGAAGAGCCGAAGGCTGGCGAGAAGGACGAGAAGACAGAAACAAAGGCGGAACTCGTCAAGCTGGACAAGGCGGAAGCGGAGAAGAAGCCGGTTCGCCGGACCACACGCCGCCGCAGCACGGCCAAGCCCAAGACGGCTGACAAGAAGGCCGACGAGGCGAAAGCGGACGAGGCGAAAGCGGACGAGCCGAAGGCCGAAGAGACGACGGCGAAGGCTGACGACAGCGTTGAGAAGAAAGCCCCGGCGCGGAAGCCGCGTACCCGGAGCAAGGCGAAGCCGGCGAAGGAAACGAAAGCGGCCGCGGAGGCGTCCAGCTCCGAGAGCGGAACGGAATCGAAAAAGCAGACAAAAGTCGAACCCGCTCCCGTAAGCTCGGGATCTGAGCAGGACAAGCAGATTCCGAAGGGCGAGCCGTTGCGCACACGTGTCCGTCGCAGGCGGCGGTAGATCCTTGAGAGCGGAACGTTCTCGTGTCTGTGTTGGTATCAGGGTTAATTTGATGCGCTGACACTCGCGAGTTATCTTATTGATGTCCGCCTGCCATTGCGGACATTCGTGTATCTCACAGAAGCATACCGTTGGAGGTAGTTCCTCGAAGCTTGTTCACGGTCCTGATCGTAGTTAGTGGCACACGATGAGTTGAGGTAACGGCCTGGTGAGTCTGACCAGATGTCGCCGTGGGCAGCGTCGGGTGAACTCTGTACTTTTCTCCGCCCTCGCGCTGTTCCTATTGAGTTTGCTTCCATTGAACGCGTCCGCGTTTAACCGTGCTGGACTCTCTCCGAGCGTTCCAGGCTGGTTTGATCCGGACGAGGATCTGCGTGCGCCCAAGCCGTACCGGGCGTTCGGCGTTGACAGCCTCGCCGGATTCAACGTCGAGGGCATCCTCTTTCGGATTGAAACGGAACTTGACTCGGCGCGGGGATATTACATCTCGACGCGTGAGCTTTTCGGTCGTGAATATGGCCGCCCGATCGTCGAATCGAGAGAAACCTACCGCGAGGACCGGTTCAAACGGGACCGGGTTAAATTCCTGAAAGACGACTTCCTGGAACGGATCAAGCGCCCGTCTGCGAACGCCGGCCAGGACGCGATCGAGATCCAGGTACCGTTCAAAATCCAGAACAAAACATTCCGCCGCATCTTCGGTGGTGACCGGGTCGGGTTGAGGGTATCCGGCAAGATCACCGTTGATGGTGGACTCCGCCGTGAAACCTCGGACCAGGTGGTCACCACTCAGACCGACCAGGCCAACTACAACTTCAAGATCGACCAGACGCAGCAGTTCCGTATTGTCGGCAAGGTGGGCGACAAGGTCTCGGTGGAGATTGACCAGGACTCGGAACGTGTGTTCGAGTTCGAGAACAATGTCAAGCTCGAATACACCGGCTATGAAGACGAGATCATCCAGTCGATCGAAGCGGGTAATGTCTCATTGACCCTGCCGGGGACGCAGCTGGCGACGTTGACCGCGAAGAATGAGGGTTTGTTTGGGTTCAAGACGGTCTCGAAGGTGGGGGCGTTGTCGATCACGACGATCGCCTCGCTGCAGAACGGTGAAAAGAACAAGCTCAGTTACACGGGCGGCAGCGAGTCGCAGACGAAGCGTGTCAATGACATCGACTATGTCACGAACCAGTACTTCTTCCTTGACCCGGTGTACCGGGAAACATTCCCGACCTTTACCCTTGACTACGTCCGTCAGGCGCAGCAGGCCGAGATCTCGAACCTGGAAGTGTATCGCAGTGTGACCGGAGCAGCTGACGTCTCGACACTGCTCGAGGGTATCGCGATCTATGACGAATCCATCACGAACAAGGTTCCGGATGTTTCCGGGCTGACGGTGGAAGAGCTGTCGGACTTTGTGGACAGCCTGAGTGCGGACACCGAGTTGCAGTCGGCGGACTGGGTGGAACGCGGGTTCTTCAAGAAGCTGGAAGAAGGCTCGGATTACGAGTACCACAAGGACTTCGGGTATATCCGCCTGCGGTACGCAGCACAGGCGAATGAAGTGATCGGTGTGTCGTACACGGTGAACGGTCAGCACGTCGGTGTGAACAATATCAACTTCCCGGGCGGGAATAAGACCGTCCTCAAGTTGATCAAGCCGACCAGTCCGAAACCGTCCAACCCGACGTGGGACTTGGAGTGGAAGCACGTCTACTGGGTTGGTACAACGAACCTGAAGGAAGGTGACTTCGACTTCCGCATCTTGCGGAACAACACCGAGCAGAGCCAGACCAACGCGCAGAACAAGAGCTGGCTGGAAGTGTTCGGCCTCGACGTGTTCAACTCCGACGGTGCGAAGACGCCGGACGGGATCATCGACGCGCAGTGGGTGCGGCTGGGCGATGGTGAAATCCATTTCCCGGATCTGCGTCCGTTTGACCCGGACGGGTATGTGGTCGGGGGTGACTCGGTTTACATCGACCTGACGGATGAACTGCGCAATCCCAATATTTACGACGTGTTGCCGAACTCCGGTGTCACGATTGAAAAGAAGTTCGTACTGGAGTCGGAATACAGCAACACCTCCGCGAATATCAACCTGGGTATCAACGTCCTCGAAGGGTCGGAAGAGGTCTTCCTCAACGGGGCACTGTTGAAGAAGGACCAGGATTATATCATCGATTATCTCTCCGGCCAGATCACGATCCTCAACGAAGCCGCGTTTGACCCGAATGCGAATCTCGAGATCAAGTACGAATCTGGTGAGGTGTTCCAGCTCGATCAGCGGACCATGCTCGGGATTCGTCTCGAATATGCGTTGTGGGAAGACTCGTTCATCGGCTTGACGCTGCTGAATTTCAACGAAAAACCGATCGAAAAGCGCGTCAAGGTTGGTAACGAACCGTTGCAGAACTTCATCTGGGACGCGAATACCCGCCTGCGTTTCCACCCGTATTTCATGACGCAGATGGTGAATGCGATTCCGTTGATCAGCACCGACGAACCGTCCGAGGTGGTCTTCGAAGGTGAAATCGCGCAGGTCTTCCCGAATCCGAACAGTTTGAACAACTCGTCCACCGGCGACAATGATGGTGTTGCCTACATCGACGACTTCGAGGCGTCTCAACGCGCCACCCCGCTGGGCGTACGACGCAAGAACTGGTACGCCGCGTCTCACCCGGTCCATCTGCCATTCTGGAACCAGAAGATGACCGGCAATGACAACAACGACTTCCGGATGCGGCTGTACTGGTGGAACCCGTACAAGCAGATTCCGATCACGGACATCTGGCCGAACCGTGAGGTCAACAGCAACGTGCCGAACAACACGGACGTGCTGAGCCTGCGTTTCGACCCGGAAGTGAACAATTTGCGTCGCGCGGACGTTGAGCCCGAGGACACATGGAACGGCATCATGCGTTCGCTGTCCGCCGGTTTCCACAACCAGTCGAACACCAAGTTCATCGAAGTGTGGATGCAGTGGAACGGGCAGGGCGGTCCGAACGCGGCGATCTATTTCGACATGGGACAGGTCAGCGAGGACGTGATTCCGAACGGTACGCTGGACAGCGAAGATGTCCCGCTGTATTCGGACTCCAATATCGGCAATAAGATCCTCGACGATGGCGAAGATATTGGTATCGACGGGATCGAGAAAAATGACCCACCGTGGCGAATCGGATCCGAGACGAACGGTGATCCGTGGACGGTTGAGAACGAGGGATACGACTACGCCAACGAGAGTTATGACTGGTGGGACATCAATGGAAACGGCGTTCATGACGCTGGTGACGGTACGCTGAGCAACCCGCCGGAGCCGTTCTCGTCGGATGACTGGTCCTTCAGTGCGTCTTCGCCGAACGATGTCGACCGGATCAACGGAACGCAGAACAACCAGGACGACGAAGCGCGGTATCCGGACACGGAAGACCTGGACGGCGACCTGAACCTGAACCAGGCGAACAACTTCTTCCGGTACCAGTTCCGGTTGAACGACGCGGAACACTTCGCGAAGTATGTCCGTGGTGGACAGAGCAACCCGAAGAAATGGTACCTGGTCCGTATTCCGATCGAAGATGTCTTCGACGAGGTGAACGAACCGGACCTGACGCAGATCGAATTCTTCCGCGTCTGGGCGACGGGGCTGAGCAGCCCGGCATCGGTGCAGATTGCGCAGATCGAGCTGGTCGGGAACGAGTGGCTGGAAGATCCGATCGTGAACCCGGTTACCGGCGACACGACGGTGTATGTCACCGCGACGACGATCAACACGTACGACAACTCGGAAGACTACAATCCGCCGCCGGGCGTGGCTGGTGAAATCGACCCGATCACCGACATTCGCAGCAAGGAACAGTCGCTGGTGATGTCGCTGCGTGACATCCCGACCGCAGTCGAAGGCCAGCTGATCAAGTACCTGTACAACGAGCAGGATCTGCGTGAGTACCGGCAGCTGAAAATGTTTGTGAACGGCGGCGGGCGGAACCCGCTGGCGCTGGAAAACAAGGATCTGGAATTCTTCCTGCGCTTCGGTTCCGGTCTGGAGGGATCAAACCTCGGCTACTACGAATACTCGCTGCCGCTGAAGCCTGGATGGGACGAGAACAACATTGAAATCAATCTGGATCGTCTCACCAGTTTGAAAAAGAAGGCGGAGGAGGCGGGCGAAGATTTCGCCTACGAAACGTTGGCGAACGGTCACACGATGAAGGTGATCGGCACGCCGTCCATTGGATCGGTCAACCTGTACGCTGTCGGTGTGCGCAACAACGGCCGGCCGGTATCCTCTGACGAAGGCATCGAGATCTGGGTCGACGAATTGCGCCTGTCCGGTGTTCGCAAGGAACGCGGCATGGCGATGCGCAGCTCGCTCGACATGAGTTTCGCCGACTTCTTCGATCTGCAGACGAACATCAGGCAGTCCGACGCCGAGTTCCACCAGGTTGACCAGCGTTCCGGATCTGACCAGAGCTCGATTGACGCATCGGTCAGCGGTTCGTTGCAGCTGGACAAGTTCCTCGATCCGTCGCTGGGTGTGCGTTTGCCGCTGCGTGGGACGGTTTCCAGCAAGCTGGACATCCCGAAATACACGTCGGGCAACGGGGACGTACGCACCGAGTCCCTTGTTGATCAGGGCGAGCTCAATGTGTGGAAACGCTACGGCGACATGGCGTTGAGCAAGGAACACTACAACGACAAGTATCTGCGTAATGACAACGGTGGCGTCGTCGTTGATGAAACCACCGGGATTCCGTTGCAGGACCGGTCGGCGTGGGGCGTGGACACGTTGTTCACGACTTCGCAGAACTATTCGTGGAGCCTGAACTATTCGAAATCCGGGCAGAGCGGTCACTGGCTGCCGAAGTACACGATCGACAAACTCAGTTCCAGCTACAGCCGGTCCGAAAAGTATTCATCCAGCCTGAGTTACCAGTATCAGAAGACGTTCACCAATAACGGTAGCGTGTCCTACTCGTTGCCACTGGAACGGCAGGAACTGGACATCTTCGGGTGGACGGAACGGATTCCGGTGCTGCAAACGCTGGCGGATTCCAAGTTCAACTACCTGCCGACGCGGGTGAATGGTGGTGTTGATGCGTCGGAGACGAGCAAGTCGCAGAAATACAGGAATGCGCTGGAGCGTCCCTCGTACCAGCTGGGGATGACCCGTGACTGGGGGACGAGTTTCAGCCCGTTCCGGCCCCTGTCGTTCGACTATGACTATTCGATCCAGTCGCAGCATGTGCGTCAGGACAGTTCGCGGCAGCAGATTCTTTACGACGATCAGCCGGATGAAGTACGTCAGCGGGTTTTCGATCCTGGAACGACAGACCTGACGATGGTTGAGGAACTGATCTCGCAGCTGCAGGATACGGGCACGTTCGGGAATGATGGCCAGGACATCGCCAACGAAGCGCAGACGATGTTGAACAATGGTGATGCGCCGGCGGACATTCTCGATTTCATTTACGCAGAAGCTGCTCAACGATTGCCCGGTGACCTGGCGTCGTTTCTGAAACAGCCGTGGGATCGGATTCCCAGTGACGATCCGCGGTACAGCGAAACGTTCTGGAGCGCGCTGAACCTGCCATTCGCGGACACGCAGAAGACGCAGAATGTGCGTTTCAACTACTCGCCGAACATCGTCTCCTGGCTGACCACCAGCATGGATTATTCCAGCCGTTACACGTGGTCGTGGTCAGGCTTCAAGTACACCGGCCGTTCGATCCAGACCAGCAACAACCTGGGTGGTAGCATGTCGTTCCGCCTGCGTCAGATTCTGCCTGCGGAGCGGGGTGAGGGCAGTGTGCAGGATCAGCAGGAACGGGACTTCGCCCGTCTGCTGGGCCGTGAGGAAGAGACCGAAGGCGAAGAGGGCGAAGAAGGGGACGAGGAAGAACAGGGTCCGACTGACGAAGAGCGCATGCGTGCGAACCAGCAGGCGATTCTGCGCGCGATCAACCCGGTCAACCTCGGCCTAGGCTTCCTGCGCCGGTTGCAAGACATCCGGTTGAACTACAACCAGTCGACGTCGTTCAACACGCCCGGCGTCGAAGATGGCACGCCGAGCTGGGAATACCGTCTCGGGTTCACCGGCAACTCCGGCTTGAACCAGGTGCCGAACATCTCGTCGGTGACGACCGCGAACCGCACCGACGACTACCGGCTCAGCTCCGGTGTGGACTGGACGACACGGCTGAGCACCAGCATCGACTACAACATCAAGTTCTCGCAATCCACCGGGAACAAGGTGTCGGGCCAGACGACGCGTTCGGCGTTCTATTTGTTCAACAAGGACGATGAGTCGCTGACGGCGCTG
The DNA here is from genome assembly GCA_020444425.1 of bacterium. Taxonomy (GTDB): domain Bacteria; phylum Electryoneota; class Electryoneia; order Electryoneales; family Electryoneaceae; genus BMS3BBIN04. The sequence continues at coordinate 3,836 of JAHLLB010000026.1, read as the reverse complement.
GACATTCCGAACTACACCGTGCGCTGGTCGGGTCTCGAACAGTTCGGACCGTTGCAGAACATCGCGCAGACGATTTCCTTCGATCACAGTTACCGTGGCGAAACCAGTGAGAGCTGGGAACGTGTGGTGCAGCCGGACAGCCTTGGCGGGATCCGGCGTCAGGTGCAGTCGCGGGCGTTCAGCCGTCAGTTCAGCCCGCTGGCGGGGTTCAACATTACGTGGATGCACAGCATCAGCACCACGGCCCGGTACAACTGGTCGCAGCGGTACAACGTGACCGCCAGCAACAACACGAAGACACGCAACACCGAACAGAGCATTACGCTGTCGGTGAACTACACCCGCAAGACCGGATTCCGGATTCCGATTCCGGTATGGCCGTTCAAGAACAAGCGTTTCGACAACGAGACGACGTTTGCATTAAGTTTTGACCGGACGGCAAGCCGGAACGAAACGCAGCGCGAGGGTTCCGGGTTCGAAATGACGGACGAACGGTTGAGCTGGTCGCTGGGGCCGAATGTGAACTACCGCTTCTCGCGAAATGTCAGCGGCAGTATCCGGTACAAGTACGGTGTAACCGAAACGGTGACGAACACGACGAAGTACCAGGAATTCGGTATCAATGTGCAGATCAACATCCGCGGGTAGTGGATTCCGCGAATGTTCGTTGCATCCTGCTGTAACCTCACTGGGAGGTCGAGGGAAAGAGGACTACCTTTATTCCCAGACTGCTTCTCGCTACTTTGCACTGCTCACCTGCGCGGATTGGTTGCCACACTGGTAGTGATGGCGGAAACAGGTAGGACGTGGTGAAGGCGTGATATCGGGGAATGTTCTCCGTGTTCGCGGGCGGCTGGTTTCGTCCGGCCGGGGCTGTCACGCAAGTCGTGGATACATATTGATTTGAAGCGGCATTCGGGCACGTTTTCCGGGTGCGCTGGACGGTGGTTCACCGTCGCATAAGCTGTCAGGAAAGGCCGTATATGTGCGGAATTATTGGATACGTTGGTCAACGACCCGCCACACCGTTGTTGCTGGACGGGTTGAAACGTCTCGAATACCGGGGTTATGACTCCTCGGGGATCGCGTTGATGCAGGACGATGGAATCAACGTGATGAAGAAAAAGGGACGGATCAGCGCGCTGGAAGGGATGTTGAACGGTCACATCGCCGATTCGAAGGCGACTGTCGGCATCGGGCACACGCGCTGGGCGACGCACGGCGTGCCGAACGATCTCAACGCCCACCCGCATAGCTCCATGGGTGGCGACCTGGTGCTGATCCACAACGGCATCATCGAGAACTTCAGTGAACTGAAGGAATATTTAAGCAATACGGGCTACACGTTCACCAGTGACACCGACACCGAGGTGCTGGCCAACCTGATCCTCGATTTCTACGAGGGCGATCTGTTGAAGGCGGTGGTGCGCGCGTTGCATCGTGTCGCGGGCACGTACGGCATTGTCGTGATGCACAAGGATCACCCGCGCAGCATGGTGGTCGCGCGCAAGGGCAGTCCGTTGGTGGTAGGCGTTGGCGAGGACGAATACTTCGTCGCCTCCGACCTCGCGGCGATGGTTGAACACACGCGTGACGTCATCTTCCTGAACGACAACGAAGTCGGCATCATCGAGGACAGTGGCTTCCGCCACTTCAACCTCGACGAATCCCCGATCCAACGTCAGATTACGCACATCGACTTTACCCTCGAGCAAATTGAAAAAGGCGGTTACCGTCATTTCATGCTGAAGGAAATCATGGAGCAGCCGCAGACGCTCGAGGATACAATGCGCGGGCGGTTGCTGCCGGATGGCGGGATCAAACTCGGTGGGCTGAACCAGCACCTGGACGAGTTGGCGAACGCCGACCGCATCCTGTTGCTCGCGTGCGGAACGTCGTATCATGCGGGTCTTGTCGGCGAATACGTGATCGAGGAACTCGCGCGTATTCCGGTTGAAGTGGAGTATGCGTCCGAATTTCGTTACCGGAATCCTTTGATTCCACCGAACACGGTGGCGTTTGCGATCAGCCAGTCCGGTGAGACGATTGACACGCTGGAAGCGTTGCGCGAGGCGAAATCGCGGGGTGCGTTGGGCCTGGGTATTGTCAACAGCGTCGGCTCCACGATCGCGCGTGAAAGTGTTGGCGGAGTGTACCTGCACGCCGGCCCGGAAATCGGGGTGGCGTCGACGAAGGCGTTCACGTCGCAGGTGACCGTGCTGATGATGATCGCGTTGTTGCTGCGGCAGCAGCGAATGGGACTGGATGAAACCAGCCAGGATATCACCGATGCGCTGCGACGGATTCCGGATCAGGTGAGCACGATCCTTAAGGATCACTCGCAGATCGTCGACATCGCGAAGATGTTCAGCCGGGCGAGCAATTTCCTCTACCTTGGGCGCGGCACGCAGTACCCGGTCGCCCTGGAAGGCGCGTTGAAGCTGAAGGAAATCAGCTACATCCACGCCGAGGGATATCCGGCGGCGGAGATGAAGCACGGACCGATCGCGTTGATCGACCGGATGATGCCGGTGGTGGTGCTGGCGGCGCAGAGCGGTGCGGAGAGTGCGAAGATCATCTCGAACACGCAGGAAGTTCGCGCGCGGGACGGTGTCGTCATTGCGGTGGTGACCGAGGACGATCACCAGATGGACAACCTCGCGAATCACATCATCCGCATCCCGAAAACGTTGAACCTGCTGGTTCCGTTGCTGGCGGTGCTGCCGATGCAGCTGCTCTCGTACTACGTGGCGGACCTGCTCGGGTTGGACATGGACAAGCCACGGAACCTGGCGAAAGCGGTGACAGTGGAGTAACAACAGGCTGTAGGCTATGGGCTATAGGCTGTGGGTACTGAACACTGAGCACTGACAACAGAAAACTGATTACTGACGACTGATTACTGACGACTGTCTATCCAGCAGGCCCCCCATGCGGCGCCTGCTGTTTGTTTATCCGGGGGATCCAGAAGATGAAGACGATCGGCCTGATTGGCGGGATGAGTTGGGAGAGTACGCAAACGTATTACAAGCTGATCAACGAGGGAGTGCGTGACCGGCTGGGCGGGCTGCATTCGGCGAAGATTCACATGGTCAGCGTCGATTTTCACGAGATCGCGGAACAGCAGTACTCGGGCCGCTGGGATGATATGGGCGTGACGCTCGGCGATGCGGCGAAAACGCTCGAGGATTCCGGCGCGGACGTTGTATTGATCTGCACCAACACGATGCACAAGGTCTATGATGCGGTGCAGGCGGCGGTGAATGTTCCGGTGCTGCACATCGCGGATGCGACGGGTGATGCGATCAAACCAGCCGGTGTGAAGTCGGTGATCCTGCTTGGCACACGGTACACGATGGAGATGGAGTTCTACAAGGACCGCCTGGCGGAGAAATTCGGTCTGACGGTGTTGACGCCAGAAAAGGCGGATCGTGACGAGGTCCATCGGATCATCTACGACGAACTGGTGCAGGGGAAGGTGCTGGACGCGTCCCGGGACCGGTTGCTGGAGATCATTCGCTCACTGCAGGCACAGGGCGGGGAAGGGGTGATCGCCGGATGTACTGAGATCGGACTATTGGTGCAACAGGAACAGCTGGATGTGCCGTTGTTCGATACGGCGGTGATTCATGCGCACGCAGCGGTTGAGGTCAGTTTTCAGTAGATAGTTCTCAGTGCTCCGTGAAAATCTACAAATCCCGGACTGAAGTCCGAGGGCGTGGCTACGGTGGGCGCTGTGACGACGGCGAATCCCGGACTGAAGTCCGAGGGCGTGGTTACGGTGGGCGCTGTGACGACGGCGAATCCCGGACTGAAGTCCGAGGGCGTGGCTACGG
>JAHLLB010000025.1 GCA_020444425.1 bacterium | reverse complement strand
ATCAGGGGCACAGCCAGCAGGTATCAGGGGCACAGCCAGCAGGTATCAGGGGCACAGCCAGGAGGTATCGGGGGCACAATCCGGCAACAGCATGATGCGCGCAGCCCCGGCCTCTCGCCCGAGCGTGGACATTTTAGCTCGTCCGCTTGCAGCGTCTCGACACGAACCCGATATTCCGGGAAACGTCAAGCCTGCTGAAGGAGCGTCCCATGTGGATTGTCGATCTCGACAAGAAAGTCGTGCATGACATGTCGAAGCCAGCGTATGAGTGCCAGATCAGCAAGATCGACAAGGAACGGCGGAAGAAAATCTACACCAAGGGCGGTGTCGACCGCTTTCTCGACGATCCGCTGAACACACGTGAAGGCTATCGTGGATGCCAGTTCTGCATGCCCGAATATTTTGAATTCAACATGCAGAGCATTTTTCAGAGTAACGACTAACCGTGACAACGATACCCTGGCAGCATCGGCTGCAAGAGGTCGCTCGCGACCGTGAGCGAGGTGCGTCCGAACTGGTTGTGGACGCCTTGGATTGCCTGTTGGACGCCTTCGATCAACCCGCCGACTTTCACGCGAACCCGGTTCGTTCGGCGATGATCTCCCTCCGGTTCAACCAGCCGGCGATGGCGCCGGTGTTGAACCTGACCGCCGAAGTGTGTCACTGGCTGGACAACCCCTATCCCGAACATGACCGCACGGCGTGGGTCAACCGCATGCGGAAGAATGTCCTCGACATGCGAGACCTGCAAACCACCGCCGACCAGATGCTGCGCGAGCGGCTGATCAAACTGGAGCTTCCCGGCGAACGGTTTGGCTTCTTCTCGTGGTCGTCCACCATCGCCAGCGGCCTGCGGGCAATGGGGAAACGGCTCAAACCCGCGCGCGCATTTGTCGGCGAATCCCTCCCCGGCGGTGAGGGGAAGAAGATGGCTGATTTTCTCGCACACCTCGGCTGGTCGGTGTGGCTGATTTCGGACATGCAGCTCGCCGATTACGCCCGTTCCGGCAAGCTGGACACGCTGCTCCTCGGCTGCGACGCCTTCGACAACACGCATTTCGTCAACAAGATCGGCTCCGGCGCGCTGGCGGCCTTGATGAGCCGGATGGGGAAACGGGTCGAGATCTGGGCCGGGCCTGGTAAACAGGTGAACCCAATGGAGCTGCGCGAGCTGGACATGGGGGCAGCCGAACCGCCGCCGTCCGTAGCGACCGGCATGGCGACACCGCGCCCGCTGTTCGGCGCCGGGCTGCTCGATGACGTCGACGTGCTGCGCACACCCTCCGAAGATCACACCCGTCAAACCCTGATGAATGGCGGCGGGCTGGCACGATCCACACCGATTGCGGACTACCTCAAGCTGGAGAACCGCCCGGCATGAATATCCTCTGCGTCGCACCCTACCACGTTACCGGCACTCTGTTGCTGTGGAAACGTGAATTCGCCCGCCGCGGACACCGCTTTCGCTATGTGACACTGTTTCGCAGCCCGTTCGGGTTTGACGAAGACATCTGCCTCGATCTGCCGCTGCAGCCGAGCAATGACGCCTTCATTCAGGCGCGCACGCTGGCGTACAAAGCCCTCCGTGGCGCGGAACCGGATGATGCCCCGATTGACGCCCGGCCACCGTTTCAGCCGGCACCGCATCCAGCCGTGCAGACCTTCTTCGATGTCCGTGACAATGTGCTCGCACCACGCATCAACTCGGCCATCGAACAATTGAACCTCGATGACGCCGACATCATCTGGCTCGATCAGGGCGCGGAGTTCTTCCGGGATGGGCGCACGGTCCAACGCTGGGCCGCAATGGACAAGCCGATGATGGCGTTTTACCACGGGTCCGATATGCGCAACCGGGGCATCCTGCCGCAGATCGACCAGCACCTCGGCCTGCGGCTGACCAGCGAAGTCGACCTGCTGTACCTCGACGACCGGCTCGAATACCTCTTCCTGCCGGTGGATTTGAGTGATCCGGTGTATGCCGGGCCGTATGATTCGCGTCTGCAAGTTTCTGACACGGACACTTCGCTTCATGCCCACGACCCTCATCTCGTGGATGATCCAATCGGGAAAGCAGGATCCGCGTCCGCAAGCGGACATGGGCACAACCCTGAGACGAACGGCACGTCACGCAGTGGAAAACAGGTCCGTATCGGGCACGCTGCCCGGGTGCGCTCGAACAAGGGATCAGACACCATCATCGACATCGTCACCGACTTGCGCCTGCGCGGGTATCCAGTCGAAATGGTGATGATCGAGAACCTGCCGCACGCCGAAGCGCAGCAACTGAAGGCGAGCTGCGACATCTTTGTTGACCAGATCGCGGACGCCGGCGGGTGGGGGTACGGCATGTCTGGTGTCGAGTCGCTGGCGATGGGCATTCCGACCATCACTCGGATGGGACCGGAGATGCAGGCGTTCGTGCCGGATCATCCATTCATCCACGCCACAGCGGAGACGCTCGAGCAAGAGCTGATCCGGCTCGTTGACGATGAGACCTACCGTGCGGTCAAGGGTCGTCACGGGCGCGAGTGGGTCGCCAACACGCATGACATCCGCGCCGTCGCCGACAAGCTGGTGTATTACTGGCAGCGGGAAGGGTGGATGTAGGGTTGGGCTGCGGGCTATGGGCTATGGGCTATGGGCTATGGGCTATGGGCTATGGGCTATGGAAAAATAATCATGCCCTCGGGCTTCAGCCCGGGATTCACAGACGGTCAAACACCAACAGTAACCACGCCCTCGGACTTCAGTCCGGGACTCGTTGCAAGAGATACCCGGGTCACAAGATGACCTGGGCCACCCGTCATCCACGAATTGAAAGTCGTGGGTATTTTGTTTGTCCCACCAAGCATTTTCTCCGTTGATGCACTACCTTCCATGAATCAAACAAGCCACCAGGTCCGCACGTCCAAGGGGGGAAACCATGCGTGCCCTGCTGATTACCGCACGAATTGCCGTTGTCCTGCTGCTGCTCGCCGGCACCATTCTGCTGGCCAGTGGTGTCCTGCTCACATCCTCATCCAGCGGGATCGAAAGCCGTTATCTGCCGGTTCAGGCGAGCTTGCAGATGCACGCCGACCGCCTGGCCACGCACATCCAAACCCGGCTGATGGAACCGCCGTTGCACGTGTTGCCGGATCCGATCACCGAACCCTTCGACTCGCTCAAGTTCAGCATGCTCGGCCCGACACCGTACCTCGGCAGCGCCGACCTGCCACACCGATACGCCGTCAGCTGGTCGCAAGCGGACGGCTGGTTGAGCGACCCGCCACCGGACGCCGGATTCCTCGAGGGACGGTTCCGTCACATGGCCCACTTACCCGTTTGGAAAACACCGACGATGAGCTCGCTGGTGATGGATCCGCCGGAACGTGACCACCCGATGATCCTCGCCGGAACCTGGGTCAAGACGGACGACAACCTGTTCTTCCACGGTGCGTTGACCCCGGTGAACGCGTTCTATTCCGACTATGTCCCGCGCTGGTTCGAGGAATACCGGAAGACGGTCTACGGTCAGCTGCTGAACAACTGGATGTGGCGTCCCGCAGAAATCCGGCTGGTGCCCGGCAACATGGACCTGGACACCCTGATCCTGCACGCAAGCCGTCCGGTTGATGTCGAAACCGACGTGCTCACCGACCCGGCCGACGACACCTCGCCACTCGTGCGTTCGTTCTTTGCCACGCTCCAGTCCAGAATGGAACCGGAACCCGGCTGGCAGGAGCATGCCGAGTGGTACGTAGGGTCGCTGTGGCCGATGCACGACAAGATCGAAGTGGCGTCACCGCTGCGGTTTGATCAATTTCTGATGGAACACGCGAGAACTCGAACTACCTATGGTGCTGGCGCGATTGTGCTGGCACTGATCCTGCTGCCGTTCACCTGGTGGAAACGGCGAAAGACTGTTTAAACCACGGAATACACGGAAGAAACGGAAGGGCTGCGGGCGGCGGGCTGCGTAGGATGTGCCCGTGTTTGCTTGCAAACGCGGACCCGAGACTCTTGATGAACCGGGTGGATGACCCGCGATAGCCGCCGAAACTACCCGGCGGTCAATCACGGGCACCGGGGCTGTGGATTACCCCGACGAGCAAGCTCGTCGGGGCATACACTTTCGCGGTGATCGGGTGTGTGAATGCCCGCGTTGTCAAAGCCAACACGGGCAAGGGCAAGCATTCACGCGAACATCATACTCAATGATTCATGCCCTCGGGCTTCAGCCCGGGATTCGCAGACGGTCAAGCATCCACAGCAACCACGACCTCGGACTTTAGTCCGGGCCACGACTCAGAGAGAGACAGAGATGACGAAACGTCCATCCGCAATCGGTGTCGCCGGCAATGTCCTGCTGCTGATCCTGTTGTTGATCATGCTGCCGGTGGGGTATTGGTACCACAAAATGGCCGGCGAGCTGTGGGCGAATCCGGAAACCGCGAACGTGATCCCGACCGAAGCGTCCGCGAAAATCATGGCCGAATTCATCAGCGACTGGTTCTTCATGGAGCTGGCGTCGCCACCTGAACCTGATGAAGCCAAGTGGACCGTCTTCTGGACGCCGGACCAGCCGTGGCAGAACGACGAACTCTCCGTCGCGGTGGTCGACACCGTCAACCGCATCCTCGGGTCGTACGGACGCGTGTTGCTGGATCCCGAGGACGAGATGGTCGTCCGGCCGGCGGCGATTGACCTCAACCTCAGCGGCCTGCCATACATCTTCTACTTCCGTGCCGAAGGTCCACGTGACAAGCTCCGCTTCAACGGCACCCTGCTCGCGCGGGACGGCTATTTCAGCGACTTCATCCCGCGCAACTACGACGAATTCAAGCACGGTCACCTGCGCAACTTCACACTCAACAAATGGCTGGAGACCGGCGTCGTCGAAGTCAGCTTCGTGCCAATGGATACGACCATCGCGCCGATTGTGCTCGATGCGTTCAACTCGCCGCAAATCGCCCTGGCAGGTCCGGAAAAAATGGAGAAATACAAGACGGTCTCCGAATCCATCATGGGGCCGGCGGGACGTTTCCAGATCGCAGTCTTCGGGCCGGGCGGATCGATGCTTGCCGTCTTCTTCAGCGTGATCGCGTGGATTCTGTTTGCGCTGTGGTTCGCGGCGTTTATCGCGACAATCACCATGATGTCCCGCATCCGGAAACAGGCACGGTCGATCGATGCGATGCTGAGTGGAACGGAAACCTGATTCAACCACGGAATACACGGAAGAAACGGAAGAACGACAACGTCCACGAAAGACACGAAAACGAACGAAAAAATCGTGACTTATTGTTTAAAACAAGTATTGAACGTATTTGCTGTTGGACGACTTGTTTTTGTTTTAAACAAAGAGACTAATCCCTTTTCGTGGTTTTAGCGGACAGAGGCAGTTCTTTGTTTCCTTTCGTTCAGTGGGTTGCGTGGGAAACGGCGTGCTGAGACGCAATCTGGGAGAGAACGATGAAACGCGGGTGGAGAATTGTCCTGAACGTGATCACACTGACCGCGTTCATCAGTAGCGCGGTGCTGGTCGTGTTCGCCCTGTTCCTGCAACAAGTGGCGATAGAAAACCAGATCAACACACCCAGTGAAGCGAGCTTCCAGTTGATGCTGAAAGACCTGAAACAGGAAATCAGCTGGCGCCTGTTTACTGTTGAACCAGACGAGCCTACGAACGACAACCTGCGACGGTACCCGTTCCGCTGGAGCCGGGATGCGCCGTGGCAGAATCCCGCCAATCCGGCATTGGCGGACAGCGCCAACCATCTCCTTGACCTGTTCGCGGGAATTCAGCCGGACTCGGTGTCGTTTCAGTGGCCGGCGTCCTTCGGCCTGATGCGGAATGAAGATGGGACAACGAACTACGTGCTCACCTTTCAGTTCTACGACATGGCGGGCGACACGATTGCATCCGGTGTGATCACACCGCGGCGGGCGCTGTATGACCACTACCTGCCGGCATGGTTCGACAAATACACCCAGTATTCGACCTACGGACGGGTGCTCCCGATCTGGACAGAGTCGTTCCCATTGCAGCTGGTCGTCAAACCGACGAATTCCACTGAGGATACCCTGCTGCTGGCCGAGGGGATTGATATCCTGTATTACCAGGGCAAGGCGCTATCCGAAGCTGATCAGCAAGCGTTGATGATGGAAGTTAACGAGCTTGTACCCGGTCTCGGTTGGTTGACGTTGCGTGGTCCGGGGCTGGGCGACAAGGCCGTGGTGAAGGGTACAAAACGGCTGATGTTTGTGATCGTCGGATTGTGGGTGGTGACACTGGCCGGACTGCTGTGGATCATCACGCTCAACGAACGCGCGCGGCAATTGGGGTATGCGGCGGAACAGGGCGGGTCAACCAGCACCTGACCGTCTGGAACACAGACACCTGATGTTCAGCCACGACATGAATGTCGTGGGCATAAAACAACCCCGACTGGATGACAGCCGGGGTTGTTTGCGTTGCGGATGATCCCGACCAGCAAGCTGGTCGGGGCAGACAGCTTTGGCGTCCGTTGCGTCTTTGCTGCTTAGACGTCAAGGTTCCGCACGTACTTCGCATTCTTCTCGATGAACTCACGGCGCGGCGCAACATTGTCGCCCATCAACACCGAGAACAGGTGGTCGGCTTCGGCCGCTTCCTCGATCTGCACCTTCAATACCGTCCGCCTCTCCGGATCCATCGTCGTCGACCACAGCTGCTCCGGGTTCATCTCACCGAGACCCTTGTAGCGCTGGATGCCGATCTTGCCGTTGTCGCCGAGTTCCTTGATCTTGCGGACGCGTTCGTCCTCATCGTACGCATACGCGATCTGCTTGCCCTTCTTCAGCTGGTACAGCGGCGGCTGCGCGATGTAGATACACCCCTGCGTGATCAACTCATGCATGTAGCGGTAGAAGAAGGTGAGCAGCAGCGTGCGAATGTGCGCGCCGTCCACGTCGGCGTCTGTCATGATGATGATCTTGCCGTACCGCAGCTTCTCGAAGTTGAACTCGCCGCTGGCGCCGTTGCCGTTCCCATTGCCGTTTCCGGAAAACAGGTCGCGGTCTTCGCCGGCCGGATTGCCGATGCCGGTGCCGATCGCGGTGATCAGGGTGCGGATTTCCTCGTTGCCGAGAATCTTGTCGATGCGTGCCTTTTCCACGTTCAGAATTTTACCACGCAACGGCAGGATCGCCTGGAAGCGACGGTCACGGCCCTGTTTCGCCGAACCACCCGCCGAGTCACCCTCGACGATGTACAGCTCGGTGCCTTCCGGGTCGCGACGGCTGCAGTCGGCCAGTTTGCCGGGCAAGGTGCCCGATTCCAATGCGCCCTTGCGGCGGATCAGATCCTTGGCCTTGCGGGCCGCTTCACGAGCACGCTGCGCCTGCATCGCCTTGTCGATGATGCGCTTGCCGACAGCCGGATTTTCCTCGAGATAATCGCCGAGCATTTCGCCGGTGATGGTCTCAACAACCGACTGCACTTCACTGTTGCCAAGTTTCGTCTTGGTCTGGCCTTCGAACTGCGGCTCGCTGACCTTGACGCTGATCACCGCGGTCAACCCCTCACGGCAATCGTCACCGGACAACCGCTGATCGTTTTTCTTGAACAAACCGGCACGGCTGGCGTAATTGTTGAGCGTACGTGTTAACGCGGTCTTGAAGCCGCTGACATGCGTGCCGCCCTCAATCGTGTTGATGTTGTTGACGTACGAGTGCAGGTTGTCCTGGTAGGAATCGTTGAAGCTGAACGCGATTTCCACCGGGACGCCGTCCCGCTCCTTCTCGAAATGGACCGGCTTGGTCAGGATCGGGGTGCGTGATTCGTCGAGGTACTTGACAAACGCCGCCAACCCGCCCTTGTAGTTGAACTTTTCCTCGTAAACCTCGACCTCTTCGACGCCCTGCTCGAGTTCATCCTCGGTCGGCTTGCGGTCGCTGCGCTCGTCCCGAAAGATGATCGTCAAACCGCTGTTGAGGAACGCCAGCTCACGTAAGCGGCCGATCACATTCTCCCGGCGGAAACGGACTGTCTGGAAGATTTCCCCGTCCGGTGTGAAGCGGGTATACGTCCCGTTCTTCTTCCCGCCCTTGACCTTCTTGCCACGGGTGACCGGACCTTCCGGCACGCCACGGACATATCGCTGCGTGTTCGGGATGCCGTCACGAACCGACGTGACCTCGCACCAGGCCGACAGTGCGTTCACCACGCTGACGCCGACGCCGTGCAAACCACCGGAGACCTTGTACGAGTCCTTGCTGAACTTGCCGCCGGCGTGCAGCACCGTCATCACCACTTCCATCGCCGTCTTCGGCGGGTCGAGGTATTCCGGGTGAATGTCGACCGGGATACCACGGCCGTTATCTTCAACCGCCACACTGCCGTCATCAAGCAACGTGACCACAATTTCATCGCAGTAGCCGGCCAGCGCTTCGTCGATGGAGTTGTCGACGACCTCGCTGATCAGGTGATGCAGACCGCGCGACGAGGTGTCGCCGATGTACATCGCCGGACGTTTCCGCACCGCTTCCAGACCCTTCAACACCTGAATCTGCGATGCGCCGTATTCCTGATTCTGCTGCTTGTTCAACTCGTCTGCCATGTATCGTATCTCGCTACTGAATAGGGGTTACGCTGTGAACACGATTTCCTTGACCACACCGCTGCCGAGTGCCTGGTTGATCTTGCCGATCAACTCGCGACGCATGTACAGCAACTGGTGACGCCAACTGCTGTCTTCCACCTGAATCACCAACTTGCCACGGTCGAGTCGTTCCGGAATCGCCTGTTGAGCCAGTTTTTCGCCGATGATGTCGGCCCAGCGGTTGAACAATTCCGCTTCGCGCAAAGCAGCACGTACTTTCGTACCACGTCCCCACTCACCGAGCAGACCGTCCAGAGGAATCACCTGGCCCTTGTGACGGCTGCCGGGTTCACGGGATTTCCGCTTCCACTCCCGTTCCCACAACTGCCAGGGAGGCGTGCGTTCGTAGCTGCCCTTGGTCATGAAATCAACTGCCGCGCCGGGGTACGTAAAACGAACTGTCGAACCGTCCCATCAACCACTCTCAAATGCTGAAACCAGTCTTCGCAGTGAGCGATTGAGATGATCCCGCCACCCCTGTGTTCCAGCACCTTGCGCCCTCCCGCCAGAACCCGCTGTTCATCTGTACTTACGCGGGAGAAGCCTAATCAGGAGAAGGTAATAAAAAAACCGGGCGAGCGCCAGTCCGGCACTGCCCGGAACAAGAAATTTAGTACCCCTAACTCTTGACTAAATCAATCGGTAATTAGGTTCAAAACGAATAAGGCAGTCGACCGAAAAATCCGTTTTGAACAAATTACTGTAATTGTTTTTATTGCTATATATTGTATTTTATTAGCCATCTCTCAGATTTATATGTTCTCTTTTACTCTCAGGCAAACTTAGATATATTTCTTCAGCTTGTTTTGGCATAGTTATCAATTGAAGGGCAATTTGATTCACTAAATAAAACAGTGAAAGTGCAGTATCATAATCATCTTCAACTGCTATTTTTCCAGGATGAACAAATTCGTTACCAATAACGCGAACAGCATCTAAAGATTTTTGAATATGTGGTAATAACCCTCTATTTTTTACTAAACTAGCAATCATATCATGTAGTTTCCCCTTTTCTCCTAAAAATATACACATACTTTCTATAGCTAATCTAAGTAAAGCCGCCGCACCTCGTGGCGAAAACTGTAGTATTAAGGAAGCTTCGTTGTACAAACTTTGTATATCTTCTGGTAGATCAGAATTAGGAGGAGGTGCTGAATTGCTAATTGGATAAACCATTTCATTTCTAACCCATATTGATATTTCATTGCATTTCAAACAACTAGCTGTTGAATATTTTCGCCTTGAATCACCTAAACCTCCTTGCCACGCACCAAATGTATCTTTTTGGTAATGTTGCCATCGTTGGAAGGCATATACTCCACAGAAAGGACAGTGAAAAGCCTGCTCGTTCCACGTCGGAGGTGTAAAATCCACGTTCATCTTCAATTCTCCAATAACATCTAGGTGGCAATAAAATCATGAAATTAAGATTTTAAGATCATTCTCTTGATTTCAAGCATACAATAAGCTAGAATACCAATGGCTAACGCGGCGGATGTCTAAGAAGACAGCCCCCGGGTTGGCCGAGTGGCTGAAGGCGCTCGTTTGAAAAACGAGTGTGCAGTCTGTCTGCACCAGGGGTTCGAATCCCCTACCCTCCACCGGGTAATTAGCCCGCAGAGGCCCCGCCAGGTTGGTTTTCGACCACTCTGGTGGGGCCTCTTGGATGATAAATGCTCTGTTACGACAACCGCACCGGCATGATCAGCATCAGGAAATCTTCGCCTTCGTTCGGGATTGTCGGCTTGACAATACCGGCCTGCTTCGGGCCGCCGAGGTCGAAACGCACGTCTTCCGTCGTGATGTGCTTCATCAGGTCGAGCAGATACGCCGCGTTATACCCAATCGACTGCCCCTCGCCATCATACTTCGCCGCCATCTGTTCCCGGCCTTTGCCGCCGAGTTCGACGTCTTCCGCGGTGATTTCCAGCTTGTCCGGCTCCAGATTGAACACCACCTGCCGGTTGATCGGGTTGGCAAAGATCTGCGCGCGTTTCAACGAACGAATCAGCTGATCTGTCGCACAGATCAAATGGTTGTTGTTCTCGCTCGGGATGACGCTTTCATAGTGCGGATAGCGGCCTTCAATCAAACGGCTGTACAACGTGGCGTCCGGCAACTTGACCAGGATCTGATTTTCACCGATGGCCAGCTCGATCTCGCCGTCATCCGGCAGGTTGCGGCGGATCATGTCCAGCGCCTTCACCGGCACGATCAGTTCGTGTTCGCTTTCGCTCTCGAATTTCTGGTCGATGATGCGGACCAGACGATGGCCGTCTGTTGCCACCGCACGCAGTTCGTGCGAACGGATCTGGAAGAAAACACCGGTCAATGCCGGCCGGAGTTCGTCACGCGACACCGCGAATGCCGTCCGCGCAACCAGCGAATCGAACTTCTCGGCTTCCAGCTTGATCGTGGTCGCCCCTTCGAATTCCGGCAGGGACGGGAATTCCTGCGCCGAGGATCCCAGCAACTGGTACTGGCCGATCTCGGTTTCAAGCTGCAGATGATTGTTTTCATCCACATCGCAGGTCAACACCAGACCTTCCAACTCACGCACGATGTCCTGGATCTTTTTCGCCGGTACCGTGACGCTGCCGTCACGTTCCCCGTCAACTTCCATTTCCGTGACCACCGATACTTCAAGGTCCGTCGCCACGATCCGCAAGGTGTTCTCTTCCAGACGAAGCAACACATTGGACAAGATCGGCAAGGTCGACTTGGTCGGCACCGTCGGTGCGACACGGCTGAGCGCTTCGAGAATCTGATCCTGAGCTACACGGAAACGCATGGTTCTCCTCGGGCTGACCGGGAATGTTATTCGACCCGGGTGTTTAAGATCCGTAGAGAGTAAGACTCTTTGCTGTTGTTGTAGAGCTGTGGAAAGAGGGGATAACTCGGTTCTCGCTGGCGTAACTCGATTCGTGCCGAAACGTTCCCCGCTCTCCCATCAGGGTGGACAACCGGTGGAAATGAGAAGTCGCTATCCACTCCGGTCCACTCGGATCGAGAGTATAACCCAGACATCCCCGATCCACCCACAAGGTATCCACTGTTCTCACTGACACCTGTGCATAACTTCTGTGGATAAAAAAAGGACCACGCCCTGTCCCTGTGGAACCCTGAAGTATACGAAACAGGCTGAGCGCGGTCAATGTACCTTGTGCCACGGATTTGCCGCAAAATGACCCCAGGCGCAATCCGCGTGAATGCTAACGCTTGTCAGTCTTCGTCGCTCTCGATGTGACGAATCAACTCCTTCAATTCGGAGGCGAATTCCTTGTCCTCGTCTTCCCACTGAATCACACGATCACGCGCGTGCAACACGGTTGTGTGATCCCGTCCACCGAAATTGGCGCCGACCTGCTTCAGAGACAGGTGGCAAAGACGCAACGCGAGTGCCATTGCAATCATCCGTGCCCGGGCGATCGGCTGTGACCGCAACTTCGCCATCAACAGGTCCGGGGCGACGTTGTAATGCGTCGCGACAATCCGCTGCACACGGTCCACGCTCACCTTGCGCTTGTGCGTGCCGACCAGATCGTGCAACGCCTTTTTCGCGAGATCGAGGCTGATGTCGGTACCCGTCAGGCTGGCATGGGCCACCAGACGAATCAACGCTCCCTGGATATCACGCACGTTGTTCGTAAACCGGGTGGCGAGGTATTCAATCACATCCATGTCCAGCGGGACACGCTCATGCTCGCTCAATGTCTCGATGATCGCGACACGGGTATCAAAGTCGGGCGGACCAATGTCGCACACCAACCCCCAGCCAAATCGGCTGACCAGACGTTCGTCGAGACCGTTCAACTCCTTCGGCGGCTTGTCACTGCTCAACACGATCTGCTTGCCGGCCTGGTACAGATTGTTGAAGATGTGGAAGAATTCCATCAACGTGCGGTCCCGGCCGACGAGGAACTGCACATCGTCCATCAACAACAGGTCAACATTGCGGTAATGGGCGCTGAAACGGTCGCCCCGGTTGGCTTTGATCGCCTCGACAAACTCCTTGGTGAACCGCTCGCTGCTGATGTAGCGCACCTTCTGGTCCGGAAACTGCTGCTGGGCCGCATTCCCGATTGCCTGCAACAGGTGTGTCTTGCCAAGACCGACCCCGCCGTAAATGAGAAGCGGGTTGTAGGACGTTGCGCCGGGTGACTGTGCCACCGCCAGCGACGCCGCGCGGGCGAAACGGTTCGGCGGTCCCTCAATGAAACGGTCGAACGTGTATCGTGGATTCAACCCGTTCCGGCTGTCCCCCGACCCGTTGGTCAACGTGTGCCCGTTTGACACGGGTGGCACCATGTCAGGAACAGGCGCCGGTTCCGGCTCAAGGTTGAGAGCTCCAGATGAGGAAAGGATGTACTGAAGCGCGTTCCGATTCCCGAGGCGTGCTTCCAGCACGTGGTCCAGCAAGTCGGCGTAATGACCCTCGATCCACTCGTAGTAGAAACGGCTGGGCACCTCCACCAGCAACATCTCTTCCGGAGAGAGGAACGCCTGCAAAGGTTCGAACCACGTGTGATACGCCTGACTGGGTAAGGAATTCTGCAAATCTGCGAGGATGGGGTGCCAGGCAGGGTTGGCATCACCAGCATCCGAAAGGCGCGGGGATTCGGTCAGCAAGCGTCTGGCCGAAGCTGTCATGTGCGGACTTCCCATGGTGTGGATTAACGTGATGTGGATAACGTGGATATCGTCTCCACAAATGACTTATCTTCCTGAGAACACACGGAATGCGCGGTCTCCTCCCCCTGTGGATAAGTCGTGGAAAACCTGTAATGACAAGGGGTTGCGACCCCATGCCTGAGCCGCGAGGGTCCAAAATAGATCGTGCTCCAAGGTGAGTCAAGGACTGAGCCTCATCCTCTTAAAACAAGCTCTCGAGGCTGCTCTCGTCCCTCCGCCCAATGAGAAGTATAGGCAAACTTACGGCATCTCAGGCGCAGAATTTGACTCCACTAACATTCGTCTCCCCTTATTCCGGCTCTACACAGTTGGCACAAAGCGCTGTCAATCTCCATATTCGCCTGAAATATCGAATTCTGACTATGAATCGCCGTGCAGCATGCTGATATTCTGAAAACGTCAGCCATCTGTGGCGTTTGATTTTAGAAACGTCCGAGCATCTAGGCATTTGTACTTTCGGCCTGTCACACTGACCGCGATTCGACATACAATCACTTGCACCGTAGACCGTGAAATTCAAATTCCGGGCATGATGTACCCCCATGAGCCTGTATCAAATTGTTAGGCACATATTTTGCCCGCAGTCGTGGGGATCGGTTTTCATGATTCAAAAGAGTGCAAAAAAAACTAGTTAGGGATACTTAACCCTTAGCGAGTTGAGTATTCTGCAAAGAACTGTATAAAGAAACGCGCGGTTTCAGTTACCTGAGGAACAAAACGATGCAGGGAATTCTGGAGAAAACACTGCAACAAGTCGGCAGCCGTCAGGATTTGGCTCAGGCATTGCTCGAATATGCCCAGGAACAATTCGGCGGCGACCACGGATTGTTGCTCGAACTCGAGGAAACGACGGGCAGCCTTCGGGAGCTGGCATCCTTCGGTGACGTCGAAGAGATGTTGAACCAGGACATGCGCATCTTCGCGCAATATGCCGCCGACCATCCCACGGAAGCAGATAGTGTGCTGGCGGCTCCGGTAGCGAATGATGTCAAGAAGCTGGCCGCGCGGAAAAGTGTTCGACGGAAAATGACCCAAAGCGTGCTCATTTTCCCGCTGGCTTCCGGTGATGCCGCCATGGGTGCCATTTATATCGGAAGTAAGGGCGACAAGGACGTCGCGTTCAAGAAGAACAAGGTGGATCATTATCTAAGTGCCGGACGCGTGATCGGCCACCTGATCAACCTTGACCGCATGATTAACCGCCTGAGCGTTCAGGTTCGCACTCGCCAGAAGGATGACGAGGGCGACATGCCGTTCGGCGAGCTGGTGGGATCGAGCAGCGAAATCCAGCGCGTCCGTCAGGCGCTGGAACTGGTCGCCGACATCGACATCCCGGTGACACTGATCGGTGAAAAGGGCACCGGCAAATGGCTGGCCGCCGAAGCGCTGCACAAGAACAGCCCCCGCAAGCGAAGCCCGATCGTACAGATTCCGCTCGCCGACATTCCGCAGGACTTGCACGGTGGCTTCATCTTCGGAAAGGCCCCAGGCGCGAAGGATGCGCCGGTACGTGGACGACGTGGCGCGATCCGGGACGCGAAGAACGGCACCCTGATCCTCGAAGACGTCGACATGATGCATGAAGATCTGCAGACACGGCTCGCCCGCAGCCTCGACAGCGGCCTCGCCACCCTGGACGGAGAGCGGGAAGAATATCCCGTCAACTTCCGTCTCGTGATGACCACCACGAAGAACCCGAGCGAACTGTACAAGGACGGCGTGCTGACGCGCGACCTGTACCTGAAGATGATGCAGTTCCCGATCCTGTTCCCGCCGCTGCGCCAGCGTGTGGAAGACCTGCCGGTGCTGGTCACCTACTACGCGGAAGAAGCCGCAGTGACCTTCGGCAAGGTGATCGGCAGCATCAACAACCAGATCTTCGATTTCCTCGGCACCTACGACTGGCCGGGCAACCTGGACGAGCTGGAGCATGAACTGCGGCAGGCCGTGCTGCGCACACCGGACCAGGGCGAACTGACCGCCTCCCAGCTTAGTGTCCACCTGATCAGCAAACGTGAACCCTCCATGCTGGACACCGGCGAGGGTACGCTGAAGCAGCGGATCGCCCGCATCGAAAAGCGGATGATCATGGACGCGCTAGAACGGAACAAGCACAACCAGTCGACAACCGCAGACCAGCTCGGTCTCAGCCGCCAGGCACTGATCAACAAGCTGCATCGATATGGCATCGAAACCGGCCGCAAGTACAAGCGCAAGATGCGGGAGATCGAGGAAAAGGCGCAGAAGGAATCCGCCTGAGTCTATACCGCTACCGTTTGTTGCACATCCAACGCCGTGGGGATTTCCCCTGCGGCGTTTTTGTGTGCTGGCCTCTCACCGAGCCAAACTGATAACTTCCTGCCAAAAAACTGGAACGTGCTTTGCCATGATACATCAAGAAGGAGTTGGTTGACACAAATTGATACACAGGCCCGGGAACGCATCCGGCCAACGAGAGACCACAGTCATGAACAAACGCATCGCGATCATCGGATCCGGCTTCGGCGGCCTCAGCGCGGCGATCCGGCTGCAGGCAAAAGGCTATGACGTCACCGTCTTCGAAAAGAATGCGACGGTCGGCGGGCATGCGGCTCAGCTCAAAAAGGACGGATACACGTTCGATATGGGCCCGTCGCTGATTACCGCGCCGGAGATCATCCGGGACGTGTTCCGCTCCGCCGGTGAACGGCTGGAAGATCACCTCGACTTGATCGACATCGATCCGGGCTACCGCATTTACTACGCGGACGGCAGCCACCTCGACTATTCCGCTGATCCGGATTTCATGCGCCAACAGCTGGGCAACTTCCACCCGGACGACGCCAAGGGCTATGACAGCTTCATGCGCCAGTCGAAGGGAATCTACAAGGCGGTGATCGAGGAAGGGATGGGCGCAATGCCGTTTGATAACATCTCATCGCTGTTCAAATTCCTGCCTCGCGCGATGGCGTTGAACGCCTTGGTGCCGGCTTTTACCAACGTCAAGCGCCACTTCAAGGATCCGCGCAGCCGCTTCGCGTTCTCGTTCCATCCGCTGTTCATCGGCGGCAACCCGTTCCGCGCGCCAGCGATCTACCAGATGATCCCGTACCTCGAGCGCGAGGGCGGAGTGTGGTTCACCAAGGGCGGCATGTACAGCCTGGTGCAGGCGTTCGAGGCGGTGTTCCGCAAGCTGGGCGGCACGATCCGGACCAACTCTCCGGTGGATCAGATCATCGTGCAGAACAAGCAGGCGACAGGCGTGCGTGTCGGTAACGAGATCTACCCGGCGGACGGTGTCATCTCCAACGCCGACTGGATGCACACCAACCGTGACCTGCTGGAGCCGGAATCCCGCCGCAAGTGGCGTGACGAGAAGCTTCCGAAGGTCGACTACTCGATGGGTGCATTTCTGCTGTATCTCGGGGTGAAGAAGCAATATCCAGAGTTGTTGCATCACACGTTGATCCTGTCGCACCGCTACAAGGGCCTGGTGCGCGACATCTTCGATACCAAGCGGTTGACCGCCGATTTCTCGATGTACCTGCACGTGCCGACCCGCACCGATCCGTCCATGGCGCCGGAGGGCCACGAAAGCATGTATGTGTTGATTCCGGTGCCGAACCTGGCGGGTGGAGTTGACTGGGACGCGATGGCGCCGGCCTACACCGATCGCGTGCTTAACCACCTCGAAGACAAATTCGGGATGAAGGACCTGCGCGCGAACATCGAAGTGATGGAAACCTTCACGCCAAAGGACTTCCTGCTCGAACGCAACAGCCATCTCGGCAGCGCGTGGGGCGTTGAACCGAAACTGACCCAGACGGCGAACTTCCGGCCGCATAATCGGCATGAAGACGTGAAGAACCTGTACCTCGTCGGTGCGAGCACGCACCCCGGGGCCGGTCTGCCGGGTGTGATGCTGACCGCTGAAACAACGGAAAAACTGGTCGTGGACGATCTCGGCATGCCGCATCAGGAGACACCAGACAACCAATCCGGGTACCGCACCGCCGCGCATGCCGCGTCGTTGCTTTAGACCCAGGACATTAACCAAGGACTGCAACCATGGAAACGAAATTCTGGCTACAGCCCGAGGTGAAGAACTACTTCCAACTGGCACGCAACACGACTCGGCACTGGGCGAAGAGTTTTTACCTGACGACACAGCTGTTACCCGAACCAAAGCGCTGGGCGACCTACGCGCTGTACGGATTCTGCCGTTACGCCGACAATCTGGTCGATTCCCCCCGCGAACAGCGGAGCGATGGTGAATTGCGCGGCGAAATCCATGCGCTTGGCGAGGAGCTCGATGTGGCGTTCCGCACCGGCGAATCGCAGCATCCAATCGTACTGCCGGTGATTGCCGCGGCGAAAGAGTACGGCATTTCGCCGACCCCGTTGCTCGACCTGCTGCGCGGTGTCGAAATGGACATCGACAAGGACCGCTACGACTCCTTTCGTGACCTGTACCTGTTCTGTTATCGTGTGGCCGGAACGGTGGGCATGATGATGACGCCGGTGCTCGGGACCGATCGTGCCGAAGCGGAATGCCACGCCGAAGCGCTGGGTGTCGCGATGCAGCTGACCAACATTCTGCGCGACGTGCAGGAGGACGCTGAGCGAGGCCGAATCTATATCCCGCGCGAGGATCTGGACACCTTCGACATCCGGGAAGAGGAAATCCTCAACGGTGAGATGAGTCCTCGGTTGCGGGAATTGATGAAATTTGAAATTGATCGCGCTCGCCATTTCTATGCGATTGGTGAACAGGGTATCCCGTATCTCAATCCGGACGCCCGGTTTGCGATCCGTGCGGCGGCAAAAATCTACGGTTCCATTCTCGACCGGATCGCGGAACAAGACTACAATCCCTTCGCGGGACGTGCGTACCTTGGCAAGGGGGAAAAACTGCGCGTGCTGATGAAGGAATACGTGGCGGAAAAGGTCGCGCCGACGCAGGCGATGCCGCAGAAATCGGCGAAGCCAATTCCGCAACGTGTCCCGTCCCGGATCCCGTTACCCGATCCGGCGGAGGCCACGTTAACGTAACCAGGGTATGATCAAACCCAAACCAGCCAACTGGGCGGAGAAACTGTTTGCCCGCTACCTGCGGGGATCATTACGACGGCACTTCCATGCCGTCCGACTGCACGGATCTCTGCCGGAACTACGAAACAACGTGCCCGTTCTCCTGTTGCCGAATCACGGCACCTGGTGGGACGGGTTCTTTGTCCATGTGCTCAACCGTCTCTTCCTGCGCCGCCGGCTGTATGTGATGATGCTCGCCGAACAACTGCGGCAGTACCCGTTTTTCCGCAAGCTCGGTGCGTATGGATTCGATCCGGACGACCGCGCCGATGTCCTGACCACATTACGGTTTACACGTGATCTGCTCGAGGATGACCGGCAGGCCTGCGTGACCATCTTCCCGCAGGGGGAACTGACGCCGGTGGAACGCCGCCCGCTCGGGTTCCGACCGGGTGCAGGATGGTTGATCCGGCGTTGCAAACGACCACTGAACGTGCTTCCTTTGGCGATGAGAGTGGACCAGCTGGGCGATGAATATCCGGTGGTGTCGTTATCTTTCGGCGAACCGATGTTCGTTGACGCGCACGAGTCCATCTCCGACAGCGATCTGGAAGCGGCTGTCGAAGCCACTCTCGACCGGCTTACGTCCGCTGTACACGGGAACGGTCCCGCCTTGGAACCGGTCCGGGATCTTATGCGCGGACGGAAATCCATCAGTGAACGTATTGTCGAAATCCGCCGCCTCTTCGGCATGCAGAGGAATGCTTGATGCTGCTGCTCTTCGTGGTGATACCGCTGGCGTACATGGTGCTGGTGACCGTGCTCAATGCGTTGACCGCGCCGATGCTGAGTCACGCCCATCAACTGCGCTCGACGCCGCGCGTGTCGGTGCTGGTGCCGGCGCGGAACGAAGAGGTGAACCTCGGAAAATGCCTGGAAGGGCTGTGTAAACAGAACTGGCCGGACCTGGAAATCCTTGTCCTGGACGACAATTCCATCGACGACACGTGGTCGATCATCGAGGAATGGGAAGCGAAGGATGAACGGGTTCGCGGCCTGCGTGGATCCGAACTTCCGGACGGATGGCTGGGGAAACCGTGGGCCTGCCAGCAGCTCGCCTACGATGCGACCGGCGACATCCTCATTTTCACCGACGCCGACAACCGGCACGCGCCGGAAGCGGTGCGGAATACCGTCGGTTGGATGCAGGCGAAACGGCTGGGATTCCTGACTGCATTTCCGCAGCAGATCGTCCGTTCACTTGGCGAGTCGCTGATTGTCCCGTCCGTGGATCTGCTCGTATACAGCCTGCTGCCGATGCGGCTGACGTTGTCGATGCCGCAGCCGGAACTGTCCGCCGCAAACGGGCAGTGGCTGGCGATGACGAAGGAAACGTACCAGCGGATCGGTGGCCATGCGGCCGCCAAGGGCGACGTCGTCGAGGATATGGCGCTGGTGCGGCTCGCGAAACGACTCGGTCTGCGGACGATGACCCTGTCCGGAACCGGCGTCGTCTTCGGCAAGATGTACAGCAGCTTCGACGAGGTCTGGCGCGGATTTACGAAGAACCTGTTCGGCATCGCCGGCGGATCCGCCCGGTCCGTGCTGTGGCAGACAGGGATGCTCACCAGCGCGACCATTGTTCCCTATTTCCTGCTGTTCTTCAAAAAGACACGGCGCTTCGGATTTCGCGCAGTGTTCTATAACCTGCTGATTCGTGCCGTCCTGTCGGTCAAGCACAAACACCCGTGGTTGCTCGTACCCTTGCATCCCGTCGCGATGGTCCTGTTGATCGGCATTGCGTTCAATTCACTCAAGACGTCCCGCAGCGGTTCGCTCCGTTGGAAAGGCCGCACCATCACCCTGACCAGCGCGGGAGGCAATGTGCTCCGTTAGGGGTCGATTCCGATTTAAAACAGGTATGATTGCTGCAACATGAGAACCTGTATATCGGCGTTGATTCAAAACGGACGCAGGGCGACGACGCAGGGCGATGATCTCACTCACCAGTAGAATCGAAATGGCCGGACAACGGATGACGGTCTGGTGGCCTGTCGCCAGCCTGTACCTGATCATGGGTGCGGGCGGGTTGTGGCACGCGCTCGGTCTTTTCCAGGCTGCGATGTCCGTGATCGCCGGACCATTGCTGATCGTACTCGCCATTGCCGTGTTTCTCGTCACCCGGCCTGTGCTTTCCCCGACCATGCGGACACGATTCGATGTCTGGAGTGCGTTTGTCGTGGTTGCAGGTTTTCTCGTGGAATGGGCGGGTGTGGAAAGCGGATTCATCTTCGGCACGTACCACTACGGCGATGTTCTGCAGCCGCAGCTGTTCGGGGTGCCGGTGTCAATCGGCTTTGCGTGGCTGCTGATGCTGCTGTCCAGCCTGGCGCTGGCGCAACGGATCCTGCCGCGTTTCGTTGGAAACAATGCCCTGATTCTTGCGCCCGTGACCGGTGCGCTGATGGTGGTGTTCGACCTGTTGATGGAGCCTGCGGCTGTCGCGCTGGAGTACTGGACATGGGGCGGCGCGCCGCCGGTGCAGAACTACATCGCGTGGTTTGTCCTCGGTACTCTCTTCGCGTTGGTGGGCAAATCGGCGAGCATCTTTCGGACATCGGTGCCCATCTTTGTCGTGCACACCTGGTTTGCACAGGCGCTGTATTTCCTGATCGTCAACATGAGTTCCAAGCTGCCATGATCTCATCGAAAGAAAGCAAACGGGCCACGTCCCGGCCATCTGCGACCGACCGCAAGGGGGGAGAGGAACGTCCGCGGAAGAAATGGTCCAGGGACGATACAAAGGGGCTGACCGCCGCGCTGGCGATCATGCTGAGCTGGGCGGCATCGCTGGGGCTGCTGTTGACAGCGCCGCTGACCAGCATTTTCTGGTATTGGGCGATCCCGGCGCTGCTGCTGCAGACGTTTCTCTACACCGGGCTGTTCATCACCGCGCATGACGCGATGCACGGCACGATCACACCCAGCCGGCCCATGCTGAACAACGCGCTCGGCAACACGGCTGTGTTCCTCTACGCCCTGTTCAACTTCAAAAAGCTGACCACCAAACACTGGGAACATCACCTGCATCCGGGCGATCCGGAACAGGATCCGGACTTCAACAACGGGATCGAGGACCGGTTTGACAAGTGGTACGTGCGGTTCATGATGAACTATCTCAGCCTGCCGCAATTGATTGGAATGGGGATTGTGTTCAACACGCTGGTCTACCTGGCCGACGTTCCGGTGCTCAACCTGGTGCTGTTCTGGGTCGCCCCGGCCTTGCTGAGCACGGTGCAGCTGTTCCTGTTCGGCACCTACCTGCCGCACAAGACGCCGAGGTCCGGCCACACCAACCCGCATCACAGCATCAGCAACGATTTCCCGGTGTGGTTGTCGTTCCTTACCTGCTACCATTTCGGGTATCATCTGGAACATCACGAACACCCACGGGTGCCGTGGTGGCGGCTGCCGGCAGTACGGTTCAAGAAGGTCGATCCAGGACCGGCGTTTGTGCTGCCCGAAGATCCGACAACACCGAGCATGTCATGAATACAAAACCCGCGCCGGTAAAACCAACGCGGGTTGTTCTTTAGCTTCTGTTTCAGCCTGCAGCCTACTTGAGGTAGGTGACCTTCTCCGAAATCACTCCGTACGGCGATTCCAGCCGCAACAGGTACACGCCGCTGGTCAGGTTGGCCGGTGTCCAGCTGAACTTCTGCGACCCCGCACCCATCACGCCCAGGTTCTGGACATCCACCTGACGACCGTCCACTGAATACCACGTTGCCCGGATCTTACCCGGAGCGGGAAGCTGCATCGCGACTTCCACCGTCGGGTTGAACGGGTTCGGATACACTGACGTGATGCGGAAATCGGACGGGATGTTCGACGGATCGTTTTCGTCCACCGATGAGGTGTACATGATCGGGCCGTCTGCATACACACGCACGGGATCGTGGTAATCGTCGGTCAACCGCGCGTACAGCCAGTATTCGCCGTAGCCAACCCCGGCGATGTACCACGCGAGGGTGTCCAGCTCGTTGTTGATCGGCAAATTGGTTCCGCCCGGAATGGTTGATCCGTCGAAGTCCTGGTTGTCGTCGTCGTAGTACAACGAAATCCGCGCGTTTTCCAGCTCGGGCTGGTTCTCCGCGTAATAGATGATGTTGAAGATGTTGTCGTGGTTGGTGGCTCCACCGGCACCCGGATTGACCCATGTCATCTCGGGCGGAGTGTTTTCGGGCAGGATCTCAATCTCGATCGCGCCGCTACTGTTGTTGTTCTCGTCGCTCTCCGGCTGTTCCTGGTTCACATCGAGGAAGATGGAAAACTGCATTGAGCCCGGCTGTTGCGGGGTGAAGATGAGATCAAATGGTTCCTCATAGGGAATCGCGACCGTACCGCCCTG
Source organism: bacterium (assembly GCA_020444425.1). Lineage (GTDB taxonomy): Bacteria > Electryoneota > Electryoneia > Electryoneales > Electryoneaceae > BMS3BBIN04. The sequence goes on along the minus strand of JAHLLB010000025.1, from coordinate 47,477 downwards.
CCACTGCCCGGTGATACTCGCCAGTTCCTGGTTGTTCTGGTTGAACAGGGTGTGCGTCACCACGTTGCTCATCAACCCACCATGCGCCTTGAACTTGACACGCATCTGGGCCGGTGTGTTCACGAAGAGGTAATCCATCTCCGTGGTCGGATCGCTCGGGTCGAACAATTCATAGCCACGGTAATCGAAGTCGAACATGCCGTCATCCCAACCGAGGGCGACATCGTCCACGAACACACCGAGGTGATCGTTCGCGTCCGAATCGGACTTGAACACCAGCGCGAGGTAGAGGCTGCTGGTGATGCCTTCGTCAATGTAGGAGATCGTGTCGCCGGCGGCGGTGATGACGCGGTCATAATCGAACAGGATCTGCTGCCACATCATCCCGTTACCGCCCTGATCGTTCTTGTATAAATAGTCCCAGGCGGTAATGCTTGGGCTGAACCCACCCTGGCGCGTGGCGATATAAAAGAAATCGCCGGAGTTGCCGGAGTTGGACTCCATGTCGCCCCACAACCACAGACTGCCGTTGATCGAGAGTGGATCATCCGCATTGAACGGGCCCCAATACAAGTAGGTCAGCATGTTGCCCGGGTAGGGGTCAATGCCCGCCTGCAAATTGTCCAGGGAACCGCAACACCAGACTGCCGTCACGTGATCCGGCGACCCGTCACTGTGATAAATCGCGTTGCGTTCAATATCCCACCGGGGTTGGGAAGCGCTGGTTGGATAGAGCTGCCACGGATGGCCATTGGTCGTCCAGGGGAACGGCGTGCCGACCGGACGCTCCCAGTTTTCCTGCAGGAGCTGCTGGAACGTCGCGAATGCCGGCGGAGCGACAAGGATCGACGCCAACACGGCGACAAACAGTAAACCGGCGATCCATCGCTTGGGGGAGTTATCTGTCCAGAACATGCCTGTCCTCCTGTCCTCGATGCAAGTGATTCGTCCATGCCGCCGAACGGAAAGAAAGCGCGTACTCCTCACTTCCCGATCCGAAGCGACGGTTCAGGCATGCCGCGAAAACGCGGCGTTCGGAGCAAAGTAACCTCAGAAACGACAGGAAAACAGGGTTGCAAAGCAAATCGGTTCATTTTTCTCCGTACACGCAAAACACGAAGAAAGACGAACCGAGTTGCTGTAATAACAAGATGTTACGTAGCAGGCGAATCCGCGTCAGACGATCACGGACATTTCATTCGCCGTCAGCAGAGAGAACGTCCACCAGCTCCGCCACTTTTCATACGGCTTCGCGAGACGGATCAACGTGCGCTCGTCCGGCAGATCATTCAGGTGATAGAAACGCTTCACCGCACGCCGCAGCAGCGGGCTGTCGAGCAACAGATCGTGATGACCGAACGCGTACTGCAGCAGGTGCAACGCTATCGACTTGTTCACGCCCGGCAAATGCAGTAACGCTTCCCGGGAGAGGGCGATGTCGTTGATGCCTTCCAACCGTTCAAGCAGGTCGGGTTCGCCGACAAGATGCGCGGCAATCTGCTTCAAGGTGAGGATCTTATCTTTCGGAAGTCCGGCCATTTCCAGCAATTTCACCGGTGTCGCGAGGAAGGTGAACTTGCCGGGTAATGCGGGCTGCGCCTGCGGACGTCCCGCCGGAATCACACCCGCGACCTCACGCACATTCGCGAGGAAGGACGCCGTCTCGCGGACACTCTGCTTGTAGGACAGCATGGACGTCAACACGCCCTCGAAAACCGTCGGATACAGCACCGGCCGGATGTCCGGACAGATGCTCAGCACACGCCGCAGATGAACATCCTCACGGGCACGTGAATAGAATTCGTCGGCGTTCACCGTCAACGAAAACATGCGCACGACACGCTGCGAGACCAGGTCGATCGCAGTGCCATCCGCCAGGTCACCGAGGACACGGATAAACACGTCCGAGCCAGGACCGTCCTGCCGCACGTCAACCTCGACCGCGCCGCCGGGGACTTCCTGCGAAAATTGGAATCGAGCCGGTTCGTGCGTCAGCAACGGCGGATTCTCCGCCCTGCGTAACACGTTTATCGCAGTTGCCAGACGAAACGGACCGCGAACCAGGATGCGACGTTCAATGCTCACCGTTCTTCCTCACGAAAAAGCAGCTTGAATGTAAGCCGAGCTCCTACCTCCTGCCAGAATTCATCCCCATAAAAGCGTAAAAATCCCAAAAAATCTCCCAAACTCTCCGCGCCTCCGACTCTCCACCAGCCGAAACACCTATCGGAATCCTATCTTTCGCGGGCTCCGTACCTGGTGACAATCAACCTCAGCGCAAGGAAAAATCGATGATGTTTGACCTTTTGAGACGCTTCCCGCTCCCCGTTCTGATCGCTCTGCTTCTGCTGGCGGCGACGGGCTGCTTCAGCTCCACCGGGCAAATCCCGGAACAGGACGAGAGAATTCCCTCGTCGGCAAAGAATCCGCGCCCCACAACGGCATATCCGGTCGAACGTACGCTCACCGCGATTGTCGATCCTGAGCTGAAATTGGTGCAGCCGGGCACTGTGGACGATACCCTGCGATTCACAGACTTACGAAACGCGTTCCTCGCGCTGCATGACTCAGCGCACACCGGCCATCCAGCGGAGAGGTTCGAGCTGTTGGTCATGCCGGGGACATACCGCCTGACCCGGCCGATGCTGTGGGTTGTAGATGATGGTTATACGCAGTGGATCGAGTTTTCGTTGCGGCCCTACGGAGCGGGAGAGGTCACGATCAGCGGCGCGGAAATCTACCGGCAGGGAGATCCAAACCAGCCGTGGAACGACCTGTCCCGGTGGGAACCGGTTGATGACATGCCGGACAGCTACATCACCCAGTGGCCGTACGCGTGGGGTAAGGCGGACATTTCCGGCTTCAACGACAACACCCGCGACTGGTTGACCGGTGTCAAGCATCCGGAGCTGATGCTGCGGCGGGAAATGGTGCTGGTTAACGGAACCCTGCTGAAGCAACGCACCCTCGAGCAGAAACTCATGCCCGGCACGTTCAAGGTCAAGGATGCCACAGACGACCAGCCCGGCTGGCTGCACATTCAGCTCAGTGAACCGTTGCAGGCGGACGATAGTATCGAGATTCCGGTTACTCAAACGTTGCTCACGCTCCGCGACTTCGACCGCATTGAGATCGAGGGCATCGACTTTGTCCACGCCAGCCACTTTCACCCCGGCAAGGCTGTGATCATTTCCGGCACGCAGAGCGCACGCATCGAAAACTGCGGCTTCAACGAAAACAACTGGCGTGGCCTGTCGATTGGCAACACGCCGCTGCCCATCGACCGGCAAGGTCCGGACACGCTCGAGATCATCAATTGCCGTGCGAACGGAAACGGTGCCATGGGCATGGGCTTCTCAAATGTCGCCCGGCTGCGGATCGAAGACTCGGAGCTGGCGTGGAACAACTGGCGCGGGTATTCGGCCGGAACCGACGCCTGGGCGGTTGGCGGCAGCAAACTGTTCCATTGCCATGACGTCACGGTCAGCAACCTGCACGCGCACCACAACCTCGCCACCGGCCTGTGGTTTGACACCGACGCCGAACGGGTCGTGATCGAGGATTGTTTGTTCGAAACCAATGCGCGGGACGGAGTGTTCATCGAAGCGTGCCAGGGACCGGTGGACATCTTCGCGTGTATCTTCTCCCAGAACGCGCGCGACGGGCTGCGCAACAACAGCAGCAGCGAGTTGACTGTGCGCGGGTGCCGGTTCGACCGGAACGCTGTCGCCCATTTCTGCCTCGGCGGGCTCAGCCGCAAATTCACCAGCTTCGAGGATGGCCGTCAGCTGCATGTCACCGGCCAGAACAACCTCTTCCGCAACAATCAATTCCTCGGCGAACCGATCTGGTACGCGGAAGAGTGGATCTCCGCAAAAAAGCTGAACAACTGGGAACGGGAAACACGGTTTGAGGGAAATGCCTGCTGGCCATACGATCCGGACCACCCGTTTTGCCAGCGACCATTACCGGAAGAATTGCGGTGATGTTAAGCTCCGCAGGGTTGGCACCGCCGCGTCATTCTGAGGCTGCGTCTGTATACAGCCGAAGAAGATCCCGCTTGGTTCCAGCTTGTTTTAGCGGTTTCGGTACATTCGCAGTCCTCTTGAGGCGGGCTCTTCCTCACTTCTCTTCGTTCCGTTCGGAATGACGCGTCGTTTAACCCTGCGGATGGATGTGCGGGTTGACCTGCCAGAGTGACGACCTGTTCAACGGTTTTGATGAAATTTGAGCTGACTAAACATACAACGGCCCCTGCCTGCTGTGGCAAGGGCCGTTTTGCCTGTATAATGAACCGGCTAGCCGAGCTCGGTTGAGGTGACTCCCCACCAACGATCGAGCGGCGGTTCGTGTTTGCCGTTCCGGTACATCCGCACCGTCTCAAACACCGGATCCATGTCGTAGCGTCGAGCCAGCACCACCGCGCGCTCGTTCGGTTCCGGCACGTCGAGGAACAGTGGTTCCCCGGGCGGAACATGACTTGCCAACGCTTCGAACAGCTTCTCCGCAACCTGTTCGTTGTTCGCGAACAGAGGGCCGATCTTCCAGCCGACACGGCAGGGACGAATCACGCCATAGCCCTGCATCTTCCCATCGAGGTAGTACCCGGCGCCGGTCGTTCCGGGACGGGTGATCCAGCCCCGCAGAAACCGTGTCCGTCGCGCGGCGAACGTTTCCTGGTCGTAATCGTCCAGCCGTTCGAACGGAATGTGCTTCAGGTTGACAACGTGCGGATCGATCGGGCCGAAACGCTGCGTCACGCCCTCGTGCCGCACATCGGGGTGGGCCGCGACATAGCCGCCGCGTTCCAGCACACGCCTGGCTTCGCCGACCGCGTCGCTGCCGAGGATACGGGTACCCATCTGGTCATGCACCGTTTCCAGCAGCTTGCCTCCAAAGCCCTGCCCGCGATACTCCGGGTGCGTGATGTAGAGGCCGGTGAAGCCATACGACGAATCGTAGCTCACGCCGGACATCATCGAAATGATTTCGCCGTCCAGTTCACCCGCCCAGAACCCGCTCGGGTCGGTCTGGTAGAACACACCGGCATCGTACAGGCCCGGATTCCAGCCCTCCTCATGCGCCCACTCCACCGCAAGGTCAATCTCCTCACGGTGCATCCTCCGTACAGAAAATTGCAGCGCTCCCATAATTCCTCCTCCCGCGATATCGGTTTCAACATTCAGTATCCGTGATCCGTTCCGAGTGTAGCGCCACACGTTGTGACACGTACGCTACGGCCGAAAGTTCACGGTGATTTGAGCAATGGATGACGCCATGCGAAGCGCCGGCGATAAGGCAGGTTTGGGCAGAAATGTCAGTGAATCAGGCAGGTCAGGTGTCAGGCCCCGGAATTCACGGCAAACTCCGCCACAGGCCCGACTTGTCGCCATATTCTCTTCGCTTGAAGAAGGTAGAGAAAAGAAATCCCATCAACACGAAATGGACACTATTTCTTTAATTTCATACGAGTCATCCGCTCGGGGAGGGGAGCACCGGTTTCCCCGCATGGAGACAGCGAAAGGTTGCATTCTGTCAAATTGCGGCTTCAAGTTGCCAGCTCAAATTCACAATGGGTCTGCAGCATGAACCACAAAGTCCCCGGCGACGGCAACACCCTCGACTACCGGATCCTCGAGAACGGGCGCAACCACCAACTTCCCGGCGAAAACCAGGGCGCGGACAACGCCGGTGTGGGCAAGGGTGCGGTCAAATGGTGCACGATGGACTGCGAACACGCGTCGTGGCCAAAGGATAACGTCGATGGCGCAAAATCCTGCCGTACCTTCAACGCGATCTACTGCAACGCGTTGACGCAACACGTCACCCGCAACACACCCTGCGCGCTGGAACACGGAGCCCGCCGCCCCAAACCGAATTGGTAGGGAAAGACAGTCCTGAGTCCTGAGTCTTGAGTCCTGAGCTAAACCACAAACCTTTAAATCGGACACGTGTGTCCGATTTTCTTTTTGTGCGCACTCAAACCAATGAATTCGCTTCCAGACAAACAACAACCCACCATTCCCGGGTGTTCGCAGAATGGTGGGTTGGCATGGAATATTGAACATCGACAACGACTGTCCGGTCTTATCGCACGAGCAGAACCTTGCGTACCGCGCTGTGGCCCGCATGATCGAACGCGCGGACGAAATACATTCCGCTCGCCATATCGTCCGCCGCAAACACGATCCGGTGATCACCCGCCGGCAACACACCTTCCCGCACTACCGCAACCTGCCGTCCGAGGATGTCGGTAACCACGATCTTGACCTCGCCCGTTTCCGGCAACGCGAGCGTCAGCACGGTGGACGCATTGAACGGATTCGGCCAGGCCGTACCAAGCGCAAATTCCCCCGGCAGGTTGGACTCATTTTCGTCGCGTGCCGTAACGGTCGGATCGTTGTTCACCGCATCCGGATTCATCGGCGGGAACAGCGCCGGCACAGTCATGCCGGGAATCTTGCGGAAAATCATCGAACTGGTGGTCATGATGTCGTTCGGATACGTTCCGAGGTTGACGATGAAAGCGTAGTTGCCCATCGGCGCACCCGGCGGAACGTTGATCGTATAGTCGGTGAGATGGAATCCGCCGGGCGTATACGTCTGCTCCGTGGGCTCGAACGTCATCATGCTCCCGTTGGGCAGACTCACCTGTTCCCAGCGGTCGACGGTCACGGGACTATCCCAGGTATTGGTCACGGTTTCCGTGAACGATACTGACACATCGCTCTGCATGAAGTAGAAATCTTCATCCCACTCCTGGTACAGGTACACATCGAGTGCGGTCGGTTCAGGTTCGGGCATGGTGCCAATCATGACCAGCTTGGTGTCGGTTTCGTCGCTCAGGCCGCGTGATCCACCGGACCCGCAAGCGTACTCGCCGGGTTGGTATTCGATGATCCCGGAGAAATACTGTTCCCCGGTATGGAAGTCGATTTCCTGCACAAGGTCCGAACTGAATTTTCTGAACTGGAACGCTCCGGACGTGATAAATCCGCCATCCGACGTCGAAGCAAAGCCATAGAACGTATGGCCGGTCAGAACTTCACCGGCAACCTGATCATAGGGTGGCTCAACCTTGATGACCTTGTGATTGCCCGGGATGATGCATTTGATGAAAAAGGAGCCATCATCGGTCATCACCGCATCGTCATACGCTGCACCGTCCCCGGGGTCAAAGGTAAACTGGTGCAGCAGCTGACCGGCGGCTTGATCCAGTGTCGCGATCACGGGCTGGTCCGCCATACTGAGGGTGATGGCAATGTCACCACCTGGCAATTCGAAGATTCTACTGTCCCCCGGATCTTGCACGTTATAAACCGGAACCGTCCACAGCTGCTGTCCGGTCGGACTGAAGCGCTTGACATTCAACGCCGGGCCGCCATTCCAGACCAGCGCGGCGTACCCGCCAGCCATGGAAACGTGCAGCATGTCCGTCACCTGGGCATTGTTCCCCGAGGCAAACGTCAGCGATCCAAGCGGATTGCCATATTCATCCATCAACGCAATGAAGGGCTGGTAGATGTTCAGGCTGATCTCCTGCCGTCCCGCAGTCAGGAATTTGCCATTCGGAAGCACCGTGAAGGCGGTCTGGAAAAAGGGCGGAGGATCATAGGACCGTGCCCACTCGAGGTTGAACTGCGAATCGATTCTCATCACGTAGGCGTAATAAGGCAGGTCGTTTATGTTGGTGCTGAACTGGCCTTGGAGATACATTCCTCCATCCGGGGCAAGGCCGATTTTCCAGCCCCCCTGGTACGTATCGTTTTCGTCCAGATCATCCGGCGTGATGTCGTAGTAGCGTTGCCAGCGTTCAACCTGGGCGTGCGATGGAACAGTCAGCGCGATGAAGACAACAATGGCGAGAATGACTGATAGCCAGGCCTTCATACTCCCTCCTGAATTAGGTTATCCCACGGTTCATTAACTTGCAATCTACATGTTGATATCTGATGAATCAAACGAACAACCGGAAAAGAATAACAAGTCTCCATTCTTGAAATGGAAACGAGTTTGGGACGCCAAGCACCTAGCGCAGGAGCAGGATTTTCTGCGTATCGGCAAGCCCGTGTTGATCGGCAACCATGACAACGTACATCCCGCTGGCGTAGGTTTCCGCGTCCCATTGCAGCCGGTGTTGGCCTGATGACAGCGGTCCGTTGTGCAACGTCGCGACCTGCCGCCCGAGGATGTCTACGACAGTCAGTGTGACCGTTTGCGGCGACGGCAGGGTGAGGGTCAGAGTGGTGGACGAGTTGAACGGATTCGGCGCGACGGATGTCAGTTCCACCTGAGTCGGAAGGGTTGGGTTCGGCTCCGCTTCTTCCACATCCGTGAAGGGCAACTTGCGGAAAATCACCGAGCCGATGGCTGTTGGATTGTCCGGCCAGTTGCCTATGGACACCAGCAGCGTGATGTTGCCGGCCGGAGCGTTCGGCGGAACATTCATCTGGTACAGGTCCGTTGTCTCGCCCGGTGGCAACGTCAGGTCGGTGGGCTCGTTGTCGAGCGGATAGTAATACCCGCCGGGCAGGTACGCTTCCCGCCAGACGTTCACCGTCACCGGAGTGTCGAACGGATTCACCATCCGCGCCTGGTACCACAGGTTCGCGCCCCAGCCGGGAATGATGTAGTCCCCGGTGCGGTACAGGTAAATGCTCAGCTGCGGTTCCGGCGCTTCCTGCCCGAACACGGCGAAGAATCCACGCAGCGCTTCGTCGTCATCCGCACCGCGAGCGCCAACCATCGCGAACTTCCCGGGACGGAATTCAATCACATCGTTGAACAGGGAATAGTTGGCGTTGGGAAAGAGGAAGCTCCACTCTTCGGTACCGGCGGCGTCAACTTTGACTGCATAGGCTTTCTGGTAAATCACATTGTCGATGTTTTCGCCAACACCGACAGCGAGGAAGCCGCCATCTGATGTTTCGATTACCTGGTTGAAATAGCTTTCGTTTGTCTGGCCGGTGGAAAACGCGCTTTCCCATTCTTCTTCCCCGTCGGCGTTGCACTTGACCATGAATGCGAAATGATCGTCAAGCTGGCCAGCATAGAGGTAGCCGCCGTCCGAGGTGACGATCCCCCGGCCCTGCGCGGTTGGAATGTCCGGTTGCAGCTGGAATTCCTCCAGGCTGGCTCCGTTGATCGGGTGTAACAGGCGGACATGGAGTCCGTCCGGATTCCGGTAAAACACGGCGATTTCGCCGGTTGACCGTGTATCGCATGACATCATCGGGTCGTCTTGGCCAAAGCCGCTGATTTCGTTGACCCAGTTCTGTCCTCCGAAGATACCGAACGATACTGCCAGCGCCCGGTCGGGATTGGTCGTGTTGCCGAAGACGATCCAGTCGTTCGTCCCGCCGCCAACCATGCCCCGGCAGCTTTCGATGCCGGTTTCGTCGTAATTCACACCCCACAGCGGGTTGCAATACAGGTCCAGCGAGGCGAGCACCATGCCGGAATCGTTGTCACCGACAGCGAAAAACCCGTTCGGCAGGCCAATAATCTCCTCGGCCCGGCCCTTGTCGTCGAGGACTCGGGTCCAGGTTGCGCGTAAATCGGAATCGAACTTGATCAGGTAGGGTGTGACGACCGAATCGGCGGGATTGACCGTGTTTCCAGCGACGATCAGGCCGTTGTCCGGATGGTTCCGGATGCTGGTCAGGTGGTCCTTGTTCTGCTGGAAATCGAAGGTGCGAGACCAGAAAATGTCCGGCTGGGCAAACGTGGGCGGGACGGCCACTCCAGCGAACAACATCCAGCAGGTGGCAAGAACAAGAGTCTTCTGATAACTCGGTTTCAGCATTGATCCTCCTGATTGGAACGAGCGAAACGCCCGTCGCTCACGATACAACCGGGAATTGATCGAGAGCAACGGGCGAGGATCAATCGCGAAAGTTTTTTCAACCTCATGCGCAGGTACGGCTCACAATCACCGCAACAGTATCACCTTCTGCACCGTGTGACGCCCGGACGGTGTCGCCGCCGTGACAAAATACAGTCCGCTGGCGAGGTCACCAGCGTGGAAGGAAATACGGTGCGGCCCGGCGGCCATGATCTCGTCGCGCACCACCCAAACTTGCCGTCCGAGAACATCGGTGACCACGATCCGTACCTGTTCCGTCTTCGGCAAGGTCAGGTCGAGCACTGTGGACGCGTTGAACGGATTCGGATAGGCCGCACCCAGCGCGAAGGCCTGTGGTGTGGCTGTTGCGTCAGAGACGTCCCCGGCGGATGCATCCGTGGACAACGTATCCCATCCCTTCGCATCGGGCCATGGCGAATGCTGATACGATGTGGCAACTGTTCCGTCCAGCTTGTGTGCGATGATCGAGTATTCGCTGACAATCTCGTTGTCGTATTCCAGTTTCGCGATGAAGGCGTAGTTGCCCGCGGGTACAATCCCCGGAACGCCCTGGGAAACGCTATAGATCTGCTCGCCGGGCGGTAGGTTCAGAGAATAGCTGGGCAAGGTCAAATAACTCTCGTCTGGCAGGAATACTTCGGTGTGAACCGTCACCTGACGATTGCTGTTGAACGGGTTCGTCAGCGCTGCGTTGAACCCCACAACGCCCCCACCAGCAGGAATCTCGTACGGGCTTGTCCGGCGCAGGGCGATGCGCAGGTCCGGCGACGGTTGCGGTTCGCCGAAGACAGTGAACAGGGAACGTTCGTTCCACTGGGAATTGTGATCCTCACCGCCAACCACAACAAAGACTCCGGGACTCTTTTCAAGACAGGCGGTGTAAATGGCGTTGTTGCTGGGGTTCAGATACCGCCACTGTTCGGTCCCGTTTGCATCCACTTTCAACACCAGCCCCGCGCTGGACCCGCCGGTTGTCTGGTAGCCTGCGATCAGATAGCCACCATCGCTGGTCTGGATCATGTCGTGGAGGCGTAGATACTGAGTCCAATCGTAGGTTTGCGACCAGAGTTCGTTGCCGGATGCATCCATCTGAATCAGGGAAATCTGCGAGGCGGAAGGACACGTCGCATACATCAGCCGGTTCGTTTCGGTAACCAGCCCCACTCCCTCGAAGGCGGAAAACGTCCCGATCAGGAAATCGTCCTCGATGACACCGTCTGATGGACGCAGCAGACTGACACGGCTTTCGTCGCTGTCGGCCGGCTGGTAGAATACCGCAATCCGTCCGTCCTGAAGGATGCCGATGCCATCCGTGCGCAAACCCGAACCGCTCTCGGTGGCTTCCCAAAGCGTTTCCCACTCGAAATTGCCGTCGGCATCCCGTTTCTGAGCGAAAATGTAGTGCACATTTGGAAATCCGTGATCCCGGTACTCGCCAGCCATGTACGAGGCATGCGTATCGTCCACGACAATACCCGGATTCTCAAAATTGTCGTATTCTCCGTCAGGAGTGAAGCTTAAGACCTCCCAGATTGTGTTGCCGTAGCGATCATACCGGGAAAATCCGATCTCGTCGTCAATGCCACCGTGCAGGAATTCGCCATTGCCTACGGGGATCATCTCCAACGGCACCAACAGGCTGGAGTAATTGTGGATCCAGAGCGGCCGGTAGTCGCCGCTGATTTTCGCCATGATGCGATCGGTTCCGGTCGCGCGGCCAACCAGCAGCAGGCTGCCGTTTTCATCCATCGAAACCTGTGACCAGGTATCAAACGAACCGGGAATGTTGTAGCGATAGGTCCACGTCGGGTCAGGCTGAGCAAATGCAAACAACGGTAAGGTCAGAAACAGCAAGGCTACCGAGATTCGTTGCATTGTTTTCATGATCACGTTCTCCCCGTCAATGTGACATCAGTTGGTGACGACAATTGAGATTCCAGAACTTCGACATGGCAATATAACCCTTGAGCGGAGGTGGTGAGATGCTGTCATACAGAATTCGAAACGATCCATCGTTCTCCCGAGCATGGCTCGTATCTCCCGGAAGCAGGCGAATCTGGATTCAAGCGGAACGACAGGAGCGGAGAGAGACCATGCCGGTTTCATGTCTCTGCCTGACGGGAAACCGGCATGTATCCAGAACGGTAAACTACTGTAAAATGGTGTTACTTCTTGACTTCTACGGCCTTGGACTGCCAGTCGGGAACGACCGAGACCGTCTTGCCGCCGCCTGTACCTTCAATCGTCGCCAACTCTTTGCTCAGCAATCCGCCAGCGACACGTGCCGCAGGACCGACCAGCGGACCGCCGTCACGCGCGGTGCGTCCCGGCCAGACTTTCTCAGCCAGCTCCGGCAACGCAATCGGCGAGCCATCTTCCGGAAGGTGCTTCAGCATGTTCATTTCCGGTGCGCTGACTTCGACGCGCCCGTCCTTCGCCTTCGAAATACGGCGAGTGGGTTTGCGGCGCTTGCGCGGCGCGGCTTCCGCCGGGGCGGTACTCGGTACGGTGCCAGCCAGCTGCATGGAAAGCGAGTTCAACAGCTGCGACAATTCGTTGTCCGGACCAACCTCAATGGTCAGTGCGACGGGAATCTTGCCGAATTCACCGTCAATCTTCAAAATCATCCTTTACTCTCCAGTTGGTAACTCTGTTAGCAGTGCCAATGGTGGAGTTTGTCCAAATCAAGCTGGGGGGGTGCAAACTGCAGCAACGTTCCGTAGAGGAAAAATCGTCTTGATGCAATGGCATACTCCTGGATTCAATATATCATTCAATTCACAAGAATGCACGATCAGGAGCGCTGAGCGAGCGTTCAGTTCACCCCTCATTATCGGGATCAATTGCAGTCCCAACGTCCCTATTCAGCTTGAGATAGCGATAAAACGTGTTTATCGCCAACGCGCTCGGATGGAGGAGGCCAAATCACTGAATGAATGCCCGGCCGCATTCTCTGATTCTGTTCATAATGCGTTCAGTGCGAACCACAATGTTCGCAGCAGTACGGAAAAGGGGAAAAAACAGATCCCGGTGCCCCAACCTGTTGTATGCGATCCAGGTTGCTCGACACCGGGATAGTTGGGTGCGATTGACTGTACCACTACTGGAGCAAGACAAGTTTCCGGGTGACAGACCTTCTCGACTGGCTGTGCGCGGTCAACAAGTAAACCCCACTTGCCAGATTGTCGGCCTCAATAGCCAGGCGATGAGATCCCGCAGACAGAGTCTGATCCACCAGGACGCGAACCTCCCGACCAAGAACATCATACAAGGCGACTCGCACCATTTCAGCCTCGGGCAAGCTTAAGATTACCGTTGCCATCGCGTTGAACGGATTCGGATAAGGCGCGCTGAGAGCATATTCGGTTGGCAGAGTTTTGTCGCCATACGGTTCCTCGATCGTAGCGGCTGAGGCGATTTCCGGATCCGCGGCCCACATATCGTTGAGGAATGGTTCGCTCGTTGCCATGTTGTCCGGAAGCTTGCGAATCACGATTGAGCTTTGGGTGATGATGTCGTTGGGGTAGGTACCGAGATTCACGATATAGGCGTATGGTCCAGGCGGAGCGTTTGCCGGGATCAAAACCGACTCTTCCGTTTGGTCGTACCACGATGTCGGATCGATAGTATAGGGGACCGGCGGGTAGTTGAGGACGCCTCGCCGTGGCAGAACTACCGTAACCCAGCGATCCACAGTCAGCGGTACATCCCACGTATTCGTGACGGACGCCGTGAAGTCCATCGTTCCGCCGTTCGGGCCGACGTTCCATTCTTCGTCCCAGTCCTGATACAGCACGAGATCGAGCGAAGTTCGGTCCGGCTCCGGGCTGCCGTCCTCGTTGATGAAGATCAGCTGGACGGGATACCAGGTATTATCATCCAGCCAACGTGCGCAGGCATATTTCCCGGGATTCGTTTCAACGACAAGCTCCATGGGGTTGATGCCTGCGGGGAAGGGCAGTGACCATTCCTGTGTTAACTGGTTATCATATTTTTCGAACGAAGACGCCGTACACACCGCAAATCCCCCATCAGACGCCGGCGCGATATCGTTAACCGTGAAGCCGATTTGTACGCTGGCATCGACCTCCAGATAGGGTGGCAGGATGCGCGAGACGGTGTTGTTGGTGGCTTGCGCATACAGGGTTCCGTCGTCCTGGAATTTCATCTTACGGATGTAGATCCCATCCGAAGTTTGGAAGTCGTGTTCGGAAAGGACCGCCCCATTCGCAGGATTCAACACGTAGATCGTCGAAACTTCCCGGTACAGCAACTCTCCGGTGGGCGATACATACAGCTTGCTGCTTTCGCGACCAGAAATCGTAGACTCCCATTCCAGTACACCGTCCTGCGTATAGCGGCGAAGACTTACGTTGCCGCCGCCCGCTTCTTCCCAGTGACAGAGAACGAGGCTTTCTGTTCCGGGCAGAAAAACAGCACTGGTGATCGCCTGTGGCTCGTCTGTGGAACCAGGGAACACGCCCGCCTTGCGAGGATTTCCGTACTCGTCCAACAGTTCCACAAGGGGTCGGTAGTTCTCGTAATAGGAGGTAAACCATTGCGTACAGTACGACCATAACATGTAGCCGTTGGCGAGCATGTCCATGTCATACTGTTCACCTTCCGTATAATGACTACGCGTCCACTCGAGATTGTAGTTCTCGTCGAATTTTGTGAAGAACGGATGATAGTACTCGTGGTAGAACCAATCGGCTTCGGTACCACCTCGCAGCATCAATCCACCGTCCGGCGTCGTGTGCAGGCTCAGGAGTCTTTTTTCAAATGTAGGTGCCGGATAGTGGTTGCCCACTCCGAGGTAGACGTAATAGCTCCGCAGGTAGTAGGACGGCTGCGCGTCGGCAACCAAAACCAACGTCAGCAACAACAGGACGACTGGCAAAATCTGGTTGATTCGTTTCATACTTTCCCCCTTGAATGCAAGGTGTGACAGATCTCTCAGGCGTGTCGATTCAAGTATGTAAAAAGTCGACTCGGACTTGGGATGTATGCTGAGGAAATCGCAGGAAATGCACATGGACAACAGGTCGTTTCAATGCAATAACTCCAGTCGAATAAATCAGATTCATTTGCAACCATTTTCACGAACAAAATACATAATGATTGTGAGCAAAACACAAGTCAAATCGCGACAAACGAAAAAAACTCGTCGAGCGGTCTCCGCCGGAATAGCAGAGAGCGGTCTGCCAATATGACGTATCACGCGTTTGATATGCTTCGCCGAAACCGCTTCCCACTGCAAAAACTCCATAGCACACTTGATTTTTCAGGCCTACCTTGCATCTGGCACACTCTTTGACTCCTTCTCCGTGGAAGACAACCCATTCTGGAGAAAAACGATGGATCTCAACAAATACACGCAGAAATCCCAGGAAGCGATCGCCGCCGCACAGGCATTGGCGATCAAACACGGGCATGTGGACGTTGACCTAGACCACCTGCTGATCGCGATGCTGCAGCAGGAACAGGGCCTGACGCGCCGTTTGATCGAACGGATGGACATTCCGGTGGACGCGTTCACCCGTGCCCTCGAAGGCCTGCTCGCGAAGAAACCGCGTCAGACCGGCCCCGGTGCCGCCGGCAACCAGATCATGGTGACGCAACAGGTGCAGCGCGCGCTGGTCCGTGCTCAGGACGAAGCCCAGGCGCTGAAGGACGAATACGTCAGCGTCGAACACATCCTGCTGGCAATTGTCGAGGAAGCCGCGAACGTTTCGTTGGGCGAAACATTGCGCAAGTTCAATGTGACCCGGGACCGTGTGCTCAACGCCATGACCGCCGTGCGCGGCAACCAGAGGGTGCAGTCGGACAACCCGGAGGAGACCTACGAAGCGCTGACGCGGTACGGCCGCGACCTGGTCGAGGAAGCCCGCAGCGGCAAGCTCGATCCGGTCATCGGACGCGACAGCGAAATCCGTCGTGCGATCCGCATTTTGTCGCGTAAGACGAAGAACAATCCGGTGCTGATCGGCGAACCCGGGGTCGGTAAAACCGCGATCATCGAAGGGTTGGCGCAGCGGATTGTGCGCGGCGATGTGCCGGAATCGTTGAAGGACAAGACCATCTTCAGCCTTGACCTCGGCTCGCTGGTTGCCGGGGCAAAATTCCGCGGCGAATTCGAGGAACGCCTGAAAGCCGTGCTCAAGGAAATCAAAGAGAGCGACGGCCGCATCCTGCTGTTCATTGACGAACTGCACACCATCGTCGGCGCGGGCAAGGCGGAAGGGTCGATGGACGCCGGAAACATGCTGAAGCCGATGCTCGCACGCGGCGAATTGCATTGCATCGGCGCGACCACGCTGGACGAATACCGCAAGCACCTCGAGAAGGACAAGGCCCTCGAACGCCGGTTCCAGCCGGTGCAGATCGACGCGCCGAATGTGGAAGACACGATCTCGATCCTGCGCGGACTCCGTGAACGGTTTGAAGTTCACCACGGCATCCGCATCCAGGACAACGCACTGGTCGCGGCGGCGACCCTTTCCGACCGCTACATCAGCGACCGCTTCCTTCCGGACAAGGCGATTGACCTGGTGGATGAAGCGTCCGCGATGATCCGCACCGAAATCGACTCGATGCCGGCCGAGCTGGACGATCTCACCCGCCGCGAAATGCAGCTGCAGATCGAAGAAGCGGCGTTAAGGAAGGAGAAGGACGAGGCCAGCAAAACGCGTTTGCAGGAGCTGCGCAAGGAACTGGCCGACATTCGCGAACGCATGAGCGCGATGCGAGAACAGTGGGAGCAGGAAAAGGCGTCGATCGATCAGGCGAAGCAGCTGCGTGAGGAAATCGACACCGTGCGCCTGCAGATCGAAAAGGCGCAGCGTGATTACGACCTGAACAAGGCCGCTGAATTACAACACGGCAAACTGCCGTCGTTGCAAAAAGCGTTGCAGCAGGCGGAAGAAGCACAAACCAAACGCACCGATGCCAGCCTGTTGCGCGAAGAGGTGACGGAAGAGGAAATCGCTGAGATCATCAGCCGCTGGACCGGGATTCCGGTCACACGCCTGATGGAGGGCGAACGCGAGAAGCTGCTCAAGCTTGACGAAGTCCTGCACGAGCGCGTGATCGGCCAGAACGAAGCGGTCAAGCTGGTCGCGGATGCCGTCATCCGCGCGCGGGCCGGGATCAAAGATCCGCGCCGTCCGATCGGCAGCTTCCTGTTCCTCGGGCCGACCGGTGTCGGCAAGACCGAGCTGGCGAAAACGTTGGCCGAAACCCTGTTCGACACCGAGGATAACCTCGTCCGCATCGACATGTCGGAATACATGGAGAAGCACGCGGTGTCACGTCTCGTCGGCGCGCCTCCGGGATACGTTGGCTACGAGGAAGGCGGCCAGTTGACCGAAGCGATCCGGCGGAAGCCGTATTCTGTGGTCCTCTTCGACGAGATCGAAAAGGCGCACCCGGACGCGTTCAACATCCTGCTGCAGATTCTGGACGACGGCCGCATTACCGACAGCCAGGGCCACACGGTCAACTTCAAGAATACCGTGCTGATCCTTACCTCGAACATCGGTTCAACGCACCTGCTGGAAGGCCTGGACGCCGACGGCCAGATCACCGAACACGCCCGCACGGCGGTGATGCGTGACCTGCGCGCCGCGATGCGTCCGGAATTCCTCAACCGGTTGGACGATATCGTGCTGTTCAAAACACTGACCCTCGACGAAATCAAGGGCATCGTCTACCTGTTGGTGGAGGATCTGCGGAACCGGTTGGCGTCACGGCGGATGAGCCTCACCCTCAGCGACCAGGCGGCGGAATTCGTCGCGCGCGAAGGGTACGATCCGGTGTATGGCGCGCGTCCGCTGAAACGCTTTGTCCAGCACGAACTTGAAACCAAGCTCGGCCGCGCGATGATCGCCGGTGATGTCCGGGACGGTGCCGACCTGACCATCGATATGGTGGACGGCAAGCTGGACGTGTCATGGACCAACCCGAAGCAGGAAGTGGTCGACGAAGACACCCGTTCTGCTTCGGCGAATACAACCGCTGCAGCCGACGACGACGAGGATGTGGTCACTGTTGACGCAGATATCGTCGATGAAGACGAGTAAGGCTCGCGGTTGGCGTGAGTGACGGATGGACCGTATCCGGTTGAATACGCAACGCACGGCTGTAGCGCGTACATTCCATTTGTGCATGTGTCAACAATGGCATCGGAGGAATGCAATGCGTGCTTACGTCATCGCCTTGCTGTTGCTTCTCAGCAGCGGGCCCGTCCCGGGACAACCCACTCCAAGCTGGACGTATCTCGTGGACCTGCCGTCGAACCTGGACCACTGGACGTCAATCGTCTCCACCACGGACGGCGGCTTTCTGCTGGGCGGCTATTCGTGGACCAATGACCTCGTGTACCGGGATCACATCTGGAAACTCGATGCCGATTTCCAGCCGCAATGGCAACGGCAACAGTTATCCACTGCGTGTAAACTCAATACACTGTCCACCGATGGGGCCGCTGTCTGGTCATGCTCGGACGGCGACAGCTTGCGTCTCGTGCGGCGTGACCGGTATGGCAACCCGCTTTGGCAGCAGATCCGCAGCAGCTCATCGGGCGACGGCGACCATGCGGATCTGACCCACGTTTTCGTACGCGAGGACGGTGTCTGCATCGCGCCATACGTCTATAGATCTTTTTTCTCCGGCCAGAACTGGATCGAGCTGACCCGGTTCGATGCGGACGGAACCCTGGCCTGGGTGTTACGGCTGGATGGTCCCGATGGTATCGTCCGCATGGACATCCCGGCGGTGCGGTTCCTGCCTGAAGACCAGATTGAGTTGTTGTTCAGGTCCGGATCGCAATTGTACCTGACCACCATCGACGCTGCCAGCGGCGAGGTCTTGAGTTCGCTTCTTTCCGACCACCCGATGAACTCGTTGGAGGTGTACGCAGCTGCAAGGCCAGCGGGCGGATATGTGCTCGCCGAAGCCGGGAACGACCCGACCCGCATGACACAGATCGACGTGCAGGGCGTTGAGATCTGGAGCCATATGGTCGGCGAGGGCGGCAACTGGTTCAGGGGTGTGATCGCGACCGCCGACGGCGGAGCGTTGGCTACCGGGAGCGAGGAGCACTTCAAACCCTGGGCGGTGAAACTGGCCGCGGACGGCGCGGTGGAGTGGACGTTTACCCGCGATGGTTCGTTTATCGAATTGTATGAAAGCATCGAAACATCGCCGGGGCACTATGTCCTCGCCGGGACACTGATTGACCAATGGGACATTGCTGATTACCGCGGATACATCGTGGTGCTGGGAGAGGAACAGCCGGGACCAAACCTGACGCTCAACGTGACCGCCGTCAGCGAGTATACCCTACCACCCAGCGGTGGGCCGGTTACCGTTCGTGTCAGCGGTGGGAATCCGTTCGACACACCGCAAACTGTCCAAGCTGCCCTGCGCGCCTACCTGCCGAACGGCAGCCACGTTCCGCTGGTGAACAGAGCGCTGACCCTGCAGCCCGGAGCGTTTTCCCGGCTTCTAACCGTTCCCGTGCCCATGGCCGCGCCGCCGGGACCGTTCAGCATCGTTGGCAGCTTCGGGCCGAACCCGGACGATCCGGAACAACTCGGCGCCGCGATTTTCTGGAAACTCGAACCGTAGCGTGACAGTGGCCGGGACATCGGGTCAATATCCCGGCCAGACCGCATGTTCCGTATTCGATAAACCGGTCTGAATCACTTCAACCGCCAGCCCGTTTACTGCAGCAATGTCACCTTGCGGATGTCGTTCAACCGGCCCGGCACCTCGGCGTGGACAAAATAGATCCCGCTGGCGAGAGTTGCCGCGTCGAACGTCAGCAAGTGCTGCCCGGCGGCGCGTTGTCCCCTGGCTAGCGTCGTGACCAGGCGTCCCTGAATGTCGAACACCTGAACCGTCAACTCGCCCGCTTCCGGCAGGGTAACCATCAGCGCGGTGCTCGGGTTGAACGGGTTCGGGTACGCCGCGCTCAGGGCATACTCATCCGGATGAACGCCAGCCGGCTCAACCGGTTCACCCGCGAGGAACGTCCCGCCTGCAGTCCAATCATCCACAAAATCGGAATCGTCCTGCGACGACACACCATCCGTACTCGACGCCGCCAGCTTTTCGAAGATGAAGCTGCCGGTGACTGCCGGGTTCGGATAGTATCCGACATGCCCCTTGAGGATGTACAGCCCCGCCGGCGCGGACCCGGGAACATCCTGCGTCAGGTTGGTGACGGTGACATTCATGAACGGCGTATGCGTGAAATTCTGGCTGAACAGCGGGCCATACACCTCATCGCTGCTGCTGGTAATGGTGGTCCAGAACCGCAGGCCGGGTATGGTGCTGCCGAGTGAACTGACGAACGTGGCGTCAAACTGCAACGTCCCGCCCTCGGCCGGAATCGTGTCCCAGGAGCTGTAGGGCGTCAATGTCAGCGTCGCGGGATCCGTGGCGGAATCGTAGACAAACACCCGGCCACGATTCCCGACGATGATCCCCGTCAACTCGTCGACCATGTCGACATCGTTCAGGTTGTGCAACGTGTGGCTGGCTTCATACTCCCAGGTGTTGTAGGCGCCGCCGCCGTCCGAGTGCGCGATCGTGCCGTAGTCGCCCACGACCCACGCGTTGTCCGCATTGCCCCAGGATACGCCATTCAAGCCAGGACCGTCCGGCGCATACGGCGTTCCTGCGGTTGCCCACTGGAATCCGTAGATGTAGTGCCCGAAAATCGTCCAGAACACGTCGCCGTCATCCTGTACCAGCAGACCATACACATCGTCATAGAAATCAAGATCGCTGAAGCGCGGTGAACCGACGATGTTCACCTGCCACGACAGGCCGCCGTCGTCGGAGGTCTGGCTGCCGAAGGTGCCATCTTCGGTGCATTCGGTGTTGACGACCAGCGTTCCGGGTGCCGGATTCTCGACCACCCACACCTTGCCGAGGTGCTCGTCGATGCCATGAAGCACGTCAAACGTGACGGCGGAATGGGTCGCCCAGCCGTCCGTGGTGAACCGCAGCGTTGCCATGTCGTTGGACGCCTGCCCGCCGACGTATGAGGTCAGGGTTCCGGGCACTGTGTGGACATCCTCGTACAGCAGATCCACACCGTCCAGCACCTGGGTCCACGTCGTGCCGCCGTCGGTTGTGGCGAAGATTCGCCCCTCACGGCTGCATGCGGTTCCGAACTGATCGTTCGCGAATTCGATTCCGGTCAACGTGTTGCCCGGGAAATCTGCCTGCTGCGTCCAGGTCCAACCGCCGTCATTCGAATGCCAGATGCCGCCGGTGTCGTCACAGGCCCACGCGTCCGTCGCGGTGGGGTAGCTGACGTGTGTCAGGTTCGCCGTGGTTCCGATTGTGATCTCGCTCCAGCCCGCCCACGCATGGGGCAGTCCGCTGAGGCACAAGAGTAGTGCCGTACACATGATAATGCGCTTCATCATTCCTCCCGCTGAATGCCAAACTGGTTTCTCCCCCGAGGTTAAGTTAAGATTACCTAACTGTACAAGCGGCGAACCAGAGCGGAGTTCAGGTGAATGAAGCTCGAGAGGAGGGGTGTCCAATCAGCGGGATTTCTTCCGGGGAATTCGGAACGCAGCCTTGCGGTCCTTCGGCACCTTTTCGATCGCGGTGCGCATCACCAGCGGCTTGATCTCGGCCTTATGCTCCAGCAGCCAGGCTTCGGTGTCGTCCGGGAACGCTTCCCACGCCTTCTTCAGAAACCAGCCGACCCCCTGCTGCACCTGCTTGATATCGTCGTTGACCAACGGCTGCACATACGCCAGCAACTCACGGATTGGCACCGCGCGGGCAGGGATTTTATCACCAACGGGACGACCGCCGGCGTTGATCATGACACCTTCCAGCAACGCCATCGCGGAGGTCGCTGCAACACGCCGCTGGTATTTGTCCGCCGCCGTTTTCCACAGCTCCAGATCGGCGAGGGAATTGTGGCCATCAAGCAACAGCGCCTGAATCAAGTCGCAGGCGAGGACATCCGCATGCGCCCAGTTACGCACACGACCACGTTCAAGCCAGCCGGTGACATGCGGAAGAACGGTGCCGTCAAAGCGTTCCCGCCGGGCGGCGACGAAGCTGATTCCGAAGCTGATTTCCTCGTACTTTTCGCCGGCGGTCAACTCGTCCGCGAGTTCGAGCCAGCCGTCAAGCCCGAGGGCGTCATCCCAATCGTCCAGCCACTGCTGGCGCTGCTTTTCCAACAGTTTGGAGTCCACACCCCACGGGTCATACCCTTCAACGAAGAAGCGAGCGTACTTGGCGGCGATGTCCGCGTCTGCGTTGGCGCGACAGAACGCGCGTACCTCTTCGGCATAGCTGCCCATGCTGATTCCTTTGACTATCCATGCAAGTGGAACGATTCCCGGTTTGTCGTCTGGTTAATATACTGAAAAAATGTTCAAGAGGCTACGCAAAAACAACTCCGGCGCTTGCCGGAGCCGTTTCCTCCTCCCCTCCAGATTCGGGATCGCAACCCAAAGAGAAGGGGGGATTCATCTCATCCTCTATTTACCGGGCAGACGATAACGAGGACAAGCTCACCCCCCATCCCAACGCGGGTCATGGCTCATTGGCTGATCGACGTTGATTGGGCGCGGATCGGTGAAATAACAGATAGCCCTGATTGGAAAGCGCGACAAACCGTCGGTGACGGGTGTAAAACGAGACTCCATGCCTGACACGTCATCACTTACATTGGCAAGGGGTGTGCCAACTCTATGAAACGATTGGTGTCAGGAACGCTTGATGTCGTAGGAATTCATCCAGTTATGGACTGTCTGGCGGGTATAGCCGTAGGATTTGGCGACACTCGAGATGTTGTACTCGTGCGCTTCCAGAGCCGCGAGCAGCTCGTCGCGGGAGGGTTTGTCGGAACGCTTGTGTTTCGTGGAATCTGGCTTATGAGAGGGAGTTTCGGCTGTCGTTGTTGCTTCTGGTGTCGCGCCGTTACCGTTCGGATGTGTGGCAGACACAACATCCTGTTCATCAATATGTAGCACGTTCTCCCGCGCTTTTGTCGCGGCGACCATGATCATGCGCTCGAGTTGACGCACATTGCCCGGCCATTCCATCCGCATGAGCACGTTCAACGTGTGGTCGTCAACCCGCATCTCGGTGTTACCGCTTGAATTACGCCATTGGGCGAGGAAGTGTTCAACCAGGAGCGGGATGTCCTCAGGGCGTTCGCGCAACGCTGGAATCCGGATGATGCGCCCCGACAGACGGTAGTATAAATCCTCCTGGAACGTCTTCTCCGCGACCAGATCTGTCAAATCACGGTTGGTCGCGGTGATCAATTTGACGTCAACTTTGACAGGTTTTGACGCTCCCACCGGCATGATCTCGACCGGATTACGGTCGGTGGCCTTCAACAGCTTGGCCTGCAGCTCGAGCGGGAGTTCGCCGATCTCGTCCAGGAACAGGATCCCGCCGTCCGCTGTCTTGAACATGCCAGGGGTATCGACGGCGTTGGTGAACGAGCCGCGCCGTGTCCCGAACAGCGTGCCTTCCAGCAGATTGGCGGGAGTGGCCACGGGGCTGTGTTCGACAAACGGCACCTTGCGCTGCATGCACAGCTCACGCAGTCCATGCACGAGCTGCGTTTTGCCGGTCCCGTTTTCGCCGATCACCAGCGCCGGGAAGCTTTCGTCCAGCGCGTGTTGCAGCTCCTCGAACGCGCGCTTCATCAACGGCGAACAGGTAACCATGCCGCCGAAGCGGGCGATGGAGGTGCTTGTTTCCACCACAGGTTCAACCGGCACCGCGCGTTGAATCACCAGCAGGCGGTGGTTGCCGTCCACGCCGGGAAACGGGTGCTGCCGCAAGTGCAGGTGCTTGCGTAAGGTTGGCCCATTTTGCGGGTCTCGCACCTCGACGTCCACATCCAGCGAACTGGAAAAACGCGGCTGGTCTTCGTGGGCGACAAACCACGAACGCAGCGACTCGTTGGTGATCCCGAACACACGATACGCCGGCACGCCGATCACGGACGAGAGCGCCATGCCGCAGGTTCGGGCGAACGCTTCGTTCGCCTGCAGGATGATGCCGTGCTGATCGATTTCCGCCAATCCTTCTTCGACGGAATTCAGGAGCGAGGTGAACTGGGCGACGAGCAGCCGTAAGCGGTGTTCATTCTGCTGCTGCTGGGCCTTTGTCTGTGCTTGATCCTCTTGAATCTGCCGCACTTCCGCCTGCAGCTGTTCCGTGCGCTGCTTGTCCGATGCCAGCTGGGATCGCGCGGAATTCCGTTCGGTTTCGGTAGTCTGCAACGATTCGCTGAGATCGTCGATGCGTCGTTCGAGGCGCCGTTTCTCCACACGCCGACGATGACGAATCTCAGAGACCGATAGTGCCAGCAACACCAGCAACAACGGTACAATCGAGAACACGACCAACCAGCGGTGATGCCAGATTCGCCAGAACGTGAACGGGTTTTCGGTAAACACAAAAACAGAAAACCGTTCGCCATCGGACAAAATCAGCCTTTCGGAAGAATTCCCGTTTCCAGCCGGCACGATGGTTTTGACCGCGCGGAACGAACCGTTCAACACGCACAGTATGTCGCCGTTATCCACGTCAACCAGCTGAGTTACTTCTGATCCGAGAGTGGTGACAAACGCTGTCCGATCACCAATTTTGACCAGCGGGGTTTGTCCAGAGAAAATCGAGGATTGCGTTTGAATCGAGTACGATGACGATGGCCGGTCTTTGAGGATGATGGTTGTGGACGGATCAGACCTGATTGCACCGAGATAGCCGTTCTGTACCGCTGAGCCGACAAACGTTTGAAAATGAGCATTGGACCAGCGCATGGAGTCAGTAACCAGTCCACCGTCCACGCGCAGTTCAGTCGCCAGCACGCTTGGAATGTCGGCAAACGCGCTGCGTATGGTTACCGCGACCAAGTGGTCCGGGTTGACCGGTGACGGAAAAACGCGCGTTCCACCGCCCGCCGAACCAAACTCTCGAATCCAGTTGATGTGTCCGGCCGGATCGATCTGAAACGCGCGCAACCGGTTGTCGACCAGCTTTACCAGGCTGCCGTCGTCCAAGTGAGCGTGCACCGTGACACCGTTCGCCGGTGGACTGCCGGCGAAGGAATACACCGTCTGCCCGTTGTCCAGCGTTGACCAGACACCGGGCGACGTGATGATCGCGGTCTGGAATGCTGAGGTCCGAATCGGGGATTCACCCTTTTCGTACACCAGTACCGCCCGCCGGTAATCCAGCGGGATGTACTCCAGGTTCAAATGCACCGCGAAGAAGGGGGACGAATCTTCCTGCGTGATTTCATGGTTTTTGTCGTTCATGTTGGCGTGGATGCTGACCACGCCTGCCCCCGGCGGCGCGTCGAACAGATCAGCCATCGATTCGGTGGTCAACCGTTCCAGCACGATTTCTTTCCGGTCAGCTCCGTACGCGCAGATCCAGACGCTGTCGATGTTGGTGGTGTGCTGGTTGGTGAGCGCTTCCAGGGGCCAGAAGCGCAGATAGACCAATTCATGCAGGTTGTCACCGTCCACATCCGCGAAACCGGGACCGGGGCTCAAGCACACATTCCCCGGCAAATGGTACTGGTCGGTGACTTCCCACTGATTGTCGCGCAGTTCGAACTCGGTGCGTCCATACCAAAGATAAAGAAACGCGGTGTGGGCGGTGTCCGGAGAGAGAAAATGCAGGTTTGACAGGATGTTGTAATCGTCAGAACGGGAGAATTCCACCTCCGCAACGTACGGATACCCTCGGGTGTCCTTGCGCACGAGGCGGTCGTGAAACCCCTGATACACCAGCAGCGCGGCTGCTTGCAACACCAGCCCCGCCACCAGAATCCATGTCGAACGTTTCGCCAGCCTGACCTTCACCCCACCCCCTGCCGACGGTAGAAACTTGACAGGGAGTTTACATGATTCAGCCCGATTTCACAACGAGAGTGTCAAATTGAGTGTCAAAATTCACCGGACTCCCGAGCGGGGGTGGGGAGATCCAGTTCGACAGCGCTCTCGGAATCCATCCTGCAAACAACCTGCCGGAGTTTGGCAACCGGGCCGGTCAGGCGAGATCGGGCTGAGGTACGGGAGTATGGGGAATGCGTAGTGGTCGCGGTTGCTTGCAAACGCGGGTGTGCTGGCCAGGTGTAAATCCAAAACGTGTCGAGTGAGCTGGAAGGGTCGGACTCAGCCCTTGCCGGTTAGCTGGGAGAACCGGTCGCGGGCGTGGGTCGCCATCGAGCCGGGCGCCGGACCGCCGAGCCACGGTGGCAGCATGATGCGTTTCAGCGGCAAGACCGGGATGCCGGAGAAGCCGTCGAGGTCGAGCAAACCCTTAACCTGCTGCGCCTGTTCCGGGTCGAGCAGCTTCGCTTTGACCAGTTCGGTGGCCGGACAGGTGACGAAGCCGGGGTTAACGCCGCGACGTTCCGCCGCCTCCGCGCAGAAAGCCGCACCCTCTTGCGCCATCTCGACCGTCGTATCTTCCATCAGGTGGGTGTTGCCGGTAATGTGGGTGACTTTCAGCTTGCTGGCGGCTTCGATTTCGTCCATCAGACGCATCGCGCCGTCAATCGTATCCGTGAACGGCCGGTTTTTGTTCAACACGAAATGCATTGCGTAGCCGCGCGCGTTGAACGTCGGCACCAGCGACGACAGCACCGTCGCGCCAACGTTGTCGCCGCCAACGTCGAGCAGCGTGAAGCCGTCCGGATTCGCCACAGCGCCGCGTACCTCCGGCAACAGGATCGGCAGGTCGGCATTGTGCATGTCCCCCGCCGGCGCGACCACCTTCACGCCCAACTCTTCCATCGGGCCGCGTGCTTCCCGGCTGCGGAAATACGGGTTGACCAGGTCGAGATCGGCGATGGTGACCTTGACGCCGCCGTACCGCGCCAACGCCGTCGCGACATTGACCGACACCTCGGTCTTGCCGGAACCGTAATTGCCGGTGAACAGAACAACGCTGTCGGAATCGGGGAAGATGGGACGCATGGGTATCTCTTACCGTGTGTGTGGGTGACGGAGAGTTGGATGACTCGCCGCGACGGGTGTTGTCTCGATCAACCCTGCTGGCGGAGCCATCAGGGGCACAGACATGTACCAACGGTTCCGCTAAGATAGGCAACCCGAACCCTGCGCGCTCAGAGGGCGAGACGAGTTTTTGGGTCAAGTCGTGTTCGGAAAGCCAAATTGGTTGCACCGTCCGAACCTGGCGCCTAGGTTATTACACAGGGTCCGTGACAATTTGTATCTGTATCTCTCGATTATCAGCACGCACAGATCGGAGATTAATCCATGAAACGCGCGATCGTATTGACCATCTTCCTATTTGTTGCACCCGTCCTGCCACTCATCGCCCAACCGCCCCAGTTGCAGTTTGACATTCCCATTGTTGACTGGCCGGAAACCGCTTCTATCCGCCAGGCCTGTCTCGCGCCGGACGGGATCCTCGTCGCCGCAAAAAACGATATCGGCGACGGACAAAGTGTTCTGCTGCTGGCGAAAGTTGGCTTTAACGGCGAGCTGAGGTGGATGCGTGAACACGGTCAGACCTGGAATAGTCCCAGTTTCACCGCCAGTGATCTGGCGAGCACGCGGAACGGCGGCTGCCTGATGGTTGGGCGTTTCGAATCCTATACCCAGCCCCGAATCTATCTCTACGACGCCTGGGGCGACAGCACAGATCGAATCGACCCCGACTTTTACCCTTCAGCAGCAATCGCCTACCGTGATGGATACATGGTCACCGGTTCCCATACCGAACAGGGCTACGACGGATCGATAACCTGCTCGGACTTTGCCTGCCTCAGCATCAGCGGATTTGAACGCTGGCGGGAAATTCGCGCACCCGGGATGTGGGGATCGCGGTCCGGGCACGCCGTCATTCCAGTGGGTGACGGCGAATATGCATTCGCTGAAACAGGATTAACGGGTTTCTACCTGGACATGGTTCCATTTGTCGACATCACCATCCGCGATCAGAATGGGAACGCGCTGGCTGCTATGGATCTTGACCCGCCCAATTATCCATCCTGGTACGGATGGGTGGGCACGATCGTCCGGACCAATCGAAACGTTGCTACGATATTGCAGATTGACGACGGATGGAATCCCCTGACCCACCGCATGGTGGTGAACACAGATCAGGGTGAGTTGATTGGAGATTTCAATCTGCCGGACATGAGTCCGAATCCTGTCAGTATGTTGGAGTCTCGAAACAACGGGTACATCCTGCTGTCTAAAAACCTCCTGTCCAACGACTCGCTTCACGTAATCGCCCTCGATGCCGGCGGTAGCGAACTGGGGCGGCGGCTACTAACGGAAACTCCTTTCAGTTCGCGACCGCAGCTCATTTCGTTGCCTGACGGAGGGTATGCCGCGCTGTATCAGGCTGCCGTCAATGATGGCATGCGGACCCGCTTCGCCCGTTTCCTCCCGCCCGAAGTGCCGTACCATGCGACGGTTACCAGTCCGGCTGAACTGATCGAATTGCCGTCCTCGGGCGGCGAGGTGCTGGTGGACCTGCAGGCATCGCACACGCTGCCGATGGTGGACGATGTCCGCATCGATCTTGAAATTGAACTGTGGGGCGGAGGGCCGGATTCGGTCGCCGGATGGATCCAAACTCTCGAACCCGGCGAGGTTTTCGAACAGTCCGGGATCCCGGTGGACTTTTCCGCAGCGGACCGGGACGGTTTCTATCGGATTACGGTGCGAACGTCCAACCAACTCCAGACCACCTACGCCGAAGACCATGTATTCGTGCAGAAAGGGCCGATTACTGGTGTGCCGGACGCGGCGGAAGGCAACGCCGCCATGCCTGAAACCCTCGAACTGACAGCGTTTCCGAATCCCTTCAACGGAATCGTCGAAATCACGCTGAACCTGCCTGCGGTGGGCACGGTCCGAGTTGAGATCGTGAACATCCTGGGCCAACAGGTCGCGATGCTCGCGGATGGTCTGATGCACGCTGGCACGCAAACACTGGCGTGGAACGCCGAAGATGCACCCAGCGGCGTGTACCTTGTCCGCGCAATCCATGAATCCGGCACGAGTTCGGTCAGAAAAGTGATTCTGTTGAAGTGACGGCGGTGATGGGTTTGCCAGAGGATATCCGGGGACAGATGACCCGCGATAGCCGCCGAAACAGACCGGCGGACAATCACGGGCACCAGGGACTGCGGGTTGCGGGCTGTGGACTGCGGATAGCGGACAGCGAAAGTTGAGGTTGCGGAGTAGCCTGACGAGCAAGCTCGTCGGGGCAACCATTCTTGCCACTATTCGATTGATTCATGCCCTCGGGCTTCAGCCCGGGATTTGCGGACAGTCAAGAGACCACCGTATCCACGCCCTCGGACTTCAGTCCGGGCTCGAGAATCCGGATAGGCGCGGATCGGCCCTGCTGGCGGAGCCATCAGGGGCACTTCCCCTTCACCATTTGCGGTTCACAATCCGCGGCACGTCACAACAAAGAAAAACCCGGCCGGAGGTCATCGGCCGGGCTACCTCAGCGCCACATACCCAGGAGAGAGATTACGCGCCAAGAGGTTCTGGTACACAACGGGCAACCGTTGCGGAGATCATGAATCTGAATGTTGATCCGCCTTGCCGGGTGTTCTTTCCTGTTCGCCAGCCTCAGTCACGTGAGCGTCCGCTACCCGCTGCTCAGCCGGTAACCTCCCCCGCGCCGCTCAACAAAGCTTCCGGATCATCGACGGGTGCCAGCTCTTCGTTGTCGTCCGCCGATTGCACCAGGTTCAGGTACGACACGCCGTGCAGGTATTCGTCCTCACGCAGGCGTGAAATGCGCAGCAGCCGGTTAACCAGGTCACGCATGCGCGACACGGTTTCCGGCATCCGGTTCAGCCGAGCTTGTACATCGGGATCGAAACTCTGCAGATTCGGCTCGAGGTACAGCTGGTAGGTGCCGAGCAGGATGCTGAGCGGGTTGTTGAACTCGTGCGCGACCGCGATCGCCAGCTTCTGCACGCCACGCAACCGTTCCGCCTCGATCTCCGCGACACGCGCGTTCAGCAACGCCGTGATGTCCTCGACAATCAGCTCGCAGACCGGTTCGGCGTCGCCACGCTTGACCCAGCGTCCACTTAAACGAACCGTTGCGGTTTCACCGTCGCACCGCATCCACTTCGATTCGACGCCCTCAATCCAACCGTCTGTGTCCTTCAACGCGCGGAGTTCATCCCACGCCGCCGGATCGACGAAAATGTCGTTACGCAGGTTGCGGCTGCGGAGTTCATCCTCCTGCGAGCAGCAGAGGATGTTCGCCAATGCTGGATTCGTGGTGACAATCCGCCCATCCTCAGTCGCCCGGAAGATGCCGACAACGGCGTTGTGCACCAGCGACCGGACCTGTTCAGTCGATTCCTCGAGCTGACGAGTGCGTTCCTGCACCAGCCGTTCCAGCTTCGCCGCGCTACGCTGGGAGGTGTACGTGCGCAGCAACAGGATCAGCAGCACAGCCGTCCCCAGCACCGTCAACGCCACCAGCCAGCCCGAACCATAGCGTGCGGTATCCTGAATCGCCTGCGTCAACACGGGCCCGGCATTGAATCCGGCCAACTGACGACGGGCAAATTGCATCGGAAGCACCGCGTTCACGGCGTCCGAATCCGTCGTAGCACGAGTGTCCAACAACACATGAGGGTTGGGCTCGTGAATCGGCAGGCGATCATGGAACAGAGTTTCGACACGGTCGCACAGCGGTGGAAACGCGTTTTCATCAGCGTGCGCAGGCGTCACAGCCGCAGCAACAACCGCTCCAACGGCCAGATCATCTCCCTCGCCAGGAACGATCCGACCGGCTTCAGACAACTCAGAGGAAGAGGCGTGGAACCTCGAAATCGTGTGATATGCCGGAAAACCAAAGAGTTTGACCGGCTCAATGAGAAGAATGAGAAGAAGCGGCAGGAACAGGCGAGAGGGGCCCCTGAGCTTGCTAAAGCCCGCCGATGCTCGGTATTTCAAACGACTTATCCCATCGCTACCGGCAATTTTCTTGTTGCTCAGGGTTCTCGTGGTCTTTTCCCCCTCAAGGCAAAAACGACCTATCTCGGACAATCTCTTGGAAGTGAAATGTAAATAATACAGAGGCAAATGCAAACCCCATCAGAAACAACATCCAAATTCTCCGAATTTTGTGATAAACTCCCAAATGAGACGTCAATGAGCAAAATTCGATTCTCGCAAGCCCTGATGAGGCTTACGTTTCCCAGCCTTCTACTCATATCACCATTTTGGATTTAGAAAAACGCTGATTCTTGTGAAAATGAGTTATGGTATTTTGTAATTTTCGGGTAAAGTGAGACAAATTGAGAAGAATCGGGCATAATTCCACCCCAAACACATAAAGCACAGAATCCTTGTGAGAATTCTGCGTTGGTTGGGGAGAGAGGCCTCCGAGAGCCCTAAAAAGCTCTCAAACCGGGGTCTTCAGCTCGTGCTGCTGGATTTCTTACTTCGCTTTCTGAGCCAGCAGCAATCCCGAACTGATACCTACCTTGCCACGACGTATAAGTTTGAGACCCGCTGAGGTGAGCCAGTCCTCGCACTCCTGCCAACTGTAGGAACGTCCGGCTTCGGTGCCGACCAGCATGTTGAGGGTGAACAGGGCGGCGTCGGGTGGGGTGGTCCGGTTCGACTCCAGGAAAAAGTCTTTGACCAACAAGAAGCCGCCGGGAGCGAGGGAGGAGGACGATCGTGCAAACAGTTGAGCGTTGGCGGATTCGTCCCAACTGTGGATAATGTTGCTGAGGATCACGAGATCCCACGGACCGCCGTAGTCGACGTCAAACATGCTGCCTTCGATATACGAGACGCGATCTGTCAGACCTTCCTTTTCAGTTTGTTCGCGTGCGATACGGATTACATCGGGCAAATCCAACACACTACCGGTGGCGTTTGGCTGGGCACGCAGGACTGCGTGCAAATAGGTTCCAGGTCCGCCACCGACATCGAGAACGCGCTTGACCGGACCGAGATCAAGAAATTCGACCATCTGCTCCGCTGACTTCACAGCGATGTTCTGCATCCCGAGGATGAACGCGCGCAATTCGTCCGCCGTGCGCTTCGGTTTGCCCGCTTCACGGATGGGTTTACCGGTTCGGACCGCATCCGCGAGATGAGCCCAGCGTTTCAGCAGCGACACACCGTGCTCGAGGATGTCGCCCATATACAGAGGGGAACCGTCCCGCAGGAATTCATCCGCCAGGCCGTGCAGGCCATACCGTCCATCGTCCAACACCAGCAGGTCGAGCCCGACCAGGGCGTCCAACAGGCCACGCAGCCCGCGTTCGGAACACGCCAGGTCTGCCGCGAGCTCCGGCATGGTTTTCGGTCTATCCGATAAGGCGCTGAACACACCGAGTTCAATCGCCGCGAGGATGGTCGCGGAGGTGCGGTAGCCGTTGGCCATGTCGGAAAGTTGGGTGCGTCGCGCCTGCAGGTCGCCGTGTGTCGGGGGCATGATCATCTCCAGATGTTTGTTCGGGTCGGACAGGAAAAATAAGGTCGATGGGCGGAGTGCGCCACGGTATATTTTTGCCGGACTAAACCCTGCCGGTGGGGCAGGCGTCCAATCCGTAGACCCCAACCATCAATCAGGGAGATAATCATGAGTCACGGAAGCCCCATTCGATTACGAAAGCTGGCGCTTGCACTGGGCCTGACGTTGCTGCTGATGGCAACCACTGCCGCTGCAGACGTTACCTACCCGATTGTCGACACCGGCCAGTCACAGTGCTTCGACAACCATGTGGGTATCAACCCTCCGTCAGCCGGGGAAGCGTTCTACGGCCAGGACGCCCAGCTCGACGGCATTCAGCCCAGCTACACCGTTTCCGGCGACGGTTTGACGGTATATGACAATATCACCGGCCTGACGTGGACCAAAAGTCCGGACACCGACCGGGACGGCGACATCGACTACGACGACAAGCTGTTGTATTCGGAAACGCAGGCGTACGCGGATCAACTGAACGCGGAAGAATTCGGCGGATACAACGATTGGCGGCTGCCGTCGATCAAGGAACTGTACTCGCTGATGAATTTTGACGGCACTGATCCGTCCGGGCCGGACCCGGTCAATCTGAGTCCCTTCATCGATACGACGTACTTCGATTTCGCATACGGTGACGAGAGCGCCGGCGACCGCATCATCGACGCGCAGTTCTGGTCCTCCAACGAATGCCTGGACGACGTGTTCGACGGACAGGAAGCCGCGTTCGGGCTGAACCTTGCGGACGGCCGCATCAAAGGCTATCCCACCGGCGCGCCGGGCTTTGTGCCACGCTACGTCTATTATGTGCGCGGCAATCCGGACTACGGCGACAACGCGTTCGTCGACAACGGCGACGGCACCATCAGCGACACCGCAACCGGCCTGATGTGGACGCAGAACGATCACGGTGGCGATGGCGACGGTCCGCGATCCGGTGTGCTGTGGGAGGAGGCGCTGGCGTACGCGCAGCAGATGAACGACGAAGCCTATCTCGGCTACAACGACTGGCGGCTGCCGAACGCGAAAGAACTGCAGAGCATCGTGGACTATGACCGTGCGCCGGGCGCGACCGGATCGGCAGCCCTCGATCCGCTGTTCAATCCGACGCAGATCACGAACGAAGAGGGTGAGGTTGACTGGCCGTGGTACTGGAGCAGCACGACGCACATCAAGAGCAACGGCATGGGCGATAACGGTGCCTACGTCTGCTTCGGACGCGGCATGGGCTTCATGCAAAACCAGTGGATGGATGTGCACAGCGCGGGTTGCCAGCGGTCGGACCTGAAGGACGGAAATTTCCTCGGTTACAACTATAATCCGGACGGGTACTACTTCGGCAACGCGCCGCAGGGGGACGCGTCCCGCGCATACAATTACGTGATGCTGGTGCGCGATGTGGCCGATGCCGCGGTGGATGACGATCCGGACCAGACCGCAGTCCCGTCAACGTTCGAGGTGGCGGCGGCGTACCCGAACCCGTTCAACCCGACCGTCACCGTCCCGTTCCGCCTCGCGGCGGGCGGCGAAGTGACGGTCAGCTTGATCAACACGCTTGGTCAGACGGTTCAGACCAGCCGTGCGGACTATGGCGCTGGGCAGCACCGGGTGGAGTTGGATGCATCCGGCAATGCGAACGGGATGTATGTGGTGCAGCTGCGCTACGCAAACCAGACAGTGGAACAGAACGTTGTGCTGATGAAATGAACGCCTACCCTGTGCGTCAGTGTCGCACAGTTCCAATAGAAAAAGGCCAGCCCGATGTGGGCTGGCCTTGTGTGTTTCAACGGTCCGATTCATCAATTTTCGGGTGGATCATGAGGCGACAATTCTAAACGAAGTTGTTCCATATAAGCGTCCTTTGCTATTTGTAGCGATTCGTCGAACGCATCCAGCCTTAGACGGTGATTTCGATATGCGGCTGTACGTGATGCACCGAAGATGTTAGCGCCATGCACTACGGTCGCCGCCCCTGTGGCAAGAATAGTCAGCGCGTCCAGATCTGAGTCTGATGGATCCTCATTGGACCATGCGACCGCTGCGGCAATAATGAACATGGAATCAAAGAGAAAAGCTTGAATTCCATCAACAGGATGCGCGCAATAAAACTGCCCTGATCCAGGAATGACCGCCGACATCGCCCCTGCGAGAAACGGACTCTTTGTCGGCGAGTTTCTGGCGATTGTCAGAACTTGGCCCAAAGCCGTTCGTTGATTCTCAGTTAAGGGTGATGCTGGGTAATTCGCCAGAGTAAACGAAACACTGCTGTAATCTCTTTGCCAGAAATAAACTGGGATAGTGAACAGGACAGCTAGTTCAGTAAAAAGCGAATCATCTTTGAGCTCCGTCAGGTGCTTCCGAGCCGCCATAAAATCAAGGCTCTCTAAAGCCAAAACCCCGAGCTGAAGCTTTGCTCTTGAATACAGATTTGGAAAACTGTCGGCATGCCGCGCCACATGACCTGTGTACTGCAAAGCGCCAAATCTGTTGCCAGCAAGCGCTTCAGATCGTCCCACCCAAAGTTGCCATGATAAGCGAAGGGAGTCTGAATTCTCATAATAGGCCAATCGTTTGTATTCTCCAGCCGCGCGAGTGTAATCACCTTCTAAGAAAAGGTATCGAGCAAAATCATCGATATCTGATGTCTTAAGACCTGAGGCCAAAGCTTCACTATTTGGAGCTGTTGCTGTTACGACAAAACAAAGGCAGAGAAAGAGGATCAAGCGCATATCACTCACCCGTCAGAAAGAAATCGTCATCGAGTCGTTTTTGCCCGGCTGTGTTCAGTGCGGGACGGTAGTACAGGCTGACATACCGGTGTTCGCGAAAATAATGACGATCAATGAAAAACAGTAGACCCAATATTGGCCCTTTTGTCTCAAAGGAAACAAGTGCATAGCGAGAACATGAGGTTTTAAATGGACACCGTGAAACGGTACGCGCAGATTGATGCTGGTACCAATGGAGAAGCGGATTTGTCAACATTGATTCGTCAAAACGCGAGTTGTGAGCGACAGTATTGCTCCAGGTTTTAGCCTCGCCCGGCATTGGTACTATTGCAGCAACGGGCAATTGAAATACAAAAAAAAGCAAAACCGTCGCGAGGAACATAATTCCCCGAGACGGTTGATGTTGTAAGGTAGTTAAAGAGCTGTTCTGCATGTCACATGGCTTCGAGTGGCCCGATCATCGGGGTCAATTCACGCACATACTGGTAGATGTTTCCGCCTTCGCCGCGCATATACATCACCAAATGCACACCTTGACTATTGTCTGCACCCATTGTGCGCTCAAGTGTAACGATGACGGTGTCCGGCTCAATTTGGTTGATTGCCCCGCTTAATGCGTCGACGATCAAACCTGGAATACCGCCACAAATGATATTCCCAATAACCCACATGTCAAATTCTTGAGTCAATAAGATTTCTTCGGTTTGGTAACCTTCCAGTGAAACAACAACCTTATACTCCTGTTTTTTACTTAGGCTTGCCTGCAATGGCGAATTTCCAGAAGCCACAGTCAGACCGCCAATAGTCACAATTTCAATTTTAGCGCTACTTGGATCCGACGTAACGGACACTTTTTGCTTAGAACCGTGCATAATAGTCGCACAACCGGTCATCGCAACCAATACAATGATGATCGAAAAAGCTACCAAACCTTTAAACTTGAACACGTTACCCTCCCCAAGTCGAATGACTATTAATTCTCCAAGAAAGAAAACTAATCTTTGTTCCTGTACAAAGCAACGCTAGTAAGAGTTCATGTTAATAGAGGCTAACAGATATTATGCTGGAACAAAGAAAGGCCGGTCCATCAGGGACCGGCCTTTAAGTCAAACCACGTCGGAACAGCTTAGCCTTCGAGCAGACCCTTGCGGATCAGTTCCTGCTCGAGCTGGTCGACGAGCTGGGTCATCTTCGCAACCATCGCTTCGCCCGGAGCCGGGGTCATGAAGTCCACGCCGGCCTTCTTGCACTGCTCGATCGGGTAGTCGTTACCACCGGAGCTGAGCAGTTCAAGGTAGGCTTCCAGCGCCTGCTTGCGTTCCTTCTTCGAATACTTGTCTTCGTTCGTGATGCGATCATAAATCAGGCTGGAGGCAGCGATGCTGGTCGCGTACTGGTAGACGTAGAACGGACGCTGGAAGTGCGGAATGCGTGCCCAGGTGTTCTTGTACCAGTCCTGATCGTCGAGGCTGTCGCCGAAGAAGTCGTTCAGGCTTTCGAGGTACATGTCCTGCAGCGTCGCCGAGGTGATCGGCTGACCATTCTGCACAGCGGTGTGCATCTTGTACTCGAAGTCGCCGAACATCAGCTGACGGTAGAAGGTGCCGTGGATGCTGTTGATCGCGTGCTCGAGCAACGCGATGCGCTTGTCCGGATCGTCGGTCTGTTCCAGCAGGTAATCGAGGAAGAACTGCTCGTTCATCGTGGATGCGATTTCCGCGACGAAGATGCTGTAGTCCTTGCTGTGGTACGGCTGGTTGTTGTCGGAGAGTACGGTGTGCATCGTGTGGCCGAGCTCGTGGGCCAGCGTGAACGCATCGTTCATCGTGTCCGCATGGTTCAGCATCATGTACGGGTGCACGCCGTAGACGCCTGCGCTGAACGCGCCGGAGCGCTTGCCTTCAGCTTCGTAAATGTCGAACCAGCCTTCGTTGAACGCACGTTCGGCCTGCTCGGTGTACTCGTCGCCGAACGGTGACAGCGAATTCATGATCATCGGCTGAAGATCGTCATAGTAGAACGGCCAGTCGATCTCGACCAACGGCATGTACATATCGAAGTAACGGTAGTTTTCCAGCCCCATCACTTCCTTGCGCAGACGGTTGTACTTCTGCAACGGTTCCACGCCCAGCTTGGCCTGCTCGATGATACCGGTCATGACGTCAACCGGGATGTTGTTCTGGTCGAGGTACATCTCGGCGGCGGAGTTGTAGTTGCGCGCCTGGGTCTCGTACCAGTTCGACTGCAGCATGCCGTCAAAAATCGAGGCGTAGGTGTTTTCGAAATCATCGAAGGTGCTGAAATGCGCCTTGAACACCTTCATCCGGTCTTCCTGGTTGCGGAAGGTTTCTTTCGCGAGGCCGTAGTTGGCGTGCGTCGCCTTGATCGTCTCGCCATTGGAGAGCGTCACTTCAGGGAATTCCACATCCGCTGTCGACAGCGAATTGTAGGTGCTGCCCGGATTGCCCTGCAGCTGGGACGACAGCGACAACAGGTATTCGCCCTGCTCGTCCAGCACGTGCTCCTGCTGACGGTACAGCTCCATGATTTCATGCTGACGATCACGCAGAGTGCCGTTTTCCTGAATCCAGGTCAGCATCACGTCTTTCGGGACGCTGCTGAGGATTTCCGGGTCGACCCACGCCATCGCCTGGCCGAAACGGGCGAACATGATGCCCATTTCCTGCTGCTTCGCCTTCAACTCCATGTTTTTCTGATCGACGACCGCCGCGAGCCACACATACGACGCCCAGCGTTCGACCATCATGCCGAGTTCTTCACCGACGGTGTACATCTCGGCCAACACTTCCGGGCTTTCACCAAGGCGACCCTTGTAGGTCTGAAGCTGGTTCATCAGCTCTTCGATCTGGGGCTTGTCCGCTTCCCAGGATTCCCAGTCGGGATAAATGTCATTCAGGTTCCACTTGTAATCATCCGGAATCTGGCTGCGATCCAGTGTCTCCGGCTTCTGTGCAAAGGCGCTGACCACGACCAATAACGCCAATGCAACCAACATCATGCGACGAAACAGCATGCTTCCCTCCGTTCCAAGATACCACGCCCCACCGGTTTGTCCGGCGAACCGTATTCGTTTTCCCCAATAATCCGGTATGTTAGCGAACTCCCGAAATGTAGACAAGCGCAGCTCCATTCGAGCCGCTCCGCCCACATCTCGTTCATGCGGACACACACCACCCCTACCCCGGGATGTTTCGTAAGACGGGAACAGCCGTGAACACGTTACTCGAGGCTCCGGTGAGGCCACAGAAGCAACAGATGCAAAGGACGCAAAGGATGCAAAGGATGCAACGGACGCGGTAGAAAACTGCCACGGATCGAAACCCGTGGCAGGTACAGGTGGTTGAACGAGCGACCGTTCCCGCATTCAAATCGCAACCTCGCGCGCGCGTCATTCTGAAGGCGCGGCTATTTGCGCCTGAAGAAGATCCAACTTGTCAACAGGTTACCTACGGTCGGCTTCTTCGCTGCACCCGAAAGTAAGCGGGCTCTTCCTCACTTCTCTTCGTTCCGTTCGGAATGACGCATCGCCCACCCGGGATCTCTAGCACCCAGAACCCCGTCACAGTTGCCAGAGTGTAAAAAGAAAACGGGGACACACTGGCAACAACGTGTCCCCGAGGAAACTCAATGTACAGGCTTCGTTTCAGTCATTCGAGAGACGAAGGACCAGAGACGAGCGACCGGTTTACTTCAGCAGCAACACTTTCTGCGTCGCCGTCTGGCCCGCCAGCTCGGCGCGAACGAAATACACGCCGCTCGCGTGCGCGGAACCGTCAAAGGTCAACATGTGCGCGCCTGCGGACATCTCTCCACCGGCCAGCTTCGTCACTTCACGGCCGGTCAGATCGTAGACCGCGACCCGCACCTGTCCCGCGACGGGCACGGTCAACGTCAATGTCGTCGCCGGGTTGAACGGGTTCGGGTACGCCGCGCTCAGCGCGAACTCGGCCGGTTGCTGGACGGCGGACTCGTTGTCCAGCGTCGCGGTATCAGCTGGTTCCAGGTTCCAGCCGCTGCTGGACCAGTCCTTGTCCCCGTTCGCGACCGCCGCTTCTTTGCTGAACGCAAACGAATCGAACGCGAGCGGAACCCATGGCCGCAGCCCACCGCGCACGATGAACAGGTAGTCGCCAGCAGGAGCCATTGCCGGAATATCCTGCGTCACGTCGCTGAACAGCCGGTACGCGTGCGGCAGGAAGGTCAAATTGTACGTGTTCAACGGATACATGTTGCCGTTCGGCAGACGCGCCTGCGTCTTGACCTGGCCAAGTGTCGGCTCGTCGAAGTCATTCAGGATCTCGGCGTCAAACACCAGCGTGCCGCCAGTTGCCGGGATGATGTACGGATCCTCAGAGGGTGTCAGCACGATCTGAAGCGGCGGCTGCGGAGTTCCTGCCGCTTGCGCGGCGGCGTACGCGTCGACACGGCCGGCGCCGTACGCGTTATCCTTGCCCGGATCGCCAAGATCCAGCGCGGTGGTTTCGATCAACGAATCAATCTCCGCAATCGTCAGATCCGGGTTGATGCTCAGCAGCAGCGCGCACACGCCGGCGACATGCGCCGTCGCAGCGGAAGTACCGGACATGGTGGAATAATCGGTGTCGAAATCGATGTCAATCGACTTGATGTTGATCCCCGGTGCCGCGACATCCGGCTTGATCAGGCCGGGGTCTGCGCCGCCGTTGAACGGGAAATCTTCGTACGGAAAAACATTTTCCCACGAACACGGTCCACGCCCGGAGATGTAGGTGACAACGTCCGCGTTGTCCGTCGCGCCACTGGTCATCGCGCCGCTGGTTGACCCGGTCGCAGCCTGGTCCGGATGCAGCCACGGCGGCGGGACCGAACCCGGTGTCCCGATGTTGTCCGGCGGCGGGTAGGTGCCCGGGTTGTCACCGTCGCCACCGGCGGCATTGACCGAAATGATACCGGCTGCGGCGAGCTGGTCGTACGCATCCCGGAACGCCCGCCGGGATGTCTCGTCGACATCGTGCCAGTTGATGGTCAGGATCACAACATCCGTGCCCTGCACCAGTGCCCAGTCCAGCCCGGCCCAGGCGAGGTTGTAGCTGCTGGCGCCTCCGCCACTGATAATCTTCACCGGCATCAGGGTCGCGTCCGGCGCGACACCACACTGCGACCCGGCGCTGCCGTCACTGGCGACGATCCCCGCGACGCGGCTGCCGTGCCCGTTGTCGTCAACCGGATCGTCGTCAACGTTGTAAAAATCCCAGCCGTGGTTCGGATAGTCGGGGCCGCCGTCCCAGAGATGATCTTCCACGTCCCAGTGGGTGTAGCGCAAGCCGGTGTCGAGCACGCAAACGACCACGCCCTCGCCGGTGTAGCCCATGTCCCACACATCAGGCGCGCCGATCCGTTCGACACCCCAGACGATCTCATCGAGTTGGTTCCCGGCGGGTTCGGTATCCGCTGGTGGCAGAACCTGTTCCTCCTCCAGATGGATGATTTTACGCACATTCTGCCGGGTCGCAATTTCGCGTACCACGGACGGTTTCGCCCAGCAATAGACGGCGTTTACAAGTACCAGTGGCTGAATTGTGTGCGCATCGCCGGTCTGCTCGCGGGCATAGAGCAAGTCCAGGACATCGGCCTGCGCGTCCTCGGCCTGTGCGCTGAGACGCGACCAGACCATTTCGGCGCGATCCTCGAGCGGAACGTCCTGCACGTAATTCGCCATGTCCTGCCCGTCCGGTTCCGGACTGAAAAACACGAGCGTGTAGACATAGTCGTCCGCGTCCGCCTGCCGCAGTGCCGCATCCATGTCATCATTGAACAGGGACGGTGTCGCGGTTGCTAAACCTGCCAGCAGCAGGCTGAGCAACAAGACCCCTGATAGACGGTTCATCGTGATTACCTCCTTTGCTCTTGAAAGGCGTTGTCCTGCCGATTTTATGTCAACGTTAAAAATTACGAACGTGGTCATCCTTGAACCACGATTTCAGGAATGAAAATCAATTGCGAGTAAATCAGGAGAGGCGAGATATCTCTTGTGTTATCAATCAGTTGAGACAAAAACGGGGACACACTGGAGGATGGCAAACGCGTCATTCCTCAGCCGTGTCCGTTTGCGGCTGAGGAAGATCCAGATTAGCAACGATTTGCGAAAACCAGACAGGCTTGCCGTACCCGATGCGAAGCGGGCTCTTCCTCACTTCTCTTCGTTCCGTTCGGAATGACGCATCGCCCACCCGAATCGAATCCTCTGAACGCCGCCACAACTGCCAGAGGGCAGACAAAAACGGGGACACGCCAATAAGCGTGTCCCTTGGTAATCTCAAATTCTGTCAGCCGTCCTCGATGTTCGAGGGACAAACGACGAGCCACGAACTCACTTCATCAACGTCACTTTCTGGATTGCGTCGAGCTGACCCGGCACGGACGCATGAATGAAGTACAGGCCACTGGACAGGTTCGCCCCGTCAAACACGAGCTGGTGCTGACCGGCGTTCAGCGAACCGTTCGCCAGCGTCGCGACAATCTGGCCGGTGACGTTGTACACGTGAACCGTCA
Source organism: bacterium (assembly GCA_020444425.1). Lineage (GTDB taxonomy): Bacteria > Electryoneota > Electryoneia > Electryoneales > Electryoneaceae > BMS3BBIN04. Next base: position 5,810 of record JAHLLB010000025.1, on the reverse strand, counting down.
GCTCCACCGTTTCCGGCAGGTTCACCGCGACCGTGGTGGTCGGGTTGAACGGGTTCGGGTAGGCAACACCGAGGCTGTATTCGCCTGGAATGTTCACGATATCCGCATCATCCGCCGCCACCTCGAACCAGTCGCTGCGGGTCCACTCGTTGTCGAGCGACTCGGCGCTGAAGTTGAACTTGCGGAATTCGAAGCTGTCTTCGTCCACCAGCGTCCACGGCGTCGTGCCCGCGCGGGCGACGTACGAATAAATACCGGTCGGTGCCATGCCCGGGACAAACTGCGACGCGTTCGGCGCGTTGATGTCCACTCCCGGCTGGAAGTTCACGTTGTAGGTGTCCAGCGGATACTCATTGCCGTTCGGCAGAATCACGAGGGTCCGAATCTGGCCGGGCGTCGTGGTCGTGTAGTTGTTGCCGATGTTCGCCGCGAAGTACAGCGTGCCACCGCTACCCGGAATGATGTACGGCGGATCGTAGGCCGGGACCAGGTGAACCTGGATGTCCGTGAGGAACGATTCCGCCATCTGAGCCGCAGCGACCGCGTCGACACGGCCGGCACCGGAATCATTGTCCTTGCCCGGGTCGAGCATGTCAATCGCCGTCGTCTCAAGAATTTCGTTGATCTCTGCCGGCGAAAGGTCGATGCTGATGCTCTTCAACAGCGCGCAGAGACCAGCGACGTGCGGGGTCGCCATGGACGTTCCCGACTTCAACGTGTAGCCGCTGGTGTTGTTGTAATCGCAGGACTTGATATCTTCACCCGGCGCGGACACATCCGGCTTCATCAACCCATCCTGCGAACCGTTGGCGTACACCCAGTCAAACCACGGGCTTTCGTTCTCCCAGGTGACCGGACCACGGCTGGAGAAATACGACAGGCCGTCGTTGGTGTCGGTCGAGCCGACGGTGATCTGCCCGGCAGCTTCACCCGTACCCGGGGTCTCCGGGTTGATCCACGGCGGCGGGACACTGGCCGGAGTCTTGATGTTGTCCGGAATCGGGTACCAGCTCATGTTGCCGCCGTCGTTACCGGCGGAGTTGGTCGATACGATGTTCGCCGCGTTGAGCAGCACGTAATGTTCACGGAAGGTCGAGCGCGAGGTTGCGTCCACACTGTGCCAGCCGGCACTCATGGTGACGACGTCCGCGCCATTGGCCAGCGCGAAGTCGAGCGCAGCCCACACATTCGCGTACGAACCCGAACCACCGTCGCTCAACACCTTCAGCGCCATGATCTGCGCGTTCGGCGCGACGCCGCACTGCGAACCGGCCGAGCCGTCGCTGGCAACCGTGCCGCTGACGTGCGTGCCGTGACCGTGTCCGTCCATCGGGTTGTCGTCGTTGTTCGAGAAGTCATACCCGTGGTTCGGATAGGTCGCGCCGCCGTCCCACATGTGCGTCACGAGGTCGAGGTGGTTCCAGTTGCAACCGGTGTCCATCACGCCGACGACCACACCCTCGCCGGTGTAGCCCATGTCCCAGACATCCGGAGCGTCAATCTGCAGCACGCCCCAGTCGATTTCCTCGAGCTGGCCGCTGGCTGGACGCTCTTCCTGGCGCGGAATCACCTGCTGCTCTTCCAGCAACACGACCTTGCGCACGCTGTGCTGACGGGTGATCGCGCGAATCACATGCGGCTTCACCCACGCGTCCACCGAGTTGCCCATCACCAGCTGCCGGATGTGTTCCGCCGAACCGTCCTGCTCGTAATCGTAAAGCATGTCGAGCATGTCCGACTGGGCGACATCTGCCTGGGTCTTCAACGCATCCCAGACCAGGGTGGCGCGGTCGCTGGCACGCACGCCCTGCACGTAGTTCATCATCGCCTGGCCGTCCGGTTCCGGACTCATCAGCACCAGGACATGGATCAATTCATCCGCGTCCGCCTGCTGCATTTCCGTCATCAGCTTGTCGCCAAGCAAGGATGGCGCGGCTTGCACAGCGCCCGCCACCAGCAAGCAGCCCAGAGTCAGACAAAGAACGAAGTGTTTCATCGTCAATCTCCCTTTCCGTGGCCGTTCAAAGAATGCTGAAAAAACCCCGTTTTGGTTATCCACGATAACCTACGGACTGGGACTTAACCGCGCCACGCATTCCGCCGTTTTGATGCACAAAAATCTGGCCGGAGAGACCGTGCATCCTCTCGAATTCGCGCCGGGTTTCAGTGCGTGAACTGTCTATTATTGGCGGCGTTGGCAAAAATCGACGCGAAACGAAACCAACCCCGCGAACGGGGGGTACCAACCATAGACCGTTCAACGCTTGCGGAAAACCGGTTCCCGTGTCATTTTCAGGCCATGAAGATGAAATTCTACCCAACTGTGATCAGCATGATGCTGCTTCTGCTCGCGCCTGCCGTTCATGCGGAACATCCGCTGGTGCGATACACCTTCAACGGCGACATTGATTCGTTGCGAATCGTCGCCGAACGCATGCAGGGCTCACCCGAAGGCAAGCTTGCGGCGGCGCTGGCGACTGACAACGTGCACGACGCGATCCCGGTCTACAAACGGATCACACGCGAGGCGGAACTGCCGATACCGTTGCAGGCGATTGCGTGGCAACGGTTGTACGGGTACGCGTCGCTGATCAACGAACCTGCGCTTGTCCGTGACGCCGCGACGTGGTTGCACGAACACGGTCTCGAATCGGTCAACCTGTTCCACAACGGGTTGCCGGAGAAACCGACCGATCGCGCATGGTCGGTGCAGATCGGGGCGTTCTCCAGCCGCCGAAACGCCGACCGTCTCGCCGGACAACAACGTGACCTCGGGTACACGGTCCAGGTAGACGAAATCCCCGCGATCGGAAAGACGCTGTACGCGGTTCGGGTGGGACGGTTCGCGAAAGAAGACGAAGCGAAAGAGTTTGCGGATCGGGTGTTCGGGTCGTCCGGCGCCGGGTACCGGTTGGTGATGATTGACTGAAGCGAAAGAAGCAACAGAAGCAAAGGAAGCAACAGACGCAACAGAAGCAACGGAAGCAAAAGAAGCAACAGAAGCAAAAGAAGAAACGGATGGGCTCAGGTATGTGCCCGTGTCAATAAACCTGCGGACGCGGATGATCGGAAGGAGAATTGTATTCTTGCCCGTGTTGGCTCTGACAACGCGGGTTGTCTATCTCGTCTTGATAATCCCTGCTGGCGAAGCCATCAGGGGCACATCTCGTCCAAACTACGAATCGACTACTTCCGGTCGGAGATCCTGGGTTTCGCGCTACGGGTCTGCATCTTCCGGATCAGCACCCGCTTGATGCGACGCGGGTCGGTCGCGACCACACGCACCCGCCAGCGTCCCACATCGACAAACTCACCTGGGTCGGGAATCCGGTCCAGTTCGTCCAGCAACCAACCGGCGACAGTTTCATAATCGCCATCCGGCAGCTTGATGCCCCACTTGTCACGCAACAGTTCCAGTGACGCCCGCCCGGACACCAGCCAGCTATCGTTGCTCACCTTGCGGCCGGACATCGCCTGCGGATCGTGCTCGTCCTCGATGGCACCCACCAGCCGTTCGAGGAAATCCTCCAGCGTGACCACGCCGGCCGTTCCGCCATGTTCGTCAATCACAATCGCGAGCCCGACTTCGCCACGCCGGAATTCGTGCAGGAACCGGTTGGCGTAGGCCTGTTCCGGCACCACTTTCGGCTCCCGCAGAATCGATTGCAGGGTTTCGGGTTCACCAAGCAATTCCTGCGCGAGCAGCACACCGACCACGTTGTCGATATTGCCTTCAAATACCGGAATGCGAGTGTAGCCGCGCTGGCTGACCAAGTGTTCCGCCTCTTCAATCGTGGCTTCGACCGGTAACGCGACAACGTCCGCGCGAGGCGTCATGATCTCGCGCATTTTCACGTCACGCAACGCCACCGCGTGATCGAGCAGCTCTTTCTCTTCGGCGTCCAGCGAGCCCTCGGTGTGCAACTGACCCCAGACACCGGTCAGGTCGCCGAGGCTGATGGTGCTGAAGTCGCGGTTCTCGTCCCTCATCCCGAACGCGCGCAGCAACAATGAACTCGACGCGCGGGTAATCAGAATCAACGGGGCAAACAGAATCCGCGAGATCCACAGCGGCCCGCCGGCACGCAACGCCCAGCGTTCCGCCGTCTCACGTGCGAATGTCTTCGGCAGAATTTCGCCGAAGATGAGCACGATGGTCGGGCTGATGACGAAAATCCACTCCACCGGTACACCGATCCGGTCGAGCCAGACCGCCGTAACAGAAGCGTACAGTACCCCGACAAGGTTGTTGCCGACCAGGGTCGTGTTGAACAGCAGGGTGGGGTTGGCGTACAAACGGCTGGCGACTTTCGCGCCGGGACGGTTGTGCCGTTTGTACACTTCCATCGCGAGCCGGCCGGAGACGGTGTACGCGGTCTCGGTGCCGGAGAAAAACGCGCTCAACACCAACGCGATCACGATGAGGATTTCTTCGCTCATCCGCGGGAAACCTCAGCGCGTCCGGCGGAGACATCCACCACCGCCGCCGCGACATCGTCCACGCGCGACAGCGGGACAATCAACGGCAGAAGCAGACCCGTTTCGGTGTAGCCCGGAGTATCGATACGGATTTCCATCCGGTCACAGAGGGCGTAGATCGCGCCGGCTCGGTCATGCGGGATGCTGACACGCAGCGTTTTTGTGCGGATGATGGTCTGCTTTTTCGTCAACGCGAGGGCTTCCGCCGCAGCGCCGCCGTACGCACGCACCAGTCCGCCGACACCGAGTTTCGTGCCGCCGTAATACCGTACCACCGCAACAAATACACCCCACAAATCCTCGCCCTTGATCGCGTTCAGGATCGGCGGGCCGGTGGAACCGTTCGGCTCACCGTCGTCGGACCACTTCTCTTCTCCACGTGGAGGTGGAGCGAGGCGTCGTGCCCAGCCGATGTGCGTCGCGTCGTGATACTGCTTCCACAGGTCGGCGAGCAACTGCTCGGCCTGTTCGGCGTCACGGATGGGATAGGCGTACGCCAGGAACTGGCTGCCCTTTTCCTTCAGCTGAGCTTCGCCGGGACGGGCGAGCGTGAGGTATTGATCAGGAGGGTTTTCGTCAGCCACCGGAACTACCGGCCTCCAGTTCGTCCTGCACTTCCTGCAGCGCGTCCAGCGGGTCCAGCTCGCCGAACATCACCGCGTTCAATCCAGGAAGATAACGATCCATCGTCAGCACATTGATATAAATCAGCGTCTCCAGCTGCGTTGGGGTGATCTCGCCGCCCTCAACGTCGATGCTGGTTTTGAACCGTATTTCCCCATCGTTAAGATCCATCTCGAAATTGCCGATGCCGAGGCCGAAGTTGGCGCGGGTGACGAACTCCATCGTCTTCACCCGGCGGTGCAGCGGTGTCTTGTTCGGCAACACCGAATAGAACACGATCTGACGCTTCTCCTCCAGCATGAACGCGCGGCAGAACAACGTTCCGTTGTCGCCCTGAAACCCGGTCTCGATGGCGTTCATGTCCGGCACCGGCTGCGGATTCCAGCCGTCATCCTGCAGGTACGACCGGACGAACGAGTACAGGTCGCCCTCTCGTCCCTGGGCGAAGGTTGTCACCGGAGTGAATAGCGTGGCGGCGAACATAAGCAAGGTGATCAACAGCATTGCGACGGTGGTCACTTGAGCACGCGGATGATCCCAGACATAAATGTCTGGGGCATGTACGGCTGGGGTGGTAGTCACTGGAACGTGTGGGTGATCCACAACATGAATGCCGTGGGCATGTACGGCTGGGGTGGTAGTCACTGGAACGCGCGGATGATCCCAGACATAAATGTCTGGGGCATGTACGGCTGGGGTGGTAGTCA
>JAHLLB010000024.1 GCA_020444425.1 bacterium | reverse complement strand
ACAGGAAAAGACAGGAAAAGACAGGAAAAGACAGGAAAAGACAGGAAAAGACAGGGGAAGGACTTCACCACATATCATGCCCCAGACATTTATGTCTGGGGTTATCAGCAGGCGAACCACCATGTGCCCCTGATGGCTCCGCCAGCAGGGATTATCTGTCGTATTCCGGCGGCTATCTCCCACTACTGTCTGGATCCTGGGACACCTGTCGGCACAGAATGTGCGCGTCGTTGAAGGATCGGTGCCGGTGTGCCGGATTGTACACGTCGTTCCATCAGCATCCAGTGCCGCCAGATGTCCCCTATGACTTGACAACCCTGTCAGTGCGGACGACCTTCCGGGACATTTCGAATTCACGAGTCACCGCCCATGCCCAACCCAGCCACCATGCTCGCCGTCACCGCCAAATCCGGCCCGAAACCGGTCGAGGTGTCGCTGCCGGAACGTGTCCGTGAGGACGACTGCCTGATCCGTGTCCACCGTGTCGGGATCTGCGGCACCGACAACGAAATCCTCAAGGGATACGCCGGGTTCGACGGCATCCTCGGGCATGAATTTTCGGGGCAGGTGGTGGAATCGGACCAGTATTCGTGGATACGACGACGGGTGACCGCGCATATCAACATCCCCGGCGACCTGCGCGGGCATATCGACTACACCGCCGCGAAGCACGATCCTGACCGTCAGGCGATCGGTATCCGCGGACGGGACGGCGCAATGGCCGAATACATCGTGCTGCCGGAGGGTGTGTTGGTCGCGTTGCCGGACAGCGTCAGCGACGCCGCCGGCGCGATGGCCGAACCACTCGCTGCCGCGTTGGACGCCGCCGAGCGTATCCCCCCGAACGACGATCCCGTCCTGCTGATCGGGGACGGCCGACTCGCCATCCTGATCGCCCGGATCCTGCGCGCACGGGGCCGCGAGGTGCACGCTCTCGGCCGTTACGAACACAAGATGGACCGCCTGCGTCAGATCGGCGTAACCGTCAGCATCCGCGAACCGGAGGACAACTTCCGTGCGGTGATCGAAGCCAGCGGGAACCCGTTCGGTCTGCAAACGGCACTGAACTCCGTCGCGCCGGAGGGGACGATCGTGCTCAAGTCGACCCACACCGAATCGTTCACCATCGACCCGACTTTTATCGCAGTCAACGAGATCCGGCTAGTGGGTTCACGTTGCGGCGATGTCGCGGCGGCGGTGGAGTTGATCGCGTCGCGCACCGTCGAGGTGGAAGACTTGATCGATGACGTCCACCCGCTCCGTGACGCCGAACTCGCCTTCGAACGCGCGTTCGGTCCGGACGGCCTCAAGGTTCAGCTCGATCCAACAGTGGGCTAGCCCATTCTTCGAGCAGTTTCGGAGGGAATATGCTGACAGTTCTGTTATCAACCGCACTTCTATTTCCGACGGTGATCGGAAAAAACCTGCACGGCGATCGTTTTACTTTGCCTGAAGGCTTTACCGGCAGCATCAACATCGTACTCGTCGCCTTCCAGCGGGAACAGCAACCGGAGGTTGATACTTGGTTGCCACTGGTGAAAGAACTGGAAGCTGAAACACCAGAACTCGTTCGCTATTGGGAGCTTCCAACCATCAGCTCAGGTTACAAATGGATGAGTTTCATTATCGATAATGGCATGCGATCTGGAATACCGGATTCGACGGCACGGGAACGAACCATCACCCTCTACATCGATCGGAGTCCGATGCTGGAAGCCCTTGAAATCCCGAACACGGAAGAGATTGAAGTGTACGTGCTCGATGCAAACGGGTATGTGCGCTGGCGGGATCGGGGGCCTAGAACAGATACCGGTGCAGCAGGGTTACGCTCTGCGGTCGGGGAACTGATTCGGGGTGATCGGGAATAGACTTGAATCCTTCTGTGTTGCAGCGATCGCGCGCACAAAAGAGAGATTCTTCACTACGCTCAGAATGACACCCGCAAACCCCTATATTCGACCATCGAGTGCGGGATTTCCTGTGCATAGCTCAGCACTCATTACTCACAGCTCATAACTCATGGCCGTCCATGTACTTCGACGTTGAATTCTACACCGAGTCCCACCGTGCCGAGTGGGACCGTTTCATCCGCCGCTCGTTGCAGGGCAACCTGTTCAACCAGCAACGGTTCTTCGATTACCATCCGCCGGACCGCTTCCAGCACCGGCACCTGATCTTCCGCAAGAAGGGCCACATCATCGCCGTCTGGCCGGGCGCATTCCGCGACGAAGACGGCCTGAAAGCGTGGACCAGCCACCCGGGCGCGTCGTACGGTGGCCTGTTGATCCGGGAAGATGTCAGCCTGATCTACGTACACCGGCTGCTGCATGATCTGATCGAGGTCGCGAAAGAGGAAGGCATCGAACGCCTGCGGTGCACCCCGCCGCCGATTTTCTACCATCGACGCATCGGCGATTCGGTAGAGTTTGCGTTACGTCGCGCCGGCTTCACCTACCTGAAGCAGGATTACACACAAGCCATTGATCTGCGCGACCTGCCGTTGGCCGAACGCCAGCTGATCGACCGCTACGACAACAAGACCCGCACCGCGATCCGCAAGGCGAACCGTGAAGGCGTTACGATCAAGCACAACATCCCGCTCAAGGGCGAAACGCTGGACGTGTTCTACGACATCCTGTTTCAGAACCGCGCCAAGTTGGGAGTTACCCCGACGCACACCCGCGACGAAATCGAAAAACTCGCCGAACTCGCGCCGAAGCAGCTGGAAGCGTCGATGGCGTACTTCAACGGCGAGGCGATTGCGTGCATCCTGAACTTCGTCTGCAACGAAAAGGTGATGCTCGAATTTTACATCGCGCACCGTGATGACGCGCAAAACCTGCGGCCTTCGCCGCTGCTGGTCCACGACAGCATCCTGCACGCGCATGAACGCGGCTTCCAGTGGTATGATTTCGGCATCAGCAACGAACCGGGGAACAAGGTTACGTGGGGCCTGGCAGCGTTCAAGGAAAATTTCTCGATGACCGGCTTTTTCCGCAACACGCTGGTGCTCGATAACGTGCAGACGTGGCAGGCACCGCCGTTCTACATGCCCGACACGCCCAAAGTTGAGGTCGATGTCCGGTAATGACAGTGGTGAGTGATGAGCAACAGACGCAACTGACGCAACTGACGAGAAGCAACCACCGAAACTAAAACCGCCACAGATGTGTGTGGCGGTTCAGACTGCTGACAAAGTGGCAACGTTCGGGATCCTAGGAAAATTCGGCTGTCGCGTCATTCTGAACGGAACGAAGAGAAGTGAAGAAGATCCAGATTATCAACGGGTTACAATTCTTGGTTTTCAGACAAGCTGGACCTTCTTCGCTTCGCTCAGAATGACACCCCTGGCAATCCGGGGTTTGTCAACGATCTAAACCGCCACAGGTGTCTGTGGCGGTTACTTTTAGGTCTATTGCTTTTGTTGCTTCCTTTGCATCCCTGGCATCTTGTGCTTCCGTGGCGACATCTACTTCAGAAGAACCACTTTCTGCATCAACGGCGCCTGACCCGTGACATCCGCACGCACAAAGTACACGCCGCTCGCCAAAGACGATCCGTCAAGAACGAATTCCTGCGTACCGGCATTGAACGATCCGTCCGCCAACGTCAGGACTGTCTGCCCGAGCATGTTGTGTACCGTCACCCGAACCTGGTCGGCTTCCGGCAGGGTCAACGTGACCGTGCCCATCGTGTTGAACGGGTTCGGATACGTGTTCAGCACCAGGTCTGCGTTGGCCGGTGTCAGCACCGGGCCTTCGTCGCCGGACTGGAGGTCGGAGCGGTCAAACTGCATGAAGAACGGCCACATGAGTGCTACCGGCTCGATACCGTAGGTCTGGTTGTGAGGCCAGACATGGTTGTTCGTGCCGTTGATCTTGGTCTTGATCTCGTGCAGCTTCACCCAGTCCTTCACTCCATCATCCCAATTGTGCAGGAAATAGACTGGAGCAAACGGCGTCTTCGAGTAATTCGGGGCGCCATTCCACTCTGACCACTGCAGTGCGGCCGAACCACTGCCGTAGTTGATGTCGATCACCTGGTCCCAGCGGTTGTGGAACGCGATGAAACCGACCTTGTTCACCGGCGGGGTGTTGAGCAGTTGCGGGAACTGGTTACCCGGCCAACCACCGCTGACCGTCGCGATCGCCGCATACCGGTCATTGTCAAGGTACGCCAGGCAATGTGCCATCCAACCGCCGGCGGATGAACCGCACGCATACACACGGGTCGGATCGACCGTGGTCAACCCTTCGGTTTGCGCAGCAAGATCGGTGGACACCTGGTCGACAATCTCGCCGATCCAGAGGTAGTCTTGCGGAACCCACGTGTCCCCGTAGTAATGCCCCTGCGGATACACCAGCACCGCCTCTTCCTGCTCCAGAATCAAGTACATCAGGCTGCTGCCGCTGATGCCTTCCGCCGTGCCGCCACCGCCGTGCATCACGACAATCAACGGCACACTCGCGCTGGTCATGGTGCGCGCGGGAATCTCCACCCGGTAATAATGGTTGTCAACCCAACCCTCACCCACAGCCACGTAATCCGGCACACCAAACGCGGTCACTGCCATCAGCAGAACCAACCCTGTAACAACAATGGATCTCATGATCAACTCCCCTGTTACGAATTCCTGCCCGTCCCATTAACGTACAACCTTTTCAGTATCGATAAAAAGCTGCACAAGGGTCTGGCCCGTTTTTCTCTCATACCGCCTGCAAGGATCAACAGGCTTGATTACTCTGAACTTATAGCAATTCAGCACTCGGTGAACCGTATTGTCAGTATCCGGAAAAGCCAAAATTCGGCGAGTCTAACAAAAATATCGCTGAGTAACGACGCCGGAGAGGATCGAAATTCCAAGTTGTCTCCACGCGGAAACGCGGGCATTTCCCTCACTTCAGCAGCAGAATCCGCTGGCTCGCACTCCACTCGCCCGCATTCGCACACAGGAAATAGGTCCCACTCGCGAGATTGTGCCCGGCAAGGGTGAGAGTGTGACGGCCCGCCTCAGCGCGACCATCCGTTACTGTCGTGACCAACCGTCCCCGCACATCGAACACCTGAACCCGCAGGTCCGCCGCTTCGGGCAGATTCACGGATAACGTCGTCACCGCGTTGAACGGGTTCGGATACGCTGAGAGGGTTATCCCGGTGTGCTGTTCCGTCAATGGGACCGACGCGATCTGTCGCTCGTCGGGCAGTAGTTCGCGCGTGTCCGTTCCCGACAGCGAGAACCGCTCCAAGAATTCCCACAGCCGCTTGTTCGCCTGGAAACCATGCGTGCGATATTTCGGGTACGAGTGCACGAATGCGCCTTCACTCTGAAAAAGCGTGACGAACTCAATCACCGGTTTGTCCGGTGCCAGATCGCTACCGTCCAGATACACGAACATGACCGTATCAATCGGGGCCGGACGGAGCTGGCCGTCCTGAAAATGGATGCCACACCAGTCCCGCCATTTGGCAACAGTCTGTAGGATGGTGATGCTGTCGGAGGGTTCGGTGTACGGCACATCCACCGTCGGATCGTACCGGTTTGCGACCTGGATCAGGCCACGAGGGAGGATTTCCGGCGGATCGAGCGGATACAACGCCGTGTTCATCGGATAATACATCGGGCCGAACGCTGCGAAACGGGTGCCGCCATAATACGCCAACCGGTGTGTCATTCCACCGCCGGCCGAGAAACCGGTCGCGTAAACACGGTCAAAGTCCACGTATTGTCCGTACGCACCCTGGACATCATCGAGGATGGCGTCCATGTACTCAAGGTTGCCGGTGGGGTCGAACCAGCTCCACGCCGGCGAGGTGCGCGACAACGGGCAGACGACAAGCACCTTTTCTTCCTCCGCCACCTTCCACATCATCGAGGCGCGACTGGTGTCGAGGAAACTCGGGGTGTACTGCCGGCCAAACATGAAGACTTCGGGACGCTGGCCGACCGAATCCAGCCCGGACACGTCGATGCTGCCGTGCAGATTGACAATCAACGGGCGTTCGCGGAAGCGTTCGTAGTGATCGGGCAGGTAGAGGTAATAGAGGCGCTGGATGTTCTCCACCGTCACGATCCGTTGCTCCCACGTCCCCGGCGCGTCGCTGCCCGGCGGCTGGGCGGTGGACGTGATCGGCAGCAGGGTCACCACCAACAGCAGAATGATTCCGGCGATTGTCTTCATGATCGATTCCATGCCTTCCCGGCTGACAGCATACGAACCCCGCAGCAAGCTGTCAATCGAATTCAGGATTTTTCCGAAATACTCTATCTGCACAGTTCGTTGACAAACAAGGGGCCTGGAAAAGCGTCATTCCGAACGGAACGAAGAGAAGTGAGGAAGATCCAGTTTCGATCAGGTTAAAGTGAAACGAACCTGTCAATAATCTGGATCTTCTTCCGTCGCAAACAGACGCGACGTCAGAATGACGCGCCAGCTACCATTCGCTATCGTCAGAACGTACCCTCTCTGCAGCCACCTGATTCTGGAATTCTTCCCCGAACTCCATCAACTCTTCCAATGCTTGTCTCCATTTGGTCGGTGCTCTGAGCAGTACGTGGTCGTTGATCTGATGAGTACAGGGTGTTTTCACCAAAAATACCACGGACCGAAGCCCGTGGTATGGAGTGGTTTAGCGGGTGTATCTGTTACATTTTTTGCTTCTGTTGCTTCTGTTGCTTCTGTTACGTCCGTGGCTATTTCATCAGCACCAGCTTCTGCACATGATTCAGCTGGCCGGGAACCGACGCGCGAACAAAATAGATTCCGCTCGCGAGATCGGACGCGTCGAAGCTGAGGTTGTGCACGCCGGCGTCCAGTGAACCCTTCGCCAGTGTCGCGACCTGCTGCCCCATCACGTTGTACACCGCCACCGTCACCGGGGAAACCTCCGGCAGACGCAATGTCAGCGACGTCATCGCGTTGAACGGGTTCGGGTACGCGAGATCCAGTTCGTAATCAGATGGCAGGTTGACCGCGATCTCACCGTTCGCCGTCACTTCGCCCGGCAACCCCAACAGTTCCCACTCGGACGGATCAAAGACAAACTCGCCGGCGCCATCCGTGTTCTCCGACGGCAGCTTGACGAAACGGAACGACCCTTCGATCTGCGGGTTGTTGAGGGACAGGCCGACGTAGCCGTTGTAGAAGTACTCGCCGGCAGGCGCATTCGCCGGAATTTCCTGCTGCAACGCTTCGTACAGCACGTCCATGTTCGGCGTGTGCGTGAACGTGGTAAGCGCCAACCTGTCGGATTCAGTGCCGTCCGGCATGGTGATGGTCGTCCAGTACTTCACGTTCTGCACAGTGTTCGGCAGGGTGCTGATGAAATGCACGTCGAAACCGAGCCAGCCGCCGTCTGCCGGGATGATATTGCTGCGGCCGATCATCTCGAGACGGACAGGATCCGACGGGACATAGTCACGCGACACTTCCACGTCGTCAATGCCCCAGTAAAATCCCCAGTTGGTCATGTCATCGTAGAAGAAGCTGAGGTCAACATCCGATTCGCCGGCCAGTTCCGCCGTCAGGTCATGGGTCACGCCGATCTGCTCGCCGTCCTGGTTGATATCGTTGATCGTCACCCAGTCACCGTTCGCGATGCGGTACTGCACGTAGCCGTGCTCGTCCACGTATTCCACGAAGTTCGACGAATAGACAAATTCGACAAAAGAAGTTTCGCTGAAGTCAAACGGCGGCAGCAACAGTCGTTCCTGCAAGTGGATCGGCGGGTTGTTCCCGGCGGCGTCCGAATCGACAAGCGCGTACGGCGTGGGGAACAAGTTGTTGTTGCTGCTGATTTCCCACGTGTGGCTGGCGATGGTCGCTTCGACCGTCCAGCCGTCCGGCATTTCGCCGTCGTTGAAGTCTTCGTCAATCGCCGTCGCGACCTGATCGAACCAGGTAACCGTCACCTCATTCGAGTGATTCGATTCGCCGAGGTCATAGAACGCCGTCACCGTGTAGACATAGGTGTTCTCCGACGGCAGTACATCTTCGTACTGCGTGTCGTAGGTGATGTCCAGCTGCTGGCCATTCCGGTACACGAAAAAGAATTGCAAATCATCCAGCTGATTGCCCTGGCTCTGCAACGCTTCCCACTGCGACCGGACTTCGTCAAAATTCGGTGCTTCCCATTCCGCCCGCTCGACATCGCTTTCCGGCCAGTCAACCAGATCCTGCCAGCTGGTCGCGCCGAGCACGTTCGGTGAATTCCAGTTCAGCTCAACATGCCCATCGCCATCATGAGTAGAGGTCAATCCAGTCGGGGGGTTCATCTGGGCGTTCGCCACGCCCACAGTCAGAATCACACAGAGAAGCAGTGCAACAGTTCTCATCAGAGTCTCCTCGTCAAGATGGGAGGGTAAGCAACGTGAATCGGGAACCATCCCCACGTTCCCGATTTCTCCAACGCTCGGAATCTACAGGCTCATGCGTCGCGAGGGAAGGAGTACCTCACATTTTATCGGATTTTCGGGGAGACACTCGGTAGCGGCAGTTTCACAAGGATTCACACGCTCCAAACTGATCGAAGACTCAACGGAGAGCGAGGGTATTCGGGTCTATCCGCGTGCTGCTTACCAAACGAGAGCGGGTCAAATTCTGGATTCGTTGCCGTTCCTGTTCGCCGGGGGCGTTTTCCCGCTGATACTCCGGGCGGCCGGGGAGCCTCCACCTCTGGAGATATTTGGAAATTGGCCCGTGGAGGATTGAACTTCCGGGCCGATCATGGTACGTTAATTACCGCTTCCAATCCCTGATTCTGCCATCTGCACAGCTCGTCGAGTTCAGGATCGCAGTCCACACCGTCGTTGGAAGTCACATGCATACACAAACCAGGGTGGTCCCGTGAAACATCTGCCAATGACACTCCAGTTCTCCGCGCCAGCGATTATCGCCGTTGCGTTGTTCTCTCTGCTGTTCCTCTTCGCTCCGCAAGCCGTGCTGGCGCAACAACCCGATTCGGTCTGGGTGCGCTACTACGGTGAAGAAGGCAAAAGCTATTCCCGCGACATTGAAGTGGTGACCGACGGTTTTGTTGTCGTCGGAACGAAATCGCTGATGGAAGATAACCTGCCCTACCCGCAGGTGTGGCTGCTCAAGTTCGATTTCGACGGAAATGTCTTGTGGACGCGTGAATACGGCGATGACCACGCACAAAAGGGCTATGCCGTCGCGCCGACATCGGACGGCGGATTCATTCTCTGTGGATCGTACTGGACTGAAGGTGTGCCGGATGCCTACGTCATCAAGGTTGGCGCCAGGGGCCATCTGGAATGGGAACGCGTGTACCCGTCCGAGGACGACACGTTCGCCCGCGATATCAAGCAGACCCCGGACGGTGGCTACGTGGTAACCGGCGCGACACAGCGCCACGCCATCCAGAACCGGCTGCAGATTGACGCCTACATCCTCAAACTCGATGCCGATGGCAACCAGGAGTGGGCGCGTTCCTACGGTGGTGGCTGGGAAAACGACGAAACGTGGAGCATCATCGTTGAAGATGATGGATACGCCATCGCGGGGCGAACCTGGTCCGGCGGTGCCCAGATGCGTGACGCCCTGATCGCCAAGATTGACCTGGATGGAAATCCTGTCTGGTGGGATATTTACGGCGGCGAGTACAAGGATCACATCTACGAACTCCAGCGCATGCCCGACGGTTCCGGCTATGTCGGCGCGGGAAAAACCGAGTCGTTCAACAACGGCTTCCTCGAACACGGTGATATCTGGATCTTGCGCTACGACGAGAACGGCAACTTCATGTGGCGATCGGTGATCGGCCACCAGCCGACCGAATTTGGCCGCAGCATTGATATCTTCCCGAACGGCGATTTCGTCGTCACCGGCATGACTGTGACCAACCAGAACCAGAACCAGATCTTTGTCGGACGGGCGGATGGTACCGACGGCGACTGGGAGTGGTTCTACGACTTTGGTTCCGTGGGGATGGATGACGCGTGGAGCGTTCGCGTGCTTCCGGACGGCGACTGGGTCGTTGCCGGCAACACGCAGTCGATGGGTCCGGCGGAACAGAGCATCGTCGTCTTCCGCATGACCGAAGTACAAGTGGGAGATCCGGTTTTTGCCCGGTAACAACCTGACTTCAAACACTCAGAGGGGGAAGGAGGACGAAAGTCAACCCTCCCCCTTTTCTCTTTCTCAACGTACCTTATGACTGCGTTTTCGCACACTCTGTACTGACCACCAAGTAGCTGGGACTTCCCGTGTCTGCAACTCGCATTCCGCTTGCCACAACGCATCCGCCGCACCGCTGGGTGCTGGTGTTTGCCCTGCTTTGCCTCATCCTGCTGCCAATCGCTTCCGCAACTGCCCTGGAAGCGGATTCCGTCTGGGTCCGCTACTACGGCGAAGTCGGCAACAGCATCGCGTTTGATATCGAAATCGTGGACGATGGCATCGTCGTCTCCGGCACCAAGTCGATGATCGAGGGATTTCCGCCGCTACCCGCGCTATGGTTCATGAAGTTCGATTTCAACGGAAACATCCTGTGGCAACGGGAATTCGGCGACAACACGGTAGAAAAAGGATACGGGTTCGCCAAGACACCGGACGGCGGCTTCATCGTCAGCGGCACCGACTGGGGCCATGGCCGGTCCTCGGTGTATCTCGTTAAAACCGACAACGAAGGCTATCCGGAGTGGGAACGGCTGTATGCGTCCGAGGTCGCGTCCGTCGCACGGGACGTGGAAGTCACTGCGGACGGTGGCTACGTCATCACCGGCTGGTTTGAGCATAACGACAGCACAGGTCAAATCCCGGTCGAAAGCGTCTTCGTGATGAAAACCGACTCGCTCGGACACGTTCAGTGGCGGCAGGAATACGGCACCACCTACGCACGCGACGAAGCGTGGAGCATCGACGTACTGGACGACGGCTACGTCTTCGCCGGACGCACCTGGTCCACCGGCGCGGGCATGCGCGATGCGCTGATCGCCAAGATCGACCTCGAGGGCAACCTGCTGTGGTATTCCACCCACGGCGGCATCTACAAGGACCACATCTACGAGTTCCAGACGCTGCCGGATGGCACCGGCTTCATCTGCACCGGCAAGACTGAATCCTTCGGACTCGGCCAGCTGACCATCGGCGATATCTGGGTGCTGCGATTCGACGAGAACGGCGAGTTCATGTGGCGATCGGTGATCGGTACCCCACCAACCGAGTTCGGCCGCAGCATCGACATCCTCAACAACGGCGATTACATCGTTACCGGCCTCACCGGCACCCAATATCTCAACAACCAGGTGTTCCTCGGACGATCTGACCCGGACGGAAACTTCATCTGGACGTGGCATTTCGGCCAGCCGGGAATGGATGACGCGTGGTGCGTGCGCGCGCTTCCGGGCGGCGACTTTATCGTCGGCGGCCTTACCGAATCCATGGGCCCGGCGCCACGCAGCCTGCTGCTGCTACGCGTCACCGAGGTGGGCGGCATGCCGTTAACGCCGCCATTTGTCGACAGCAGCACCTCACCCGCGCTGCCACCGTTGCAAGGCATCGTCGCCGACCGTGTCACCGCCGCCGAGGCGATGGCGAGCGAGACGAAACGCATCACCATCACCCGCTGACTGAAACAGATGCCGGAAGCCATAGTCGGCGGCTGGCCAGCACGTCATTCCTCAGACGCGTCCGTATGCGGCTGAGGAAGATCCAGCCTGGCCGCAGGTTCACTATGATTTCAACTCAACGTCGAGCTCTTCCGAAAAGGGCTCTTCCTCACTTCTCTTCGTTCCGTTCGGAATGACGCTCTGTTAGCCAGACAGCGGCGTCCTTCACGGGGCGCCGCATTTTTCCCGGCACAGCAATCGCCAGAGGTATGTCACCCCTGAATTCTGCCAGCAACTTTGCCGAAATCACATCTCCCTAAGTTTCAGCTCGCTGGATTTCAACCAGTTACCCCCTTTCAGAGTCAAGCTTCCCTCTCGCAACGATTGCTGATTCTTCTTGAAACAACTGTTAAGTAGTCCTAACATTTTGCCTACAGGTTGGGGGACCGGTAGCACCGGAATCAAGTCAAAAGCAGGAGTGGAGGCAGGGATGAAGCAGGTGGTCATGGTTGCGGTCGCGGTGATGCTGACCATGGGGGTCGCATCGGCGCAGTTCGTGCAGGACTGGCAAACGCTGTCCGGTACGAGTTCCAATTCGGAAGCGTTTAACGGTGTCTGCGCAGCCTACGGCGGGGGCGTGATCGCGGTTGGCAAGCAGTACAACACCAGCTCAGGTCTTTTTGAAGCAGTTTACGCGTACATCAATCCGGATGGCACGGTTGCATGGCGCAATGTATTCGGCACAGGTACCGGTTTGGACTTCTGGCTTGATGACGTTTGCCAGGTTCCCAATGATGAGACCCGTTACGTTGCCGTTGGCTGGGCGCAAAACGGCAGCACGCGATTCCCGTTGGCAATGGACTTCTACAGCAACGGCACTCTCCATTGGCAGCTGGACTATTTCGGCACGGCCGGTGGCGGTGAACTGCATCACGTGGAACCGGACGGCGATGGATTCATTGCAAGCGGTGTCACCGACGGTTCGACGTACGCCGATGGCCTCGTCATCCGGATGCAGAACAACATCTTGTACGATTGGCATACGACACACGGCACGTATAATTTCAACCGGCTGTACCACATCTCACCGACGTCTGACGGTGGCTATATCGCAACCGGATTCGGCTACACTCAGGTCACCGGACGCTACCCCTGGACCTTGAAGCTGAACGCGAACGGCGCACAGCAGTGGAGTTCCTACCGTACCGGCTACTGGTTCGGCGTTGGCCGCTCCGTCCTCGAAGCCGATAACGGCGACTTCCTCTTCTGCGGCTACTACGACAATGGCCCCGGCGACCAGTTCATGGTCCTGCGTACGAACAGCAGCGGCAGCCTTCTGTGGGATGCGGATTACGGAGCGGACAACGGTGACGAGAACGCCGACTGGATCGCCGAAGCGCCAGGTGGCGGGTACTACCTCACCGGCGACGGCGACAGCAACTTCACCAACGATCGTGACCTGTGGCTAGTCCACATCGACGAAAATGGTTCGATGATCGACAACCAGATTTTCAACAGTCCGAATTACCAGTGGGCAAACGCTGCGTGCTTCCTGAACTCATCCGACATCATCGTCGTGGGCGAGGACAACATCTACTGGAATAACAGTGCCGCTCCGTGGGCGACACGGCTCAGTTTCCAGGCAGACTTCGTCGCCACCATCGAACCGGCAGCCCCGCCAGTGGTGATCCCGGCAAACGGAGGCTCGTTCAACTACATCGTCGGTGCGATCAATAACACCAACAACCCGATTCAGGCGGACGCGTGGGTGCAAGTGCATCACGTTCCGTCCGACATGAGTGTCGAGGTGCGCCTGTTTGAGAACGTCGGTTTCCCGGCGAACAACACCGTCACCGCAAACCTGAACCAGACGATTCCGGCGAACGCACCGGGTGGCCAGTATCGCATCAGCCTGTACATCGGCGACCATCCGTGGAGCTACGACACCTTCGCCTCGTTCGACTTCAGCAAAACGGCAGCGGGCGCGGAAGACTTCACCGTCTTCGAGCAGCCGGAACTGTGGACCGTAAGCGGATCATTCGAAGGGGCGGAGCAGGCGGTCGCGAGTGCCGAAACCCTGCCGTCCGAGTTCAGCCTCAGCGCGGCGTACCCGAACCCGTTCAACCCGAGCACCACGTTGAACGTGAACCTGCCGGAAGCGGCGAACCTGAGTGTCACCGTTTACAACGTTACTGGCCAGCAGGTCGCCGAGCTGGCGCGTGGATCGCACACCGCCGGGTCGCACACGCTCACCTTTGACGCCTCCGGCTTGACCTCGGGCGTCTACTTCGTGCACGCCTCCGCCAACGGCTGGTCGGCGATGCAGAAGGTGATGCTCGTCCGCTAGTCCGGACGAAAAAGACTCCATCTCAACAGCCGGATCTGCTCGATCCGGCTGTTTTCCTTGCATCCCGAGTCTCTGGGTCAGAGCTCTTGCAATATGGGCAAACGTTTCGTGTTTTTCACTATTCGAAGATTCGTTTGTGTATCTTGTCAGGCAACGGCGCAGGGTACTTTTGACGTGGAATAACAGGTACAAAACACTTCACCGTTGGCGCGGAACTCAGGAGTATGCCCCATGAAAGCTATATTCGCGATTCTTATCGCCGCTGTCGTCCTTTGCGGAACTGCAGTTGCCGGCTTCCAGACCGTCACATTTACCAGCGATCAGTTAGGCGAAAATCGCGAAGTTCTGCTCTACACTCCGCCGGGCTACAATCCGAATCTGGAGGGTGGCTATCCGACCGTGATCATGCTGCACGGTCTCGGCATGACACCGTCCGATTTTGACGATCCCCAGTTCGAACTCGCGCTCAATTTCGCGATGCAGACTGGCGATCTGCAGAAGATGATCCTCGCGTTCCCCGACGGCAGCACCCCGGCCTATTGGGGCGGTTCGTTCTACGTCGATTCCGAACTATACGGACGCTTCGAGAAGTACATCGTCCATGACGTCATCAACTACCTCGACGGTGAGTACAACACCACCGCGCAGCCGTACGCACGCGCCATCGCCGGCTATTCGATGGGCGGCTTCGGCGCGGCGCACATTGCGATGAAATACTCGCAACTGTTCAATACTGCCACCTTCCTCAGCGGAATGCTGTCGGTCTCGAACCAGGAATTCATGCTTGCGGACATCATCGCGGAGAACGATCCGAACAACAACGGTGCGCCGTACAGCTTCGACCCCAACGCCGGCCTGTTCAGCTACATGGCGTTCTCGATGGCGGCTGCGCTTTCCCCGAACCTCGACAACACACCGCCGGTGGACTTCCCGATTGACGAGAACGGCGACATGGTGCAGACCGTCTGGGATCTGTGGCTGACATTTTCGCCGGATGAACGTGCCGCGACCGTCCGTGACGAGTTCGACGACCTCGACATCTACTTCAACGTCGGCACGGCGGATGAGTTCGGCTTCTTCATGGGCAACAACGTCTTCGCCCTGGCGCTGGACAACGCCGGGATCGACTACACGTACGAGGAATTCGCCGGCCAGACCCACCTGCTGACTGACGAGCGGATGATCGCTGCGATCGACTTCATCGATCAGTCGTTCCTCGCCGCGACGCAGTCACCGGCGTACCTGATCGCGTTGCCGGATATGGACATCGTGCCCGCAAACGGCGGCGAGCTGACCTTCACCGTCAACCTCATCAGCAACCTGCCGCAGGACATGAACGGCCTGCATTTCTGGGCGAATGTGATTCTGCCGAACGGGTCAACCTACCCGCAACGCCTGCTGGGCACGCAGTTCAACCTCCCCGCCGGGGCGAACCTCAGCGCGGACCTCACAGTCGATGTCCCCGCGAACGCACCCGCCGGTGAGTACACCCTGATCACCAATGTCGGCGTGAATCCGAACAACGCCGCGGCGTCCGATTTCTTCCACTGGACCAAGTCCGGTCAGGCCGTGACCGGTGACCTCGCCGGAAGCTGGCCAACGATCTCGAGCGGTTTCTTCGGAACGGCGACGTTCGCCACAGCTACCGACGGAGAAGCGGCCGCCGTGTCAACCGGATTGCCGTCCAGCTTCAGCCTCAGCCCGGCGTACCCGAACCCGTTCAACCCGAGCACCACGCTCAGCGTGAACCTGCCCGACGCGGCAGACCTGACCGTCGCTGTGTACAACGTCACCGGCCAGCAGGTTGCTACACTGGCGCAGGATTCGTTCAATGCCGGATCGCACACATTGACCTTTGACGCGTCCGAACTGTCCGCCGGGGTGTACTTCGTGCGCGCCAACGCCAACACCTGGTCCGCGACACAGAAAGTCTTGCTGGTCAAGTGAGGCAACGGAAGTAAAAGAAAGCAAAAGACAGGAACGGACGGGAACGGATAGGAAAAAACAAGAAATCGAAGATCGGATAGAAAACGTCTATGCCCCTGTGACCCGCCGTGTGTCCGGCGGTTCGCAGGGGTTTTCCTCCCCATGGTCCACAGGGATCCGGCGCTACCAAGTTATATCTCGACTGTGCTGACGCCTGGGATGGCTGAGCCAACCGTTCAGATTCCTTCAAGCCGTGATTCGAGGAAACAGCTCCAGGCATCCCGAGTTCGTATCCCGCCATCCCGAACCACCTCCGTCGAGTGAGGGCCTTTCGTTTTGTACGAACAATAACTCCGAACAAACTCAACCATTTACGAATAGTTATCCGCCCAGCAACTCTCGCCCGAGTGCTGAATTCCCTTTGATCACAAGTTAGACACTCCTAACATTAGGCACCCAACCAATCGCGGGCGGCGGAACCGCGAACCTCGGACAAACCAAGCCAGTCAGGGAGTACACTCATGAAGCAGGTCTTACTAAGTTTGATTGCAGTATTCCTCATCGCGGGCGTGTCGCAGGCCCAGTTTACCGAAGCCTGGGATACACGCGCGGTGAATGCGTATAACAGCGAACGGTTCCAGGAAGGTGTGGAACATGCGGACGGCGGCGTTGTCGCGGTCGGCGGTCAGTTCAACCAGGGCATCGCACGGTTCGAAACCGTTCTCTGCCGGATGGACGTGAACGGTAACGTTCAGTGGCGCAATTCGTATGTCTACAACAACCAGACCACATCAATGTTCGGCATGACCACGCGCACCGGCTACACCGATCAGTTTATCGCCGTTGGCTACACCGAACCGTCCGCGCGTGAGTTCTTCCTGATGGTGTTTAACGATGCCGGAAACGTGCTGAACACGTATATCTACAACCTGTACAGCGGCGGCGAGATGTATTCCATCGAGCCGGTTCCGGCGGGCGGGTACATCTGCTCAGGCATCACCAACAGCGGCAGCGGCTTCATCCTGAAACTGAATGACGATTTCACCATCGACTGGCACAACATCTACGGATCATACGCAACCAACCGCATCTACGACGTCATTCCAACCAGTGACGGCGGCTTCGCATTCACCGCGCTGGTCTACACCGCGCCGAACCGGTACGCGTGGACCGCGAAGATCAACAGCGCCGGAACGTACATCTGGACCAGCGTTCACACCAGCTTTTACTTCGGCGTTGGACGGTGTGTCGTCGAGGCTCCGGACGGCGGCATCATCACCGCCGGGTACTACGATAACGGGCCTGGCGATCAGTTCCTCGTGATCAAAAACAATACAAACGGCGCACAGGTCTGGAGCAGTTCGTTCGGCGTAGACAGCGGCGACGAATACTGCGACTTCATCGGCGCCGCTCCGGGCGGTGGATACTACCTGTTCGGGGACGGTGAAAGCCAGTACACAATTGATGGTGACACCTGGTTGATCAAGATCAACGAAAGCGGCAACGAGGAGTGGAGTCAGCTCTTCCGCCGCAACCTGAACCAGACGATCGAAAACGCGGTCATGGTCAATGGCGGGCAGGATATCGTCACGCTTGGCGAAGAGAACATTTTCTGGAGCAATGACGGCGATTGCAATGCCGTCCGCTACAACAGCACCGGTGACCTCGAAGCGGAAATCGCAGCGCTCAGCCCGCCTGTGAACATTCCGGCCGGCGGCGGTTCCTTCGGCTATTCCGTCACCGCGACCAACAACACTGACAGCCCGATGCAGGTGGACGCCTGGATCCAGGTGCTGCACCTCAATTCCGGCATGTCCGTTGAGGTCCGTCTCTTCGAGAACGTGGGCCTCGCCGCGAATGCTTCCGCCAGCGCAAACCTGAACCAGACCATCCCCGCCGCGGCGCCGGGTGGTGATTACCAGATCGGCCTGTTCCTGGGCGGCCATCCGTGGGATCAGCAGGCGTTTGCGAGCTTCGAGTTCAGCAAGGCCGGAACGGCCGCCGATGCGGTGGACTTTGGCGTCTTCGAGCAGTCGGAATTGTGGCACGCTACCGGTGGGTTTGAAGCCGGCGCGGAAGCCGTTGTGACGGCGGACGATGCAACCGTCCCGAGTGAGTTCGCGCTTGACGCGGCGTACCCGAACCCGTTCAACCCGAGCACCACGCTGGCCGTCAACCTGCCGGAAACGGCTGAGCTGACCGTTGCGGTGTACAACGTGACCGGCCAGCAGGTCGCAACCCTCGCACAGGATTCGTTCAATGCCGGGTCGCACACGTTGACCTTCGACGCCTCCCACCTGTCTGGAGGGATCTACTTCGTCCGCGCCTCAGCCAACGGCTGGAACGCGGTCCAGAAGGTTGTCCTGATGAAGTGACGTGGCCATAGCAACAGAAGCAAATGACGCAACAGACGCAAAGGACGCGGCTGAAAGAAGAGACAGGAATAGATAGGAAATCGAAGAACGGTAGAAACCATACATGCCCCTGTGGCCCGGCGTCAGCCGGTTCGCAGGGGTTTTCTCTCAGCCCGAATTCCGCAGTCCATCGCCTCACTCCGTTCCCAGGTTGTTCGAGCTTCAATTCCTGATTCGACCGATCGACTTTCCGGCGTCCACACTTTGTTGGTTCCATGGGGACAGGCTCCCCCGCCCAATATCAGCTTTTCGGACTCTACTGGAGTCATCATGATGGACCCGTTATTCACGAAACCTCAAGACTTTAATTCGCCGATCCACTTTCTCTGACAAAACTTACGAACTCCCGTCTGATTCTGTGCTGACAGAGATTTCATCCCTACATTGAAATCAGTAGTCAATGTTCCATGGTTGATTCAGCACGAACACAACTCTGCGCGACGGGCAATCACACGCTTCAATTCGTCCGGGGTTTAACCCGGGCACCGCGACGAAGGGTATTCGTCGAATCAAGTCGTTGCAATCAAGGGAGTGGCCGATGAACGTCAGATTCGAACTCTGTCTGCTGCTTGCGCTGGCACTGTCCGCGCAAGCTCAGACCAGCCTCAATGTGTCTCTGATCGGCTCTTTGTCCGCCGAGTGGGAATCGCCGGAAGATGTCGAGATCGTCGACACGCTGCTGTATGTCGCGGCTGGCGGTTCCGGCCTGCGCATCATCAATGTCAGCGATCCCACCAACCCACACGAGATCGGATTCTACGACACTCCCGGCAGCGCGCATTACGTCAAGGTGGCCGGTGATTATGCGTACGTCGCGGACGGGTTTCACGGCCTGCGCATCATTGATATCAGCGACCCCGTCGCGCCCGGCGAAATCGCACACAGCGACACTCCCGGAAACGCATCCGGACTGGTCATCGCCGGCAATTATGCCTATATCGCGGACGGGATTGACGGCGGCCTGTCGATCATCGACATCACGGATCCCGCATCACCCCTGGAAGCGGGCAACCTCGACACACCGGGCAACGCGAACGGCGTCGCGGTACAAAACGGGTACGCGTTCATTGCCGACGGATACGAAGGTGGCATGCGTGTCATCGACGTGAGCGACCCCGGCAACCCCGTCGAAGTCGGTTCGTTCTCCACACCCGCGGCCGCTGCACACCTCGCAACCCAGGGTGACTTGGCCTTTGTCGCGTCCCAGTCAGCCGGGCTGCTGGTTGTGGACATCAGCGATCCCGCCCTGCCCGTCGAACTCGGGGCGTACGACACCCCAGGAAATGCGCGCGGGGTCACCCTCGCGTTCGGGAACGTCTTCGTCGCAGACAACACCGGCGGGCTACGCATTGTGGACGTCAGTGACCCGATGAATCCAACGGAGATCGCGTCCTACGAATCCTACTGGTCAGTGCAGGGGGTCGCGGTGTCCGGCAATTTCGCATACCTCGCCGATGCGTCCGCCGGGCTGCGCATTATCGACGTCACCAACCTGATCAACATGGTCGAGGTCGGAGCGCATGACTCGCCCGGCTATTTCCGGGGTGTCGCTGTCGAAGGTAGCTATGCGCACATTGCATATGACAATGGCGGCCTGCGTGTTGTCGACATCAGCAATCCCGCTGAACCCGTGGAGGTAGGCTATTGCTTCGCGCCAACGTATTCGTTCGGGATCGATGTGCTCGATGGGTACGTTTACATCGCAGACGGGTACGATGGCCTGCGGATAATTGACGTTTCCATTCCCACCGTCCCTGTCGAAACCGGCATCTACGACACACCCGGCAACGCACACCGTGTGCTGGTCTCCGGCAACGTTGCCTACGTCGCAGATGGATCAGACGGTGTTTCGTTTGTTGACATCATTGACCCCACCACACCAACGATCATCAGCACACTGGACACACCCGGCAACGCGCACGGTGTCGCGGTGAACGACAGCATCGCTTTCGTCGCCGATGGACATGAAGGACTGCGCATCATCGACATCAGAGAGATGGATCATCCGGTCGAGATCGCCTTCGCCAGCATTGACGGCTATGTCCACCGTGTCGCCGAAATGGATGGCTACACCTACCTCGCCTGCGGCTACCAGGGACTACGGGTGGTTGATGTGCATGATCCCCATATGCCAATCGAGGTCGGAGCGTACGACACTCCCGGACAAGCCTGGGGATTGGTTGCGCTGGACGGCTACGTCTATGTCGCCGATTACCTCTCCGGCGTGCGGATCTATGATGTTCACGACCCAACCGATCCCCGCGAAGCCGGGTACTACAACACGGATGGTCACGCGCGTGCGCTGGATGTCGTGGACGGAAAAATCCACGTTGCCGACTTCTTCTACTATCAACTGCTCGAGTTCATCGCCCCGGAATCCATTACCATCACCCTGACACCGTTGAACGATCCGATCGTGGTGCAGCGAGGGGATAGTTTCTCATACAACGGCGTGCTCGTCAGCCACCTTACCCAACCGTTGCCGGTCGACATCTGGGCGGAGGTGCTGCTGCCCAATGGTAACACGTACGGCCCGCTGTGGATGCGTACCGACTTCCCCGTCAACCCGGACACCGTGCTGCAGCCACCACCGTTTGTGCAGGAGATTCCGACGATCGCGCCCTACGGTCTGTACACCTTCTACCTCCGCGCCGGTGAGTACCCGACCGTCGTGTATGGCTGGGACCAGTTCCCGTTCGAGGTCATTGAAGAACCGTAACCGTCCATTCCCGCAAACTGCCCCACCCCCATCTCCACTCCCGAAATGCCATGTGCGATTCATCACACAAACCAAGTTTGGTATTCCTAACTTCATCACGAAAGCGGATTCCGCAACTGGGCGCGGAGATCCGAACTCAAGGCCCATCGGCAAATCAAGGGAGAGGGAGTATCATGAAAACCCTGACACTGACCGTCCTCTGCGCGGGACTTCTGGCCACCATGGCCTACGCTCAACCGGTTGAACAGTGGCAATCCACCAACGGCGGCGCGGACGACGAAGAGATCACCGGCATGTGCGCTACCGGCTACGGCGGATTTATCGGCGTCGGGCACGTTACCAGCCTGAACGATGACGTCGCCTACCTCGTTCGCTTCAATGCGGACGGAACCGTCATGTGGAGCAACACGATCAGCGATACCACCGACTTGCGGCTGCGCGGTGTCTGCCGCCGTGGCACAACCGACGAATATGTCGCCGTCGGCACCTTCGGCAGCATCAACGGTGATTCTGACCACTGGCTGGTCCGGTTCAACGGCAACACCGGTGCGGTCAATGGCACGATACTGTTTGACGGCGCGTACAGGGACAACGCGTGGTCGATTTACCAGACTCCGGACGGCGGTTACATCATCGGCGGCGAGGCGAGCAGCGCGGCGTACGTGCTACGGCTGAATGCCAGCTTCAGCGTCCTCTGGCAGCAAAATCTGCTGCCCGACACGAACCAGTACTTCCGCGACATCAAGCCGACCAGTGACGGTGGCTACATCGCCGGCGGCGCGATCTGGGAAGGCACCGACTTCTTTGACGCCGACGAACTGTGGGTCGCAAAGCTGGATTCGGGCGGCAACATCGAGTGGTACATCAGCACGGGCGGCTGGGGTGATGACGTCGTCAATTCGGTCATCGAAACTCCGAACGGTAGCTTCATGGCCTGTGGCAGCCGTCACGACACGTTGCTCGGCAACGACGACCACGAGTTGTGGGCGGCACGGATCAGCTCCACCGGCACCGTGCAGTGGTCGCAGTACTTCGGGTCACCAACCGGCAACGAATACGGCACCTGGGTCGCCCCCGCGCCGACCGGCTTCTACTTCGGCGGCTGGGGATCCAGCACCGCGACCACGGCGAACGACGCCTGGTTGATCAACCTGGACGGAAACGGCAACATGCTGTGGAACGCGATCTATGGCGGCACCGGTTCACAGTACGCGTATGACTGGTGCGATCTCGGGGATGGTGCTATCGGCTCGGCCGGTCGCTACTCGCTGCTCGGTCTGACCGAACTCGACGCCTGGGGCATGCGTCTCGACACCCCGCAGACCCTCGTCGTCGACATCGCCCCGACCACACCGCCGCTCGTGGTTCCGGCGAACGGTGGCTCGTTCCAGTACGAAGTCAACGTGCAGAACAACAGCGGTTCCGCGTTGACCTACGACGCGTGGGTACAGATCCAGTACCTGCAGACGATGCACACCGTCGAAGTGCGCTACTGGCCAAACACCCAGTTCCCGGCCAACCAGAGTGTCTCGGCGATCATCGGCCAGAGCATTCCGGCCAACGCGCCCGGCGGGGACTATGTCATGAGCCTCTACATCGGCGATCATCCGTGGTCGGTGGAAGCGTACGGCTCGTTCCAGTTCAGCAAAGCCGGCAGCGCGGCGGATGAGCTGACCGTTTTCGACAACCCCAATCTGTGGCCGGCAACCGGCAGCTTTGAAAAGGCGGAGGAAACGGTCGTCGCCGAAGCCAACGCACTCCCGTCCGAGTTCAGCCTCGACGCAGCCTACCCGAATCCGTTCAACCCGAGCACCACGTTGAACGTGAACCTGCCGGAAACAGCGGACCTGACCGTCGCGGTTTACAACGTTGTCGGGCAGCAGGTCGCCGAGCTGGCTCACGGGTCGTTCAGCGCCGGGTCGCATACGTTAACCTTCGACGCGTCTCACCTTTCCGGCGGTGTGTATTTCGTCCATGCCTCCGCGAACAGCTGGTACGCGACGCAGAAAGTTGTGTTGATGAAGTAAGCTCAGTCCTGAGTCTTGAGGCCTGAGTCTTGAGGCCTGAGACCTGAGACCTGAGATTCGAGATTTGAGAATTGAGCTTACGATCTGTAGTGCCCAAGCAACGGGGACACATACGCCTGTACGTGTCCCCGCTGACTGCTGACAACGTGGTAACGTTCGGGATTCAAGGAAAATTCGGCTGTCGCGTCATTCTGAACGGAACGAAGAGAAGTGAAGAAGATCCAGATGATTAGTGGGTTACAACGATTGGTTTTCAGAAAAGCTGGACCTTCTTCACTTCGCTCAGAATGACACCCCTGGCAATCCGGGGTTTGTTAACGATCTGAGGGTACGGCCGGTGGCCATGCCCTGTCTTTTCTCTGATTACCCGATCGAACTAACTATGGCTCTGGAGGTGCGAAGTCCCCAATCGTATAAATAATCCTTGCTTACGAGTTAGGCGTTCCTATCTTATCTCGACCACATCGAAGTACACCCTCTCCATGAGTGTTGACGAAGTCGCACCGTCCGGGACGCTGTTCATGCGAGTGATGGCATAGGAGTGCAGTTGTTCATCACGTCCGGGAACTTCCCTCTCGACGATTCTCTCTGATCCCCGGAACATCTCAATGCATGCAGTTCATGCGCACATCGGAGGTATCATGAAAAACGTTACCAGTTGGTTTCTGATGGTTGTCTTGCTGTCCGCGTTCGCCACATCTGGCGCGCTGGCATACGAACACGCAATTAACGGTGTCCTCTCGGACGCTCCCATCATCGAAAGTATCCCTTACGACGGCTATGACGAAGATCGGGATAACATCGCAGATGTTGAATTTGTTGACTTTGACGATATGGTCGCGCCCTGCTTCTTTGTAGACCAGGTTCCATTGTCAAACGAATATGCCGGCCAGGGTGTCATTTTCAGTGGCCTCGGCGAAGTGTTGGATGAATGCGGCAACTTCGGCATCACCAATTATTCCTCACCGAACTTCCTCGCGTTTAACACAGGTCTTGGTGCGAACGGACCCGAGGAACTTTTCTTCAACGCGCCGATCAACAGTTTCTCGTGCTATGCCGGACACAGCAGCGCGGGTACCATCACGATGCGGGCCTACAACGCCGCCAACGTGTTGGTCGACAGTGATGCGATCTCGGGCACCTCGAACCTGACGCAAATGTCGGTAAGTGCAGCGGGAATTGTCCGTATTTATATTTCGTTCAGCGGTACCGTGGCCTGCTTTGACGACCTGATGTGGGATGATACCCCGCAGACCCCGCTTATCCTTGAGCTGACCCCGTACACCTCATCCGTGCCCGGCAGCGGTGGCAATGTGCAGTACCTGGCCGAGGTGACCAACTTCACCAACTCGCCGATTACGCTGGATGCATGGATCCAGATCGAGCATGTCATGTCCGGCAACACCGTCGAAACCCGTTTCTGGCCGAACCGGACATATCCGCCCAACGCGACCTCCAGCGCGATCCTGAATCAGTACATCCCCGCCATTGCACCGGGTGGATCGTACAACCTGATCGGTATCCTCGGAAATCACCCGTGGGCGCCGATGTACTGGGATTCCTTCCCGTTCATCAAGACCGGACCGTCCGCGGATGGCATGCAGGCGTTCGAGCAGCCGGAACTGTGGCCGTCCACCGGCGGTTTCTCGGTTGACGAGACCTATGCCGTGATGAGTGAGGGCGAATCGTTGCCGCAGGAGTACGCGCTTGGCGCGGCCTACCCGAACCCGTTCAACCCGAGCACCACGTTGAACGTGAACCTGCCGGAAACAGCGGAGTTGACCGTTGCGGTTTACAACGTGGTCGGGCAGCAGGTCGCCAAGCTGGCTCACGGTTCCTTCAACGCCGGGTCGCATACGTTGACCTTCGACGCGTCTGATCTGTCCGGCGGTGTGTATTTCGTCCATGCCTCCGCCAACGGCTGGAACGCGGTCCAGAAAGTTGTGTTGATGAAGTAATCTCTGTCCTGAGTCCTGAGACCTGAGTCTTGAGACCTGAGATTTGAGAGGTGAGATAAACCTGTACCGGGGACACTTACTCCGTTAAGTGTCCCCGGTTTAATCTCCCCGCTCTCCAGCAGTCCGTACGACGCGACACCCTACCTCCCGAGTGACCAAAAACACAAATCTCACCCCTCCGACTTGCTTTCTTGTTTGGGTTGCCTAACTTTGCACGAGAGAAAACAAACCCAGTTGCACACGATCTATCACGGGGATGGAGAAACGATCATGAAAAACCTACTGATGCTTGCACTTCTGTTGCTGGTCGCCGGAGCGGCCCACGCACAACCGATGCTGGAATGGTCCACTGTGGCGGCCGATCCGTATGACGAACACCTGTACGGTTGCGTCGATCACGTTGATGACGGCGTCATCGCGGTGGGCAATTCGGTGGAGCTGCCGGGATTCAATTTCCGGGGTGTTTTCGCACGGTTCGCCGATGATGGCACGCTGCTATGGCAGAACCAGTATGAACAGATCGACTTCTACTTCGATTTCCGCGATGTCTGCGCGATGCACGGCAGCACCACGGAATTCCTCGCCATCGGCTATGCGACCGACCTGAACGCCGGCGACAGCGACTTCTTCCTGCTGCATTTCGACGATGCGGGGAACGTGCTCGGCACCGCGAGCTGGGACGAAGGCACGAACGACCAAGCCTACAGCATCGAACAGGTCCCGGCGGGTGGTTACATTGTCGGCGGCTATTCCGACATTTCGGGCTACCTGTTCTACCTTGACGACAACCTCAACCAGCAGTGGACCTCCGCCATCGCACCGACCGGCGTGAGCTCGAATTCACTGAACCAGGTCCGGCCCTTGAGCTGCGGCGGCTTCATCTGCGCCGGGTCCGCCTTTGA
Organism: bacterium; assembly: GCA_020444425.1. Classification (GTDB taxonomy): domain Bacteria; phylum Electryoneota; class Electryoneia; order Electryoneales; family Electryoneaceae; genus BMS3BBIN04. The sequence goes on along the minus strand of JAHLLB010000024.1, from coordinate 44,438 downwards.
TGGCACCTACGCCCAGCAATGGGTGGTCCGCACCGACCCGTACGGTCATCCGATGTGGACGTGGATCAACGGCACGACCGACGTCGGATACGTCGATGATATCATCGAAACCGCATACGGCGACTACGTCGCCACCGGCGCCGAGTACAACAGCGGCGCGACCAATTATGATACCTGGACCGCGCGCATCAGCCAGACGGGTTCACTCGTTTGGGAAACCATTGACGGCGGCATCGCGCAGCAGGACTTGAACACGTGGATCATGCCCGGCCCGGGCAGCGGCTACTATGTCGGCGGCTATGCCGAGAACACCGGTGCTGGTGACTATGATTACCATCTGCAACAGTTCAACGAGACCGGGACCATCGTCAACTCGTGGTTCTTCAGCGAAGCTGGCGATCAACTGATCTTCGATGTCTGCATGGTGAACAATGGCGAATACATCGCGGTCGGCGACCAGGACCAGACCGATTCCTACGCGGTCAAATTGACCCTGCCCGCCGCGACGTTCAGCGTGTTTGTCAACCCGGCCGCACCACCGGTCGTCATCCCGCCGGGCGGCGGATCGTTCGCGTTTGATGCTGGCGGCACGAACACGTCTGGCACGCCGTTCCTCACCGATGCGTGGATCAAGGTGACGCACACTCCGACGATGAACTCGGTCGAGACGCATGTTTTCACCAATGTCGGCATCCCCGGCAGCGGCACGGTTTCCACAACGTTGATCCAGAACATCCCCGCGTTCGCCCCACCGGGAGATTACGTGATGACATTGCACGCCGGAAACTACCCGTGGGTGATCCAGGCGTACGACTCGATGACCTTCAGCAAGAGTTTCGTCACCACGGCGATGTCCGCTGATCCCGATCTCGATCCGGCGATCTTCGATCAGGCCGAACTGTGGCCGGTTAGCGGCAGCTTCGACGGCGCGGAAGCTAGCGTGACGGCGAACGATAACACGTTGCCGTCCGCATTCAGCCTCGGCGCGGCATATCCGAACCCGTTCAACCCGAGTACGACGCTGGCCGTCAACCTGCCGGAAACGGCGGAGTTGACCGTCGCGGTGTACAATGTCACCGGCCAGCAGGTCGCCGAGCTGGCACATGGATTGCACCCCGCCGGGTCGCACACGTTGACCTTCGATGCGTCCCATCTCGCCAGCGGGCTGTATTTCGTGCGGGCGACTGTGCCCGGACAGCTGAACCAGGTGCAGAAGGTGATGTTCACTCGGTAGCCCGGAGCGAGCTTTTCAAGTTTATCAAAGCCGGACAGTTGCAACGCAGCTGTCCGGCTTCTAGGTTATATCAGGGTCTGTATGTAACACTTCATTTGGGGGAAATATGAAACGTGCACTGATCCTGCTCGCTGTGATTGTACTCACTGTATCTGTTCATTCCCAGGAATTGCCTGTCCTCGGTTCTGCTTATCCCGGCTTCAGAAACATGAGAAACCCGGCCCTGGATAGCAATACGGGCCTGTTCGTGCATGTCGATGGGTCCAACACCATCCGCGTCATAGATCGTCTGGTCCTTGATGAATCCGCCATCCTGAATACGATCACCCATCCCGGCGCAGCCTGCAACAGAGTCGTTTTGTGCGACACTCTCGCGTTCATCGCGGACGACAGCGATTCGATCCAGGTCTACAGCATCGCGAATCTGCCCGAAATGCAGTTCTTGACAGCTTACAGCAACTGGCGCAACGGGGAACGCCTCATGCCACCCGATATGGTGGAAGATGGACGGGCATATCACATCGAATCCGGGCAAAGCGGCTCTGATCTTGTTGTGTTTGACCTGTTCAGCGGCGATGAACCGGTTTATCTCTCTACTCTGCCCCTCCCGAGTAGTTCAATTCAGGTGATGGATGAGCACATGTTTGCGGTGGCAGATAACGACAGCAGCCTGATTGTCGTTGATATTGCCGATCTTGCTCACCCGGATACGGTTTGTGTCATGCCCTTCGACGTGGAAATCCGAGGCCTGAGTCGAGCGGACGAGTTTCTGGTTCTGATGCTGATGCTGACTGACCACCCGAGACGTGACTACCAGATTGTCGATGTCAGCGATCCGACGGAACCGACACTTCGGGGATCATTTCACGAGGACCTTGGATGCTACCTGGGGGATGTCGATAGTCATCGACTCTATTTACTGGCCGACGTGTTTTTGGATGACGACTTCATCCGTATTGTCGACTTCAGCAACCCCGATTCTCTAGTTCACGAGCCCGATATTCCGCTGGACAGCGATTACTTTTTTGCTTATCAGAACTACCTGTGGATGAGTAATCATTACACTTATGTTCCCATGAAATGCTACGATATCACTGATCCGGCGAATCCCGACTGGCAGCCTGCTTTCAATGGATTCACCGAACTCAAGAAAGCCAATGTCCAATCTGACAAGGTGTACCTGCTTGACGAACTGGACGGGTTCCGCATCGTAGACATATCCGACCCCGCTGATCCATATGAAACCGGTTACATCCATCAGCAGATGTATTCCATGGACCTGTCCATTGCGGATGAAGTAGTCTATCTCTCGACTGACTCCGGATTGTGTGTTATTAACACCGCGGATCCGGATCAGCCCCAGGTGGTGGACACGCTTGATCTGGACGATACTAACTCAGCGACAGACGGCACCACTCTCGCTGTACAAACATCCAGATACCCCGGCTATTATGATGTGTACCTGTACGATATTTCGGTTCCGACAGAACCCGAACTAGCCACCATCATCGATGTTCCACCCAACGGTAATACCATTTTCGAGGGGAATATTGTTGGCTTTGAGAACGGCATTCTGGTGTATTCAACCACCTATGTGAATGAACATCCGCCCTACACTAACTACACTCACGTTCGTGCGATAGAAGCTTCCGATCCGTGGAATCCCCAATCGATCAGCCTTGATGACGTGGATATTGGGAACTATGAACATCCGTATCTTGCCCTGCACGACAATCTGCTGTTCGTGCTTGACGAACTGGAACCCGGGGACGATGATGACGCTATCCGGATCTATCAGCTCTCGACATACGCGGATCCTGTGTTGTTGTCCGAATCTCTGCTGACAGGAACGTTTTACTCGCCGATGATCACCGACAGCCGTCTCTTTCTGCGTGACCAGTATACCGACACATTCAGAGTAATTGACTTCTCCGACCCATCCAATCCCGAACTGTACTACGAGGGCGAAGGGGCGTACCCGCTCTACGCGGACTACCCGTATATCATTGGCGAACATGACAATCAGTTGCTGATCCTGGACGGGTCAACCGTGCTCGGTGTGGAGGATGAACCCGGATCGACTGGCTCCACCACAATCCCCGCAGCCTTTGCAATGCATCCCGTCTCGCCCAATCCGTGCAACAACCAGGCACGGCTGACCTTTGATCTGCCCGCGCCGGCACGGCTCACCGTGTCTGTATACGATATCCTCGGCCGCGAAGTCAGCCGCATCAACCAACGCTATTCATTCGCCGGGACACACAGTCTCGAGTGGGACGGGTCCGAACTCGCGTCGGGCATCTACTTCGTCCGCGCATCCGCTGGACCGTGGAATGGAGTTCGGAAAATCGTGCTTTTGAAGTAGGTCGGTACACCTTCAGCCTGAAAAAGTTAGCGGAGACGGGTCCAATGGACCTGTCTCCGTTGTTTTTTCTGGGTTTCAGCCGACTTCCAGCGATCTCTCATCCCTGAACACGACCTCATCGAATCCTTGTATTCCGCTTGCATCTACCGGACCATCATCCAACTTTCTCAGACTGCCGTGGAGTGGCACCATGGTGGGCGTGCGGAACCCCCTCCGCGCGGGGCGAATTTCGGGAAATGGGAGCAAATTTCATGAGACGACCTCTGGTCATGATCGTCGTCGCGATGCTGTTCGCGACGATCACAACCGCCGTGCCTCCCGTCGAAGACTGGGAGGCGTCCTGCGGCTACAACGATCTCGAGGATGTGGTCCGTGGCATCACCGCCTGTGCGGACGGCGGATTCCTCGCCGTCGGCACCGCCGATGACAGCACCAACGCGGACGCGTACTACCGATTCACGCAGGACGGATTCGTGCCCTGGTTTCAGACGCCGGGTATGGACGATGTCGACCTGTACGATGTCACACCCGACCCCAACCAGGCTGACACTTACTACGCCATCGGCACACGCCACGATCCGCAGGAAGTGTCGCTGATTCATTTCCACGATCAGAACGACGAATGGACGTGGCTTGACGTGCACCACTACAACCTTCCCATGGCGCACGGCCTGTCCATCGACACCACGCCAACTGGCGGGCTGGTCATGGGCGGCGAAGTGGATAACCGCGCGCTGCTGATGATCTCCGACGGCAACCTGGACGACCCAACCATCGTCGAAATCGACATGTATCACCGGCAGCGGCTGTATGACGTGAAGGCCACCTCGGACGGCGGGTACGTCGGCTGCGGCTTCATTTATCCGTCCTCCCAGCATCCGAAAAGCCAGTTCTGGGTGGTGAAAACCGACGCCAACGGGGCGGTACAGTGGGATTACGTCGCCGGTGGGAACGGGGCCGACACACTGCGCTCCGTCGCCGAAGTGCCGAACGGGGACTTCATCGTTTGCGGCACACGCGAAAATTCACCCGGCAACCCGAACTTCTGGACCACTCGACTGACCGCCGACGGTGCCAATGTCTGGACCCGTGAGTACGGCGCGTCCACCGGTGAGGAATACGGCTTCTGGGTCGAGAACGCCCCGGATGACGGCTTCTACCTCGGCGGGACCGCGATCAATTCGTACAGCAACGGCGCGGACGCGTGGCTGGTGCTGCTCAACGAAAACGGGCTGCAGGTGTGGACCGATTACTACGGCGGCGAAAACGACCAGTTCGCGTACGCGTGGACCCTGCTCCCCGACAGCAGCATCGCGGTCGCTGGCAACATGCCGGATGGGGAAGACATGCAGGCCTGGGCGGCGCACCTGGCGATCCCGGAAAGTTTCGTCATCGCCATCGAACCCGATGATCCGGACCTGCTGATGCCAGTCGATGGTGGCAATTTCGGCTACACCGTTTCCGCTGAAAACAACTCCACGGCCGGGATGATCAAGGACGCGTGGATCTCGATCCTGCACCTCGATACCGGCAACGCCATCGAGCTGCAAACCTTCGAAAGCGTCGGCTTCGCACCGCTCAACAGCGTCAGCGCACACCTCAACCAGTACATGCCGGCCGTCGCGCCGCCGGGAACCTACCGCATGTCGCTGTTCGTTGGAAATCACCCGTGGTACCCGCAGTACATCGCCACGTTTGAGTTCGACAAGGCGACCCCGGTACGTGTTGACATGAGCGTCTTCGACCATCCCGAAATGTGGCCGTCAACGGTGACATACAGCGAGTTCGAGGTTGGCGCAGGCGCGCTCGCCAGCTTCTCGCCGGCAGTGGATATGCTGGTTGCCACAGAGGATGCGTTGCCCGCCGAATTCGGCCTCGGGAACGCCTACCCGAACCCGTTCAACCCGGCAACGACGTTGAATGTGACGCTGCCGGAATCCGCCGAACTGACTGTCGCGGTGTACAACATCGCCGGCCAGCAAGTCGCAATGCTCGCACATGGGGCTTTCCCGTCCGGATCGCACGCGCTGACCTTCGACGGGTCGACCTTGTCCAGCGGCGTTTATTTCGTCATCGCTCGCGCCGACGGTCAACTCGCCACGCAGAAAATCGTGTTGATGAAGTGATTCGAAAGACGCCGAAGATGCGGCAGAGGTAAAAGAAGTAAAAGAAGTAAAAGACAGGAAAAGACAGGAACGGACAGGAAAAGACAGGAACGGATAAGAAAAGTAAGGAAAGATGTCAAAGAAGCAACAGATGTAACCAAAGTTATCGTTCGCGGGGTGGAAGAACATGCCCTCGGGCTTCAGCCCGGGATTCTTGCCGGCTACGTAACCACAGAAACCACGCCCTCGGACTTCAGTCCAGGATCGCCACGATACGAAGTGTTTACCGCGCTCACGTGCCCCTGATGGCTGCGCCAGCAGGGATCATCTGCGAGTTCCGGGGACACCTGTCGGCACAAGCCCATCCTCACAGCGAACCTACGGCAGTGGGCGATTCCGCCAGTATTCACCGAGCCACCTTCACCGACTGCCGCCAGATGTCCCCTTCAGGGATTCAGATCCGCGTTGTCAGAGCCAACACGGGCAAGAGCATCACGTCCGCGTCAGCAAGCTGACACGGGCACTTTTTCTTCCTCGGTCTCCAGTCTCCAGTGTTCGGTCCCTGATTCACCGACCACCGACTACCGATTACCGATTACCGATTACCGATTACCGACTACCGATTACCGATTACCGAGTACCGAGTACCGATTACCGAAAACCGCCCCACCCCGTCTCCCCGGGAGTCCCACGTCTTGCAACCCGCCCAGCAAAATAATTATCCTATTCCAGATCTTTTTATCTTTTTATCCGGATTACCATGTCGACCATTTTCTCCAAGCCCATGGGCTACGCCCTGCGCGCGATGATCCACCTCGCGGAACGCCGTGACGATGGCCCGATTCTCGCCTCCGTCATCGCCGAACGGGAGGACATCCCCGCGCCGTTCCTCGGCAAGGTGATGGGCAAGCTGGCGCAGGCGGGATTTGTCGATTCGATGCGTGGTCCGAACGGCGGCTATCACCTCATCCGCGAGCCCGAAACCATTACCCTGCGGGACATTTCGGAGTTGTTCGAGACCCAGGCAAGCGGACGTGAATGCCTGCTTGGTTGGAAAACCTGCCCGGGTCCGAAGTACTGCGCGGTCCATCAACGCTGGCTCGAACCGCAACGGCACATCGACCGCTTCCTCGACGGTACCACACTTGGGGATATCGTCGCGGGCGAGCAGAAACGGCGGCAGAAGTTGAAGCGGGCGTAACGGTATCCCCGGAAAGGCCGGGATTCGATGTCGACAGCTGGTGGTGTCATCCTGAACGAAGTGAGGGATCTACTTGGTGAAATCGTGCAGGTTCAACGTGGAACTGTCACCGCAACATTTCGTAGATGCTTCATTCCTCTTCGTTCCATTCAGCATGACACACACGGCGGATCGTGACACCGGTGGTGGATCGAGACACCGATGGTGGATCGAAACAGGGTAGAATGTGGGTACCCATTACGGGCTTTGTCGCCAAGTTTCACATGCTGGACAACTGTTTGATTTTGTAAGTTGACGATACTGAGCCTGCAGCATGCGGCTCACAGGGGATAGAGGGACGTCCTTCCATGCCGGTCACCGAGGGTCCACAGCAGAACACACAGCCCGCCGCCACGCCAACCGTGAACGGCGTGCCCGCGTGCCACCATTGCGGCCTGCCCTGCGACACAACCGATGTCGAATTCGAGGGCAAGCACTTCTGCTGCAATGGCTGCAAGGCGGTCTATGAGCTGCTGACATCCCGTGACCTGTGCGCCTACTACGACCTCAACGAAACCCCCGGCGCGACCATTCGCGAGGACGACGAAGCCGCCACCATCAAATGGGGCTTCCTCGACCACGACGACGTCAAGGCGAAGCTGCTCGAGTTTTCGGACGGCGGCATTTCCAAGGCGACGTTCACCGTTCCGCACATGCACTGCGCGTCGTGCATCTACATCCTTGAAGAGCTGAGCCGGCTGCATGCTGGCGTGGTCAACTCGCGTGTCAATTTCCTCAGGAAGCAGGTGACCGTCACCTGGCGGGACGCCGACATTTCCCTCCGCGGCGTCGTGCAATTGCTGTCGTCCATCGGTTACGAACCACGCATCCAGCTCGAAGCGATCGACCGCAAGGAGCACAAGTCGGAAGCCCGCAAGTTGCTGATCCAGCTCGGCATCGCCGGGTTCGCGTTCGGGAACATCATGCTGATGAGCTTCCCGGAGTATCTGACCTTCGGCGGACGGGTGGAACCGTTCCTCGCGAATGCGTTCGGCTACCTCAACATGCTGCTCGCGTTGCCGGTGGTGTTCTATTCGGCGAACGGGTATTTGAGCCGTGCGTGGAAAGGATTGCGCGCGAAGACGGTCAACCTGGACGTGCCGATCAGCCTCGGTGTCCTCGCGTTATTTCTGCGCAGCAGTTACGAAGTCATCTTCAACGCCGGCAGCGGCTATTTCGACTCGCTCGCCGGGCTGGTCTTTCTGCTGTTGGTGGGACGCTACATCCAGGAGCGCACCTACGCCGCGCTGTCGTTCGACCGGGATTACCGCAGCTATTTCCCGCTGGCGGTGATGCGCCGTGATGGACACGGTGACGAACAGTCCATCCCGGTTACCGAGATTAACGTTGGCGACCGGATCGTGGTTCGCAAAGGCGAGCTGATCCCGGCGGACAGCATCCTGATTGAGGGTGACGGCGACATCGACTACTCTTTCGTCACCGGCGAATCCGACCCTGTGCGCAAGGAGTCGGGTGACGTGATCTATGCCGGCGGACGGCAAACCTCCAGCCGGCTCGAAATGGAAGTGATCGAAGAGGTCAGCCGCTCGTACCTCGTGCGGCTGTGGAACCAGGACGCCGCCAACACCGGCCCCGCCAGCCGGTTCAACACGCTCACCGAAAAGATCAGCGGCTGGTTTACCGGTGCTGTGCTGGCCATCGCGACCATCGCCGCGCTGTTCTGGGTGCCGTCCGGGGTCGGGCACGCGATCTACGTCTTCACCGCCGTGCTGATCGTCGCCTGTCCATGCGCGCTGGCGCTGGCGACGCCATTCACCCTCGGCACCGCGATGCGCATCCTCGGCGGCAGCCGGGTGTACCTGAAACGCGCGTCCGTGGTCGAAACCCTGGCCCGTATCACGCACGTCGTCTTCGACAAAACCGGCACCCTGACCGAAACCGGTGGCGGTGTCGCCGGCTACCAGGGCGAAGAACTGAACGAGGTCGAGCAGACGTGGGTCCGCTCCCTCGTGTACCACTCGACCCACCCGATCAGCATGAAGGTCAACGCGTTCCTGCACAACCGGCCCGCGATGAAGATGGACGAGGTCCACGAAGTCGAGGGCAAGGGGCTGCACGGCCGGATCGCCGGGTACGAGATCAAGCTCGGATCAGCGGAATGGGTGGGGGTGGATTTGGACAACACGCCGGATGATGCAGCTGAGCACGTCATTCTGAAGCCGCGTCCGTTTGCGGCTGAAGAAGATCCAGCTCATCCAGTCGGCGATTCAGCAAGCCGGACCTTCTTCAGCGCTGACGGTGAACAGATTCCGTCATCACTTCAGAATGACGCCCCTGGCAACCTTCACAGCAACAACACGGCAACGCCCCGCAACCAGGCGTGGGTCTCGATTGACGGGCAGGTCAAGGGCGTGTTCACCGTCCAGTCACGTTTCCGGCCGGGCATGGACAGCCTGCTGAACACGCTCGCGAAACGCATCAAGCTCTCGCTTCTTTCCGGCGACAACGACCGCGAACGGCATCACCTCGCACAGCTCTTCCCGGATGGCGCAGATTTGCGTTTCCAGCAGGAACCGTTCGCGAAACGGGATCGTGTGCGCGAGCTACAGGAGAGCGGCGAGCACGTGCTGATGGTCGGGGACGGCCTCAACGACGCCGGCGCATTGGACGCCGCCGACATCGGGCTGGTCGTGAGCCAGGATGTCACCGGCTTTTCGCCGGCCTGCGATGCGCTGATGGATCAGGACGCGCTGCGCAATCTCGATAAATACATCGAATTCTCGCGGGCGAGCACCAAGGTGATTATCGCCGCGTTTGTGATTTCCTTTGCCTACAACCTGACCGGGCTCGGATTCGCGGTGGCGGGGATGTTGTCGCCGCTGGTCTCCGCGATCATCATGCCGATCAGCTCGATCAGTGTGATTGTTTTCACCACGCTGCTGACGCAATTTCATGCGGCGCGCATCGGGGTGAGACGATGAGTGTGATTCTGGTGCTGCTGGGCGCGGGGCTGGTGGTCGCGCTGGTGTTCCTCGGACTCTTCATATGGGCCGTTAACTCCGGTCAATATGACGATCCGGTGACACCGGGCTGGCGCATCATTCTGGACGACATGAAAAAGAAAAATTCCAAGGATACCGGGAAGCATCTATCCAGGGAGGATAACGATGTCCCATAGCGGTGATTCCATACCCCAGGGAGCCCTGAACACCGCGAAGCTCGAGACGTTCTACTACGACAACCAGATCGTCAAGATGTTCGCGATCGCCAGCAGTGTCTTCGGCGTCGTCGGCATGCTGGTCGGGTTGTTGGCTGCACTGCAGCTGTTCATCCCCGAGCTGAACCTGGGCACGGCGTATACCACGTTCGGACGTATCCGTCCGTTGCACACCAACGCCGTCATCTTCGCATTCGTCGGCAACGCCATTTTCATGGGAATTTACCATTCCCTGCCGCGATTGCTGAAAACGCCGATGGCGTCACGTCTGCTCAGCCGCCTGCATTTCTGGGGCTGGCAGCTGATCATTGTCTCAGCCGCGGTCACGTTGCCGCTGGGCATTACCACGTCCAAGGAATATGCCGAGCTCGAATGGCCGATCGACATCGCCATCGCGGTGGTCTGGGTCATCTTCGGCATCAACATGCTGTGGACGATTCTCAACCGGCGGGAACGCCACCTCTACGTCGCGATCTGGTTCTACATCGCGACCTGGGTGACTGTTGCGATGCTGCACATTGTGAACAGCTTCGAAATCCCGGTGGACTTCATCAAGAGCTATTCGCTCTACGCCGGTGTGCAGGACGCCCTCGTGCAGTGGTGGTACGGCCATAATGCCGTCGCGTTCTTCCTCACCACGCCGTACCTCGGGCTGATGTACTACTATCTGCCCAAGGCGGCGAACCGGCCGGTGTACAGCTACCGTCTCTCGATCATCCACTTCTGGGCGCTGATTTTCATCTACATCTGGGCCGGTCCGCACCACTTGCTGTATTCCTCCCTGCCGGACTGGGCGCAGAGCCTCGGAACCGTCTTCAGCATCATGCTGATTGCGCCAAGCTGGGGCGGGATGTTGAACGGGCTGCTGACCCTGCGCGGAGCGTGGGACAAGGTCCGTGAGGATCCGGTGCTGAAGTTTATGGTCGTCGCGGTTACCGCGTACGGCATGGCGACGCTCGAAGGTCCGATGCTGTCGCTGAAATCCGTCAACGCGCTCAGCCACTTCACCGACTGGACCATCGCGCACGTACACGTCGGCGCGCTCGGCTGGAATGGCTTCCTCACCTTCGGCATCCTCTACTGGCTGATTCCGAACATGTGGAAGACGAAGCTGTGGTCACGTCCGCTTGCCAACTTCCACTTCTGGATCGGCACGCTCGGCATCCTGATCTACGTGATCCCGATGTACGTCGCCGGCATCACCCAGTCGCTGATGTGGAAGCAGTTCACTGCGGACGGGTTCCTGCAGTATCCGAACTTCCTCGAAACCGTGCTGCAGATTGTGCCGATGTATGTCACCCGCGCTGTCGGCGGCGGCATGTTCTTCATCGGCATGTTCGTGATGGCGTTCAACCTGATCATGACCGCGAAGCAGGGGTCGTTCGTTGCCAACGAAGAGGCGCAGGCTGCGCCGTTGACCCCGGAAAAACCGCACGCGGAAAAGGAATACTACCACCGCTGGATCGAAAAGCGGCCGATGCGGTTCCTGCTGCTCTCCTTCATCGCCGTGGTGATTGGCGGACTCCTGGAAATGGTGCCGATGTTCGTCATCCAATCCAACGTGCCCAGCATCAGTACCGTCAAGCCTTACACGCCGCTGGAAGTCGCGGGACGCGACATCTACATCCGCGAAGGGTGCGTATCCTGCCACTCGCAGCTGGTGCGCCCGTTCCGGTCGGAAACCGAACGCTACGGCGAGTATTCCAAGTCCGGTGAATTCGTTTACGATCATCCGTTCCTGTGGGGTTCGAAACGTACCGGCCCGGACCTGCATCGCGTCGGCGGGAAGTATCCGGACGCGTGGCATTACAACCACATGCTCGAGCCAACATCCATGTCGCCCGGGTCGTTGATGCCGCCGTTCCCGTGGCTGATTACCGATGAGCTTCAGTACATGAACATCGGCGACAAGATCGTCGCCCTGCGCAGGGTCGGCGTGCCGTACCCGGAAGGTTTCGAGGATGAAGCCGAGACGGTGCTGGAAACGCAGGCCTGGGAAATCGCGCAGAACCTGGAAAACCAGGGTGTCGAGGTCGCGGCGGACCGTGAGATCATCGCACTGATCGCGTACCTGCAACGCCTGGGCACGGACATCAAACCCGCCACGGTGCAACCATAGGAGGAGGCCCCCCATGCTAAGCGAACTGCTGCAACCGTTTACCATCGGCCTCGGCGCCTATCCCACGGTGTCCGTGGTGATCTTCTTCACCGTGTTCGTCGCCGCTATCTGGCAGATGATCCGGATGGACAAAACCTATCTCGAGGAGATGAGCTCGATGCCCCTCGATGCTGACGACGCCGCCAACGCTGACCGGGAGGACTGAATCCATGCCGAAGAAGAAGCAAATGGATGAACTGTTCGACCACGATTTTGACGGCATCCAGGAATACGATAACGACATGCCGCGCTGGTGGGTAAACCTGTTCTACATCACCATTGTGTTTGCTTTCGTTTACCTGCTCTGGTACCACGTCACTGGCTTTGGGGATTCGTCCACCGTCAAGTACAAGAAGCAGGTGGACGCCGCCTACACCCGGCTGCCGGAAGACCAGGGCCCGAGCTTGATGGACTATGTGTTCAAACCCGCGCACACCGTCTGGCACAACCCGTACCCGGAAGTGACCCAGGCGAGTTTGTTCAGCGGGCAGTCGCTGGTCGCGGAAGTCGAGCAGGAACCGGTGGATACAACTGTCGTGATGCTCACCGCGAACGCCGAAATCGCGGCGGGGAAAGGTATTTACGACCAGTATTGCTTCTCCTGTCACGGACGCGTTGGCGAGGGCGGTATCGGCCCGAACCTGACCGACGAGTACTGGATTAACGGTGGCCGGTTCGCGGATGTCGTGCACACGATCAAAAAAGGCGTCCCGATCAACGGGATGATCGCGTGGGAACGCAGCTTGAGCCCGGAACAGATCATTCAGGTCGCGAGCTACGTCGAAACGTTGCGCGGTACCGATCCGCCGAACGGCAAGGCACCGCAGGGCGATCTGTACGCCGCAGCAGATTAATTGTAGCCCGGCAGCCATTTCTGCCGGGGAAAGATGTGCCCGTGTCAAAAGACTTGCGGACGCGGAGGTGGTCACGGATGACAGGGGAAACAGAGTGGGTGTTGAATGTCATTCTGAACGGAACGAAGAGAAGTGAAGAATCTGACCGAAGTTACCGCAACAGTTCCACATCGAGGAACCTGCGGATAAACTGGAAACCAGATCCTTCACTGCGTTCAGGATGACACCCTCCAACTGACCACTGACCACTCAGGACTGTAGTCTGTAGCCTGTAGCCTATAGCCTGTAGCCTGTAGCCTTTAGACTGTGGACTGTTCGCTGTCCTCTGTCATGTGCCAGCTTTCACACAGGTTGTACCACTGTTTTGGCCAGCCGTGAGTCCGACAACCTCCCTGGCCACCCAGCAAGGACCGAGGAATCGATGATCAACATCGTGACCGACCAGAACGACAACGAATCCCGCGATGAGGTGCACGGTGCCGGGGAAGCGTTCCGGCAACGCATCGCCACGGTGGACGCGCAGGGCCAACGGAAATGGGTGTACCCGAAGAAACCGGCGGGTCGCTATCACCGTGCCCGGGCGTGGGTCGCCGCGTTTCTCGTCGTCCTGTTCTTCTCCGCGCCGTGGATCAAGATTAACGGTCACCCGCTGCTGCTGGTCAACATCCTCGACCGCCGGTTCTCCATTCTCGGCGTCCCGTTCTGGCCGCAGGACGCGATCTATTTCGTCATCGCATTCATCTCGTTGGTCGTCTTCCTGCTGCTGTTCACCGTCATCTGGGGACGTCTGTGGTGCGGCTGGGCCTGCCCGCAGACGATCTTCATGGAGATGGTGTTCCGCAAGATCGAATATTTGTTCGAGGGGGGGCCGTCCAAGCAGCGCCGCCTTAAGTCCAAGCCATGGGATTTCGACAAACTGTGGCGCAAGGGTGGCAAGTGGTTGACCTTCTTTGTCGTCGCGTTCGCCGTCGCCAACACCTTCATGGCCTACTTCGTCGGGACCGACGGCTTCCTTGAACGCATCAGCGGCAGCCCCGGCGACCACATGGGCGCCTTCATCGGCGTGCTCAGCTTCACCGGCCTGTTCTACTTCATTTTCGCGTGGTTCCGGGAGCAGGCGTGTACGCTACTGTGCCCGTACGCACGGCTGCAGGGCGTACTGCTCGACAATGACAGCGTCGCGGTGACCTACGATTTCAACCGTGGCGAAGAGCGCATGCCGGCGAACAAGGCGAAGAAAACACAACTCTCGGGCGATTGTGTTGACTGCTTCTCCTGCGTCAAAGTGTGCCCGACCGGGATCGACATCCGGAACGGCATCCAGCTCGAATGCATCAACTGCACCGCCTGCATGGACGCCTGCGACACGGTCATGGACAAGTACAACCGGCCGCGCGGCCTGATCCGGTACGCATCGTACAACATGGTCAAGAATGGCACCAGGTTCCGCTTCACCCCGCGCGTGATCGGCTACCTGGTCATTTTCGCGATCCTGATCAGCGTGTTTGTCACCATGCTGGTGCTGCGCAGCGACGTCGAAACCACCATCCTGCGCACCCCCGGCCAGCTGTTCCAGGAAGTGGATGACGGCGCGACGATCCAGAACCTGTACAACCTGAAAGTGGTCAACAAAACGTACGAGCCGATGCCACTGCACCTGAAGCTTGTTGAACCGGCGAGCGGCAAGATTCAGATCGTCGGCACCGATCTACGCATCGACGCCGAGGGCATTCTCGAGCAGGCGTTCTTTGTCACGCTGCCGCGCGATATCCTCGATCCGCTGAAGACACCGATCCGGATCGAGATCAGCAATGACGACGGAGTGCTCGAGACCGTCAAAACGAACTTCATGGGACCGGCAGCGCCTTGAAAGGAAGTAAAGGACAGGAAAAGACAGGAAAAGACAGTAAAAGACAGGAAAAGACAGGAAAAGACAGGAAAAGACAGTAAAAGACAGGAAAAGACAGTAACATCGGATCGAGCAAGATCAGATATGTGCCCGTGAGCATGTGCCCCTGATGGCTCCGCCAGCAGGGCTGATCCGAAGGGTGGCCCGGGTCATCTTGTGACCCGGGTGATACCGGTTCTCGCGGATTCAACAGACGCAAAAGAAGCCACTGATGCCAGAAACGCAAGAGTTAACGAAAAAATCCGGCGAACCGTGGGCGATCGGTATCGCCCTGGTGCTGGTCGTGTTCGTGATCAGCCTGGTCGGTTTCATCATCTTTGCGTCACTGCAGAGCCGAGACCTGGTCGAAGATCGCTACTACGAACGCGGGCTGGAGTACGATTCCCGCATCGACGAGCTCGAACGCTCGCAGCAGGACAGCACGCTCGCGTGGAAGCTGGACGCCGGCAAACGCACACTGACCTTCCTGTTTCCAGGCGACCTCAGCCCGTCCGCCGGATTCGGGGGTCAGGTGGTGCTGTATCGCCCGTCGGATGCGTCCATGGACCGTAGCTATACGCTCGAGTTTGATGCGTCCGGCGAACAGATTGTCGACCTGCGCGACCTGCAGCGCGGCAACTGGAAGGCGAAGATCAGCTGGACTGTTAACAACGAAGACTACTACCAGGAAGCCATACTGTTTCTTCCGTGATGCCCCCCATCACCGAAGCTGGATGGATGCGCCATGTTTGAGACCTACGTCATCGCCACCGCCTTTCCGCTCGGGTTTCTCGGCGGGCTGCACTGCATCGGCATGTGCGGTCCGATCGTGGTCGCGCTTTCCCGCAAACAGGGCAAGAGCTGGCGCGGGTTGACCTCACGGCTTGCGTACAACATCGGCCGTACCCTCACCTACATGCTGCTCGGGGTGTTCGTCGGCGTACTCGCGGAAGGCTTCCGCATGGCGGGCTATCAACGCTGGGTCTCCATCGCCATCGGCGCAATCCTGCTCATTGGTGTGCTGCTGCCCGCGAAATGGATCAACAAGATCCTGCCGCAACAATTGACCACCGGGCCGACCACGTGGATCCGCAAGATCTGGGCGAAACTGCCGCAATCGACTTCCGCCCCGACACAACTGGTGATCGGCATCCTTAACGGCTTCCTGCCGTGCGGACTGGTCTACACCGCCGCCGCTGCCGCCAGCGCGATGGGATCGATGGAACAGTCGGTCGCGTACATGGCATGGTTTGGACTCGGAACTATTCCGGCGCTGCTGGTTACCAGCTATGCCGGCATGGCGATCCTCAACAAATTCCGCATTTCCTACCGCAAACTGACCACCATTGCCATCGCCAGCGTCGCCGTGCTGCTGATTCTCAGAGGGATGAACCTCGGCATTCCCTACATCAGCCCGAAGATCCAGAAGGACCAGGCGAGTGGCAAGGTGACCATGGATTGCTGCCATCCGGAGGAGTGACAAGCTGATCCTGAATTGCGGATTAAATCTGGGGATTATCCGCATTCAGATTGATACCTGTCCTCTTGCCCTCGGGCTTTAGCCCGGGATTCCCATCGTTTGGATCACCCAACGTACCCATGCCCTCGGGCTTCAGCCCGGGCATAGTGAACCAGTGAACGATACAGCAGATGCTCAATACCCGGACTGAAGTCCGAGGTCGTGGTGTCTGTGGTGGCTTCCGGTCCTGATCATCCCGGGCTAAAGCCCGAGGGCATGATCTGCGAATAGTATCGCTATTTGTGGAGAGTGTCACCGCCTGCGAGGAATGTCGCCAGATGCGAAGAGTATCGCCGTTTCTCTGTGGTTTACCCCAGCTGCACCGTAAGCGTTTTCTCAGCCACCGTGACTGGATAAACCGTCAGGTTGTCCTTCGCTGAGCCACGCACAAATTCACCTGAATACTCGAACGTTGATTTTCCGAGGCTGCAACACTGAACCGTGCCCGCGCCGGGTACCGGATCGAGCTGCCGCTTGCCGTGCGTGCACTCGTTCTTGAACGCGTGGTATTCGCCGTCGTCGCCATGCACCACCAGCACACGATGCGGCAAGGTTTCCGCTTCGAACCGTAACGCCTGCCCGGGACGCGCCAGCTCGCCCGCCTTGCCCAGGTCGATGGTCAGGTTGCCGTCCGCGAACGACCAGCACTCATCGTTGCGCGGCACCTCGGTCAGGCATTTGCCCAGCAGACGCTTGAAAAATCCGATCCGGTTGTCCTTGGACGGATCGGTCGTGAATGTCGTCTCACTCATCCGTCTTTCCCTCACGACTCGTTTCGACTGGAGACAAGATCCAGCTGCTGCGGCGATTAAGCCAGCCGGATCTAACCTACTAAAATGGAACTACCCTCGGGCTTCAACCCGGGATATCCCTCATTTTTATTACCCACTGCCGCCATGCCCTCGGGCTTTAGCCCGGGGTAATCCGCTGGTAATGTACGCTCCTGCTCTACGTCCTCGGGCTTTAGCCCGGGCATGACAAATCAGTTAAATACAGACCAGATGCGCAAAATCCCGGACTGAAGTCCGAGGTCGTGGTGTCTGCGGTAGCTTCCGAGCCTGATCATCCCGGGCTAAAGCCCGAGGGCATGTTTGAGTCGACAAAACAGTATGAGACGGCAATAGTGCGTTGTTCTGACGATCAACAAATCCGCGGCAGCTGCTCGCCACTCAGCAACGCCAGCTGGTGACGCACTCCATACGGCGTCAGCAACGACACTGTTCCCGGTTGCCGCTGATCGTTCACCGTGCCGACACGCACCGCGCCCGCGCTGACATCCACTGCACGTAGCACCTCAAGCGCTTTGTCCGCCTGACGTTCCGGCACCATCACCACAAACCGGCCTTCGTTGGCGACATGGATCGGGTCAATACCGAGCAGTTCGCCCAACGCACGCGTGGTGTCCAGCACTGGCACCCGTTCCTGTTCGACATCAAAATGTAATCTTGAGGATTCCGCCAGCTCGCACAACGCCGCGGCCAGGCCGCCACGGGTCAGATCCCGCAGGCAATGCACCTCGACGCCGCTGTCCAGTAACGCCTTCACCGCAACCGCCACCGGCGCCGAATCGCTGGCCAGGTCCGACTGAAACCCCAGTTCATTGCGTGTCGCGAGGATGGTCAACCCGTGCCGTCCGACATCACCGCTGACCAGAATCGCATCCCCTGACTCAATCCGTTCCGGGCCGACACGTATCCCATCCGGCACCACACCGATCCCGGCGGTATTAATGTACAGGCCGTCCCCCTTGCCACGGTTGACGACCTTCGTATCTCCGGTGACAAGAACGACATCCGCAGCGTCTGCCGCCGCACGCATGCTCGCGACCACCCGCTCCAGTACCGCCATCTCGAGTCCTTCCTCGAGGATGAAGCCGGCACTCAGGTAGAGCGGTTTCGCGCCCGCCATGGCCAGGTCGTTGACTGTGCCATGTACCGCCAGCGAGCCAATGTCGCCGCCGGGAAAGAACAGGGGGGAGATGACGTAGGAGTCGGTGGTAAACGCGAGGTCGCCCTTCGGCATGGTCAGACGGGCGGCGTCGTGCTCGGCGGTGTACCCGTCCCGGGCGAAGGTTTTCGCGAACACGTTCCGGATCAGGTCACGCATCAACGTGCCGCCGCCACCATGCGCGAGCAGCACACGATCATGCTTGTTCAGCGGCATCGGACAGGCCATGTCCGCCGGATTGATCGGATCAGCCATCGCGCACCGTTTCGCTTCTCACTGCTGCCGCTGGACGATATTTCCAATACGCTGCGCACGCGCCTTCGGACGAAACCATCGTCGCGCCGAGCGGGTGTTCCGGTGTGCACTCTACACCGAACAACGGACAGTCGGTGGGTTTCAGCCGCCCCTGCAACACCAGTCCGCTCTGGCAGCGCGGGTCTTCCTGTGACTGGATGTCGCCGACATCGAACCGCTGTTCCGCATCAAACTCGGCCCACTGCTCGCGAAATGCCAGGCCACTCATCGGAATTGACCCCAGCCCGCGCCACTGACGGTCGCAAGGTTCGAATACCTCAGCCACCACCGACCACGCACGCGTGTTGCCTTCCCGTTGTACCACACGCCCGTACCGGTTGTCAACGCGGGCTTGTCCGGCTTCAAGCTGCCGCACGGTTTCGAGAATTCCACTCAGAATATCCACCGGTTCGAAGCCGGTGACGACAATCGGGATGCCGTATGCCACGGCGAAGCGCTCGTAGTCGGCAAACCCGGTCACAGTACACACATGCCCGGCCGCGAGGAAGCCCTGGACAAGATTCTCCGGCGAAGAGAGAAGCGCCTCAATCGCGGGGGGGACCAGCACATGCGCAGTCAGCAACGACACATTTTTCAAGCCCAACACGCGCGCCTGTTGCGCCAGCATCGCGGTTGTCGGCGCGGTGGTCTCGAACCCGACCGCGAAGAACACCACCTGCTTGTCCGGGTTTTCCCGCGCCAGCTTGATCGCGTCCAACGGCGAGTACACCATCCGCACGTCGCCGCCGTTCGCCTTGACCATCAGCAGGTCTTTGTCCGTGCCCGGCACACGCATCATGTCGCCGAACGTGGTGAAGATGACATCCTCGCGCGACGCAATCGCCAGCGCGCGGTCAATGATCTCGATCGGCGTGACACACACCGGGCAGCCGGGGCCATGGACCAGCGTGATCTCGTCCGGCAACAGCTCGTCAATTCCGAAGCGGACTATCGCGTGCGTCTGCCCACCGCAGATTTCCATGATCGTCCACGGACGCGTCACCACCCGCTGCAGCTCCGCCACCAACGCCTTCACTGTCGCCGGGTCCCGGTATTCGTCGATGTACTTCATGCGCCGGCGTCCGGTGGTGCGTTCGAGTTGCCATCAGCACGCTCGCGACGGTCGAACTCGTCGCCGCCCATCAGGCCGCCGCCGAGTTCACCGAGACGGCGCAGGTCGTCCAGCGTGCGTTCCGCTTCCTCTTCGTCGATCACGTTGAGCGCGAAGCCGGCGTGGACCAGCACCCAGTCGTGTTCCATCGCATCGGGGAGGAGCGACAGGCTGACTTCTCGCACGATGCCGTTGAAGTCTATCTGACCGGTGCGCAGCAAGCCTTCACCGTCCACCGATACAACCCGGCCCGGTATTGCGAGGCACATGCTTACCTCCTGCCCGTTGTGCGCGCGTAATGGATCTGACCCAACGCGATCCCGCCGTCGTTGGGTGGCACCAGCTCCGCCCAGTACACCCGCTTGCCAGCATTTTCCAGCCCGGCCACCGCGAGTTCATGCAGCAACTTGTTCTGGAAACAGCCACCGCAGAGGACAATCTGTTCCACTGGCGACTGGCCGGCCAGCCGCAGAATCACGTTCGCCAGTCCACGATGGAAACGGGTGGACATCACACCGACCGCTGTTTCAGCCGCGAGATCGACGAACACCTGGTCCAACACGCCCGCCCAGTCAATCACCGTCGGGCCGTCCTCTTGCTGATGCAATGCGAAGTCGTAGGCTCCCGGTTCATCAAGATCCGCCGCCCATTCGAACTCCATCGCCGCCTGGCCTTCGAAGGAATTTCGCGCACGGACACGCGTCAACGCCGACAGCGCATCAAACAACCGGCCCATGCTGGACGTTTCCGGACTGTTCACACCGGAGTCCAGCATCCGCAGCATCACCTCGCGTTCGTGACCCTTGAGCAGGTGCGGCGCGTGCTTGTCGAGGAACGCTGCAGCGTTTTCGCCCTGCCACGCATACAGCAGTCCCAACGCGCTGCGGCGAGGATCTTTCGACGCTGCGTCCCCGCCCGGCAAACGGAAGGTCCGCAGGTGCGCCGCGCGGGTCCAGGCGTCCGTTCCGACGTTGATTACTTCACTGCCCCAGACCGTGCCGTCCGGACCGAGGCCGGTCCCGTCCCACGCAAACCCGAGTACCGGAGCAGCGAGCTTATGTTCCGCCATCACCGCGTGGACATGTGCCACGTGATGCTGCACCGTGGTCACCGGCACACCCTGCTTGTGCGCGTACATCGACGAGAGGTAATCCGGGTGGTCATCGGCAATGAGTTCGGCCGGTTCATCGTCGTAAATCGACACCAGCTGCCTGATCGCATCACGGAAGGCATCCATCGCGAGCTCGGTTTCGAGATCGCCGATGTGCTGGCTGATGTACGCCTGCGAACCGTGCGCGTAGGCAATCGTGTTCTTCAAATGCGCGCCGACCGCCACTTGCACCGGTCCGTCTCCGGGCACTTCGATGGGCAACGGCGCGTAGCCCCGCGACCGCCGCAACAGCTGCGGACGGCCGGAGATCACCCGCGCCACCGAATCGTCCACCGGTCGCAGGATCGGCCGGTTATGCACGAGGAACAGGTCGGCGATGCTGTTCAAACGCGTGACTGCTTCGTGTTCGTCAATGCAGATCGGTTCGTCGGACAGGTTGCCGCTGGTTGCGACCAACGGCACCCCGACTTCCGCCATCAGCAGGTGGTGCAACGGGGTGTATGGCAGCATGACGCCCAGCCGCGGGTTGCCCGGCGCAACCGCCTCAGCGATGTAAATCGTCGGATCGTCACTGCGTTCCAGCAACACAATCGGTGCCTGCTGCGTCATCAACAGGTCAACTTCCTCGTTCGTCGCGTTGCAGAAACGGTGGACTTGCGGCATGCCGGACGCCAGCAACGCGAACGGTTTCTCCGCCCGCCGCTTGCGTTTGCGCAGCCGCCGCACCGACTCCTCGTCATCCGCGCGAACCATCAGGTGGAAGCCGCCCAATCCCTTCACCGCGACGATCTGGCACGCCAGCAACGCCTGCCCGGCGGTCGCCAACGCTTCGTCCTTGACCGCAATCTCACGGCCACCCGGGCCCCACAGGGCCAGCCGCGGGCCGCACACCGAACACGCGTTCGGCTGCGCGTGGAACCGACGATCCGCCGGATTGTCATACTCCGACTGGCACACCGGACACAGCTCGAAGGTGCTCATGCTGGTGTTCGGCCGATCATACGGCAGCTCACGGGTAATGCTGTAACGCGGGCCGCAATTGGTGCAGTTGGTGAACGGATAGCCGTACCGGCGGTTCTTCTCGTCGAAGATGTCGTTGACACAATCACGGCAGGAACCGAGATCGGGCAGGATGTACGCCTGCTTCGTGCCGGCTTCGCTGTGCCGGATCTCAAACGTGTTGCAGTCCTCAGGCGTCAGTTCGGACTGCTCGATGGACGTAAGAATCGCGTTCGGGGGAGGAGCGAGTTGCAAATGGCGAAGAAATAGCTCGATGAACGGCGATTCCCCCTGGACTTCCAATTCAACACCAGCACCGGTGTTACGCACCCAACCGGAGAGGTGATTGTCCAGGGCAGTGCGATAGACAAAGGGACGGAATCCAACTCCCTGCACGGCACCTGTGACCGTGAGTCCGACTCGCCGCATGTCCTGCACTTCACTCATACAAATCCCAGGCTGACGCGCGGTATCAATCAGGTAAGCTGTGCGAGCAGAAAGTCCGCGAGTTCGTTGATTCCAGCGCCCGTGCGGGCGGAAACAGTAAAGAAGGTAAGCTCCGGATTCAGCCGCAACGCGTCCTCCGTTGCCTGCTCAATGCTGAAGTCCGTGTACTCGAGAATGTCGGCCTTGTTGAACACGACCACGTCCGCTTTCTGAAACATCGGCGGGTACTTTGCCACCTTGTCATGCCCCTCGGTCACTGACAGAACGACGATCCGCAGCTTCTCGCCGAGATCGTGAGACGCCGTACACACCAGGTTGCCGACATTTTCCACCACCAGCAGGTTGAGATCGTCCAGCGGCAACGATTCCAACGCATTCGCCACCATGTTCGCTTCCAGGTGGCAGCCGCCGCCGGTGTTGATCTGCGTCGCCGGCCAGCCGATCGCCTCGATGCGTTCGCCGTCACGCGAGGTCGCGAGATCGCCCTCGATCACACCAATCCGCTTCGATCCCTGCCACACCTTGCCCAGCGCCTCCAGCACCGTCGTCTTGCCCGATCCCGGCGAGCCGAGCAGGTTGATCATGTTCAGGTTGAGCGCGCTCAGGCGGGCACGATTCGCCGCGGCAATCGTGTCGTTCGCCTTCAACAAGTCCTTGCTGACTACGATTTCCATCCAATCCTCGCCGTGATCCTGTTGTGCCAGAGAAAGCTCAAAAATGCGTCATACTGGCGCCGCGACTGTTAGCGGCGGAAGAAGATCCAGCTACACCACCCCCGAATCGTCGCGCCAACGGTTGAGAATCTGGCTCTTCTTCATTTCTCTTCGTTCCGTTCAGAATGACTTCCGCCTGATCAGAGTCGCAATTGACTGGCAACTCTCACGATGGTTCCTCGCCGTCATCCACATCCAACGACATTAGCTGCAGCTCCCGGCCGCCCTCGATGGTGATCCGTCCATCCCCGCATGTTGGACACTGGAATGTGTACCCGTCAACCTCGTGTTCCGCGCCGCACGCGAGACAGCGGCAAGTCGCCGGAGGTTCCTCAATCTCCAGCGTCGCGCCCGCGAAACGTGTTGCCGGGGCGACAATCTCGAACGCTCCTCTCAGCGCTTCCGGGCTCGCGCCGGACAGCTTGCCGACACGCAAGACCAAGGTCCGCACCGGACCCGAAACTCCCGACGCTGCGAGTTCCGTTTCACCAATCCGCACGATTTCTTCGATCAAACCGAGTTCATGCACATCACGCCCACCGCCGGTCCGCCCTGCACTTAAAAATAAAGGTTTACTCCGAATCGGAAACAGGAATGATTCGTAGAATCTAAGATCAGCGTTACCATCATGTCTTTGTTTTTCAATAGCCTACCGTGAACTCGGAGGCGAGTTAACCTCCCCTATGTTAATCGGCAGGCCCGATTGATTCAATTTCTTTCCGGAAGTCGTTTGGAAGCAAGCACTTTGTGTCAGATATTACGAATCGTCGGTATGTAATACCGGGAGCCCCCATGTCCGATCTTGTCCGACTCAGTATCACCATGGAACGGGATCTGCACGAACAGCTCCAGGCGATCATTGAGGACGAGCCGTTCGAAAATCGTTCCGCCTTCCTGCGCAACATCATCCGCAATGTGCTGGTGCAGCGCGAGTGGGAGCGGGATGAAGACGTCATCGGTACTATCACCCTCGTGTTCAACCACCACTCGACTGACCTAAACCGTCGCCTTACCGAACATCAGCACCATCACCACGACATGATCCTTGCGACAACGCACGTTCACCTCGACCGTGAAGTGTGCGCCGAAGTGATCATCGCGCGCGGGCAAGCGAGTGAGATCCAGCGCTTTACCGAGCACATCCGCCAGCAGCGCGGCGTGTTGCACGTTGCCCTGTCCATGAGCACCACAGGCAATTTGCACGATCAGCAGCATCACAACGGGGAGGGGAAGGATGCATCTGCCTGACGGATTCGTCTCAGCCCCGGTAGCGGGCGCGACGACGGCGTTGGCGTTGATTGCGTGTGCGGTGTCGATCCGGAAAACCCGGAAGACGTTGGACACGAAAACCGTTCCCCTGCTCGGTGTGACCGCTGCATTCATCTTTTCCGCACAGATGATCAATTTCCCCGTCGCCGCCGGAACCAGCGGCCATGTGCTCGGCGCGGCGCTGGCGGTCGCGTTGCTCGGGCCGTACAGCGGCCTACTGGTGATGACGGTAACGCTTGTGCTGCAAGCGCTGCTGTTCGCGGATGGCGGCATCACCGCCCTCGGTGCGAACCTGGTGAACATGGGGCTGGTCGGAGGCGGAGTCGCGTGGCTGGTGCTGCAATCAGCGCGCACGATGAGGCTGCCGGCGCGTTTCCTGCCACTCGCGGGCGGTGTGGCGGCGTGGCTGTCGCTGGTGACGGCGTCCGCGACCTGCGCCGCGATCCTGTCGTTCTCTGGTATCGTGCCCGCCAAACTGGTCTTTCCGGCAATGATCGGCGTACACGCCATCATCGGCCTCGGCGAAGGTATCGTCACCGCTTCCGCACTGTCGCTGATTCTCGCATGGCGGCCGGACCTGCTCAACGTAGCGCCGCAGTCCGCCCTCTACCGCGGGAGGCTGGCATGACACAACCCGCGCGCAAGACGGGCAACCTCCGGTTTCTGCTCGGTTTCCTGACCGTGGCATTCGTGCTCGCGGCATTGGTCTCACCGTTTGCGTCGGATTGGGCGGACGGTCTCGAGGCCGTCGCAACGAAACTCGGCTTCATCGAGCATGCCGACGCGCAACCGCCCGTCGTCGAGTCGCCGCTGCCGGATTACACTGTCCCCGGGGTCGAGAACGAGGGTCTGTCCACCTCGCTGGCGGGTGTGGCCGGCACATTGGCGACGTTGCTCGTGATGCTGGCGCTCGGCTGGGGCATCGCGGCACGGAAAAAAGCCGGGTCGTCCGAATGAGCCCAGCTGCGTCCGAACCAATCCCCGCCTCCTTTGATTCGCGCACGATCGTCCTGACCCAGTTCATCCTGCTGCTCGGCGTGGTGTTCACACCGCCCGGTCAGTTCATCTCACTATTCGCGTTCGCACTGCTGATCGCCGGTGCCGCATTCGTATTTCGCACTCAGATTCCAGCCTTCCTCGCGAAGTCGAAACGCGCGCTTCCAGTCGCGATGTTGATCGTGTTGCCGGTGTTGCTGCTGCGTGGCCTGGTTGCCAACGATTCAGCCGTCTGGTTGACCACCGCCGGGCTGCTGCTGAAGGTGTTGCTGGCGTTGTCATGCGTGATTGTGCTGCTGGTGGTGCTGCCGTTTCACGAGATCCTGTTCGCCTTGCGACGCCTGCGTGTGCCCACCCTGTTCCTCGACATCCTCGCAATGGCGTTCCGTTACATCGACGTGATTAACGCCGAACGCGTCCAGCTCGTCCGTTCCCTCGCCGCCCGCGGCCATACCGGAGCGTGGATCTGGCAATCCCGCATGCCCGGCAAGCTGGCCGGGTCGCTGTTCCTGCGCACCATCGAACGCGGCGAACGCATCCACATGGCGATGCTCGCGCGTGGATATGAAGGCGCGGCTGGCGGATTGCTCCAGCCGTCACGGCTTGTCGTGCGTGATTTTATCGTCCTGGATACCGCCGGCCTGGTTGCGCTGCTCATTCTGTGGATCCTGCCATGAGCGAACTGATTCGCATCCGTCACCTCAGTTACCGCTACCCGGATGGCACCACCGCGCTGCGGGATGTTTCGTTCGTGATGGGGGACGATGAACGGGTCGCGCTGCTCGGCGCGAACGGGTCCGGCAAGACCACATTATTGCTGCACCTGAACGGCCTGCTGCAAAGCAAAACCGGGGAGGTGGAACTGGATGGCATGCCGGTCGAGGCGTCCAACCTGAAGCAAATCCGGCAACGTGTCGGCTTCCTGTTCCAGAATCCGGACGATCAACTCTTTCTGCCGACTGTCGCCGAAAACATCGCGTTCGGGATCAGCAAGCGGGATAACGGCCGGGACGAACGGGTGCGGACCCTGCTGGAACAGGTCGGGCTGGCCGGTTTGGAAGGACGGAATGCGTGGCACCTGAGTATCGGCGAGAAACGGCGCGCCAGCCTCGCCAGCGTGCTCGCGATGAAGGTGCGGCTGCTGGTCCTGGACGAACCCACCGCAGGCCTCGATCCACGTGGCCAGCGTGAGTTTGGCGGAATGCTGGACACCATGCGCCTGCCAATGGTGATCGCGTCACACAATCTCGAGTTCGTACGGCGGCTGTGTACACGGGTGGTCGTGCTCGAACACGGCAGCGTTGCCGCGGACGGCCCCACCGAAACCATCCTCAACGACAAGCCGCTGCTGCTGCAGCATGGGCTGGCATGACATCAGGCGGTAGGCTGTGGGCGATGGGCTGTGATCAGTGGTCAGTGCTCAGTCGTCAGTACTCAGTTCCTCAGAACTCAAACCTCATACCTCACAACTGGTTTTGAGGTGTCATCCTGAACGCAGTGAAGGATCTGCTCAATGAAACGGTGCCGGTTCAACGAGGCGTTAACCCCGTAATTTCAAGTAGATTCCTCACTTCTCTTCGTTCCGTTCGGAATGACACCCCGTTCTCAGCGTCAACAAGGGCACATCACCACCCCTTACAACTCAATCCCGTACAACGTCCCGAACCGATCCTTGAGATAATCGACGAGGTACGTTGAGGACGGTGCTTCCCCAGTCACCTTCTCGATCAGCTCCTTCGGTGTGAACCGGCGGCCCTGGCTGTGAATGTTGGTCGTCAACCAGCCGCGAATGTCGTCGTACCGGCTCGCCCGGACCAGGTCGTCCAACGGACCCAGATCACGTTGCAACGCGTGTGCGAACTGCGCGGCGTAGAGGTTGCCCAAGGCGTACGTCGGGAAATAGCCAATAATTCCCATCGACCAGTGAATGTCCTGCAGGCAGCCGTCCGCGTCGTTCGGCACCTCGACCCCGAGATACTCCTTGTAGCGCTCGTTCCACGCTGCCGGAATGTCGTCGTACGGCAGATCGCCGTGCAGGATCGACAGCTCCAACTCGAACCGGATCATGATGTGCAGGTTGTAGGTCAGCTCGTCGGCATCGACACGAATCAAGGACGGCTGCGCGGCGTTCATCGCGAACAGGAAGGCGTCCAGGTCCACGTTGGCCAGCTGCGGAAAATACCCCTTCGCCACCGGCCACCATTTTTCCCAGAATGTGCGCGTGCGACCGATCTGATTTTCCCAGAATCGGGACTGGGATTCATGCACGCCGAGGGTGAGGAACTGACCCATCGGATTGCCCCACTCGTCCTGTCGCACATTCTGGTCGTACATCGCGTGCCCGCCCTCGTGGACGGTGCTCGAGAACGCCGTGTCGAAACGCTTCTCCTCGTACCGTGTCGTGATGCGAACGTCGTTCGGGCCGAGCGTGGTGCAGAACGGGTGATGCGCGATGCCGATTACGCCACGGTCCGGATCGAAGCCGAGCGTGGTCACCACCTCGCGCACGAATTTCTTCTGCGCCTCGATGTCGAACGAGCCTTCGATCGCGCTCATGTCCGGCTGACGCGGGGCGTCCTCGATCTTGTGGATCATCGTGACCAGCGATTCACGCAGGTTCTTGAAGATCTCCGCCACGTCCTTTGTCTTCGCGCCGATCTCGTACTGGTCAATCAACGCGTCGTACGGATCATCCTCGTAGCCGTACGCGTCCGCCACCTGTTTCTGCAGGTCGAACGTTTTCTGCAACCACGGTTTGAACAGGGCGTAATCGTTCTTGCCACGCGCTTCGATCCACGCATTCCGGGCCCGAACCGACGTTTCGGTGATATCCTGCACCAGCTTGCGCGGCAGTTTCACCTGGCGGTCATATTCCCGCCGCCACTCGCGCACGTTGACCGCTTCCGCCGAGCCTGCTTCGAACGCATCCGCCGCTTCCAACTCGCTCAACAGTTCGCCGACTTTCGGGTCGGTGAAACGGTCATGCCGCAGGCCGTTGATCAACGACGCCTGCTCGCCACGGTACTCCGCCGCCGAGGCCGGCATCACCGTCTCATCGTCGTATTCGAGCACTGCGGAAATCGTTTCGAGGGTTGTCGCTTCGCGCATCCGGGCGCGCAGATCAGCATACAGCGCTTGCGGGTCAGGCATGGGTTTCTCCGGGTTGGTCGTCTGCGGCTGAGGTGTCGTCTACAGGTCGCGTTCAGCCGGTGAGAAAGGATACGGTGAAGAGGCTGGGACCGGAAGAGAAGTAAAGCCTGAATTGACGGAGGGTGAGGCACGAGAAAGGGCTGCGGACGGCGGGCTGCGGGCTGCGGAGGAAGGGGACATCTGCGGCGCTTGAAACTGTGGATTCGCTGTGAGGATGGATAAGTGCTTTAAGCCGGGAACTCCGTAGCCCGTCACTTCTGCGCCGCAGTTGTCCCCGATGGAAGAACGAGTAGGAGGGGACAAGTGAACAGCGCCAGTTGCATCACGACGGGCCCGGTTTGGTGTCGCTACAGGTTCCCGGCATGGATTTCACGGACCGATCTGTTCACATGTCCCCTTTCTAAACACTGGTAAGCACTTCACATAACACCCTCAAATTCCTTCTTCAGGTCGTCCACCCACCAGTTGAGCCGTTCACGGATGCCCAGCTTGACCCCGTCCTCGCGGAAACGGATGTGCCCGTTCGGGTCGAGCACCAATGTCGCCGGGATCATCGCCAGTTTGAACAGTTTCTTCGTGCGATCATCACCAAACAGCAGGTGGGCCTTGTAGCGCCGGATGTCGATGAACTTGCGCGCCTGTTGCCGGTTTTCGTTGGCGACATTGACCATGTACACGCGCACCTTCTTGCCGGCATCGTGACGGGTGAATTCGCTCAGCTCGGGAATGCCGGTGCGACACGGCTGGCAGCCGCTCGACCAGAACTCGAGGATCACGATCCGGCCCGCAAGATCCGCCAACCGAACCATGTTGTCGAACTCATCGGGCAGTTCGAAGTCCGGCGCAGGCAGGTCCATTTTGCCCGCCAACGCTTCGGCCTTGCGCTTCTCATACCCCGCGAGATAGTTACGGCTCAGCTTCTTGCGGATCTGTTCCCAACGTGGATCGGAACGCAGACGCAGCAAACACGGATGCAGTTCCGCACGGTCGAGGTTGTCGAACCCCAGGCGAATCGCTTCACGCAGCGATTCGAATGCCTCATCCACCCGCCCGAGCAACGCGAGGAACCGGGCACGGTCGAAATACACTCCCGGCAGGTAGTCTTCCGGCACGCTCGACTTCCACTCGTCCATCACGTTCAGCGCATTCTCGAACGCAAACCCGCGCCGGTACAGAAAGACGAGGTATTCCATGATCGCCAGCTCACGTTGCCGTGAACTGAGCTGACCCTGCGAAATCCGCCAGTGCACCACTTCTGCCGCATAGCGCCGCACCGCACTCAACTTGCCCTCGTTAGCCTTGACCAGCATCGGGGCGTCATTCTCCAGCGCCCAGTCCTGACGCATCTTCCGCGCCTTCTTGATCACCGCGCGTGCCTGTTTCGGCTGCTGCGTGTAGAGGTAATAATCGAACACATACCCCAGCAGAGCGCCGTGATCCGGCGTGCCTTCTAGCACACGCTCGAACAACGCCGCGTCCTGTTTCAGCTCCTGCCGGAGTTGTTGCTGCACGTCGTGCCGGCACTCCAGGCGGAACAGGCAGAGGCCGTAAATGTTCATCAGCAGCCGGTAGCCGTACACCCAGTCCGGCGCGAGTTCGATGGTCCGGCGGGCGTGAAAGACCGCATCCTTCTGGGACTTGACCAACCGGCCGAAGAGGTAGTTGTGCAACGCCGATTCGGGATTCTGCTCGAGCCGGAGACGGAAGAATTCACGCGCCCCCGCCGGATCGATCGCCTCCCAGTCATTCTGCACCGTGCGGGTTTGTTCGATGCTGTCGATGTCGTCAGCGCACAGGTCGCACATGTCCCGGAACAATACGATCTTGTTGTCGCGATCTTCCGGCAGATCGTTGGTGTCCTCGCTGTAGGCAGGAAACCCCGGCCGCTCTTCGGGAGAAACCGGGGTGGATTCGGTCGTATCAGACACAGATCGCCTCGTCAGCTCTTCGCATTCGCCGCTGGTTCCTGACGGTCAAGCACAGGGAAGTAATTGGCAAACAGTTTGTACCCGACCACAATCACCGCCACCATCATTGCCGAGATGAGGAATTCCCAGATCGTCGGGAAGTAGCTCCAGCCGTTCGGTGGGCTGTACGCCAACATGAACACGTTCGCCCGGTTGAAAATCAGCCCGGCAATCACCAGCCACGATGTCCACATCAGGTACCTGGGGTTTCGTCGAATCCAAGGCACCGACAGCAGCAGCGCCGGAATCATCCCGACCACCAGAATCTCGCCAAACCACAGCGCGCCGTACCACGACTCAAACAGCAGGTGGAATTTGTCGTAGAAGACGAGGTCGAAGAACTTCATCGTCACATAAAACCCAAGGAACAGGATCGACCGACGCGCCAGCCCGGCGAGCAACGGCATTTCCGGTTCACGGCCAAACGTTTTCGCCGAGAGCACGCTCTCGACAATCACTACATGCCAGCCAACCGCCACCGACGAGAAGAGAAAGAACGCCGGCAGCCACGGGGTAAACCACAACTCATGCAACCTGTGCGGCGCGATCAGCATCGTCGCGCCCAGGGATGACTGGTGCAATGTCGAGACAACAATCCCGGCGAGGATGAAGACAATCATGACCTTGTCCAGCCATGGCCGGATCTTCATCGAAAATCGTGCCAGCCCGCCCTTGCCATCCTGAATCCAGCGATCGGTCAGGGTGGGGAGATACTCGATGAGCAGGATGGTGAGATAGGCCATCACGCAGATCGAGACCTCAAACAACGCCGACCCGCCATTCCAGTTGTCCGGCAGGATCGGGTTGTACAGTTGCCACCAGCGGCCGACATCGACAAACACCCCGAACGCCGCCATCGCATAGCCGAGCAGTGCGGTGGTGATCGCGGGACGGATCAACGGACTGAACTGCCCCTGGTTGAAGACATACACCAGCGCGGCGGTCGTGTAGCCGCCCGAAGCCAGCGCGATCCCGATCACCACGTCGAACGTGATCCACAGGCCCCACGGGTAGCCGTCCGACAGGTTCGTCACCGCGCCCAGTCCGAAGATCAGACGGATCATCACGAGCACAAAGCCCGCGATGATAATCGCCACACCGGCAGTGAAGCCCGGGGTCCAGAGCGGTTTGCGCATTGGAGCACGCGGGTACCGCTCCATTACGTTTTCGTATTCCTCGACCTCAGCCCTGGTTGGCAGGTGAGGACGGGGGAGACGGTAGTTCTGTTCCGTCATGGCTCACTCCTCGATGCAACCCTGGTCATCGGGATCACACTTCAGCATCGCGCCGCGTGTTACCGCCAGCATGCCGAACAACGCCAGCGGCGTCACCCAGTACTTGAAAATGCCGTGCTGGATGCTCTGCGGCAGCGCGGCGATCGATGTCGCGTCATATTCCTTGAAGCCGATCTTGTCGAACGGTACGCCGCTGATGTACACCACCGCCGTTCCGCCGACTTCATGCTCACCGTACACGTGGTCGATGTACTTGTCCGGGTCGGCCTTGATCCGGCGGAACGCTTCCGCGACCATGTCCTTGCGCTTGCCAGTCTTGATCGCGTTGCGCGGGCAGACATCCGAACACACCGTGTTCTTGCCCTGCACCACCAGGTCGACACACATGTCGCACTTCTGGATCTTCGGTGTCGCCGAGGAATACTCGAAGGTCGGCACATCGAACGGACACGCGACCATGCAATACCGGCAGCCGATGCACTTGTCCGGGTTGTACACCACCGGCCCGTCCTCGCGCTTGATCAACGCGCTGACCGGACACGCCGCTGCGCACGCCGGATCGTTGCAATGCATGCACTGCCGCTTGACGTACGAGTGCGGCCACTGATCGTCGCCCGGGAAGAGCTGCACAACGGTGTAGTTTTCGGCGTTCAGGTCACGCGGGTTGTCGTAGATCGGGGAATCACCGGCCGTATCAAAACCCATCCGTTTCTTGCAGACATACTGACAAGTCTTGCAGCCGGTGCAGGAGGCTTCGTCGTTGAGCATTCCCCACTGCTCATCAATCATGGATCCCGCCTCGCCACCGCCCACGGACGCCAGCAGCTCGGGCGCGAACGCGCTCGACCCAATCAACGCTCCGGTGAGCTTGAGGAAGGATCTGCGGTTGGCTTCCATCACCCCTCCTTCGGCTCAGAATCAGCCGTGGCCGCCTTCTTCTTCGCGCGCGAGCTGGCGATTCCGACACCAATCGCCGCACCGGCAACACCACCCACGATGCCCGTTGTCACCGGATCGACACCGCCGCCCTTTTCACCACCGACCAGCGGATAGGCGTCCGGCGCGGTCTGCTCGTGGATGTGTACCACCTCGTACATGTCCATCTTGTACGGGAAGTTCGGTTCGACACAACCGATACACGGACTGCCCGACCCGATGCACCAGTTCACCCCGCTGTTCCAACGGCGGCGCGGGCAGTCGGCATGCGTCACCGGACCCTTGCAGCCCAACTTGTACAAGCACGCCTTGTCGCCAAAGTTTTGCGCGAACATGCCCTTGTCGAAGTTGCCGCGGAACTCGCAGTTGTCGTGCATCAGCTTGCCGTAAAAAGCCAGCGGACGGCCGTGTTCATCCACCTTCAGCATGTCCAGACCACCGAGCAGCACCGTCGCCACCGTCCCGACAAACCAGTCCGGATGCGGCGGGCAACCAGGAACGTTCACATACGGCGTGTTCATCCCCGCAGCCTTCATGTACTCGCCCACCGGCTGGATGCCGGTCGGATTCGGCGGAGCGGCGGGGATGCCGCCATACGACGAACACGTCCCCATGTTGATCACCGCCATCGCCTTCGGCGCGAGTTCGTCGAAATGCTGCTTCAACGGGATGCCGTGCCCGTTGTGTTCGCCGATCTCGCAGTAGACGCCGCCGTCCTTCGTCGACAAACCACCTTCCATCACGAGCACGAACGAGCCGGGTTCGGCTTCCTTGTACTGGTCAAGCACGTCGATTGCCTGCTGGCCCTGTCCGGCCATCACCGTGGGGTGGAACTGCAGGCTGACATGCGCCCCCGGCAACACCTCACCGAGCAGCAAATCCTGTATCGTCGGGCTCAGGCTGTTCAGCAGCGATACGGAGCAACCGGTACACGATCCCGCCGGCAGCCACAGCACGGGTACATCCTTAACGGCCTGGGCGAACAGCTGGTTGAAGCCGGGAAGCCCGAGCACACTCATGCCCGCAATCCCCGCACTGCTCGCGCCTACCAGGTTCAGGAATGACCGGCGCGTGATTTCTTTTCTTTCGCCCACTGCATCCTCCTGGTTCTATGTCCTTACGATTGTGTCTTCGGTTAACGCGGCCAGGGCGTCATCAATCTCCGCCCGGACCAGCTCCAGCACACGCGGCACCACTTTCGCCACCGGTTCGCTCAGCGCATCGCCCCAGTCGATCAATCCGGGCTGGATGCCGAAAATCACTGCGCGTTCCGGCGCGTTCCCCTGCAGCGTCGTCATGTGCAACGTTTCCATCAGACCCAGCTGATGGATGGAGTCGTAGCCGGTGAAATCCGGCGGGATATCATCCGGGGTGAAACGGAACAGTGTGCCCGGCTTACGGTTCGCGTCGACGGCGTCGATCACGATCACCGCCTTACGGTTTGCCAGCACCGGCAGCAGGTCATAGCCTGCCGTGCCACCGTCAAACAGCTCGACCTCCGCTGGAAACGCTGTCTGCCGTGTGCCCCGACTTGCTTGCAAGTCGGGATTATCCTCGCAGGATTCCTGCATCAGCCGCTGGATGGCGTGCACCCCCACACCGTCATCGCACTGAATCAGGTTTCCCACGCCGAGCACCAGAACCGGCGCCACACTGTGTCGTTCACCCGAATCCATCAGCTCACCACGAACTTGCCGAGATCGTTCTTCTTGCCGTCCACGACGTGAATCGCGCAGGCCAGGCACGGGTCGAACGACCGCACGATGCGAACCAGTTCGAACGGGTTCTTCGCGTCCTTGATCCGTGTGCCTTCCATCGCCTGTTCGAATGGACCGGGCTGGCCCTTGTCGTCGCGCGGGCCGCCGTTCCACGTCGTCGGCACCACCGCCTGATAGTTCGCGATCTTCTTGCCCTTGACCGACACCCAGTGGCCCAACGCACCGCGCGGAGCATCCGTGATGCCCATCCCTTCGCCTTCGTCCGGGATGTCGTAGACCGCGCAGGACGGTTCGCCCGGCTTCAGCTCGAGCAACCACTCCGCCATCGCGTCCGCCACGATCTTGCATTCGATCGCACGCGCCGCGTGACGGCCGAGCGTCGACTGCAACGCGCCCGGACCGGCCTTGAAATGGCCGAGTGTATCATTGACCAGCGAGACCGTCGGTTCGACCCCTTGCACGTACGCGTTCAACTGACGCGACAACGGACCGACCTCATAGACGTCGCCGTCGTAACGCGGCGATTTGAGCCACGAGTACGCGCCGTTCTTGCCGGGAGCGGCAACCGTGTCGCCCTTGCTCGGATGCAGGTGGGATTCGGAGGAGTACCAGGAATGCCGCACGTCTTCCGTGATCTTCGACGGATCCAGCGTTTGAGGCTTCAGATTCTTGATGTTCACCCGGCCACCGGGGAACATCCGCGCGCGTTTCGTCAGGTCGGGCTCGTTGTCCATCTCGAAGACGCCGTACGCCATGAAATTGTCCGTGCCCCCACCAATGCCGAAGTAATCGCTGTACACTTCCGCCACCGCGATCACGTCCGCCAGGTACACGTTATCAATGAAATAGCGCAGCTTCTCGAGCCGCCAACGGAAGTCGGCGATCTTGTCCACCGATACCTGCTCGGTACACCCCCCTGGCACGATGGACATGTTGTGCGGCATGTGCCCGCCGAAAATCGCCAGCATCTCCTGCGACACACGGCGCATATCCAGCGCCTGCACATAATGCTTCGTCGCCTCGATGTTGACCGCCTTCGGCAGACGGTAATCCCCCTCGTACCGCGGCACGAACGGTCCCAACGATCCTCGGCCGATGAAATCCGCCACCTGGTTCAGGTGCGGATCATTGCCGCGATACCCCGCTACCGCCGTCACGTCGACATAATCCAGCGCCGTCAGGTGGTAGAAATGCAGGATGTGGGATTGGATGAAGTTGGAACCGAAGATGAGGTTGCGCAGCACGCGGCCGTTGTGCGGGATCTGGTCGGCGATACCGAACGCCGAGTCCAGGTTCAACGTCGATGCCGTGGAATGCGCGGAAGGACAGACACCACAGATCCGCTGCGTTATGCGCTGGGCGTCCAACGGATTCCGGCCCTGCAGGACCTGTTCGATGCCACGCCAAAGAGTGCCGGAACTGCGCGCCTCCTTGACCACGCCTCCATCGACAACCGCCTCGATCTTCAGGTGACCCTCGATCCTGGTCACGGGATCGATGACAATCGTAGTCGCCATAGTTCGTACCCCGAGCAGATGAATGGTGTGTAAAAGAACCGCAGCCCGGAAAACCAAAAAGACCCAGCCGGGCCGGAACCGTGCCGAATGCATAATCAATCTGCGGGATACGTCCATTTTCTGCAAGCAACACCAGGCATCCAATCGGTATTACTATTTCCGGAACAGTATTACAGCTGTATTTTAAAGTCCAGACCTTTTCCAATCACGACAAGGCCTCGCTCTTGTGCACAATCCCACATAATAGTGTTAGGAGAGGTAAATTCTACTCCATACTTTGTGAACCCATTCCCGTGACTGCCCATTTTGCGTTCACAACCTGTTGTTTCGATTACGGCTTATTCACAAATTAGCCGAATGGGAAATCACAAAACGTGGGGTTTCGGAGGGGACAGGCCGTGAGATACCAATTCAGCAATGCGTACAGCCGGTTTTTCCTGCTGGCGATGATCGTAACCGCGCTTCTTAGTTGGAGTTGTGGAAAGGCTAAAAACGAGTCGCTGCCACCAGAGGTGTCCGGCACTGTTACCATCGCCCTCAGCGACCACCCGAGCCTGCAACGCGCCGGGAATGCTGTCAGTCTGCACAACACACCGCTGGACAGAGGGCTGATCGTCGCGTGCACGGAGGAGGGTGTCTGGCGCGCGTTCGACTCGTGGTGCACGCACCAGGGTTGCGAAGTCAGCGTCTCGGCGTACGGCGGACTCGAATGCCCGTGCCACATCAGCCGCTTCACCATCGAAGGCGTCCCAGCCACCGGCCCCGCGCCCAGACCGTTGGTCGAATACAAAACCCAGTTGAACGGCGACTCGCTGCTCGTGCTGCTCGATGAACGGACTGTCCGCTGACTCGAGGCGGAACGCTGACACGTCAGGCTAACGACTGCAGCGTGTCCGGCTCTGTGTTGATCAGACGCAGTTCACGCATCGCGCCGGCGACGGTGTGGAATGGAACCAGCACGATCTCAGAGTGATAGCTCGGACGCTTCCGCTTCCAGTCGGCCTGGGTAAACTGCCGGGAGACCGGGTGGTTGACGTACCAGTCCCGTCCGAACTCACGAAAGACGGTCCGTAGCGGCCGGAACGGCACCAGCGCGAAGCGCCGCTTGCTCGGCCAGACCCAGAGCACATACTCCGTTAACACATCCTCACGCAGTGTCCAGCCAACCACCGATTTTTCCACCGAGGACCAGGTTTCCAGCGCCAGCCAGCCGACATAATTACGCTGCGCCTTGACATCGATCCCGATACGGGTGCCGTCCCGCAGCACCACCCAGAAATCCACCCCTTTGCGATCTTCCTCGGGTGTGGACGGTTCAATCCGTGACATCGTGAGGAACTTCTGCCGCAACGCCAACCGTACCAGCCGTGTCACCTGTTTGCTGCGGCTGAACGCGAGGCACTTCCGGAACGAACTCATCATTGGACCCTCCTCGTTGTTGCACAGGAATCGAGCAACTGCAGGGCCAATTTTAGTACCTGTTGATATTCAACGAGTTACCGTCAAGACAGGATGCGAGTCCGCCGTGGCTCAGCAACGACAGTTGTGGGAGAAGCACCACTCATTAAATCGGGGACAGACGGTAGTATTTGCGTTATGAAATTCACAATTAATCCACCGTCTGTCCCTGGTTTTCGTCCCTGGTTTTCCTGGGTCTCCTCAGCGTTACCATACCGCAAAGGTAACCAATCATCTCAACTCACGCGAATGAGCGATTCCATCTGAACCGGGACACCATCAAGATCATTAAACGAATTCCGTATCATGCAGCTTTGTTTGCATCACAGGGTGTTCAACTACATATTACTACTGAGCGTTGAACGGATGAACTGGAAGTGTGGTATGGAAGCTGGTTGCGAATCTTAAACCCAAGGTGCTGATTTGACGAAATATCTCTTCCTCTTGTTGTCGCTGCTGACTTCGTCGGCCATCGCCCAATGGCCGACAGGTGAGTACGAAGCCGTCCAGTTGCTTAGTAAGCCAAACTGGGTATACCTCCCCGTTGCAGCTGACCAAGCCCCCGATGGTTCAGTTCGTATTTTAGTGCAAGATAGTCCATATGGCACTTTTGGTTTCACTGCGGGAGTTCTCGCCATCGACCGTGAGGGAAATTTGATGTGGCCTGGCGAGCTTGCTGACCATCCGGTACATGAGAGGGACAACTGGATGGGTGAGGCCAATTACATCATGAAGTGTGGTCCCAACGGTGAAACCTGGGTTGTCTATGAGGATTACTATGGCACACCGGATCAGGGAGGTGGGTATTATGACACACCCTACATCTCAGCTCGAAGGTTTGATGCACAGGGAGTTCCCAATGACGAACGCCTGACCGTGGCAGAGTTGAACACCCTCCATGCAAAGATCCCGGTTCACCTTGAAGTGCTGGATGATGGGGGTATGATTGCTCTGTGGAATACCAAGCATCACGAGGAATATGAATTTTATGAAGTCCGGGCTCAACGTTACTCCGCTGAGTGTGAACCACTTTGGGGGGATGGTGGGTTGCTGATTTATGAAGCCTTGGAAGGCGATAGTGCCAGCACCTGGTCTGGTCTTTCTGATGGGACGGGTGGATTCTATTTCGGAATTGGCAACAGCCTGGCCTATCTGGAACCTTCAGGTGACTTACTATGGGATTATGGCGATGTTGTTGTGGATAGTGCTTCCACAATTATTTCGCTTGCATGGAATACTGATGGAGATGAAATAGGATTATTCTGTGGTAAGCCGCTAATTCGTTACTGGGTATCCGCTGTAAATACCAATGGCATATTTATACATGGGCCTGGTACCTATATTGATCATCCGTATTTGTCCTTGAGTGAATTCTATGCAACATCGTCTGGGTACAATCTGATCGATAAACGGGATCAAGAGCTTTATCGATTCGATCAGGATCTGAATCCAATCGGTGAGATAGTACCATTACCCTTAGTCGGCGATGCGTCCATATATCAATATACCTACAATTCTCACCATGGTATACGTATCAGTACAAAACAAAGAACGGTACCGTGCCCAAACAACGCATGGGTACGTGCCTATGATCATGACATGAATTTTCTATGGACTGTCAAGGTTAATGAAGACACAACCTACTATCACGAAATACTTCCATACCTGGATGACTATGGAACCACATGGATGTTTTGGAGAGTAGCAGATTATGATCTTTATCAGGCAGATCTCTATATGAATGTAGCTGATATGGATGGCGGATGGGGCTACACAAAAGTCGATGAATACGATCCCCTTGCCTTGTTGCCAGATGACTTGCAACCTCTGATCTATCCGAATCCGTTTAATAATCGTACGACGCTTCAATTCTCTTTGAATCGGGCTGGTACGGTATCTGTTAACATACATGACATTCTCGGTCGGACGCTTTTCACAGACAGCTTCTGGCGTGCGAAAGGAGATCACACAGAATCACTGTCGTTTGAAACCTTTCCATCAGGCATTTATTTCATCAATGTTGAAAACGGTAGCCATCGTGTTACCGTCAAAACCACGCATCTGAAATAAGGGTACGTCCTATAAACCGGGGACAGACGGTAGTATTTGCGTTATGAAATTCCCAATTAATCCACCGTCTGTCCCCGGTTTACGCCGAAGCCGCCAAGCCTGCGCTGGGCGTACCAAGCCCTGGGTCGTCTCGGCGGCTGGGCAGACTCGAAACGCTCCGGTCGCGTTGGCTCGCAGGCCCTTTGGCAATGCTATTATCTTCTGTATCACAACGCTGGCTCGGCTGCAAACTCGCCACCGACAGCAACTTGTGAGCAAGAGACAGGGCTGAAGCCCGAGGGCAGGAATCCAGGAGCTGTACGATGAACGCCCCGATTCACATCATGCGACGGTTCATACTGGCGGGCCCGCTGGTCACACTGGCTCTGCTCTGGGCGTCCGCACCCGCTGACGCGCAGGACGAGTTCATGGTCGGTGGCGATGTTTCGTCGCTCCGGGCCGTGCTCGATAACGGCGGCGTGTTCTATGACAGCGGCGAGGTCGGCGATCCGCTCGACATCCTGCAGGAGCACGGCTTCAACTGGGTCCGGCAGAAGATCTGGCACACGCCGGACGAACCGTACAACGACCTGCCACGCGTGACCCAGACCGCGGTTGAAGCGGTCGCGCAGGGCTACAAGTTCCTGCTCGATTTCCATTACTCCGACACCTGGGCCGATCCCGGCACGCAGGAAAAGCCCGCTGCGTGGGAGGATCTCGAGTTTGACGTACTCGTGGACAGCGTCTACGAATACACCTATGCCGTGATGACGCACCTGCGCGACGCCGGCGTGATGCCGGACATGGTTCAGATCGGCAACGAAATCAACTGCGGCATGCTGTGGCCGGACGGCAATGTCTGCGGCGGCAACAACGACCCCGAACACTGGAACAACCTCGCGACGCTGATCAATGCCGGCATCTCCGCCGTGCACGACAGCGAAGGCCCGGATGATGACGTTAAAATCATGATCCACCATTCGCACGGCTTCACCGGCTTCCTCGATAACCTGCTGCAGCTCAGTGTCGAGATCGATGTCTATGGACGGTCCTACTACCCGACCTGGCACGGCGACCTCAGCGTGCTGCAGGACAATTTGACCGACCTCGCGACCAACTACGATCAGGACATCGTCGTCGCCGAGGTTGCGTACATGTTCACTACCGGCTGGAATGATAACGTGCCGAACGTGTTCTGGGAGGACGATGTCCTGCCCGGCTATCCGGCGACTCCGGCGGGTCAGAACGCGCTGCTGTCCGAGGTGAACACCATTATCCGCACACTGCCTGGCGACAAAGGTGTCGGCGCGTTCTACTGGGAACCGGCGTGGATCAGCACCCAGTCCCTCGGGACGCCCTGGGAGAACGCCTGCCTGTTCGATTTTGACGGCGAATCGCTGCCCGCGATGGACGCACTCGCGTTCGATCCCGGCGACCTGGAAATCAGCACCGTCACCATGACGTTCAACACGTCTACCGTCTGGGATACGCTGAATCCCACCCACGTGCTGCAGCTTCGCGGCGAGGTGCGTGGCTTCACGGGATCGACACTGCCCGATGGCCGCAACGTGTCCTGGGATGACGATTCCGAGTTGTTCGCGACCAACACCGGCGGCGACTACTGGCGCATCGAGATTCCGATGGTTGTCGGCGACACGCTCAGCTTCAAGTGCTGGACCGGCTTTGATATCGATACACCGACCAGCCTCCGCCTCGGCTGGGAAGGGCCGATTGTTCCGGCGATCGATCCTGATGGAAACACCCGGCTCGTGGTCGCCGAAGCCGAGGACTACGAGGACGAGCTGCAATTTCTCAATGGAGCTGGTTCGTCCGTGGGACAATACTGGCGGCCGTATGAAACCGACCCGGATTCCGTCGTCATCCAGTACCGCGCGAATGTCTACCAGCTGATGCAGGACGGCATGTTCGACCCGGATGATGACGACATGATCGGCGTGATCGGCAGCGATCCGTTACCGCAGGGCGACCCGTTCCTGCTTACCCGAGAAGAGTTCAGCGTCGGCGGCGGATCGTTCTGGACCGGCCATGTCAGCGTGCCGCGCACGATGCTGCAGGATGAGTTTACGCAAACGTACCGCTTCGCCGTGGTCAACAATGACCAGCTCACATTGACCGAGGACCAGGCGCGTAGCATCACATTGGCCGCCAATTTTGCTGCGTCCGACACCACGCTGCACTGGGTGTATTTCAACGAAAACTTCGCCGGTGTGGATGACGAGCCGGTCGCCCAGGCCCGGACACCCACCCTGTTCAGCGCATACCCGAATCCGTTTAACGGGCAGGTCACATTGGAATTCTCGCTCGCATCACCCGGTGCTGCACAGCTCGTCGTGTACAACACGATGGGGCAGAGGGTTTGGTTTTCGGCGGACAACCACTACCCGTCCGGAGCGCATCGGGTGACGTGGAGCGGATTCGACAGCGCGGGCGAGTCGCTGGCGTCCGGCGTGTACATCGTCAGCCTGAACGCCGGCGGGCAAACCCAGAGCCGGAAGATCGTGCTGCTGCGCTGAAGGTGCACGTGGTTGAACCAACATGAGTCGCACGATGAAGAACGTCCTCATCTGATTCAGCTTTTTGCCGCTGCGGTCCTGCTGGCCGGGTGCGCATCCGCGCCCGGCACGTTGTGCCCGGAACCGACGCGATGGGGCACCGGGTCCGCATCCACGCATCCGAATTCCTGCCCGTCGACAACGGTATGATCCCTACCGGGGAACGACTTTCCGTTGCCGAAACACCGTTCGATTTCCGTACCTTGCGCACACTCGGCGAACGCATCGGGGAGGATTATCCGCAGCTTGCAATCGGGAAGCGCTACGATCACGTGGTCGCGGCAGCGAACGGTCAAGTGGCAGGTCATTTTGAACGGAACGAAGAGAAGTGAAGAAGAGCCCGCTTTACTTGGGTTGCAGCGTGTACTGAATTGTGATGGAATCTGGATCGAATCAGGATCTTCTTCAGTCGCAAACACACGCGACTTCAGAATGACGCGATTTCGCAGCATGCAGGTCATCGTTGAGATCGTCACGCCGGTGCGAGGTGTACGCGACCCGTTAAGCATCCGGCCTCAGTCATAGTGATGGAGCTATCCATGGATCTGGGATTCGTCGACATTGCCTTTTTCCTGCTCTTCTTCGTCATCGTTGTCGGCATCAGTATGTGGAAAAGC
This sequence comes from bacterium, assembly GCA_020444425.1. Lineage (GTDB taxonomy): Bacteria > Electryoneota > Electryoneia > Electryoneales > Electryoneaceae > BMS3BBIN04. The sequence continues at coordinate 1,790 of JAHLLB010000024.1, read as the reverse complement.
CGTGCCCGTAAGTCGGGTGAAGACTTCTTCCTCGCGGGACGCAGCCTGATGTGGCCGATGATCGGGTTGTCGCTGATCGCAGCAAACATCTCGACCGAACAGATTGTCGGGCAGGCCGGTCAGGGCGCGAGCAATGTCGGCCTCGCGGTCGCCAGCTATGAGTGGATGGCCGCGATCACGCTGGTGATCGTCGCGTTTCTCTTTCTACCACGGTTCCTCCGCATCGGCATCTACACCATGCCGGAGTACCTCGAGCACCGCTACAACAGCACCTCACGCGCGCTGATGGCGATCTACACGATGATCATTTACGTCGGTGTGACCATCTCGTCCGTCATCTACTCCGGCGCATTGACGATCAACACCATCTTCGATATCAACTTGGTCACCGCGACCTGGGTGATCGGCGGTATCGCGGCGCTGTACACAATCTGGGGCGGGCTGAAGGCGGTCGCCTGGGCGGACCTGTTCCTCGGTGGTGCGTTGATCCTCGGCGGGATTGTCGTGCTGATTATCGGGCTCAACGAAGTCGGCGGCCTCGGCAGTTTCCTCGCCGCCAACGAAGATCGCATGCACATGATCCTGCCCGCGGATCATCCGGTACTGCCGTGGACCGCGCTGGTGGTCGGGCTGTGGATTCCCAACTTCTACTACTGGGGAATGAACCAGTACATCACGCAACGGACCCTTGCCGCGCAGTCGTTGCGGCAAGGCCAGCTCGGCATCCTCTTCGCCGCCGGGCTGAAGCTGGTGATTCCGTTTATCGTCATCTTTCCCGGAATCATCGCCTACCAGCTCTATTCCAGTGAACTCGCGGGTACACCGGACGCCGCCTATCCGCTGCTGATCCGTAACCTGATTCCCGCCGGTGTGCGCGGCTTTATCTTCGCCGCCATCGCGGGCGCGGTGATCAGCTCGCTGGCCTCGATGCTCAACTCGGCGTCCACCATCTTCACCATGGACCTCTATCAACGGCACATGAAGAAGGACGCCTCCTCGACGCAACTGGTCGGTATGGGCCGCATCATGACGCTGATTCTCGTCGTCATCGGCTGCTTTATCGCACCGCAGTTGAACAACCCGGCGTTCAAGGGGATCTACAACTACATCCAGGAGTTCCAGGGCTTTGTTTCGCCGGGAATTCTCGCCGCGTTTGTCTTCGGCGTCGCATCGAAGAAAAGTCCGCCTGCCGCCGGTGTTGTCGCGCTGGTTGCCGGACCGGTCATCTATGGCATTCTCTACTTTGCCGCCGGCGACATCGCGTTCCTCAACCGCATGGCAATCACCTTCGGCATCATCCTCGTCCTGATGACGCTTGTCACCATCATCAAGCCGTTGCCGGAACCGAAGAAGATGCCGGAACGCGAAGGCTTCACCGACATCAAGCTGCGCAAGGACATCCTGATCGGCGGCTTGACAGTCATCGCGCTGACCCTGGTCCTGTATGTGATTTTCTGGTAAGCAATGGCGACGCGCAAATTGACTACATCGCCGAGCACGGGTCGTCGCTGCTGAGCGACTACGCCAGCCGTGAACGGAACCTCGCGGAACGGATCGTGACCGAAAACGACGAGTGGCACGCGGTCGCGCCCTCGGACTTGAGTCCGTGCGATGGACGGCAGCCGATTTGAGAGGAGACATGCCCTCGGGCTTTAGCCCGGGATTATCGTACACAGAAGCACATACAGCAGTCACGTCCTCGGACTTCAGTCCGTGCGATGGACGGCAGCCGATGTGAGAGGAGACATGCCCTCGGGCTTTAGCCCGGGATTATCGTACACAGAAGCACA
>JAHLLB010000023.1 GCA_020444425.1 bacterium | reverse complement strand
ACCGACCACCGACCACCGACCACCGACCACCGACCACCGACCACCGACCACCGACCACCGACTACCGACTACCGACTACCGACTACCGCCATCACCTCAGCACCACCTTCTTCGTCGAGTCGAATTTCTCCGGCACTTCTGCGGTCACGAAATACACTCCACCGGCCAGACGATGGGCATCGAAGGTTAACGTTAGCTCGCCAGCCGGGAAGCGTCCCCGGGCGAGATCGGTAACTACCTGACCGGTGGTATTGTAGACGCGTACCGTCAAATCAGATTCCTTCGGCAGCGTGACGGTGAATTCCGGGCTCGACGTGTCGGGATTGGCGTACGGGCCGTGCAGACCGTAACTGCTCGGGCGTTCGGTACCGCTGTCCAGCGGGTTGAACTGGATTGAGGACGCGGATTCTTTCCACTCGTCGAGGTCGTAGGCGCGTGGCGATCCGGGCACTCCTGACTTGACGAACAGGAAGCTGTCTTCGATCGTTCGCTCACCCTGCCGCAGTTGCACGATGAACTCGTACAATCCGGCCGGCGCAGCCTGCGGCACATCCTGGGACAGGCCGGAGAATGTCTGGTCCATGCCTGGAACCAGGGGGATGGTTTCCACCGAGGTCGGGCCGAACAAACCGCCGCTGGGCAGGCGCACGTAGGTCGAATACTCCACGGTCAGCACACGGTAAGACGCATTGGTGACGTGCACACCAAAACCGAGCGTGCCGCCGTGCGGGGGAATGGTCAGCGAATTCAGGTCGGGGATCAGCTCAACGGAAACCGGGGTGTCGGAATCGTCCGGATCGGCATCAAGGGCGCCGGTATCCAGCGGGTTGAGTGGCTGTGAAGTGCGTTCACGTTGGAGCGCCAGAGTCGTCGCCCCGTCCGCCGCGCTGGTGGTTTCAGCATTCGCCAGCGCGACGAAGAGGCAGCCCATGGTACCCATCAGTGTCCAGAAAAAACGGGCTCGTTTCATTGGAATCTCCAGCACATCAGAACAGCAACTGATTGACGACATTTTCTGCGAGCACCTGGCGGTGACTGGCCGCCGTTCAAGCTTCACCCGTAGAACAAGCAAGAAGCGTTCCTGAATTCGAGAACGAAAAGACGACTTGCAGGGATTCGGCGTAGTACAGTTCTATGAAAGGGAATATGGGAATGATCGCCTGGTGGAAGATTCATCAGGCTTCAATTCTGATGCGCACTGTTTGCACGGCGGATTGCAAAAACGGGGAATCGTTCAGTCGTCCGATTCGGATGAACCCGCCGGGATTTCGATGCCGAGACCGCAGGTGTCGTTCAACAGGGTGAGCACTGAGCGGGCGTTGTTGGAAAAACAGGTATCAACGAGTAAGCGGTTGTGCCAGCTGGCACCATCATAACAGCTCCTTCTTCTTGTCCCCGAGCACGAACCACTCATCGTAAATCTCTTCAAGTTGCGAGCGGATCTTGTCGAGCCGTTCCTGCTTCTGCAGTTCCCGCTTGGTGTTACCCTTGTCGCGTTCACGCTCGATCTCGTCGTTCAGGCGTTCGATCTGTTCCTCGATGCGGTGGATTTCCGCTTCCAGTTCGGCGAACCGTTTCGGGTCGAACTTCATCCGCTTGAGGCGGTTTTCGCGTTTGCTGAGCCGCTTTTCCTTTTCCTTCAGCTTCTTCTTTTCACGCTTGGCCTGTTCGGCGTCTCGGCGGTCGCTCCACTCGACCCAGAAGTCGGAGAAGTTGCCCTCGAATTCCTCGACCGCCGCATGGTTCAGGTAGAACACCTCCTCGGCCAGCTTGTCGAGGAAATAGCGGTCATGGCTGACAACCAGCAGCGTACCGGGGAACTGTTCGAGCGCGTCCTCGACCGCTTCCCGGCTAAACACGTCCAGGTGGTTCGTCGGTTCGTCCAGCAGCAGGAAGTTGTAATTGCCGGTCATCAGGGCGGCGAGTTGCAGACGGACTCGTTCCCCGCCGGACAGGACGCTGACCGGTTTCGTCAGATCATCCCGGCTGAACAGGAAGCGGTGCAGCAACGCTTCGGCTTCATTGCGGCGCAGGCCGGTGAGTCGCAGGCACTCGTGGATGAGATCGTTCTTCGGATTGAGTTCGTCACCCATCTGTGACAGGTAGCCCATCTTCATCGCGGGGCCGACACGCAGGGTCTCATTCTCCCAGCGACCGGTTTTGTAGACATCCCGGAGGAAGGTGGTCTTGCCGGTGCCGTTGGGGCCGACCAGCGCGGCACGTTGCCCCTGTTCGATGCGGAACCAGACGTTGTCGAACAACGGCGGCGCGTCATCGTAGGACCGCGTGTAGCCGCGCACGTCAATCGCGATCGTGCCCTTGGTTCGTTCGCCGCCAAAACGCAAGGCGATGCCGCGGGTGTCGTCACGCGGGCCGGTGTCGGTGCTGCGCAGTTCTTCGATGCGTTTTTCGAACCGTTTCGCGGTGCGCGCCAGTTTCGGGTTGTCGTAGACGCTGGCCCAGCTCTTCAGCCGCTGGACCTGGAAGGAGAGCCGGTCGGCTTCCCGTTCGGCGCGTTTTTTCTCGGACGCCGCCCGTTCCATCCGCAGCAATTTTTCCGCACGGTAGGCGGAGTAGTTGCCGGAATAGTGTTCGATCCGGCCATCCTGAAGTTCCCAGGTTTCGCGGGTGACGCTATCGAGCAGGTAGCGGTTATGGCTGACGAGGATCACCGCGCCGGAGAAGCGCTTGAGTTCGCCTTCGAGCCAGTCCAGGCCTTCGAAGTCGAGGTGGTTGCCCGGTTCGTCGAGCAGCATCACGTCCGGATCGACCACCAGCACGCGGGCGAGGCCGATGATGTTGCGTTCGCCGCCGGAGAAGGTGGCGGCTTCGCGTCCCCAGTCACGCCTCGGCATGCCGAGCCCGTCGAGGATCGCCTCGACACGTCCGTCGATACGGTAGCCGTCCGCCAACTCGAACCGTTCCTGCGCTTTTGCGTACCGGTTGAGTACGGTCTGATACTCGTCCTCACGTTCCTGCAAGTCCGGGTCGGCGAGGGCGGCTTCCAGCTCACGCATCTCGGTTTCGATTTTCTCGACACCGGCGAGGCCCTCTCGGACTTCATCGAACAGCGTGCGCCCGGCCGGATACTTCGGATCCTGCGCGAGGTAGGAGACACGCAGGTCCGGCAACTTGTTGAAATGGCCGGTGGACGGTTGGTCGAGCCCCGCGATCAACTTGAGCAGGGTGGTTTTGCCGGAGCCGTTGCGTCCGACCAGACCGACCGCCTTGTTGGCGTTGATCTCGAGGTTGATGCCGGCGAGGACATCCTGCGAGCCGAAGCTGCGTCCGATGTTGTTGAGCGTGATCAATGACATGGTGCGGGAGTATACAAAACGGCAGGTATGAGGTGTGAGGTTTGAGGTGTGAGGGGGAAGGACTGGTTATGAGTGGTGAATTGTGAGTTGAGAAGTAAAAGACAGGCTACTCACGAAACAGGCATGCTGTTGTGGAGAATCCCTGCGAACCGCCATGAAGACGGCGGGTCACAGGGGCATCTTCACGTGATGATCATCCCGGACTGAAGTCCGAGGGCGCGGGTTCTGTGGTAGCTTCGGGGTCCGTGAATCCCGGGCTGAAGCCCGAGGGCATGTTCGTTAAGATACAGCAGCGTAGTGGTTAGCGAGCGGATGATCCACGACATAAATGTCGTGGGCATGTCAGTTATTTACTTTCACGTCTCACGTCTCACGTCTCACGTCTCACGTCTCACGTCTCACGTCTCACGTCTCAGGTCTCAGGTCTCAGGACTAAAAAGGGACAGTCCCCATTCGGCGGCTGTGGCATGGATCCAGAGCAACATGGCCGCGTCTGCGAGCAGACACGGCCACGAATCTTCTCAAGTCTCAAGACTCAGGTCTCAGGACTGTCCTTACTTCACCAGCGTCACCCGCTGCGCGAGTTGTTGCTGGCCGGCCTGTAGGCGGAGCAGGTACGTACCACTCGGCAAATCCCGGGCGTTCAGGCTGAGCTGATGTGTTCCGGCGGGGTGGAAGCCGTCGCTGAGGATCTGCACCTCACGGCCCATCACGTCGAACAGTGCGATGGTGGCGTCGCCCGGCGCGGGCAGGGTAAAGTTGACCGTCGCCTGCGCGTTGAACGGGTTCGGATACACCGGCGCGAGGCTGTACTCGAGCGGACGGGTGGTTTCGCTTTCGTCCACATCCGAGCCTTCGCCGATAATCAGGATGAACTGGGTCTCGACGAAGTCGTTCGGAAATTCTTCGTCGTACGCACGGGTGTTGATGTACAGCGTTGTATCCGGAATTTCCGGGTAGTCGTAGAATCCCCAACCGACTTGTACGTGACAATCAGGATCAGCGGTTTGGGCTGGTAGAGTGTCCGGGACAACCTGAGTAAATGGCGAAAAGCAGAAGCCATACGTGCACCACGAGCGCGACCAGTCCAGGTTGTTCGGCGTGTCGTCGAGGAACTCGAGCATGTAGACGCGTTCTTCATTGGTGGTGTTGGCGATTTGGATGCCGAAGGCGCATTCGAGTTCATCCGGATCGACGAATCCGATGGTGCTGTCCGGCTCCCAGGTGAATGTACTTTGTGCGAAAGCTGGAACGACTGCCACGGCGAGCAGGGCCAGAACCAATAGCATGCGAGTCATCGTATACCCTCTTTTTACGTGCGCGTTGCGCCTGCCGCATGGCAGGAATCGTACCTTCCCCCATGTAAGTATACACAGGGGTGATGAGGATTTCCAAGGCGGTGTCACGGCTCGGGTTACGTAAGTTACGGACTCGGTATTTGGGGTTCTCCCGGAGCCGTTTTCCCTTTAGCCGGAGCCGTTCAAGCGCTATACTAGACCGGGTTCGTCCTTATGTTACAAGCAGAAACCGCGAGTGTTGAGCTTGTGCAGGGTCCGGACGAGGTCTATATTTCTTGGACGTACCGGTCTGACATTCCAGACCGTTCCATTTCCAGCATCAGGAATGAGGGGCGCAATGTCGCAGGGACGAAGACTGTATGGCATACTTGCCGTACTGATGAGTGGGTTGCTGTTGCTGCTGGCAGTCGGCTGCAACGAGAGTGCTGATTTCGATCCAGAATCGTTGTTCAGTCTCGAGGATTACGCACAGGACCAGGACTACGCACTGAATTTCGTCCGCATGATGAATTCCTGGCGTTTGTCCACACAGGATGCGAAGGAGTTTCTCGACACCAATGTGGAGGGGTTGACCTTCCTGGAATCGGTGCCGGCGGGTTGGGAGCAGGTGAATCCGTCACTTCGCAGTTATCCATGGTCGGTGCTGTTCATCGTGAATCCCAACGATCCGACTGAATTCCTGGAAGCGTCGGATGATGACCAGTGGCTCGATTCCACGTGGTACTACTCGTCGTTCCAGGATGCCACGTACCGATTGGCCGCGATTGACCGTGGAGTGCCGGGGACAGCTTCCCTCGCACCGGCCAAGGTTGACTACATGCGGCTGTCCTTCCTTTCCAGTCCGTTCGGCGGATCGTTCGGCATTGGCGACTCGGTCAGCGTGGGCTACACCAATGATTTCCAGAACCCGAGCATGGTCGAGGGTACGGGCATGTTCTGGAACTCGGATGTGGTGCAGGCCTCGACGGCTCCGACGGACATCGCATCGTACGCGGCGATGACGAACGCCTGGGGCGGGGTGATGACCAACATGGCTGCTGATCCCTCCAACCCGCAGGGCGAATTCGAGATCCGTGGTCAGACCGTGCTCGTGCGCGCCGACCTGGTTGAGACGGTGACGCTGGCGGTGAATATTGACGCGTCGATCCGTTCCAACGGCAAGGGTGACGGGATTATCACGGTCGCTGGCGAGAAGCGGGCGGAAGTGTTCTTCGAGTACTATGATACGTCGTTCCACGGCTACTACAAGCTGCGTTCGTCGGACTTCGAGGAAGCCATCCGGTTCTAAGCAGGTGAATGGTCAGACAGACGTTTTCAAGGCCGGGCTAGTGCAGCCCGGCCTTTTGTTGTGTCCATTTCCGCAGATTGAGGAGGCAACGAGAGTCGAAATCGCATGAATCTCCGGGACGATATTGATTTAGTTTAAATAATGATTATATTGCTATCGAATTTTGGGGATCGGTTTGTCTGCGCGGAGGCTGCACAAACCGGGAGCGCAGTCAGGACAACAACCGAGTGGGAGAAGCACGAATGACGGACACTCAGGCACAGACAGGCGTCCTAGCTGAGGGTGCGGACGATACGCTGGAGAACCGGTATTTAACGTTCACCCTGGGCGACGAACAGTACGGAGTGGAGATCCGGTATGTCACGGAGATCGTCGGCATTCAACCGATTACGGAACTGCCGGACACACCGCCCTACCTGAGCGGCGTGATCAATTTGCGTGGCAAGGTGATTCCGGTGATCGAGGTACGTGCCCGTTTCGGGTTGCAGACGCGGGAATACGATGATCGTACCTGCATCATCGTGGTCAACATCCGGTCGACCTCGGTGGGGCTGATCGTCGATCGCGTTGCGGAGGTCATCGAAATTCCGCAGGATCACGTGGAAGAGCCTCCGAACATTGAGATGGGTGTCGCGAACCACTTCATCTCCGGTCTTGGCCGGGTCGAGGATTCGGTGAAGATTCTGCTCGACCTCGACGTCCTGTTGTTCCAGGACAAGACGATGGCCGGCGCAATTGAAGCCGCGGTGGACGCGTAATCCGTTCGAACAGTTGCTGAGCAGGTGTGCGGGTTTGTCGTGGGTACAGGGACCCGTGCATCCTTGCCGGATATGAGGACCGGACATAAGGAAGGGGCCTGGTGAAAATCAGGCCCCTTTTCGTGTTCTCAGGCGGCACAACGTCCCCGGTTGGACTCAGCGCCCGAGGGACGAAAGAATCGTATCTGCGATCTGCGTGGCGCTTTGGATTCCGGCGCGGACCCATTGGATGCGTTCGTTGCGGCGGAACCATGTGAGTTGACGTTTCGCGTAACGGCGCGTGTTCTGCTGGATCCGTTCCAGCATCTCCTCGATGGAATCGATCTCGCCGTTCAGGTACGCCATCCCCTCCTCGTACCCGACACTTTTCATTGAATAGGCGTCGCCGAACCCCCGGTCGATCAGATCCCGCACTTCGGCGAGCAGGCCGAGGTCGAGCATCAGGCGGGCACGCCGGTTAATGCGCGCGTACAGAGCCTTGCGGTCATGTTCGATCCCGAACCAGCGCACGGGCCACGCCGCTTCGTCCCGATCTCGCTGGTGCAACTCGCTGAAACGTACGCCGGACGCCTGCACCACCTCCAGCGCACGCAGGATGCGTTGCCGGTCGGTGGGCAGGATCTTTGCAGCGTACTCGGGGTCGAGTTCGGTCAGTTCAGCGTGCAGTGCGTCGAGGCCGAACCGGTCTGCGCGTTCCTCCAGTTCACGCCGCACCTGCTCATCCTTGATGTCGTCCCCGGCGAAGAATCCGTCGATCAATGCTTGCAGGTACAACCCGCTGCCGCCGGCGACAATGGCGGTTTTGCCGCGTGCGCGGATATCGTTGATCCAATCTCGTGCGGCGCTGGCGAATTGTCCGGCAGAAAAGACGACATCCGGATCGACGAGGTCGAAGCCATAGTGGGGAATGTCGCGGCGTTCGGCGAGGGACGGTGTCGCGGTGGCGATGTCCATGAAGCGGTAGATCTGGCGGCTGTCGGCGGAGACAACCTCGCCTTCCAGAGCCCGCGCCAGCTCGACCGCGACGTCGGTTTTACCGGAAGCGGTGGGTCCGACGATGACGATGACGGGGTTTGTGGTGTCCGGTGTGTCTGATGTCCGCTGGGCTTGGCTCATGATGGGGAACGTACGAAATCGCGCCTACTCGTACACGCGGATCAGCTCGCCGGTCATGGTCCCTTCGACCGCGCTGGCGTATGCGGCTCCGACCTTGTCCATTGCGACCGGTGTCTGGCCTGGGAAGAATTTCCCCAGTTTCGGCGCGGAATCCTCGAGCAGGCCGGGCGCGACCACGTTCACCCGCAGGTTGCGGCGGATTTCCAGGGTGACGGCTTTGACGAAACTGTGAATTGCGCCGTTGACCATTGCCGCGCTGGTGGTCATCGGAACCGGGCGTTCGCCGAGGATACCGGTGGTCAGGGTGAACGATCCGCCGTCGTTGAGGCGGTCCTGCCCGACCCGGACCAGGTTCACCTGTCCCATCAGCTTGCTGCGGAAGCCGACGTAGAAATCGTCTTGCTGCAGGTTATCGAACGTGTCCCATTTCACCGCTCCGGCGGCGCAGACGACGGCGTCCAGATTCGGCACGGCATCATACATCGCGCGGATGGAGTCGATGTCGGCGATGTCGACCTGCACGTCGCCTCTGGTGCGTCCGGCGACGATGACCTCATGACGTTCGGAAAGCGCTTTCGTGGCGGTGCCGCCGACGGTTCCGTAGCCACCGATAATGAGGATGCGCATGGGGTATTACCTCGTTGAGGTACGAGTTTCCTGAAGGTAATTGGACATGGCTGAGGGACCAAACAGAGCAACAAACCTTAGTGGACAGGAGCAACACGGCCGCGTCTGCAAGCAGACACGGCCACACATGTTTTTTGGAGCCCCTAGCCCATAGCCCATAGCCTGTAGCCCTTAGCCCTTAGCCCTTAGCCTACAGCCCATTGCCCGTCTTAACCCATCGGTCGTCCGCAGTAGATGCCGAGGGATTCGGCGGTGCGAACCAGTTGCCCGTCCGGGTTGACGAACTTCTGCCGTCCGACGGCATCCTCGATGGGGACATCAACGATCTGGGTGCCGTTGAGTGCGACCATGCGTCCGAAGCCTTTTTCCGCGACCAGTTCGGCGGCACGCACACCGAAACGGGTGCCGAGCATGCGGTCGAGGGTGGTCGGGCTGCCACCGCGCTGCAGATGGCCGAGGGTGATCTGACGGACATCAACGCTGAGGTGTTTGCGGACCATCTCCGCGAACCATGTTCCCGGCGTGTCGGTGGTACGGCGGCGATGGACTTCGTCGTCCGGGTGCGGCTTGTTCTTGGCAGCTTCGGCGACGACGGCGATGGAGAAGTTGCTGCCTCGTGCGTAGCGGCGCTTGATGAAGCGCAGAGCTTCGTCGAGGTCGTAGGCGATTTCCGGGATCAGGATCAGGTCGGCCCCGCCTGAGATACCGGCTTCCAGGGCGATCCAGCCGGCGTCACGGCCCATCACCTCGAGCACCATCGTGCGGCGGTGCGATTCGGCGGTGGTGTGCAGGCGGTCGATGGCTTCGGTTGCGACGGTCACAGCGGTGTTGAAACCGAAGGTGACGTCTGTGGCGAGCAGGTCGTTGTCGATTGTTTTCGGCACGCCGATCACCGGCATACCCTTTTCGAAGAAGCGTTGCGAGATGTGCTGGGTGCCGTCGCCGCCAATGGCGATCAGCGCGTCCAACTCGAGCGACTCGAAGTTTTCCATGCAACGGTCGGAGAGGTCGACGACACGTTTTTCGCCGTCCGGCGATTTGATTTCGTATTCAAACGGGTTGCCGCGGTTGGTCGTGCCGAGGATGGTGCCACCCTTCGGCAGGATGCCACGGACAGCGTCCCGGTTCAGCTTTGTAATCCGGCGTGTATTGATCAGGCCTTCGAACCCGTCTTCAATGCCGATAAATTCCATGTTAAAGCGGCTCATGCCGGTCTTGACCACGGCGCGGATAACAGCATTCAGGCCGGGCGCGTCGCCGCCGCCGGTGGTGATTGCAACTCGGAGGTTTGACATGGTTGGATCCTGCGTTCGTCTATATGAAGAAAGAATTGCTGCTGAAGAGTTCGTGCGGCGGTAAAGTATCGAATGTGGAGGGCTTACGCGAGTCCAATCTCTACTTTGATGCCCGATGTGGATACGTTATTGTCGAGGTTGGCGGGATCGGAAAACCGCTTGAACCGTGCAAATTCCAACGTCAGGGTGTTATCTTCTTGAAAGATATCACGGTGATACGGTGAAACGAGCCTTTCAGATTGTGACCCTTCTGTTGCTCCCGCTGGCGTTGGTGTCGGCGCAGGAGGAGCCGCGGCTCCGTCTGCGCGAACTGTCTGTCTCCGGCCTGCCCGATCTCAGTACGACGGAGCAGCGGGATCTCGCCGGCCTCGAGGAAGGATCGCGTTACACCACTGCCGAACTCGCCGCCGCCCGTGACACCGTCATCGTTCGCCTCGCCTCGCTTTCCGATTATCCCTTCGCCACACTCAACTCGTTCGATGTGGATACCCTCGTCGGCAACCGTGCGGTGAATGTTCACGTGACAATCCACCCCGGCCCGGAGCTGTGTGTGCGGTCGGTGGAATTGACCGGTCCGTTGGCCGGGCAGGAGGATCGGTTGCGGGGGGTGATGCGCACCGCGTCGGGCGAACGGTTCCGTGGCGATCAGTGGCGACTGGACATGCAGCGCGCGGTGGAGGTGCTGCGGGAACAGGGGTATCCGTTCGCGAAGGTTGAAACGGGTGAGTTGCAGCCGAGTTTCGCCGGAGATACAGTCTTTGTCGACCTCGCGCTCCGTGTTTTGCCCGGTACGAATGTGACCATCGAACACGTTGAGTTCGCCGGGCTCGAGCGCACGAAACCGAAAACCGCCCGGCAGGCGGCGTATCTCGGCGAGCAACCGTACCACCCGGCGGCGGTGGAGCGCGCACGGCGGCGCTTGTTGCGCACGGAATGGTTCGCCGATGTCTCACGCGGAGAGGTGTTCCGCGACCGGGAGGGCCGCTACGGCGTGCTGTTCGAGGTGCGGGAGCAGCCGACCAGCAGTGTGTCCGGTGCGTTGGGCTATGCGGCGGATGACGAAGGAGTTGCGGGCGCGTTGGACGCCACATTGGCGAACCTGTTCGGCGATGGCCGCGCGTTCGACCTGCACTGGCGGCGGGACAACGAAGATTCGCGCGCGTTTTCGGTGCAGTATCTCGAACCGTTCTTGTTCGGGCTGCCGTTGGACGCGACCGTCCACCTGAGCCAGGAAGTGCGCGACTCCCAATATGTCGCGATGGAATTCGGCGGTGGGTTGAGCGCGCGGATCGCGGACGAGTGGACCTTGAGCGGCACACTCCGCCGCCGTGCGATCACCGCCGACAGCCTGGCGTTGGGCGCGGACACCTCCGACTATTCGCTCGTCGGTACGGGGGTGGCGTTGGCCTATGACACCCGCGACCGTCGCACCAATCCTCGGCGCGGAGCGTACGCGAAACTCGGCAGCGAACGGCTGTTCCTGGATGGCATGCGGACAGAAGTCCTGGGCGGCGGTTCACGACAGAAAGAACTCGCCGGGATTTACCGGAATACGTTTGACGCCGAGCTCGCTGTTCCACTGCGAAACGAATGGGTTGGGTTCGCAGCGATTCATGGCGTCGACCTGGCAGCTGACCGTGATGAAACACCCCCGTTCGCGGAGTGGTCACAGCTGGGCGGTGCGGCGACGGTCCGGGGTTACGCCGAACGCAGCCTGATCGCTCCGAGCGCTGGCTGGGGGACGGCGGAACTTCGCTACCTGCTCGGTCCACGCAGCCGGGCGTACGCGCTGGGTGATGTGGTGGCACTGGGGGCGGTTGATGACGCGACCCGTTGGGAATGGTCGTACGGCGCGGGGGTGATGGTTGACACCGGGATCGGGCTGCTGAATGTCGCGGTTGCGGTGCCGGGCGGGGAGGGGTTCAGCGCGGCGGTTGTGCACGCGCAGGCGATTGCGCGGTTCTGACAGGCTGAAACCACAGTCCAAACTGAACCACGAAAGACACGGAAACGGCTGGCTGCGGAAGACAAGTTTTAAAAAGCGGGCGGCAGTAACACGGAAACTGCGGGCGATGAAGTCCTGACATGCCCTCGGGCTTCAGCCCGGGAATCACAGACGATAAAGTAACCACCGTATCCACGACTCGGACTTCAGTCCGAGACAGGCCACCCGGTTACGTACAGATGATCCCTGCTGGCGGAGCCAGCTGGAGCACATCGGGTACGGATCGGCTCTGCGAAGCACTAGAAATACGGTGCGTCACTGGAATATGAACGTGCGGATAATCCCGACGAGCGAGCTCGTCGGGGCAGACACGGCGAGGTGTGACATAGGGATATTACTGTGCGGATGATCCACGACATGAATGTCGTGGGCATGTTCTACTATCGACCACTGACCACTGACCACTGACTACCGACAACCGACAACCGACCACCGACAACCGACAACCGACAACCGACCACCGACTACCGACTACCGACCACCGAGTACCGATAAACCGTCCTACCGCAACCTCAGCGAGTTCATCACGACGGTGATGCTTGATATCGCCATCGCTCCGGCGGCCAATGCGGGGTGGAGCTGCTGCAACATGGCGGGCGCTGCGGGGAAGATCGCCAGCACACCGGCCGCGACCGGTACCAGCGCGACGTTATACGCGAACGCCCAGAACAGGTTCTGGCGGATCACGGCGACAGTCTTGCGTGACAGCTTGATCGCGCGGGGGACGTTTCGCAGATCGTCCGACGGCAGGCTGATTCCGGCGACTTCGATCGCGACATCGGCGCCGCTGCCGATGGCGATGCCGAGGTCGGCGCGTGCGAGCGCGGGGGCGTCGTTGATCCCGTCCCCGACGACCGCCACACCGCCGCGAATCTTCTTCCGGTACGCCAGCACCGCCGCTTCCTTGTCTTCCGGGTGTTGTTCGGAGTGCAGGTAATCCAGCCCGAGTTCCTGGCCGATGGAATTTACGATTGCCTTGTGGTCGCCGCTGAGCATCGCGGTGCGCATGCCCATCTGCCGCAGCTGCTGGACAGTGTCGCGGGCTTCGTCGCGCGGTTTGTCACGGAAGCCGAGCACGCCGATGATGCCGTATCGGTCGGCGACGACACTGACCGTTTCGCCGTTCTCACGCATCTCGCTGATCGCGTTTTCCATCCCGCCGGGCAGCTCCTCGAAGGCCTCCGGTCTGCCGATATGGATCAGCCGGCCGTTGTCCAGCATGGTGCGCACGCCGAACCCGGCCTCTTCCTCGAACATGGCGGAATCGTGGAAGATAATCCCCTTTTCCTTGCCCATCTTGACGGCTGCGGACGCCAGCGGGTGGGACGAACTCTTCAGCGCTGACGCGGCCAGTTCGAGCAGTTCACGGGTCTTCGTTTTGCCGACGACATGGAGCGTGGACAGTTCCGGTTCGCCGAGGGTCAGCGTGCCGGTCTTGTCGAACGCGACCAGCCGGATTTTCGCGCCGGCCTCGACCGCTTCGGCATCCCGATAGAGGATGCCTTTCTTCGCCCCGGCGCCCATGCCGGTAATGATGGCGGTGGGTGTGGCCAGCCCCATCGCGCATGGGCAGGCGATGACCAGCACGGCGACCATGCGCACCAGCGCCGTCTCGATGCTGCCGGTGAGCACCAGCCACACAACCAGGGTCAGCAACGCAACACCGACAATCACCGGAACAAACACCGCCGCGACACGGTCGGCCAGGCGTTGGATCGGCGCTTTCGAACCCTGCGCTGCCTTGACCCGTTTCACAATCCGTGCGATGGCGGAGTCGGAGCCCGGCTTCATCACCTTGACGTTGATCGCGCCCTGCTGGTTGATCGTGCCGCCGTAGACTTCGTCCCCGGTTTCGGCGTCATACGGGGTCGATTCGCCGGTAAGCAGGGAGACGTCGATTGAGGTCGTCCCGGAGTCAATGACCCCGTCCACGGGGATCGTTTCGCCGGGTTTGACCCGGACCATGTCGCCGGGCCGAACGGCGTTCAGCGGCATGTCGTGGTACTCGCCCATCTCGTCGATCAGGTGCACGGTCGGCGGGACACGTTTCATCAGATCCTGGATCGCGGTGCCGGCCTTGCCTTTCGCTCGGATCTCGAGCCACTTGCCGAGCTTGATCAGAGTGATGATCATCGCCGCGGCTTCGAAGTACAGGTGACCGGTGCCCGCGACCATCACAATCACGGAATAGACATACGCTGTGGTCGAACCCAGTGCGACGAGGACGTCCATGTTTGCATTGCGGTTGCGCAACGAATGCCACGCGCCGAGGTAGTACCCCTTGCCGGTGTAGAATTGCACCGGTGTTGCCAGCAGGAAGAGGACGATGTTGTAGAGGAAATGGTCGCCGAGGACGGCTGGGACCATCCCCCAGTCGCGTCCCATGCTGAGGATGAACAGCGGGATGGTGAACGCGAGGCCGACGCTGAGCGCTTTTTTCTGCTTCGCGATTTCCTCACGCCGGGCGACGGCTTCGGCGTTACCGGGATCATCATCCGGGTCGGGCAGCACGAGACGGTAGCCGGCTTCGTGCACGGCGTTCGCCAGCTTGTCCATCGGGACGAGACGGGGGTCGTATTTCAGGTGGACCTGTTCTGCAGCGTAGTTGACGGTCGCGTCTTCAACGCCTTTGACCTTTTTCTTCAGCGCCCGTTCCACCGCTTTCGCACAGTTGGCGCAATACATCCCGATCACGGGAAGGTCGATTTCTTCCGTGCGAGCTGGTCCATGCTGATCTGCGCTGGAACCCCGTTCTCGATTCATCGTGTACCCGTAGGTCTCCGCACCTGAAGTTAATCCGTTGGCAGGATCAGTTTGTAACCACTTTCTTCCAGCAGCCGTCCCGCAGTGGAGACATTCATGACGGCGTCATCATAGCTGAGGTCGACGGTTGCGGCGTCGAGGTTGACCACGGCCTGCGTCACTCCGTCCACGTCTTCTTCAAGGATGGAGCGGACGAGATTCGCGCAACCCTTGCAATGCATGCCTTCGACGGTGAAAGTTCGCTGTATTTCTGACATGGTAGCTCCAGTTCCGGGAGGCGGGAAAACTCGCCACCCATGTTGCCCGATCCACGTACCGGTCTATTTTACGGCAGCAATTTCGCGGAAACAGGCTTTGTTCTGGTACAGGTACGGTTGTCTGAGCCGAATGTTTCCAACGTGTTTGCACGGAACGTAACCACGCCCTGTCTCAAAAACCAGACCCGGGAAGAACCATGGCGAAGAGGTTGGACACCGAGATCCTGATCGACGCCCCGGCCGAACGGGTGTGGTCGGTGCTGATGGAGTTTGCGGCGTATCCGGAGTGGAATCCATTCATCCAGCAGATTCAAGGCGAGGCGAAGGTGGGGACAACGTTGACCGTCACCATGGAACCGCCGAAGAAGAACAAGATGACCTTCCAGCCGAAAGTGCTGGTGGTGAAAGAAAATACTGAGTTCCGCTGGCTCGGTCACACGGTGTTCCCCGGTCTGTTCGACGGCGAGCACGTCTTCCAGCTGGAAAAACGCGACAACGGCACCTGCTTCATCCAACGCGAGAAGTTCCGCGGGATGCTGGTCCCGTTGATCATGGCGATGATAGGCAGTGCCACCCGGAACGGATTTGAGGAAATGAACCAGGCGCTGAAGGAGCGGGTGGAACAATTGGATGGCTCGTCAGACAACGGCGAAGCCTGATCTCATTTCAGCAACACCATCCGTTGCGTAACCTCCGCAGTCCCGATTTCTGCCCGCAGCAGGTACGTTCCACTGGTCATAAACGAACCGTCCACTGAAAACTGCTGCAACCCCGCGCCCGCCTGCACGTTCGGCCTTGACCACACCACCTGCCCAAGCGTGTTCACCAGTGTCAGGTTTACCTGTGACGGATAAGGAAGATCGATTGCGACTGTCGCGGTTGCATTGAACGGGTTCGGGTAGACGTTCATCGCCAGCTCGATCCGCTGTGGTGGGGCTTCCGGGGTCCGGCTCGGCCCGTGCGGATTCTCCAGCCACGTGTACCCGGAGAATGTTTTACCGATCAGGTCGAGGTCGTCGTCGCCGTCCAGGTCGCCAGTGAGGAGGTGAAACGGGAATCCGTAGCCAACGGGTGGGGTGAACGATTCGCTGGAGAATTCCAGGTCGCCCTCGTTGGTGTACACACGGAACTGAGCGCCGGTTGCAGCAGCGACATCTGTCATGCCATCCGCATTCCAGTCGAGGGTCGCGAGTGCGTCGGAGCCGTCATCGTGCAACGTGATCTGATCGCCGAAGACGCGCTGTGTTGCCTGCAAATTGCAATAGAGCGGACCGTAATCGGCGTAGACAATATCCTGCAACCCGTCACCGTCAATGTCACCAGCGGCGGGGATCACGCCTTCCATCTGCACGGCGCTTGAGACAGTTATCTGTGTATCGTCGACAAACGCGACGTTGTCGAGCGGGCAGTTGCTGAACGCGTCGGGGCGGCCGTCCCCATCCATGTCCTGACTGGTCAATGCGGGTAACGGACTGTTGAGATGGGAGGTGAAGGCGTCCGCATAGACACCGAATGCCAACGGTGCAAACTGGTAGTAGATGCGGTAATTGCTGGATTGCTGCTCGATCTGGCGCAGCAGCATGATATCGGGCAAACCGTCGAGGGTGAAATCGGCGACGGTGAACGCTGTCCAGTCCATCGTCGGGATCTCGGCGATGATGCTCTCGCTGAAGTTCATGGCGCCATCATTCTCGAACCAGTAGACGGACCAGTTCACCACATCCGCAGTTTGCAGCGTCAGCACATCCATGTCACCGTCGGAGTCGAGATCGGCAACCTGCAGCTGGGAGTAGGTACTAACGGGAAGATCCGGATTGTGCTGTGTGAAGTTGCCGCTGCCATCATTTTCCAGCCAGAAGAAGCCGGTGAGCGTCCTCTCCACCAGATCCTGATCCCCGTCAAGGTCAAAGTCCACAACCACAGCAGCACCGCCCTGCCATCCGTCCACGGAGATCAGATGCCATTCCTGCGCCAGCGAATCACCTGTCACCCACACTCCCGCCAGCAGCAGCACAATCATGCGTCGAAACATCGCACAGTCTCCCTTGTCAGTTCTTCTGATTGTACGCGGTCGATAATGTACGAATTTTGAGCAGGATTCTCATCCCGTATTCCTCTGACCGAGCGATTCGCCGATGGAGTGTCGGAAACACGATCAGAACGCACCTTCACCGATGAATTCCCCTTTCGCGTACCCGTCACGCGAGCGTAGCTTACTTGGCTAAGCGGGCTCGCCTGTGTGGATCGCGTGGCGTATGTTCCGCATGCGTGGAGAAGATCCGGACACCCAGGTCGCAAGACGACCCGGGCCACCACGCGTCCGAGTGAGCAGGTAGGTTCCTGGGCGTAAGCTCATTCATTGACAGAGATTGATCCGTAGCGATATGGCCACCACGAAAAACATTCGCAACTTCTGCATCATCGCGCACATCGACCACGGCAAGTCGACGCTCGCCGATCGCATGCTCGAGACCACCGCGACCATCCACATCAAGCAGATGAAGGCGCAGATCCTCGACTCGATGGATCTGGAGCAGGAGCGCGGGATTACGATCAAGGCGCACGCGATCACGATGAAGCACAAGGCGGAGGATGGCAACGAGTACATCCTGAACCTTGTCGACACACCGGGACACGTGGACTTCAGTTATGAAGTCAGCCGCTCTCTGGCGGCGGCGGAAGGCGCGTTGCTGGTTGTCGATGCCGCGCAGGGGGTCGAGGCGCAGACGCTCGCGAACCTGTACCTCGCGATAGACGCCGGCCTCGAGCTGATCCCGGTGATCAACAAGATCGACCTGCCTTCGGCGCAGATCGAGAAGGTGACGCATCAGCTCTGCGACCTGATCGGTTGCGACGAAGACGATGTGATGCAGGTCAGCGCGAAAACCGGCCACGGTGTGCCGGAACTGCTGGAGCGCATTGTCAAGGTCGTCCCACCACCACAGGGCGACCCGAACGGCACGTTCCGAGCGTTGATCTTCGACTCGTTCTACGACAATTACCGTGGCGCGATCGCGTACATCCGTGTCGTGGACGGTGCCATCCGAACCGGCGAACAGATTTATTTCAAAGGGACGGAGAAGGATTACCAGGTCGACGAACTCGGCGTGTTGCAGCTGAAACGGTTCCCACGCAAGGAACTGACCGTCGGCGAGGTCGGCTACCTGGTCACCGGCTGCAAGGACATCAAGGACACGCGTGTCGGCGATACCGTGGTCAGCTACGAGCACCGCAAGACCACCGACCGGCTGCCGGGCTACCAGGAACCGAAGCCGATGGTGTTCAGCGGCATGTTCCCGACCGATCACGACCATTACGAAGAGCTGCGCGACGCCCTTGACAAGCTGGCACTGAACGACGCGTCTCTGCGTTACGAGGCCGAAACCTCGACCGCGTTGGGCTTCGGGTTCCGTTTAGGCTTCCTCGGGTTGTTGCACATGGAAATTGTGCAGGAGCGGCTCGAGCGTGAGTTCGATCTCAACCTGATCTCGACCGTGCCCAGCGTGCGCTTCAAAGTGGTTGATCAGAAGGGGAATGAGCAGTGGTTGAGTAATCCGGTTGATTTCCCCGATCCGATGCAGATCGGTCACATTGACGAACCGATTGTGCGTGGCCAGATCATCACGCCTGACGAATATGTCGGCGCGGTGATGGCGTTGGCGCGTGACCGTCGCGGCGTGTTCGTTTCGCAGGAATACATCGAGGCGGATCGTGTCGATCTGACCTACGATTTCCCGCTCGCAGAAGTGGTGTTCGACTTTTATGACCGTCTGAAGAGTCAGACCCGTGGCTACGCCAGCTTCGACTACGAATTCCATGGGTACAAGGAAGCGGAACTGGTGCGTCTGGACATCCTCATCAACGGCGATCCGGTGGACGCGTTGTCGATGGTCGTACACGAGGACAAGGCGTACGAGTGGGGCCGTCAGGTGGTGGACAAGCTGAAGGATCTGATTCCGCGCCAGATGTTCGAGGTGGCGGTGCAGGCAGCGATCAACGGCAAGATCATCGCGCGCAGCACCATCAAGGCGTTACGCAAGCAGGTGACGGCGAAGTGTTACGGCGGCGACATCACCCGTAAACGCAAGCTGCTCGAGAAGCAGAAGGAAGGGAAGAAGCGGATGAAGCAACTCGGCTCGGTCGAGGTGCCGCAGGAAGCCTTCCTCGCTGTGCTCAAGGTGGACAACTGATCGGGCTCGCGGGCACAGTTAGCCTGAGATAAAAAATATCCACTCGGTAGAGTGGACTTGCATCCATTTTTCTTGTAGACTGTTGCGTTTGCAGTGAACACACTGGCATGCAACGGTTACGGCACACCCATGGCGAAGAAACAGCAGCAGGACAGTTCAACGGAAACAGAGCAAGCCAGCCTCAATGACGGCGGCGATCTCAACCTGTGGCAACGGTACCGGCAGTGGTCGCGCATGCGCAAGCTGCGTCAGATCGAACGCCGGAAACGTATCGGCCCGATTCGGGACTGGATTGAGACGATCATCTCTGTTGTGCTGATCGTGTTCGTGATCCGTGTCGCGGCGGTGGAGGCGTATCGTATCCCAACCGGCTCGATGGAGAACACGTTGCTGGTTGGCGACTTCCTGCTGGTCAACAAGTTTGTTTATGGTATCCGCACACCGGACTGGCTCGGGGTTCCGTTCACGCCGATCGGGTTCAGCATACCCTACACCCGTTTCCCGGGCATCCGTGACATCCAGAAGGGTGACATTCTCGTCTTCCGGTATCCCCTCGACCAGCGGGTGAATTACATCAAGCGCTGCGTCGCGGTTGGCGGGCAAACGTTGCAGATCATCGACAAGCAGCTGTATGTCGATGGTGAGCTGGAGCAGCTGCCGCCCGATGGCAAATTTACCGACCCGTTCACGTTGCCGAAGGATCTGAAGATGCGGCAGATGCGTCCGAGGGGCGCGGGCAACAAGGACAACTACGGACCGATCACGATTCCCGAAGGCCATCTGTTCATGATGGGGGATAATCGCGATAATTCCGCCGACAGCCGGTACTGGGGGTTCCTCGACGAGGACCTTGTGCTCGGCCGGGCGGAGATCATCTACTTCTCCTGGGACAAGCTGGCGAACCCGACGAAATTCTGGACGTTGATCCGCTGGGACCGGATGTTCAGCTTGATTCGCTGACACAACCTGGTATTTGAACGCCTTCCGGGGACACTTTGAGGACAAAGTGTCCCCGTTGATTTTCCCCGTCTTTTCTATCCGTTACTATCTGTTCCTGTCTTTGCCTATCTTTTGCTTCTGTTGCGTCTATTGCATCCGTTGCTGAGGCAATTTCATGAAGAATCTCGGCCACATCCTGCTCATCGCGTTGAACGTCGCCATCATCGGCTACATCGCGTACGGTGTGTACTACTACTTCGCGCAGACAGGGATGATTTTCCCGGCGGAGCAAGCGCTGCTGCCGACGGGTGTGCGAGAGCAGTACCCGGAGATCCGGGCGTTCTGGCCCGAAGCGGACGGCGACCGGGTTGAGGCGTGGTATCTGCCGCCTGTTGTGGACGAGCCCGCGTTGGATGTGATCGACCCAGATCGTGAACCGATTTTTCCCGCCCCGTTATTGGTCGTTGCGCACGGCAACAAGAACGTGATCGACGACTGGCCGGAGCAGCTGGATGTCCCACGTGCGGCGGGCTGGGGCGTGTTGCTGGTGGAATATCCGGGGTATGGACGGTCGCCCGGCACGCCGAGTCAACGCGTGATCACGGCGTTGTATGCGGCGGCGTATGATTCGGTTCTCGCATGGGGTGTGGCGGACACCAGCCGGGTGGTAGCGGTGGGGCGGTCGCTCGGGGGCGGGGTGGCGTGCGCATTCTCACAGGTTCGCGAGACGGACGCCTTGATCCTGATCAGCACGTTCACCAGCGTGCGCTCATTCGCGGCGGATTATGGGCTGCCGGGATTTCTCGTCGCGCACCCGTTCGACAACGAAGCGGTGTTGCGTGAGTACTCGCATCCGGTGTTGCTGATCCATTCCGACGACGATACGGTTGTCCCCTACGATCACGCGTTGGCGTTGACAGCCGCCAGTGCGACCGACACGCTGATCACCCGCCACAACGACGGTCACGATACGTTACAGGGGTTCTACGACGAGTTCTGGCGTGAGACGGGGATGCCGTTTCTGGGTGAGGTGGCTTCGAAATAATGGGTTGGATGTGCCCCTGCGGACTATGTCAGCAGGGGTAATCAGACGGTAATAGGATCCCTGCTGGCAGAGCCATCAGGGGCACATTTTTTAACAGTCCTCAGTCCTCAGTCCTCAGTCCGCAGCCCATAGCCTACAGCCACCTGGTCTCACATCTCATATCTCAGATCTGGTGTTCAAAACACCCACCGTCCGACCCGTTCGATACGGGTTTGATTGACGACGGTGCTGTCCTCAACTTCCGGCCCACGGCTGAAGAGGATAAACTCCGCCTTGCCGATCACCAGTTCTTCCGGCAGGAAGCCCCAGAACCGGCTGTCGGTGGACGCGTTCCGGTTGTCGCCCATGACGAAAAAGTGGTCGTCCGGGACACGTACCGGCCCGTAATTGTCACGGTTGCCGGCGCCGGGCGGATAGATGGTCGGGTCGATCAGGCCGGGCTTGAAGAAACGGGCGAACTCGAGGTTGCTGCTCGGTGGGAGCGGGATTTTGTCTTCGTTGACGTACACCTGCTTCTGGATGATCCGCACCGTGTCGCCGCCACGCGCGATGACCCGTTTCACATAGATTTCGCTCGGGTGCAGGGGGAAGCGGAAGACGATCACGTCGCCAATCTCCGGCCGTTTGCCCTCGAGCAGGGTGAAGGAACGGACGGTGCGGCCGTAATCGGTGCCGGGGATGCCGACCCAGCGCGGGGTGCGGATGCCGTATGCGAGCTTGTTCGCGATGAACACGTCCCCGACCAGCAGCGTGTTCTTCATCGAGCCGCTGGGGACAGTGTAGACGCCGACCACTTCCTGCTGCACAAAGCCGACACCGAGCAGGACCAGCACAATCACGACCCACGTGCGAAGCGACTTCAGCACCGGCGGCAGCATCTTCCAGCCGGGGGAGTGTGTCCCCCACGGGCTGAAGAAGCCGGGGTATCCGTCCATCCGTTGCCGCCATCGTTCTCGCAGGGTCATGGGGGTCAGGTCCGCTGGTCCAGGGATCAGGTCACACGTCTTGTGCGGGAATAAAATAACCCGGCGATGGGGATACGCCGGGCTTCAATCGCAAGTTTCCGAAATTCTCGAGAGGACAGTTGAGCGAATCGCAATCCGTTGGTCGCACGGCGATCCTTGCGGCTTCACCTGTTCGCGAGTAGTTTAACCAAGACAGAAGTTCGGTTCCGGTTGAACCAGAATGATAACCCTGTGTTGTACCCAGCGGAGTTTCCAATGAAACATGTTCTTACCATCCTCGGCCTCCTCTTGCCGCTGCTCGTTCTCGCCCAGCAATCGCTTGAGTTTGTCGGCACGGTGCATGAGCAACCATCGCAGTATGTGCGTCATTCGGTTCTTGTGGGCAATCGAACGATCTACTACGGTGATGGATTGCTCGGTGTCCTGGTGCGCACGGATACAGACAGCCTGTATATCGAAAGCCGGTGGAATTATGCCGACTACGGTGAAATGAGGGACATGGTTGTTGCGTTTCCGTACGTGTTTGTTCTCGTCGGCGGGTTGGAACACGAAGACGTCAACGTGTTCAAGCTCGACTACACCGATCCTGCCTATCCAACCGTCGTCGGACGGCACGAATTCGACTTCGATGGCTACGTCGTACCGTGGAGGCTGATGTTGTACGGGGGGTATCTCTACGCAAGCCTCCAGGACCGGCTGGTGGTGATGAATGCGAACAGTACCGGACTGGCGGTGCTGGCAAATCGCAGATTCGGTCGTTGCGAGGAAGCGGAGGTCATCGGCGACTATCTGGTCTGTGCGTTCGACAGGCGGATTGTTTCATTCAGCCTCGCTGACCCGCGAGATCCTCAACCAGTCGCGGATGTGGAGTACGATAGCGGCACCATGGAATACTGGCTGGTCAACGACGATTATTTCTACCGCTTGACCGGTGATGAGGGAATCGAGGTGTATGACGCCTCCGACCCTGAGTCGATCCACCTTGCCGGAACCAGCAGCTGGGGAACGTCCATTGCGTCTCGTTCCCGAGTGATTCAGGGCAACATGCTGTACATGATCGACTTCTGGAATCTCTATTATGTCAGCCTTGCCGATCCAGTACATCCCGAAGTAGTCTACACAGTCGAATCACCCTGGCAGATCGAGACCAGTACGCATCTCGGCGCGACTGGGGTTCCAGGCGAACTGTTTGTCTTCAATCAACTTGGTAAGCTTGTCGCGCTTCTCGATATCTCCCAGCCGAACCAGATTCATCAGCTGCATCCATGGTCTCAGATTGAGGGATTCATCCCGCCAACCGGATTGTATCTGGGTGACGATTTGCTGATCTCGACATCCCTTGGGTTCACGATTTACGATGTTTCCAACCGATTGCATCCAGTCAAAGTGGGACAACAACTGAAGCACAATTCGATCCAGCAGGTTGACTTTTCCGGCAATACGATGTTCGTCGCGAGTGCACTTGGCTTGTATTCGGCGGATCTCAGCGATCCCGCAGATCCGGTCCGAAGTAACTGGACTCGTCTGCCCGACGTTGGCGCTTCTGGTGTGGCGGTTCGCGGCGACTTGGTCTGCGCCGCCCGTTCAGGTAGTAATCTGGACTGTCTCTACCACTACAATCTGGCCAATCCCACGAACCCGGTGCTCATCGCAAACTATGGATATTCCGCCCGTAGCCTGTTTTTCGATGGACCGACCCTGTTCGGAGTGAAAGAATACGGCGCGCCCTTTGTCTTCAGCATGGACACCTCTAATCCACTGGATCCTGTCGTACTGGGGTCGCAGACGGTGGCGGTTGCAGAGGAACAGTCAGATCTACGTGACTCGGTGCTGGCGGTGCCGAAGTGGCGGTTGGGCCTGGAGCTGATTGACACACGCGACCCAGTCAACCTGCCCAGTTTTGCCAGCTACAGTCCACCCGCCGATTCGGTCGGCCCGATATCCCTGGCAGGCGGGTACCTGGCGTACGGGTCACCGCAGGGTGTGCGGTTGCTGGACATTCGCGACCCGTACAATCCACAGCTGGTCGCAACGTACGAACACGACCGTGAAATCACTGCCATCCGAATGCTTGAATCCGGCCTGATTTACGCCAGCGATTACCGTCACATCCTGATCCTTAACGCCGCCGGTGTGATGGACGTATCCCCGCCTCCGGCCAACGTGGCCGCCGATCTCGACGATGACGACGGCACGGTGTTGCTGACGTGGGAACCTCCCGGCGGCGGTGCGGAACCGGTTGAGTATGAAATCGAGCAGGACGGCGAGTTGCTGGTGGCGGTGACCGGCTTCAGCTATGCCAATCAACTGCCGGTGTTCGGCGAGTACGAGTACACGGTTCGGGCGGTGTATCCGGACGGCGCCTCGGTTGCGGTGCCAGAGCTGGTGGACTGGGCTGCGCCGACACCGGTGACGCTCGAACGCTTGAGTTCGCCGATCATTCTCCCCGCCGGCGGTCAGCTGCGTTTGAGATCAACGGTTACCTCCGCGCTTCCGGTGGATGAAACGGTTGCGTTGACGTTGCTTGTCGAGTATCCGGGTGGCGGGACTGAGCTGTTATGTGAGACGGCGGTCGTGCTCGCGCCGGGCCAAACGATTGAGTTTGACAGCATTGTGATGCGCGTGCCGGGCTATGTGCTGGAGGGATTGTACCGGCTCCGAGTGGAAGCGCGGATTGACAATGAACTGACTGGCATTGCCGAGGCTGAATTCAGCAAGCTGCTGCGTCTGGATCTGCCAGCGTCACGTTCCGATGGCTGGTCAGTAACGGGCTTCGGCGACGAAGCGGTTGTAGTCGCCGGTAAGGGTGCGGCAACGCAGCCGGAATTGGCCGTGGAGGTCCTGCCGAACCCATTCAACGATATGTGCCGTGTGCGGGTGCAATTGCCGGAACAGTCGCCATTGGCGGTGATGGTGTACAATATCCAAGGCCGTCAGGTGGCGCGGCTGCACGAAGGTGCGGCGGATGCCGGCGTGCATGAGTTCGCGTGGGACGCGTCCAGGTTTGCCAGCGGACTGTATTTCTTGCGGGTTGATCCGGACGGACGCTCTCCCCTGACCCGGAAGCTGTTGCTGGTGAAGTAAGTCTACACAGCCTCACTCCGCCTCAAACGCGCGGGCGTATTTCGCTGCGAAAGCGGCTCGTTTCTTCGCGGGTTGCTGTCGTTGGTCGACGAAGGTCAGCGCGCCGGTGGTGCAGCCCTGAACGCACGCCGGATATTCGCCCGCAGCCAGCCGTTCCGAGCAGAAGTCGCACTTCATGATCTTGTTTTCGGATTCGATCCGTTGCGGCACCCCCCACGGGCAGGCGTGTACGCACGACGAGCAGCCGATGCATTTCTCCCGGTTGAGCATCACCAGCCCGGTTTCATCGTCACGGTACAACGCGCCGGTCGGGCAGGCCGCCGCACACAACGGCTTGCTGCAATGGTAGCAGGCCATGAAAACATGATCCACACGCGGGACACCGTCCACCATCACCGGCCCCACCTCGACAATCTCGCCCAGGTTCGCGCCGACCGGGACGTTATGCTCGGTCTTGCAATGGAGTTCACAGGAATGGCACCCGATGCAGCGGTCCAGGTCTTGTACAATCGCGTAACAGCTCATGGATGGTTCTCCAGAAATCAGTGCTCAGTACTCAGTAGTCAGTGGCCAGTTATCAAAGGTCGGTAACCAGCGGCCAGTACCTTCTGACCAGTAACCAGCAACAAGTGCCCCTGATGGCTTGTCCAGCAGGGATCATCCGCCCTCAGTTCATCTGCGTTTGCAAGCAAACACGGGCACTTTCTTTGGTGTAGTCTGCCCCGACCAGCTTGCTGGTCGGGCTGATTCACAAGTGTCCGTAGGATTCACCGGAATCGCACCCCGGACTGAAGTCCGAGGACGTGGCTGCGGAGATTACGTGATCGTTTGCGAATCCCGGGCTGAAGCCCGAGGGCATGTTGTTTACCGTCGTGATCCGGTCTCAAGTGTTTATCTTTCAGTCCGCAGTCCGCAGTCCGCAGTCCGCAGTCCGCAGTCACTGAGAACTGACTACTGACCACTGTGAACTGCTTCCACCGTCACCGTACTATCCGTGAGTGGACAATTCCCGCCAACCGCAACCTCCAGTGCACCGGCGTACAGCTGCATCGCGTCCACCCCGATCCGACGTGACGGGGAATGCTCCGGCACCTCATTCCGGAATCCACGCAGCAGGAAGATGGCGTCGTCGCTCAGGTACGGGTCCAGTTTCGCGACCCCACGCTGGTCGATGGTGCCATTGTGAACCAGCACCGCGTCGCCGTCTGCGATGTTCAGATCGTGCGCACGCTTCGTCGGGATGCGGATCGGGTTGGTCGCGGTCAATTCGTCCAGCAATGGGTTCGAACCTGTCCCACTGGGTTCCTGCTGCGCCGGGCTTTGTCCGCTGATCACCTTGAAATGGTTGCCGGTCATGCGTTGCGGGTTCGCACACGGCGCCCAGCAGACCACGTTTACCTGCTTCAGGTCGCCGCACGCCAGCTCGATCTTGCCGGTGCGTTTCTTGAACTTGAGCCCGTTACCACGATCGTGCAGGATCGGTGCCGGTGACAGTTCGACCAGTCCTGTGGCTGTGAAATCGTCCCGGTCTATCCCGCTGCCCTCGAGTTGCCACGCGATGTGATCATCAATGGTCTCGTACGGGAAATGGTGCCCCAGGTTGAGCCGGTTGGCCAGTTCACGGAAGATCCACCAGCGTGGTTTGCTGTCAAAACGCTGTGCGACGGCCTGTTGCCGCAACGCCAGCGCTGGTTTTACACCGCGGCGTTCAATGACATTGTCCGTGCGCTCGAGAAACGTCGGTTCCGGCAGGATAAAATCGCTGCGCCAGGCGGTGTCGCTGAAACGGTCGTCAATGGTGACGATCAGCTCCAGCATGTCCATCGCGCGCTGCAACTCCTCGCGGTCGGGCAGGGAACGAAGCGGATCATGCCGGATGGCAAAGAATGCCTTCAGCGGGTACGGATTCCCGCTCTGGATCGCTGCCGGCAGGGTTTGCAGCAGGCCCCAGCGTTTGTCGAGGTGGTGTACGGTGTCGCCGATGCCGTCCACACGATGCGCGTCCGGTTCTTTCGGCAACGAGCTGAGTTGACGGATTTCCACCTCAGCATCTGCCGCGGACTTGGCCAAGATCAGCCCGCCGGGGGCTTCGTAACTGCCGAGCAGCGCGTTCAACGCGTACAACGCCCGGCGGAAGTAATAGTCGTTGCGACCCCACGCCGTGGTGTGGCCGGGGTGTACGATCACATGCGGCGCTGCATCGGCGAGTTGACGTGCGAGCGTGACCAGTTCCTTCGCCGGGAAGCCTGCCATCGATTCTGCGAACTCCGGGGTGAAGGCTACGGTTGCGCCACGCAGGTCGTCCAGCCCGTTCACCCAGCGTTCGACAAACTCAACGTTGTACAGCCGTTCTTTCAGCAGCACATGGATCAGGCCCATCACAACGGAGTAGTCAGTGTGCGGGCGGATGACATGAAAATCGGTCGCCTTGGCGGCGGTGTTGTTCCAGCGGACGTCAATGTAGCTGAAACGTCCCCCGCGGCTGATCAGGTCGATAATCTGGCTGGCTTCGTCGGTGCGCACTGAATCAAAAAACGCGCGTCCAAAGGAAAGCAGGTGATGGCAATTCTCGTAATCGTAGACGACTTCATCGCGGCTCAGTCCAGTCATTGACATGTGCGCGTTATGAACTGAGATACCGCCGGTGGTTTCGTCGTCGAAGGCGTTCGGGGAGCCGTACGCTGCGAGGAAGGTGCGCTGGAACTCGTTGAATGGGCCACCGTGATCGGTCAGCACCAGCGATTTCGCGCCGTGAGTCTGTTTAAACGCCGCCAGCCGTTCCGCGATCCGGTCGAGGGCTTCGTCCCACGAAATCCGTTTCCAGTTGCCAGATCCGCGCGCGCCATCACGCATCATCGGATACTGCGGCCGGTTGTCATCGTAGAGGATCGCTTTCGCCGCCGCGCCTTTCGGACACAGTGCCCGTGAGCCGATCGGCGAGTGTGGATTGCCCCAGATGTGACGTACGCGTCCATCCTGGACTTCCACTTCAATTGGACACTGGGCGGAACAGGAACCGCAGATGCTGTAGACCGTTATTTTGTTCATGGGCGGGGGTTCCGGCGTATGCATGTTAGTGAAATGTTTCTCATACTAACGAGATGTAAACGTTTTCCCGAGGGCCGGTACGGCAAGGGCCAACGCTGTCCATAAATCTGAATCAACCTTCTTTCAACAAACGGCTTAAGAACAAGGAAGATTGTGGATAATATAACAAGCCTCTCGTTCGCGCGGGATCGAACTGGAGTGATTAGGGGAGGTTAATTCGAAACTTTTCACAAGGTCTGGTTCTCATGAGGTAGGGGGACGCATCGTTGATTTTCCCTTGTGCAGCGCGGTTCCGGAGCGCGACATTGCGACACGCCAACCGTTTGGCATGGCGGCAGAGGGGTAACTTCGCGAAACGACGGTGGTGACCGCGTCAATGCCTGAGTCTGTCAACACGCAGCCTGAGATGCTACCGCTCGGTTCTTCCGAGTGGCTGGACCAGTTTGTCGAATCGGCAACCGGGCTGGCGAGTGCGGAACTGGCAGCGTGGTCGGAACGCGCGCACACCGAAACCGTTGCGTTGCTCAAAGCGGCGGAGATTGCGGAGAAACGGATTGCCGCCCCGAAGGGCAAGGCGGACGATCCGACGCGGGTGCGGAACGCCGTGATTCAGCTCCTCGAGCAGATTGAGGATAGCGCGGAACGGCTGCACAAGGACGCCGAAACGGTTTTCACCGGATGGCGCGAAGGTTGGACGAAGCAGCTTGCGGCGTTGCCGGAAACCGTCGAACTGGTCGCTGACTGGGAAACGTGGCTGAGTGAGGCCGGCACTGGTCCGCAGTTTACCTGGTGGCGGTTGCGTCAACGGACGGCCCGCCTGTTTGTCAAGCCCGCACCGCCGTCGTCGGAAGTAGATCCAACCGACATATCCGCCCCGGAAGAATCAACCGGCGGAGATGCGCCCGAAGCTGCCGAACCCACCCGCGACACCCCTCCGCAAGCATCCACCGAAATTGGACAACAGCACGGCCGCATGATCCCGCTGCGTGCAGTGGTGACCGCGACGACGGAACCCGCGACCGGGCGCGAGTGGGCGGCGACTGCGGCGAAGCGGGTTGAATTGACCGCGAGTTGGTTGCGCGAGCTGCGGCGCCTGGTGTTGCAGTTGCGCGACCTGAGCCTGTTGCGTCCCCTCGCCCCGCATGACACGGAAGACGACAACGTCGACCCGGCGTCGATTCCCGGCCGGGTGCGTGAACATGCCGAGCGGTGGCAGCGGAAGGTGGATGAGTTGGTCGAGGCGGAAACCGCACGGCTGACCGCTGTGTTTGCCGATCAGATCCGGGCGGATGTCCGGTTCTGGCCATGGGCGGGGACAACCTTTCTGCCGGCCAATCGCTACACCGAATCCAGGCTCGAACAACTGCGAGCGCAGGTTCAGTCCGCCCAGGACAAGGCGGTTCTGAGCCCGGGCAATCGTGCCCGGGGACGCTACAGCAACCTCGCGAAGGATCTGCGGCTGGCGTCGTTGTTGATTCAGCACGCGAATCTCGCCGCTGGTGTCGCCGAACGGGCGCACAAACGCTTCGATGAAACGTTGCGCGAACCCTTTGCGAAGACGACCGAGTCGGTGCTGGCGACATGGGAGAAGGTGAAAGCTGCCTCCTCGGAATCGCCGGAAACGCTTAGCGAGGTAATGCGCGGTTCGGCGGACAAGTTGCTGACCGAGATGCGCTACCGGCGCATGCCGGCCGCGATGCAGGCGGTGCTGGAGGTTGGGTTCGACAAGGTGCTGGGGAAATACCAGACAAACGTTGAATCGCTGCTCGGCAGCTTGCCGCAGTCAGAGATGCTCTACGTCGAGAATGCCGCTGGCGGGAGTAAGACTCACACGATCCCGTTCAAGGAGCTGTTGCACCGGGGTGCGTACCTCACCTTCCGCAGCGAGTTCAAGGAAGCGGAGGAGTGGGTCAAGGAGCGTCAGGGCGATCTGGTGCGCGGAGTGTCTGACCTGGACGACCTGCTCGAGGTGAACATCTCGGCCGGGCTCGACATGCTGAAGGGCGCGGACGGCGCGCCGCCGGACGAACAGGCGATTGAGAGCGCGGTGCAGGGGTTTGGCCGGCTGCACGGCCGGATGAAAGACCTCGAGGCGACAGTCGACAAGCTGTCCACGGAAGGTGTGACCCAGTTCGAGGATGTCGCCGTCCGCTTCGAGGAACACCTGATCGAGTTGACGGACAATCAGGACCTTGTGCGCTTGCGGCTGGAGTTGTATCGCGCTGAGTTCCGCACGCAGTTATGGCATCGTTTCCTGCGAATCGGCGAACGTTCCGGCAAGGGTGTGCGTTGGCTGGTGACGCAGGCGCCCCGCCTGTTGCTGTGGGGACGGAGCGAGGTGGAACGCCTGCGCCGTCTTGCGGGCATCGGTTCCGGCGATGAGGATGCCGCTTCACGGCTGACCGCATTCCTCAAGGACATGGACACGGTGGTCGAGGGGCTGCCGTTCGTGATCCAGCAACTGTTCAAGATCGCGCCGTTGGAGGACGATCGTTTCTTCAGCGGACGGGACCGTGAACTGGGTGTACTGGCGGGGCAGGTGGAGGGGTGGCGCGTGGGACGTGTCGCCAGCTGTGCGTTGGCGGGTGAAGAGGGCAGCGGACGGACAACATTGCTGACGATGGCGCAGCGCACGCTGCTGGCTGATGATGACGTCCGGCAGCTGACCTTGACCTACACCATGCTCGATCCCGGCAAATTTGTCGGCATGTTGGCTGAACAGCTGGAGATCGGCGACGTCCACGACTTCGATTCGCTCGAGCATCACTTGATGGAAAGCGAGCAGCGGCGGGTGGTGATCATCGAAAATATCCAACAGTTGTATTTGCGGGTGCTGGATGGTTTCGAGACGCTGGAACGTTTCCTGCTGCTGGTTTCCCGCACCGGCGACAAGGTGTTGTGGATTCTGTCGTGTGCGTGGCACAGCTGGCAGTACCTCAACCGTGTGCTGAACATCGAGGGCTACATACAACGTGTGATCAAGCTGGACACGTTGACGCAGGAGGAAGTCCGCGCGATTATCGGTCGCCGTCACACGGTCAGCGGGTTCCACCGTGTGTATGTCCCGACGAATGAAGACCTGGAGATGCGGCGGTTCAAGAAGGCGAGGTCGCCGGAGGAACGGAACGAGCTCGCGGAAGATCTGTTCTTCCAACGGCTACAGGGCATTGCCGCTGGCAACATCGCGGTTGCGTTGCAGTTTTACCTGCGCGCGGTGACCAAGGTGGACGGCGACACGTTGTACCTGACGACGGATGTACGCCTCGACGAAGCGGCGTTGTCCGGTCTGACGATGGACGAACGGTTTGCGCTGGCGGCGGTGGTGCTGCACAGCGGCTTGACCTCGGAAGAGCACGCGCAGGTTTTCCGGCAGGAATTGAACCGGTCGTTGCGTGTGCTGATGAAGCTGAAGAACATGGGTGTGCTGGTGCAGGTGGAGCAGGTGTTCCGTCTGCATCAGACAGTGCATCGTCCGATCCTGCGGGCGTTGCGTGAGGCGAACGTGTTGCATTGATGAGAGATCGAATGATGTGTGCCCGTGTCAATAAATTTGCGGATGCGGGTGATCGGTAAGTGGTTTGAATGTCGGATGATCCCTGCTGGCGAAGCCATCAGGGGCACATGGGCACCAACGGCGTGGATATCAGGGGCACATACTAGTCTTCACATGCGAGTCTGCCCCGACCAGCTTGCTGGTCGGGAAGATCGAAAGCTGGATTCAAGGAGAATGCAGTTGCTGAATCGGCGTAACAAGGTGGTCTGGATCGGGTTTCTGCTGGCGGCGTTAACTCTGCTGCCGGGCGGGACTCTGTCCGTCGTGTTCGCCCAGGACACCACGGCTCAGGCGCCGGACTCCGCTCAATCCACGCCGCCCACAACCCTCGCTCCGGTTCCGGTTGACACGCTTGTCCCGGTGTCCTCGACTCCACCGGCGACTGTTCCAGACAGCACCGCGCAAACGGCTGCGGATACAACGGTTCCGGCTGAACCCTCGGATGTCCAACCCACCCCAGCGGACACGGCGAGCAAGCCAGTGTCCCGTCTGCCAGGTTCGCGGATGCTGGAAGAAGCGCCGGACGTGCAATGGTCGATCTCGGCCAGCCGTGTTTTCTGGGCGTTCGTCGTGTTCATGATCGGGTACCTCGGCATCAAGTATGCCACCAAGTTGCTCGTGTTCATCGCGGAACGGCGTGCGCGTTCACGACTCAGCATCAAGGCGGCGATCCCGATTTTGCGGATCTCCGGCTGGACGTTCATCCTCTATTTCATCATCGCACGGGTGTTCGCACCGCCGATCGAGACAGTGCTGGCGTTGACGGCATCCCTTGGTATCGCAGTCGGTTTCGCAGCGCAGGATATCCTGAAGAACATTTTCGGCGGGATCATGATCCTGTTCGACCGGCCATTCAGCGTCGGCGACAAGATCCAGATCGGCGACCACTATGGCGAAGTGTTAAGCATCGGCTTGCGCACGGTTCGTCTGGTCACCCCGGACGATTCCGAGGTCTCGGTTCCGAACGCGGAGGTCGCTGCGCAGTCGGTGTCGAACGCAAACTCCGGCGCGTCCGACTGCCAGGTAGTGGCGGAATTCTTCCTGACGCCGAATGTCGACCTCACAGCGGTGGAGCGGGTGGCGGTGCGTGCTGCGCAGATCAGCCGCTACACCTACCTCAACAAGCCGGTCGCGGTGGTGATGAAGAACGAGATGCACGAGGGCCGTTCGTTGATTAAGGTACGGCTGAAGGCGTACGTGTTTGATCACCGCTACGAGTTCGCGCACATCACCGACCTGAGCCGGATTGTGATGGACGAACTGATCCAGCGCAAGATTGTCAACCCGCAGGAATTAGCGATGATGAGGGTGTAAGCCGGAGCTGCGGGCTGCGGACTGCGGGCTACGGTCGGCGGACAGAGGAGACTCTTTGACCTCTAAGTGTCCCCGGCTACCGTGTTTACCAGGAGCAACACGGCCGCGTCTGCATTTTCTGCGACACGGCCATATATTTTTCTCGACTATCGACTATCGACTATCGACTATCGACTATCGACTATCGACTATCGACTTTCGACTTGATACTTCCGTCCTACTCCTTCTCGAACACCGCCTTGTAGACAAAGCCGGCGAGAATCGCACCGACAATCGGCGCCACCCAGAACAGCCACAGCTGCCCTGTTGCCGCTCCACCGGCGAAGAAGGCGACACCGGTGCTGCGTGCAGGGTTGACCGACGTATTCGTCACCGGAATGCTGATCAGATGGATCAGGGTCAGCATCAGGCCGATAGCGAGTCCGGCGAATCCAGCCGGAGCGCGCTTGTCTGTCGCGCCCATGATCACCAGCAGGAACATGAACGTCATCACGACTTCGGTCACCAGCGCGGCCAGCATCGAATAGCCGCCCGGGGAATGGTCACCGTAGCCGTTGGACGCAAACCCGCCAACCTCGAACCCAGCCTTTCCCGTCGCGATGACATACAGCACCAGCCCGGCGACCAATCCGCCGACCACCTGCGCGATGATGTACGGGATGAGGTCCTTCGCAGGGAAACGTCCCCCCGACCACAGGCCGAACGATACCGCCGGGTTGAAATGGCCGCCGGAGATGTGGCCGAGAGCGTAGACGCCGGTCAATACGGTCAACCCGAACGCCAGCGACACACCGGCAAACCCGATTCCCAATCCCGGAAACGCCGCCGCCAAAACTGCGCTGCCACAGCCTCCGAGCACCAACCAGAACGTACCGAAGAATTCCGCCGTCAACTTTTGCGGCAAGCTTGCCATGATTTCCCTCCCTCACGGATGTGGATCCGCAACGGTCAAAAGCGTTTCGGCAGGAATCGTCAGCGACCGTTGAACAACGGCAGGCCTCCGCGACGAACAAAACAGGAAAGTGCGTTGAGCGGCGGAGGATGCCTGCGTACGGGGAATAATATATCGTTTGCCAACTCTCGCCGGTGACAGGATATCGTGACAAGTCCACGAGCTCGAGCTCCCAGCCGGTGGGTGGCCCGGGTCGACTTGCGACCCGGGTATCACCAAATAATCGTCCCCGCTAAGGTCGACGGTGGAGGATGTGCCCGTGTCTGCTTGCAGACGCAGACCGAACGAACCCGGCAAGCACGGACCTGATGATGTGCCCGTGTCTGCTTGCAGACGCGGGTTATCAACCGGAGACCTGCTCTTGCCCGTGTTGGCTGGGCCAACGCGGTTGATCCAACGCCGGATGATCCCTGCTGGCACAGCCATCAGGGGCACATCCCATCATGAACCCGGTTACCTCGCGAACCATTCATCGTCTGTGGCGGGGTACCGTTCGATCAGTTCGATCAACATCTCCCAACCGGCTGCGGTTTGCGGTCTGCGGTCGGCGGTGACTGAAGTGGCCGTGTCCGCTTGCGGACGCGGACCGACCGTATCTGAATTCGACAGGCCCGTGCTTGCTTGCAAGCGCGGATCAACCTCCCTCTGCCCCTCCGCCACCTCGAACGGGAAATAGGCCTCGTAGTGGTGCTCGGGATAATCGCCGACGCGGAGGATGTAGTTGTAGTCGCCAGCTGGCGCGAACTCTGGCACCCACTGGGTCAACGTCGCGGCCAGTTCCTCGCCGGGTTCGATGGCTATGTCTGACCACATCCGGATCGGGCCGACGACCTCCCAGTCCGGTGTGCGCGCGACGGTCCAGATGTCGACGGTCTGCGTCACGTCGCCACGGCTGTACACCCGTGCGCGCAGCCGCATCGGGCTGCCCGGGTCGACCGTGCCCTCCGGCGCACGTTTCCGGACGCTTAGACGGATCGGTTCCGGCCCCGGTCCGGCACACGCGAGCCACGCGTCCAGCTGTTCTTCGGGCGGCTCAGCGTACCTGTACATGTACCCGACCGCGTAGTAGCGGAAATCGTCCGTGGGTTCGACATCCTGGAACAACACCCATGACACAGTTGAAGAAAGACTGTCTTCAATCGCATCAGCGAATGCTTGATAATCCATATCGTAGAGGAGATTGCCGGCAGCGTCGAGACGTTCGCCGCGTGACATCAAAATACCGCCATCGGGAAGAACGGCTTCAATGTCTTGTGGATCATACCCACCTGTGAAGCTGACGGCTCGCAGGATGTCGCCATCTTTGTTAAACCAGACCAGATCCTCAAGACCGGGTACTAAATCAGGATTGGAAATCCGGCCAAGGAATGTACCATCGGGTAGAAGGTATGTCGGATTATTCCAAACCACGCTGTATTGCTGATTGTCCTCGAGGTAATTGATCCATAGCGTTTCGCCGTTTACACCGACCTGGCAGGTGAATCCAGTAGTTCCCGGAATGACTCCTTGTACCAGATATGTTCCATCCGGAAGCTTGAAGCCTTGTCTCAGAATATGAGGGCGCTCCAATTGCATCTCGACAGACGACAAAAGTTGTCCAGTATCAGATAATTCGTCCAACCTGCCGTGTTGATCGTCACCTGATCCAGTAGTATATGGTATTAAGAACGTGCTATTGTCAGTAGACGTAATATAAATGTATTGGGCGTTAGATAATTGTATACTATACTGCCATACTACAGAATGATCACTAGCTATTCTATAAATAAAATCAGTATAAAATCCTGATTGCGCGATAAACCCGCCATCCGGTAATGAAACAGCTCGTACATTACCAATTAAAAAATAATCGGTGATAGCACCTCTAGGTTGCATCCAAACGATAAAATCGTTGGAATCTCGAACTCCACCTAACAAGAATTCGCCGGTTGTACCTATATTAATGCTATCAAAATACTCATCGGAATCATACCAGCCGTAGGTGCGCACACCCAGGATGTCAATTTCCGCCCAAGCGGAGCCGAAGAGCACAAGGATACAGATCAGTATAAGTATGGATTTCATGGCGTCCTCCTGACTATTTCAAAAGATGCATCGGCCGACCGACTTGCACTGTCATACTGACATAAAAAAAAACAAAGTCTTGTCAGGTTGACAAGAGACGATCACGCGAATTCACTGCACCACCTCATTCGACGCTTCCTGTCTGCGACAAGTACAGCTGTTCCATAACCTACACTCACGGAAACAGAAATGCCACGAACTTCAGTCCGTGGCATCACAGTCTTGGCTCACAACTCATCACTCACAGCTCAGAACGGGTTTGTTCAGCAGTTGCAGCTTCCGCCGCCGCACCCGCAATCGCCGTCGTCGCAGCCACCGTCACCGCATCCACCACTGCCGCAGCCGCATCCACCGCCACCTGAGCGGGGCAGGGCCGCGCGTCCGGCGACGATATCCGTGGCGAGGCCGAGGCGTTCGACGACATCGCCGGCGACAATCCCGCTGCTGCCGAGTTCGTCGGCGGCGAGGTTGCCGGCGAGGCCGTGGATGGTTGTCCCGGCGATCGCGGCGTCCCGCGCGTTCAGTCCCTGCGCGAGCAGGCCGGCGATGGTGCCGGTGAGCACGTCGCCCATGCCAGCGGACGCCATCCCCGGGTTTCCGGCGAGGATGCAGTAGGCCGGGCCGGAGGGTCCGGCGACCAGGGTCGGCACGCCCTTGAGCAGGATGGTGCAGCCCCATTCGCGCGCGAACTTCTTGACTGTCTCGACACGGTTCGCTTCAATCTCGTCAATGCTGAGGCCGGTCAGCCGGGCGAATTCACCGACATGCGGCGTGAGCACGACGTTCTCGCCCAGCTTGCCGAGCAGCTCGGTGCGTTCCGCGAGAGCGTTGAGTCCGTCGGCGTCGATAACTGTCGGCAGCGGCAGGTCGAGGGCGTGTTCTGCGAACCAGGCGACGGTTTCCGGGTTCATGGTGAGGCCGGGGCCGATCACCTCGACGTCGGCCCAGGTGCGGGCGTCGTCGATGGTGGTTTCGGCGGCTTCGGAGATGGCGCCATTGCCCGATTCCGCGACCGGAATCGTCATGATTTCGGCGTGTCCACCACCGGCGAGAATCGCCTGCGCGGATTTCGCGGTGGCGACTTTAACCATGCCCGCGCCGGACCGGAGGACTGAGCGTCCCGCCAGTTCCGCCGCTCCGGTCATGCCGACCGATCCGGCGACGACCAGCACCTTGCCGAAATCGCCTTTATGCGCGCCCATCGGACGCACCGGCATCATCTCGTAGACATCGCCCGGTTCGATGAAGAACAGCGGGATATCCATCTCATGAACAAATTGCGGCGGGATCTGAATGTCGACGCGTGAGATGCGGCCGGAGTGGTCGATGCCCGGCGGGATCAGGTGGCCGACCTTGATCTCGCCGAAGGTGGCGGTCACATCAGCCATGACAGCCGCGCCTTCGGTCGCGCCGGTGGCGCCGTTGACGCCGGACGGGATGTCCACCGCGACAACCGGGGTGCCGGATTTGTTGATCGCCTCAATGGCGTCCGCGATGATGCCGCGCGGGGCACCGTTCATGCCGGTGCCGAGCAGGGCGTCAATGATGATGTGCGCGTGTGGCAGACGCGAGAGCTGGCGCGGCTCCTCGATGACGGTGATCGCGCCACCGAGTTTCTGGTAGATGTCCATGTTGGTCCTGGCGTCACCGGAGATTTTTTCCAGCGGCGTGCAGACATAGGCCGCGACCTCGCAACCGGCGTTGAGCAGCCGGCGGGCGATGGCGAATCCGTCACCGCCGTTGTTGCCCGGGCCGACGAAGACGAGGGCGTGCGCACCGGCGACATTGCCGCCGAGCAGTTGTTCGATCTCAAGCATGACTCCGCGTGCGGCGAGTTCCATCAACACGATACCGGGCAGGCCGACGTCCTCGATGGTTCGCCGGTCGAGGTCACGCATCTGGTCGGGGACGACAATCGGACGCATATGAAAATACTCCTTGGTCAGGTGTGAACGAATGGAGGGTTAAGTTAGGTGTCCCTATGGCTCCGGTCCAAGCTCCCTTGAGCCAGAGAAAAAGCAAAAAGGAGTACCATTCCCAAATTTTAATATTTATATTATCACTCAATATTTACAGTTACCGGGATCTCCAACGACGCTTCGTGCGTGTTAAGGATACACACGCAGCGGTGAGGAGGTGAAGATGGATCAGCGATCACCGGCACGGTTCTGGAATTTGCTACGCAACGCAGTCACGTTGCTTTTGTTGGGCCTGTTGGGCATCGAGGTGACGATTGTCCTGGATCTGTACAGCCTCCAGGTGATTGTCCCGGGATTGCCGGCATGGCCCTTGTTGCTTCTCGGCTGTCTCCTTGTTGGTGTGGGGGTGCTGCTGTTGGTTGGCGGCTTGCAGCGGAGGGAAGTGCGTAAATGGGTCGTGGGTCTGGATGACTTGATGGCGTCGGGCCCGTTTCGGTATGTACGTCGTCCGGTGTACGGTGGTGTGTTGTTGGTGTTGGTGGGTACGGGGTTGCTGTTGGATCTGCCGGGCCTGTTGGTTACGGGAGTCCTGTGGTCGGGAGTGGCGATGGTTTACAGCCGCATCGAGGACCGTGGGATCAAGGACCGGCTCGGTCAGGGGTACAAGTCGTATTGCCGTTGCACTCCGTTGCTGCTGCCGCATCTCGGACGGATGGTTGTTGATCTGTTCAGGGCGCAATGAAGGCTGGACACGAGTATCAGTGATGGTGGACGCGGAACTCCATCAGACCTGGGGAGGGTCGGGCAACCGGCTCTCCCCGCTCTCATTGGATCGGGAATCTTGATTGAAGCACTAGTCTA
The DNA here is from genome assembly GCA_020444425.1 of bacterium. Taxonomy (GTDB): domain Bacteria; phylum Electryoneota; class Electryoneia; order Electryoneales; family Electryoneaceae; genus BMS3BBIN04. The sequence goes on along the minus strand of JAHLLB010000023.1, from coordinate 34,905 downwards.
TCCCCTGATTAAAACCTAAATTATGAGTGAAGTTCTTGCCAGTTTCCTCCGGTGGACGATCGCCGTTTGCACTGCTGCGAGCAGGGACAAGGCCAAACCCGGGAGGTTTCATGCGTACTCAGTCTCGCATCAACCTGTGGATACCGGTCAAGGTCGCTGGTACGGTTATGCTGATTTGCCTCGCTTGCGACGGGCTGGTCTACCTCCTCAACATTCCCACGATTTTCAGCTTATTGCCTGATATTCCGAACTGGGTGTTTACGTTTGTTGGCTGGCTCCATGTGGCGCTGGGCGGGCTGCTGTTTGTCTCCGGACTGATCCGTCTCGGCTTCCGGGCGGCAGCTGGAGCCCCGGCGGATTTGATCACGGACGGCCCGTTCCGCTATGTCCGCAGTCCGATGTATGGCGGCCTGGCGTATATTATCGCTGGGTGCGGTTTGGCGTTTGGACAAATCAGCTTGTTACTGGCGGCGGTGATGTGGCTGCTGGTTGCACGTCATTATTGCATGGACGAGGAGCGGATGCTGGCGCGTCTGTTCGGCCGCACGTACACACGCTATCGCAACACGACTCCGTTGCTGATTCCACACCTGGGCCGGATACTGGCGGACTTCTTCAACGTGCGGCGTCCGATTTTGTGACCTACTCGCGGGTGAATCGCCCGGTTGCAGTGGACTTGAGCCGAACCATCCGCTACCTTCGGATCGAACGGAACGTTCGTCCGAAGGATTTTCTCTCTCATGCCCGATCCTGATCTCAAAATCGTCGGCTTCGACCCTGGCACCGCCGTGACTGGCTGGGCGACCTTGCTCGGTCCACGTCATCCCCGGCTGTTGCAGGCGGGCGCGATCCGGGCGAAGGCGAACCAGCCGATTGAAAAACGGTTGCTGGCGATTTATCGCGGTGTAATGGACGTGCTGGATGAGTATGACCCGCACGTTGTCGCGATCGAGGATCCGTTTGTCGGCAAGAATCCCTCGGGGGCGTTAACGCTGGGTCAGGCGCGCGGGGTGATCCTGCTGGCGGTGGCGCAGCGGGAGTGTGAGGTGGTCAACTACACGCCGGCGACGATCAAGGCGTCGGTGGTCGGCAAGGGATCGGCGGAGAAGGAGCAGGTGCGGGAGATGGTGATGCGGCTGCTCGGGTTGAAAAAGGTGCCGGAACCATTGGACGCGTCCGACGCGATCGCGGTGGCGTTGTGCCACATCAATCGTGGGATGAACGCGGCGTACACGGCGGGACGTGCGGGAGCGAAACCGTCGGACGGAGTGAAGAGCGCCGCGTCCGGGACGCAGACACGAGCACAAAAACTTGCGGCGCGCAAGGAGGACGCGGATGCGTTGGCGCGCTGGCTGTCGGGAGGCCGGAACAAATGATCGACCGGATTGAGGGGAAGGTGCTGGAGCTGGAGCCGACGCATGCGGTGCTGGATGTCGGCGGAGTGGCGTTTTTTCTCTCGATTACGGTGCAGACCTACGAGCACCTGGGTCGCACGAAACAGGCTCTCCTGTTTACCTACCTGCACGTACGCGAGGACATCCTGCAGCTGTATGGCTTCCACAGCAAGGATGAGCGTGAGGCGTTCAAGGTGCTGATTGGGATCAGCGGTGTCGGGCCTCGAGTGGCACGGGCGATTTTGTCGTCGGTGAGCGCGACGACGTTGCGCGACGCGATCACTGCAGGGGACTGGAAGCGGTTGACCGCGGCTCCGGGTGTCGGGCGGAAGCTGGCGGAGCGGATGGTGGTTGAGCTTCGGGACAAGCTGGCGAACGCGCTGGAAACGGTTGCACCCTCCTTGGAGAGTGGAGAAGCACCGGCGGGGTATGCGGGGCGTGCCGGAGCGATCCGGGAAGCGGTGGAGGCTCTGGTGACTCTCGGCCACTCCCAGCTGTCGGCGGAGAAGCTTGTAACCAAGGCGGCGAAAGGGATGCCGGAGGATGCCGGCGTGGAGGATCTGCTGAAAACGGCTCTCTCCTCGTGAGGTGAAATCCTCCAACGTCTCTACTTGGGCGCACACGCCGGACTCGGCTGCTATATTAAAGTTAGCGGGTGGCTTGACGGTTGTTTGCAAAATGGACGATTGGTCAGTTTTGCTCGCCAGGGCTGAAAAACGATGCGACAGGAGTCATGTTGCCTTGCGGGTTTTCAGTGGCGGGGATATATTGACCGAACTCAAATGGGCGCGGAACCAGGAGAGAGGTCTGGAAGTATCATTCCTTTTGTCTGGTTGCGTTCGCGGGGGAGCGAACGGGGCCCTACCGACTTGGGTACTGGCTGCGGAGAGGTCGTCACAGCACGGTTAACGTCCTGAGTTTGCTTGCAAAGTGGACGACGCATCATTTCATCGAGAAGCGCATTGATGTTGATAGCCGGGCGTGATCAAAACGACCCCGACGGATCCAGCCTGCGTCAGCGGACTTGCTGACGTACGACGGCTGCCCATGTCGGGGTGTTTTCGTTCGGTCCGGGTCACTTCTTCCAATTGTAACAACAAGAAAATCAGCTAGTTATCCGACGATATCGGATCGCTTGGACGCAACTCATTTTGCATAAACCAGCAACCTGAACGTGGAGGCAGGAGGATGGCGGGCTTCGACAAGATCGTCGTGCCGGAAGGCGGCGCACCGATAACGATTGACGATGGCAAGTTGTCGGTTCCGGTGAATCCGATCATTCCGTTCATCGAAGGTGACGGAATCGGGCGCGATATCTGGAAGGCGTCTGTACGTGTTTTTGATGCAGCAGTCGAGAAGGCGTACGGCGGTGAACGAAAAGTACACTGGATGGAGATCTACGCCGGCGAGAAGGCTGTCGCGACGTATGGCGACGGTGTCTGGATGCCGGAGGAGACCTTCGACGCGATCCGTCAATTCCTCGTGGCGATCAAGGGTCCGTTGACCACGCCTGTCGGCGGTGGTTTCCGCAGCCTCAACGTGACGTTGCGCCAGGTGTTGGACCTGTACGCGTGTGTGCGTCCGGTGAAGCATTATGAGGGCGTGCCGAGTCCGTCCAAGCGTGCGGATGAGATGAACATGATCATTTTCCGTGAGAATACGGAAGATGTGTACAGCGGTGTTGAATTCCGCTCGGGTTCGCCGGAAGCGAAGCGCATTATCAAGATGCTGAAGGAAGAGTACGGCAAGACGCAGATTCGTGACGACGCCGGCATTGGCATCAAGCCGATGAGCCCGACGGGCACGAAGCAGCTTGTCCGCAAGGCGATCGACTGGGCGATTGCGCATCAGTTGCCATCAGTGACCCTGATGCACAAGGGCAATATCATGAAGTTCACCGAGGGCGCGTTCAAGGACTGGGGCTACGAAGTCGCGACGCAGGAATATCGTGACCACGTGATCACCGAATCCGAGTTGTGGGATGAGGTGGTGGCGGACGATGGCGTGACGCCGATCGAGAAACCGGGTGCGTTTGCTGACCTTCGCGGTGGCAAGCCGGCGGGCGATCCGAACGGCCGCATCGTGGTCAAAGATCGTATCGCGGACAGCATGTTCCAGCAGATCCAGACTCGTCCGGGAGAGTATTCCGTGGTAGTGACGCCGAACTTGAACGGCGACTACATCTCGGATGCCGGCGCGGCGTTGGTCGGTGGCCTGGGCCTCGCGTCCGGCGCGAACATCGGCGATTTCATGGGCCTGTTCGAGGCGACGCATGGCACAGCGCCGAAGTACGCGGACAAGGATGTCATCAACCCGTCGTCGGTGATGTTGTCGGGCAAGATGATGTTCGATTACATCGGCTGGACGGAAGTCGGGGCGATCGTTGAGAATGCGATTCAGGAAACGATCAACCAGAAGCGCGTCACGTACGATCTGCACCGCCAGATGGACGGCGCGACGAAGCTGAAGACGTCCGAGTACGCCGACGCGATCATTGAAAACATGAATTGAAGCGGTTGATGCCGCATAAGGTAGACGGTTGTCGTGTTGAGTCTCGGGGGAGCCACGTAAATCCCCCTGAGGCGCAGCTTTTGGGATTTCACAGGGTCAGAGCTTGTGCCTGTGTGAGACGGCGTCTACTTTAGTAAGACTGTATACGTGTGGACGAAGACGGAGGTTACCATGCGGGGTGCGCGTTTTTCACGAGCGATCCTCGCTGTCCTTGTGATCGGACTGTTGCTGCCCGGTTTGTTGTGGGCTCAGGGTACAGGCAAGATCCGTGGGACGGTGGTCGACGAGGCGACCGGTGAACCAATCATCGGCGCGAACGTCGTGCTCGAAGGAACCAGCCGAGGCGCGGCGACCGACTTGGATGGCTTTTTCGTTATCCTTGCGATTCCGCCGGGAAAATACAGCGTCAAGGCGAGTGCCGTTGGTTATTCAGGTGTGACGATCAGTGACGTTGAGATCAACACCGACCGCACCACAGAGCTTGAGTTCAAGCTGGCCGGTTCCTCGGTTCAGCTTGAAGAGGTGGTGCTGGTTTACGAGAAGCCGACGGTTGAAAAGGGTGTGACCTCGAACGTCACGCGCTACAGCTCTGAGGATCTCCAGTACCAGGCGAACCAGGACGTGGGTTCGGTGCTGGCCGCGACCCCGGGTTTCAAGGTGGACGAGGAAGGCAAGATCCACATTCGCGGTGGCCGTGAAACGGAAGCCCGCTTCCTCGTAGACGGCATCGATACCCGTGACCCGATTACCGGTGAAAGCCTGCCGTTGAACCTGTCCGCGATCAACATCCAGGAGATTCAGATTCTCACGGGTGGTATGGCGGCGGAGTACGGCCAGGCGCAGTCGGGCTTCGTGACCATTACCACGCCGGAAGGCGCGCCGGACGAATACAACGGTACTGTGTACTGGGAAACGGACTTCATGTTCGATAAGTATTCGTTCGACGAGGATCAGGTCAATGCGGCGTTCGGCGGTCCGATTCCGCTGTCGACCGATTGGCTCAGCCGTCCGATTACCTTTTACCTCACGTTCAACGGCAACGTGACGAACACGGCGTACTACCTGGGTGGTGAGTATGATAACCAGGATTACGTCGGTATGGGCTTCGACATTCCGCGGCGTCAGTACAACGACATCGGCGGAACGTTAAAGATGGCCTACGACCTCGGCAACGGGCAGAAGCTTTCGGCGTACTTCTCGGAACGTACGTTGGATTGGGATGTATACGGTCGTGGTACGGCGGAAGTCAGCGGTAACTATGGCTGGCCGTACAAGTACGATGTGCAGAATCTGCCGGTCGCGCGCGACAAGCGTACCTCCTTCCGTCTCGATTATACCAACCAGGCCAGCGACAAGACCGTGCTCAACTTCTCGGTCGGACGCCAGGTGATCAACGCCAGCCTGACCCCGCGCGGGAAGAACCCAGGCGAGTTTGCGTTGGAAGACGAGATCGAAGAATTCCGTGGAACGGGCCAGGGCCTCGGTGTCGACATCAACGAGAACGGGCAGTGGGACCAGGATGCGGACGGTGACGGCGTCATCCACAGCGGTACGGATGAGCTGTCGCAGGACGACGACCTGAACAACTTCCTCGACGGCTACCAGGACGCCAACCGGAACTACTACTACGATGGCGACAATGAGGGCTACGAGGACTTGAACCTCAACGGCCAGTGGGACCGCGGTGAGGACTGGGTCGACCTGAACGGCAACAATGTGTACGACTACGCGGAACCGTGGACGGACGTCGTTGACCCGGTGACGGGTGCGAACAACGTCGGTGTCTACGATCCGTGGGATACCTTCGTCGACCTCAACGGCAACGGTGTTTGGGATCCGGCCGAGCCGCAGCTAGACGAACAGGATACGAACAACAACGGTAGATGGGACGGTGAGCGTTTCCAGGATGCCAACGGCGACGGCGTATTTAACCGCTGGGAACCGTTCGATGACCTCGACGGGAATGGTTACTGGACGTGGATCGACGCCAACCAGAACGGTATCGTCGATGCTGCCGATACGTATGAACCGTTCACGGACCTCAACGGGAACGGCCGTCAGGACGACGGCGAAGGGTACGACGACGCGAACCTGAACGGCCGGATGGATGCGCGCGACCTCGTCGACAACACCGACACCAGCGAAGAGACGGCGGAAACGTTCTGGGATGGTGACGTCTGGAACGATACCGGTGAGCCCTTCATCGACCTTCCGGACCCGATCACGGGTGAATACAACGGGGTTTGGGATCAGGGCGAGAAGTTCTGGGACCTCCCGTCCTCCGAATCGCTGGTCAACACCGGCACGATCGTCATTTACGGCGAGGGCAGCATTACGGGTGTCCCGACGTTGAACGGTCAGTACGATCCGCCGGATGGTTTCTTTGACGAGTACGAGCTGTTCACGTACCGGACGGGCGATCCATCCTTCCCGGTCGGGTATACGTTTGATCTCGACGCGAACGGTACCGATTGGCCGGCGAATGTTTACAGCTACAATTCACTCTACAGTACCTGGACCAACCGTACGATCCACGATACGGAAGCGCCGGTGTTTAACGCGCCGAACTTCACGTACGATCCGGGCCAGGAGCGCTTCATCGACTTCAACGGCGACGGTCAGTGGAACGGTTCCGACTTGTTCCTCAATCCGGGTACGTGGGATGAAGACACCATCTGGGCGAAGCGCCGCACGGAAGAGTATTCGTTTACCTTCTCGTGGCAGAGCCAGGTGCATAAGTACCATGAATTCAAGGCCGGTACCGAGCTGAAGTACTACATCATGTCTCAGCAGCAGGTACTTGGGCTTGACCAGTTGTACACGGGTGATGCGTCGTTCGGCACGGACGAACCGTTTGTCTACGCCGATGAGAACGGCGATCCATATGCCATCGGCGCGGTTCGTGACTTCTGGGAGTATCGTCCGTGGGAAGGCGCAGTTTACGTGCAGGACAAGATGGAGTTCGAGGGTCTGATCGTTCAGGCCGGTTTGCGTAGTGACTTCATCGTGCACGACCCGGAAGTGGTTGATGAGCAGCGGCGCCGTCTGGAAGCGGGCGAGCCGGGTGCGTCGGACGCGCGCAGTTCGCGTTTCGCGTTCGCCCCGCGTCTCGGTATCAGTCACCCGATCACCGACCGTGCGAAGCTGTATTTCAACTACGGTCACTTCTTCAAGCTTCCTCCATTCCTCACTTTCTACAAGTCAACAACGACAAACGTCGACCAGGGCGTGGTTGGTAATCCGAACCTTAAGTTCGAGCGTTCGGTGACGTACGAATTGGGTGTACACACGCAGGTGACGGACAACTTGTCGTTCCAGCTCGCGGGTTATTACCGCGACTTGTATGACCAGATTTCGACGATTGAAGAGCGGGACGGTCCGATTGTCGTGACGCGGTACATCAACCTTGACTACGGCCGTGCGCGTGGTTTCGAGTTGAAGATTGACCGCAAGTTCGCCAACCATTTCCAGGCGACCTTCAACTACGACTTCTCGTTTGCCTACGGCAAGGCGTCCGGCGCGTTGGATGAGTTCAACAACAGCAGCTCGAATGTTCCGACGAACTACGACGAGCACCCGCTGGATTGGGACCAGACGCACCAGATCAACTTCAACACGGCGGTGATGTACCCGAAGGGTGATCATCCGCAGCTGTTCGGTTTCCGTTTGCCGGACTACTGGTTGATGTCGGTGCAGTGGCAGTTCGGTTCCGGTCGTCCGTACACGCCTTCCGAGTACACAACGGGTATCGACGAAAACCTGATTCTCGAGAATTCGGAACGTTATCCGTGGTGGGAACGGACGAACATGCGTTTCGAGAAGTACTTCGATTACGCCGGTATCAAGTGGATCGCAGGTCTGCAGGTGTACAACCTGTGGGACAAGAAGAACGTCAACTCGATTTACGCCCAGACGGGCAGCCCGACGATTGCGATTCACCCGTTCAACCCGGATTACAACCCAGGCCTGAATCGAACGGATTACGACGCCAACCCGCGCAACTACGGTTCCGGGCGTCAGATTCTGGTCAAAGTCGGTATGGAATTCTAATTGTCGCGTAGCGCGAACCGGCGGAAATGCGCTTGCATTTTCGCCGGACAATGCGCGAAACGCATAGACCTCGAGGAGGGATCCGCGACATGGAACGTTTTCGTCGCATAGCCCTGTTGCTTCTGCTGCCCGGACTGCTTTTCCTGTCCATCGGGTGCGAAGATGATGATGGCCCCACCGGCACGGATGATGATGCGCCGAAGGGGACCAAAGTCACCGGGACAGTTTCCGGCAACATCAGTGGCGTGTATACAATCGATGATACGGTAACTGTGAAGGCCGGTGAAAAGCTGACGATCGCCGCCGGTTCCGAGATTTACTTCATGCCGGGCGCGGCGCTGCACGTCGAAGGCGAAATCCAGGCTGTTGGTACTGAAACGGACTGGATCACCTTCACGTCTGTCCGCTCCAACCCGGACCGTGGTGACTGGAATGGGATTCGCCTGATTGAGGCGGATGACAATTCCCTGTTTGAATATGTACACGTGGCGTACGCCGCGAAGTACGATCTGCGCACCGATACCACGCGTTACTATTTCGATTCCGAAACCGGGAAGCGTGCGGTGCCGGAATTTGACCTGATGCGTGGCGCGATCACCATTCGAAACTGCTCGCCGACGGTTCGGCGCAGCATCATCGAGCTCGGCGGCTATGATGGTATTCACATCATGGGCAACTCGCAGGCGGTGATCGAGTACAACACGATCGTACAGAACGCGTTTAACGGCATCCATGTTGAACCGGACTGGGGTCTGGTCAATAAGGAAGATGGCGCTGACGATCCATTGGGAGAGATGTACGCGAACCTCGCGCAGTCGAAGATCCACAACAACATCATTGTGGAGAACGACGACGCCGGCATTCGCCTGCCTCAGGATGAAGCGCTGTACATCAACGGCCTCATTCCCGAGGTGATGTACAACGACATCTGGAACAATGCGTCGCTGGCATATGTGCCGCCGGACTGGGTCAGCCCGTCCACGCCGAACTATGCGGACGTCAGCACGAACATCCAGATGGATCCTGTCTTTGAGGATCTGGAGTCTGGCGATTATCAGCTGCATCCGTGCAGCAACGTGATCGACAAGGCGGATCCGTCGATGACGGACGCGGATGGAACGCGTTCCGATATCGGCGCACTGCCGCTGTACCAGGGTCCGTACGACCTGGCTAAGCGGCTCGTCAACGACAACGTGTACAACAAGCTGAATCTCGAAACGGGCGAAGTGTACTACGTCCGTTGCGACGCGTGGGTTGGCGAAGACGATGTCCTGACGATTGGTCCGGGCACCGTTCTCGCGTTCACCGGTCCCTATTCGCTGTATCTGAATGGTGGATTTGAGATCAGTGGTTCGGCCGGCAATGAGGTCGTGTTTACCTCAGCGTTTGACGAACCCGGTCCTGCTGACTGGCGTCAGATCGTGATCGATGAAGCTCCGAATACGTCCTTCATTGAGCACGCGATTATCGAATACGCGTCGCTGGACAACCGCTCGACGCCGTCTCCTGACACGCTTGGCGCGTTGTCGATCATGGCGAGCTCGCCGCGGATTGAGAACGTGACCATCCGTGAATCCTTCTACGCCGGCGTGTATTGCTACAACGGTTCGAATCCGATCCTGAGCAACCTTCAGGTTGAAAATGTCGGCTACCACGGGATCATTTGCTACCTGAACAGCAGCCCGACGATTACGCAGACGACGGTGTCCGGCACGGGCGGCTATGGTATTCAGTGTGTGAGCAACTCGAATCCGCACATTGAAAACGTGCTGCTGTATGATCTGGGCGCTTCCGCGTTCTTCGTGACAGAGTTGTCGTCGCCGACGATCAATTATGCGACGGCGTACGGTCTGCGATCCATCGCCATCGGTGATGAGGATCCGACGCAGAAGCGGTTTGCCCATTCGTTGTATGCCCGCAACTTCAGCCGTCCAGTAGTATCCAACTCCATCTTTGCGGTGTTTAACGCTTCCGGCATTCTGTCCGAAGTGTCGTCCGCACCAGAACTCCGGTATTCATACGTATTTACGGACAATGGCATGGAACTCTGGAAGGGTAATGTGTTGACTGAGTCCGTGTTTACGGATGAGCTGGAGTTTGTTGATGCAGCGGGGTCCGACTTCAGGCTGCCGAACGGAAGCGCGGGCAAGACCGCCGCTGAAGACGGGGGAGAAGTGGGTGCGTACGGTGGGAACGGGATGTGATTACGATCGTCCATTTCTAGATACAGGTGGTACTATGGTGCGAACAGGACGTAAGCGAGTGGAAGGGATCGCGGCAGTACTGCTGATCCTGTTACTTGGGGCGCTGACAGTGGCCGACGCTCGTTATGATTCATCGTATTACGACGATGATCAGGCGTTGCGAAAGGGCCCGCGGCGGACCGCAGCGGATTTCGTTGATGAAGAGAACCGGGTTGTTGATGTCGGTTTGTTGTGGATGAACATCACCAACTTCGGTTATTTCGGCAACGACGGCCCGGGCCGGACGACACGTCTGGATGATCCGTGTACGGATGACTGGGCACCGCAGGCGGAGTATCCGGGCGGTTCCGGCGTCCAGTACCTGTATCGTGGCGGCCTTTGGGTTGGCGCGATGATTCAGGAAGAAGGCTTTGAGTATCCGCGTGTTTCGGTGGGTACGGAAGGCTGGCAGGGCGATGAGGAGCTCAACCCGACCTCTCCAATTGAGGAGCGTTCGACTCGTTCCAACGCCTACAACTGCCTCGGTGAGTTCGTTTCCCATCCGGAAGCGGTCTCGGAGCAGGACTTTGTTGCGTCCTATTCGGACACGACCAAGGTTCTGCCCGGTGGTGATGTGGTCGACCATCCGTACGATGGCGCGCACATTCCGCTCGGAATCGAGATTACGCAGAAGACCTACGCCTGGTCGTACAACTACGCGCAGGACTTCATCATCATCGACTATGAGATCGAGAACATTGCGGACAAGTTCCTGAAGAACTTGTACATCGGTCTCTTTGTCGACGCGGACGTCGGCCTGTACGCGAACAACAACCACTACGAAGACGATATCTGCGGGTTCACGAGCACGTTCGAGTACTCCCCTCCGGGATCGGACGCTACGGACACGCTGACGATTAACACGGCGTGGATTGCGGACAATGATGGCCGCCCGAACGGCGTCTCGAGCGGTACGCAGTTCTCCTGTCCGGACATCACGGGTAGCCGTGTCGTTCGCGCACCGAACCCGAAGCTGCGTACGTCCTTCAACTGGTGGATCTCCAACGGCGACGACCCGGCAAACAAGGACTTCGGTCCGTCGTGGGAAGACGACGGCGCGCCGGGTGGTTGGACCAGTCGTCTCGGTACGCCGGTGACGGACGCGGACAAGTACTTCGTGCTGTCCAACCGTGAGTTCGACTACGACCAGATTTACGTAGACGATCCGAACTACCTCACGGACCACCCGCAGGAGTTCAGGGATCGGTTTACCGGCGAGTTGCTCGAAGAGCATTTCTGGAAAGATCCGGATGTGGATGATCCAGGCGATCTCGCGGACGGGTACGACACCCGTTACATGATTTCCTGGGGTCCGTTGGGTATTTACGACTACACGGATGAATCGGGTAACCAGATCTACCGTCTGAACCCGGGTGAAAAGTTTTCGATGACGGTCGCCTATGTTGCTGGCGCCGGCTTCCATGACAAGAACAACCCGCAGATTACGGATACCAACATCGAACCGGCGAAGTTTAATTTCGCCGACTTCCAGTACAACGCCGACTGGGCCGCGAAGGTGTATGACAACCCGATGGTTGACACCTTCATGCGTCCGGGAACGGCACTCCCGTTGTCCGAGGATGAGGGTGGACAGCAGGACAACTGGTTTGGTGAAGACGTTGGTAGAGACCGTGTGTTCCTTCCGGCTGACTCGGTCGGTAAGTCGGTGACCTTCTGGAATCCGGCAGAGGGCGTCTTTGAGACCTTGACTTACACCGGTCCGGATGAAGATGGCACCGAGCTTGACGGTCGTCTACAGGCGGAGGAAGACATCGCGCCGCGTCCGGAACTGTTTGACTACACGTTTGCCAACAGCCTGTTCGATCAGGGTGACGGTGTCCCGGACTTCCAGGGTCCGCCGCCGCCGCCGACGCCGGAGCTCAGTTACCGTGCCGAGGACAACGACCTGATCCTGCAGTGGAATTCGATGCCGTCCGAGGACCCGGAATACGAAGATGCGTTCAGCCGCCAGCAGGACTTTGAAGGCTACCGTGTCTACGTGTCGAACACGGGTCAGGAGACGGAGTTCAGCTTCGTCGCCGAATTCGACCGGATCGACTATTCCTTCTACACCTCGAACGATTCGTTGCTGGACAGCACGTATTACCAGCATGAAATCGATGAGTACGAGTGGACGCCTTACATCACGACGCGTGAGTTTGACGGTTTAGTCGGCACGTTGAAGCCGGTCGGCTTGAACCTCGGCATCGAGGACAACGCAGAACTGACCTCGTGGATGGAAGGCGACATCCGGTACTACGAGTACCGCATCAAGGACACCAACCCGATGATTCCGCGCTACTACGCGGTGACGGCTTACGACTACGGTGATTACCGGTCGGGGACGGAGCCGCTGGAAAGCGCGAAGACGGCGAACGCTGTGTACGCTGCGCCGAATGGCACGGATCGCAAGAAGCCGGGTGTGGTGCCGAATCCGTATCGTGCGGACGAGGACTACACGCGCCAGTACTTGCGTCTTGCGTATTCGGATGACGACGAGACATCGGTTTCGTGGGAAAATCGTGATGACGGCACGGCGGGGTATTTCCCGCAGACGGACCGCCGCATCTACTTCTACAACCTTCCGACGGAATGCTTGATTCGAATCTTCACGGTCAGCGGTGACCTTGTGGATATCATCAAGCATGAGGCGGGCGCACCGAATGAGTTGTCCCGGTGGAGCGCGCCGCACGCCGCTGCGTGGGATTTGAACAGCCGCAACCAGCAGCAGGTTGTGTCGGGTCTGTATTTCTTCAGTGTTGAAGACATGACAGACGAAGGCAAGGGGCATGTTGATGTGGGCAAATTTGTCATCATCCGGTAAGCGAGGTGCGAACATGAACTGGAAAAAACTTCTTCTTGTTGCTCTGGCGTTCGCATTGGTCGTGCCCGGATGGGTTTCGGCCCAGGAAAAGGTTGGCACGACGGGTGTCAACTTCCTGAAGATCGGTCCGTCCTCCCGCGGCGTTGCGTTGGCGGATGCCTTTTTGCCGATCGCGGACGACGCGTCGACCCTGTGGTACAATCCGGGCGGCCTGATCAATGTGCGCAGCCAGCAGATGATCTTTTCGCATGTGGCCTTCCCGGCCAATGTGAACTATGAGTATCTGGGTTATGTGCACCCGTTGCCCGGCATGGGCGCGGCGGTTGGTGTGCAGGCGTTCGGTCTGTACACGGACGACATGACCGAAACGACGCCGACGCATCCGTTTGGTACGGGCCGGACGTTCATGGCGTCCGACTTTGCTGCGGGTGTCAGTTACGCTCAGAGCCTGACGGACAAGTTCTCGGTCGGAACCACGATCAAGTTCCTGCAGGAAAATCTTGCGGACGAAGTGGCGCATGGCTGGTCGGTGGACGTTGGCACGTATTACGATACGGGCTGGCGGTCGCTGAAACTGGCGATGATCATTGCGAACTTCGGTCCGGACATGGAGTTCATCAGCACGCCGTTCCCGATGCCGATCGTGTTCAAGTTCGGCGGCTCGATGAATGTCTGGAAGAGTGAAGAGAACCGGCTGACCCTGGCGCTTGAGGGTATTCACCCGAACGACAACCGTGAAGAGTTGCACATCGGGTTTGAGTACGCGTTCAAGGAAATCGGTTTCCTTCGTCTTGGCAAGAAGTACAACGGCTGGGAACGTAGTACGTACGAACAGTTCGAAGAAGATCCTGAGACGTACAACCCGTTCCTCGAGTATCCGGTTCTGGATGAGGACGGTCTCTCGTTCGACGGGATCAGCTTCGGCGGCGGTTTGCGTTTCCCGGGTATTGACCTGACGGTGGACTATGCGTACACCACTTGGGGCTATTTCGGGGACATCCACCGTTTCAGCCTGTTGTATTCTTTTCGCTAATGGCGGCTCTCGGCATCTGGATCAGTAGTCGAGAATCGATGAAGATGTATGCAGCTGTAACAAGGACGGGGTGAAATCGTGCGTCAATTCACCAAAGGGTTTGCGGGGATCCTGTTGCTGACACTGCTGTTCATGGTGTCATCTCCGGCGCTGGCGGCCACGGAGTTTGGTGGCGTCATCGACGAAACGACAACATGGACTCTGCAGGACAACGACACGATCAAGGTCGTGGACGACGTGACTGTCGCGGAAGGTGTGACCCTGACGATTGAGCCTGGAGTGGTGGTTGAGTTCCAGGGTCCATATCAGTTCCGCGTGGAAGGTGTCTTACACGCAGTCGGTTCGATCCGGGAAGATCGTGCGGACAATGAGCGTCTGCTTCCGTGGGATGAGGAAGACGTGCAGTGGATCACGTTCACGCACGACACGACAGGCATGGGCGCGATGAGTCCGGAGGTCTGGGCCGAGGTCAACAAGGACCATCTCTGGAAGGGTCTGCGTTTCAGTGAATCAGAAGGTGGATCGAAGCTTCAGTACGTGATCGTGGAATACGGTCACGCGGGTGGTTGGTCGCGCAAGATGCTGGCGACCGATCTCGACCCGATGGAGCAGATTGAAACCATCGACGCCGGCAATGACGGCACGGTCGAGCTGTTGACCGTGGATGCCTCCGGCGGTCTGTATCTCTGGAGCAACCCGGACGGTATCTGGGAAGCGGAAGAAATCGCCTCCTTTGCCTCGATGATTTCGGACGTCACTGTCATGGACATGGATGGTGACGAGGATCAGGATATCGTCGGGTCGGTTCGTGGTGACGGATTGGTCTTCTGGTTGGAGCAGAACGGGAATTCGTGGAACGAACGCACCGTTGATTCCAGCGCGGGGGACGTGATCGGCGTCGCGGTCGGCGACTTTGATAACGACGAAGATTACGACATCAGCGCAATTGCCGAGGCGGACAGCTCGTTGACCTGGTATGAAAATACGGGTAACGGCTGGAATGCCGAGGTTCTGGCCCAGCAGATGTTCCAGCCGGTTCATATCGGTGCGGGGAACATTGACTGGGAGAACGGTGACGATATCGTTCTCGCAATGATCGATCCGGAAGACAGCGAGAATTTCGAGCACAGCTTCGCGTACTACCGTTACGACGGCAGCACATGGACGGAATCGCAGATTCACGGCGGGGACGATCCGGCTGACCAGATGTACGTCATCGACATGAACGGTGATGGGGACGACGACATTTTCGTTTCCACCTCCGAAGGCGACGAGATGTACTCCTGGGTCCGTTCGCTGGATTACGATAACGACAACAACCCTGTCGAATCGTGGGATGACGAACAGATCAAGAGCCGTCTTACCCGTCTTACGGCAGCCTGGCCGGCCCGGATTCCGGGTGAGGCGCGGGCTAGGGTGCTGGCGGTGCAGGGCGACACGCTGAATGTGTGGAGCAAGCCGAGCAACAACTGGATCAGTCGGCAGGTGACGGGGAACATACCTGCGGATACCAGGGCGTTGTACGCCGACCTCGACGGTGACGCGACTCCGGATATCGTGGGCTATTCCGCTGATACGGCGGAGCTGGTCCGTTGGATGGATCGAAACCAGTGGCCGGACAACAACGGCGGTGGTGTGTTGGTCCGTGCGGTGTCGGTGACGATTGAGAACACCGTTGTCCGGTACTGCCGCGCCAACAATTTCGGTGGCGGCGTATTCCTGTGGTCCTCCGCGTCCACGTTCCGCAACAACGTTGTTGCCCATTGCTACGCTGAAGATTCCGGCGGCGGGATTTATCTCGATCAGTCGGCGAACCTTGAATTCCGGAACCTGACCCTGGTCGACAACCATTGCGGCCTGTACGGTCCCGGTATCTTCTTCGGTGCGAACACGGAGCCGCTGGTTCGTGCCAGTATCTTCGTTGACAACTACATCGGTGACGAAGGCGATTCGCCCTTCTTCTCGCTTACTCCGGTTGATTTCCGGTACGGTATCAGCACGGAGTTGGATGAGTTGGATCAGGGAGACCTGATTTATCCGGCCGGAACGCAGAACTTTGCCGACTTCACGTTCTTCACGGAATCCGACAGTTCCCGTGCGGTTGATACGGGCCCGTCTGATGATGGCCGCTGGGTAAATGAACCTGTTCCGAACGGTGGCCCGCTGGGTGATCGCATCAACCTCGGTGCCTGGGGCGGCACGCCGTTCGCGGCGAAGTCGCTGCCGGTGGTTTCGTACCCGACGATTGACGACTCGGCAACCTTTGCCAGCACGACGGCGTTGGGTGATACTTCCCTGGCGACAGTGAGTATTAAAAACATCGGCGCTGGTCTGCTCACCATCCGCTACGACAGTCTTTCGTTCAAGGAGGACGATGGCCGTCCGCAGGATGAGTGGCTGGAAGCCCGCGACGACTGGTCGATTCCGCGCTTCGATTCGTTCACGCTTCGTCCGGACAGTATCGGTACGTTCGATGTGACGTATCATCCGAACGACACCGAAGGCGAGATGAACGACAATTTCCAGGTTCGCGACTACATCTATATCAACCTCGCAACCGCGGGTGGCCGGCTCACGTACCGGGTGCAGAGCTTTGTCATTAACCCGCAACAGGTGTTGACGGTTGACACGCTTGACTTCGGTAATGTCTACTTCACCTCGCCGGAAACGCTGTTCGTTGATGTTGCAAACATAGGCACAACGCCGATCAACGCGTTGAGCTTCAAGTTCCCGAATGACGGGTTCGAAGCAGGTGAGTACACGACTCCGATCAATCCGGATACGACAGTCTCGGTACCGATCGTTGCAAATCCGATCTTCAAAGGCAATTTCGGTGGAACGGCCTCGATCAGTTCAGGTGGCCAAACGCATTCCTATCAGGTTGTCGCGAACGCTCTCGGTCCGGTTGCGTTCCTGCCGGAGTATGTCGGTGGCAACGAAAACGCCGAAGACAACGTGCTGGACTTCGCCTTCCTGAATCTGGGTGAAACGCAGAAGCGTACGATTGAAGTGAAGAACGACGGCAACCGGCCGATGCTGATCGGTTATGAAGCAACCGATCCGGATTTCATGTTGCATCCGGACTCGGACGGTCTGCTGATCCAGCCGGATGAGACAGCGATCTGCACGGTGCTGTTCAGCCCGGATCTGGACGACGTGGAGCGGACGTACATGGATACGCTGACGTTCATCACGTCCGACAACAACACTCCCAACCGCACGTACGAAACCTTCCTGTTCCAGCTGGAGGCACGTTCGACGTCAGGCGGCCAGTATCTAAGTGGTGACATTCCGAACCAGGCGAACAACGTTGAAGCGGTCTGGGGTCCGGCGGAGCTCGGTGGTGATGGCAACATGCGCTTCATCATCGCGGGCACTACCCGTATTCCGGCGGGCGAATCGATCACGATTCTGCCGGGCGTCGAAGTGTTCTTCGAAAGTCCGGATGAAGGTGCAACCGAGTCGACGGTCCCGGGAGTTTTGCTGGTTGAGGGTAAGCTTGAAGCTCTCGGTACGGAAGACGATCCGATTCTGTTCGCACCGTTGGATGACCAGAAAGACCAGAACGGCAACGATCTGCGTCTGCACCACGGTGGTATCCGTTTCCTTGCCTGTGAGGAGGGAACTCGGTTGAGCCATGTGGTGATCGACAGCGCACGTTCGCTGGAATACGAAGAAATCGCGGAAGTTCTTGGGTTGCGCACCTCGGGCGAAGACGCCTTTGAGGAAACCGTCCCCAACGTGTATGGTCACGGTGGTGGCATGGCGATTTACAACTCGAGCCCGCTGATTGAAGATGTTGTCGTCAAGAACTGCATGAGCCATCAGGATGGCGGCGGTATCTGGATCTACCAGGCCGCGCCGACGATCGTTCGCACGACGGTGATGGACAACATCGCCCTCGGCGACAATGATGATGGCACGTCGTTAGGTCATGGTGGTGGTGTGGTGATCTGGGGCAGCAAGCCGAACTTCTACGCCAACACGATCATAAACAACGAAGCGGTCAATGATGGCGGCGGGTTGTATATCCAGTCGCTGAGCGGTGGCCGCATCGCGAACAACGTGATTGAGCAGAACCTCGCGGCGGGTGCCGGTGGTGCTGCCTTTATCACGGATGAGAGCAGTCCGATGATTCTGCACAACGTGTTCATCAACAACACGGCGACAGCAGGCACGGACGCGATCCACATCTCCAATTTGTCGAAGCCGGTGCTGCGCAATTCAGTCATCTGGGATGTGCACGGTGAGGCGGGTATCACGACAGCCTCGGGTGCGTTGCCGGCCGTCAGCCACAGCTTCATCGAGGGTGGCTACGAGGCAGGCAGCAACATCATGGTTGACGAACCGGAATTCGGGAGTGATCCGGACAAACCGTACTGGCCGGCGGGCAATCAGAGTAATCTGGTTGACGCGGGTTATGATGGATCCGGTTTCGAGGATTACAGCTTCCCGCCCTCTCTGCTGACCACTGTTCCGGACATTGGGATTACCGGTGGTCCGTATGCCGGTTATCTCGGATCGCCGCTGCAGTTGTCGGTGTTCCGTAACCCGTCGAACTCGCGTTCGCTGGTGATTGGTGTGAATGGTCTGGACGAGCTGGAATCGGCTCCGGGTCTGACCATTTCAACGTATAACAACGACGAAACGATTGATCCGCTTCCGGTGATTGATGCGGACAACCGTGCGTGGGCGACTGCGTATTCGGTTGATGAGTCGACGATTCTGAGTCTGCGGGCGTACGCGATGTGGATGGATGGCGATGAGCCGGTTGAAGCATTTGTCCGCCGTGACATCAGCGTCAGCATTTACACCCAGTCACAGGGTGCGTCGATTGCGACGTCGGATGGTGCGTCGTTCACGGTTCCGCCGAACGCGGCAAGCAAGGAAATGATGTTGCTTGGCCGGACGGAGCTGAGTGCGGACTTGCCGCCGGCAGAAGATCTGGTTTCCGCCGGTGCCCGGTTCAACGTCGATTTACCGGTGAAATCGTTGAGCAAGGCGGCCGAAGTGGTGTTGCCGTACGACGCGGCGGTAGTACCGCGTGGCGGTGAACGCGGCGTTTCGGTCTGGCTGCTGGACAGTGACGGCGAGTGGTCGGTGCTTGAAAGCTTCGTTGATGTGGAAGCTGGCACGGTGCATGTGTCGTCGCACAAGGGCGGAACGTTTGCGGTGCTGTACGAAGCCTCGGCGATTCGCAGCCAGCTGTTGCCGCAGACCACGGCCCTGATGCAGAACTACCCGAACCCGTTCAACCCGACGACGACGATTCCGTTTTCGGTGAAGTCCGCGGGCGAGCTGAAGTTGTCGGTGTACAACGTGCTCGGCCAGCGTGTGGCGACGGTTGCGAGTGGTTGGTTTGGGCCGGGGACGCACAAGGTTGTCTGGCTTGGCCAGGATGATGCGGGTCAGCCGGTGGCAAGTGGCGTCTATTTCTACCGGATGGAACTGAACTCCAGCAGCGGGTCTGTAGCGCAGACGCGTAAGCTGGTGTTGATGCGATAAGGGGAGTTTCAGATGCGAATTCGCTTCCTGACATGGACTCAGGTGTTGCTCATCCTCGGCTTCAGTCTGCTGCTTGTGGCCTGTGGCGACGATGATGATGACACACCGGCGGAAGAAACCGATCCGGTAACACTGGTTCGCCAGGGGTGGAGTGCGTTCGAATCGCTCAACTACCTGGAAGCTCTGGACCTGTTTGACCAGGCGCTGAGCAAGGGCGAGCCGTCGTCGGATGCCTACAGTGGTGCGGGATGGACCACGTATGAGATGGGTGATCTGGCTGCTGCACGTGACTACTGGGAATCAGGCTTGACGGTTGACAGCGAGAGTTTTGACATTCGCGCGGGGATGGCGTTCCTGGAATTCCATCAGGAGAACTACAGCGCGAGTGTTGCTTTGATTGCCGAGCTACTCGTTGACAACTCGAACTACCAGTTCGTCCACATGCCCGGGTTGAACTTTCGCGATCTGCAGATCACGAAGGCGTTGGCGTATTACATGCAGGGGATGATGGACGAGGCGCTGCTCGCAGTGCAGGCGTTAAACCCTCTGTTTGATGCGGATGTGCAAACCCCGAATGGCGTTGCCGAGCTGATCGATGAAATCGAGCGGCTTGCTGACGTGTATCGTTAATGGGAGACGTTGACTCATGCGTAGCCGAGTACTCTATCTCCTCACCGCGGTCCTGATATTGCCTGTTGCGCTGTGGCTCACGGCGTGTACGGAATACGATGGCGATGTCATGGAGAACATGCCGCCGGAAGTTGAGTTTGTCAACGTCCACCAGGACATTGACAACATGCCGGAAGATGTCGAGGTTGATACCGTCGTCTATGACTATGCTCCGGTGATCTACTGGAAGGGGTCGGACGAAGACGGATTCATTGAATACTATTCGTACGCGGACATTACGGAAGCCGCGGCGATCGAGAATCCGCTCGACTATATCCCCCGTATTCCGCAGGAAGCCTGGGTGGATACGATTGCGACGCAGGCGACGATCACGTTGCTGAGCGATCCGGACGAGATCACGGAACACGTGTTCTATGTGCGGGCGTTCGACAACGAAGGCGCTGAAAGCTCCGTCAAGTATCGCCGTTTCTATCGCACAAACAACGCTCCGGTGATTCCTCGTATAGGTCTCACTGGCGAGGATGAGGAAGACTTCAACACCCGGTATGTGGTGGAAGACACGCTGTTCAGCGCGCCGTCGATCACCAACATTTATTCGGGTATTGAATTTTCCTGGCGTGGTTCGGACCCGGACGACAAGGCGTTGTTCACGATTCCGCTTGAATACCAGGCGATTCTGGTGAAGGCTCCGGCGGAAACGATTTTCGTGAACCCGTGGTCGGATGAGGTTGAAATTCAGCTCGTCGACCTGGAAACCGGGTATTACACGTTGAACGTGTGGGCGCGTGATGACGGATTGACGAAATCCGTTGCACCGGCGCGTGCGGAGTTCTACGCGATCCGGCCGACGTTTGAAAACAACCTGCTGCTGGTGCTCGAATCGGCGTTCCCGAGCTATTCGGTTCTGACCAACCCGCCGGATCGTGACACCTTGCGCGTGTTCTACGAAGATCTGCTGACCGAGATCGCACCTCAGATTTCGAACACGCAGCTGGATATGAGCAGCGATACGGATGTTCGCATTTACCCAGTTTATACGCCCTCCCAGGCGGTTCCACGTTCGCTGATGGCCCAGTACAAGCTGGTGATTTTTGCGGCCGATCACTACAGCGAGACAACCTGGAACGCGTACACCCAGACCAAGCAGGCGATTAGTGAAGACTACCTGCGCGTGGGTGGACGTATCTGGCAGATGGGACGTTGCCTGACGAACACGGGTGCGTTCTACGGTGACTTCAACAACATCGAGATGTACAGCGAATTTTTCGGTGTTGACTCGTTGGCTGCCCCGCCTGAATCGTACCAGGTGCCGATACCGCCAGTCCCGGCGATGCGGGCAGATTTCATTGGTACCTTGCCGGGTCTTCCAAGCTTCACCGCGCTGGAGTTTGACAGCATGAAGGTGAAATGGAACGGGTACAATTTACCAGGCACGACGGATCCGCATTACTACCAAAACTCGTATGGCCTGACCGGTGTGGATCGCATCCAGCGTAACGATGACGCAACGACGACGCAGCAGTTCGTGTCGGGCACGTTCGGGTCGGAAGTGACGATCGAGAACGAAGACTCGCATGTGTTGCCGACGGGTCTGAATTCGTTCGACAACGATTACCCGGAATATTTGATTCCGGCGACTCCGACCAACGCGTTCATCGTGTTGAAGAACGACAACGTGTCTGAGATTACGCGCATCGTCAACTGGACCTTGTTCAACCAGGGCAAGGAAAATTACGAGGCGCAGCCGGTCGTTACCGCGAACAACCTGGCGTACATCAGTTACACCGAAGGTGAGCCGTGGAGCAATTCGGACAGCCTGCAGGTGGATTACACCTACAGTCCGATTTCGGTGATGCACCTGAAGCCGGTTGAAATCCGGGTTGAAGGGTACCAGGGCGGAAACCAGTTGAATCCGAATTCGCAGCTGCGTTTCCGTACAGCAATGACGACGTTCTCGTACTTCTTCGTTGATCACCAGGGCACGGTTGAAAACTGGATCCAGATGCTGGATTGGCTCTACAACCCAAGCCTGAACAACGCGGAGTTCGATTTCTAGTAGTGTTTACGCGCGAGTCGCGTTTACCGAACAACTTGACCCCGGTCTGATCTCAGGCCGGGGTTTTTCATGCGTTGCCGTGAACAGGATCAGGGGTTGAGCTGTTCCAGTGCAGCGCGTGCGGGTTCAAACTCCGGGTAGCTTTGCCGGATGGCACGCAGGCTGTCTGCGGCGGCGTCCAGCTGCCCGGCGGCGGCGAGCAGCAGGGCGTAATTGAAGCGGTTCTTGAGTAGATCGGGGCGGATGGTGAGCGCTTCGCGGCTGAGACGCAACGCGGCATCCACATCGCCGGCTTCTGCCGCGTGAGTGGACTCCGTGGTCAGCAGTCGCAGCAGGTTGGCGTGTGCGTCCGGATTGGACGGATCGGCGTTCAACGCCTGACGGTAGGCGAACAGTGCCGAATCCGGCATGCTGGTTTGTTCAAAAGTAACGCCGAGGTTGTTCCACGCCAGCGCGTTGCCGGGCCGGACTTCGAGTTCCAGTTGGAACTCACGCCGGGCTTCCGGCACATTTCCCTGCTGCAGGTAGATGACGCCGAGGTTGAGGTGGCCGTGCCTGGTGTCCGGGTACGAGCGCAGGAGTTGCTGAAACGCGTCGGCGGCCTGATCGTAACGTTCCAGGCGCAGCAGTGCGTTCGCCCGGTGCAATTGCCAGTTGTCGTCCGAATTGATCGCCGGGATCGGGCGCGGCAGCAGCACCAATAGTCCAAGTGCGGCGAGGGCGAGGCCGCGGTTGCGCCAGATAGGACGGGTGACGGGTGCTTGCTGGCTGGTGGGCAGCAGCCGGTTCAAGCCGAACGCGAACAGCAGAATCAGCGCCGGGGTAAGCGGGAACCGATAGCGTGCGTTGACGAAGAATGCGACGACGACCACTCCGTGAATCAGTGCGAGCAGCAGTGCGGGACGGATCCCTGGCAGCTCGCGCCACGCCGGGAGCAGGAACGCCAGCCCGAGGATCGCGATCAATGGGAAGCCGACGGCAAGCAGCCCGGCATGCACCGGGCTGGTGTGCAGCAGGTACGGCCACAGCGGCCGGTTGTTGCCCAGCTCGCGCCAATTGATCAGGGCGAGAGCTTTGCGCGCGGTCAGCATTAGCGCGTCGCCGGGATCGCTGGTCCAGTATTGCAGCGCGGCGCGGGAATAGTGGGACGATACCTCGGCGGCGGTCAACGTGCGGCCGGAGTCATGTTCCGCACGGCGTACGATCTGTGCGCGGGTCCAGTCCGGACCATAATCCGGATCGACCGCGTACGCGCCGCTCGCCCCTGCACGGTTCCCGAGGAACAGGTTGATGCCGCCCTGGCCGCTGATGCTCCAGCCCGCGCCATGTTGTGCGTTGTGGCGCAGGATGGGAAACAGCAGGACCAGCACGAGCAGAGTCGCGCCGGTCAGGGTCAGTACACGGTTAAGCGCGGGGATACGGCGCACTCTCCCACTCCACCACAGGGTCAACAGGATCACGGGTGCATAGGCGAGCGCGTTCGCCCGCAGCAGCGTCAACGCCGCGAACAGGATTGCCAGCAGAAACGCATTCAGCATCCAGCGTCGTTTCAATGAATTGTCGAGCAGAAGCAGCACGCCGATGATGCCGGATGTGAACAGGCTCGCGATCAACCCCTCACCATCGAAGTAGATCGACGCTCCGTACAGCGCCCATGCCAGTCCGGCGATCCAGCCGACACGTGTCCCGATCCACCGCCGCGCGAGCGTCGCCATTCCGCCCGCCGCCAGCGAACCGACGAGCACCTGGACAATCCGGATCGGCCAGAACGTGTCGCCGAAGATTACGCCCAGTCCGGCGATCAGCCACGGGTACAGCGGCGCGCGGAAGTAGGGCCCCGCTGGCGGATTTCCGGCGAGGATCGCGTCTGCCCAGCTGCGGTAGATTTCGGCGTCCATGCCGGGACTGAGGAAGGTGGGTTCGTCTGCGGCGATGAGCAGGTACAGCGCACGAATCGCGAACGCTACCAGGGCGCACACCCAGGGTGCGTGCCAACGGTTGCCGCTGCTTGCTATCGCTTCGCCCACTTGTCTCCACCGCGATTGGAAGGTGAATCCGTATGACTGGAAGATCGTTGTACGGGGGAGTGGAACGCAACGTGCGGGGGATCGTCGTATGGTTCGGATACAGGGTGGCGGATAATCCCTGCTGGCGAAGCCATCAGGGGCACATTTTCCGCAGTCCGCAGTCCGCAGTCCGCAGCCTACCACCTACCTCGGTTTCTGCACTGTTACCCGGAGGTGCCAGATGCGGCCCGGCATCGGCATGCGTTCGAGCAGTTCGTACTCGGTAGCGGAAACGTTATCAACTCCCGCGCGGAACAGCAGCAACAGGCCGGATTGCGGCAGGGGCTGGCGCCAGCGCACGGCGAGATCGAGAGTGGTGTACGGGTCCAGCCCGGTGTTGGCTGCGCTGTAAACGTCAAGGTTCGATTCGCTGCTGAAACGGCGGGAGGTGAACCGCAGGTCGGCGAACAGATCGAGTTGGGTGGTGGGGGAGATCTGCACGCCAACGTTGCCGAACCAATCTGGTTGGAACGGGATCCGGTTGTCCTGGTACGGCGAACCGGGGGTGTCGTTGAGCACGCGCTGCCAGGTGAACGCGCTGTGCAGTTCGTTGAGCAGGCCGGACCCGGAGAGGCTGATCGCAGTTTCGAGGCCGCGAGCCGTCGCCCGGTCGAGATTGTCCGGGAAGTACTGCCCGCGCCAGTTGCGCCGCCAGATAATCAGGTTATCCGTTTCGCGCAGGTAGCCGCGCAGTGAGCTGGACAGGGTCAGGCCGGCGTGCAGCGGCTGCACCCAGTTGAGGCCGGCGTGCAGGTCACGGATCCGTTCCGGCTCAAGCGCCGCGTTTCCGAGCGAGAAGACCGATTCCACGAGAAAACGGTGCGTAAAGGACGGCGGCGCGAAGGCCGACCCCGTGCCAAGATCCACACTCCAGCGCCCGATTTCCGGCGCGAATCGCAGCAGCGCGCGTCCAGACAATTCCGTGTCGGCGGTTCCTGAGAACGGGAGCGGGAGCTCTTCGACGGCATCGGCGAGCTGATCGACACGGCCGTCCAGCTGCGTTCGCAGTACGTAGTCACCCAGTTGCCAGCGTGACTGCAGCCGCGCTTCCTGCGCGAGGGTGGCGCGATGGATCTGGCCGCCAGTTCGCGAGAAGGCGGCAATGCCGAGGTTGTCCACGCTCTCGAACCGTTCCAGTGTCGCATCCCCGATCAGGTCAGCGGAGACGGCGACCCGGTCACGGTCCAGCAGCGACAGGTGCTTGCTCAGTCGCACGCCACCGCGCAGATCATGGTCCTCGACGTCGGACGGAAAGTGCAGCACTGTCTGTCCGGTGGCGGGATTGATTTGCTCGCGTGGGCTGACGAAGCTGCGAGTGCGTCCCGAGGCGAACAATTGCAGCTGGGCCGGGTTGACGGATGCGTGCGCTTTCTGTATCCGTACCTGTGCGCGCCAGGCTTGCTCGGTTTGCCGGGCTTCCGGGGTCGGTGCCTGGTAGATCGGTGCCGGACTGCCGGCTTCCTGTATGTCACCACCGACGGAGCCGTGCACCAGTAATCCGAGCAGCCGTGTTTCGCCGGAGAGGGACAATGTCAGGCGCTCGCGGTCGTTGTTGAGGCGGCTGGTGGTTGTGCCGGATTCGTCCGTGTAGTCGAAATCGCCGTCGGAGTTGAGGTAACGGGCGAACAGGTTGAGCTTCTGACCATTCGGACGGCGGTGCGTGATCGACGCCGAGCCCTGCATCGCACCGGGCGACCGTCCCTCGATGGCCGTTGACCACGCGGGCGCGTCCTGCTGCATCCCGTTCAGCGTGCGGATGCGGATTTCACCGCCGGGCGCGCCGGGGTGGCTGGCTGGGTCGATATCGATGGACTGCACGTTCATCAGCGGGATGCTCGACAGGTCCACCGCTTCGCCCGCGCCGTCATTGAGTGTGACTCCGTCGACCTGGACGCGCACATGATCCGGCCGGGCACCACGCAGGGAGACGGTGGTGCGTGACCCATCCTCACCAGCGCGATACACCTGTACGCCGGGCACCGCACGGATGACATCGGCAATGTCTGAACCGGTCTGATTGTGAAGCTGAGCGGAAGAGATACGGTAGCCGGACGACGGTGCCGAACCGGCCTCGACACGGACGGTGTCGAGTTCCATCGCCACAGGTCGCAATGCGAGCAGCAGCCGGAGGGCGTCCCCCTCGACGACTCTGATCGATCGGACTTCGGCGGCATACCCCAGGTAGCGCGCGGTCAGCGAATACTCATCCGGGGGCAGGTCGTGAAATGCAAACATGCCCTGCGCGTCCGAAACCGCGCTGCGGAAGGCTTCGTCTAGCAGCAGGGTGGCGCCGGACAACGGCCGGCCGGTGTCCTTGTCAATCACCTGCCCGGCGAGCGGAGCGGGTGACGGCGCGAAGGCGTGCGAAGGCGAAACGAACGACACGATCAGCAGCAAAGCGGCGAGCGCGATGGGAGTATGGCGTATCATCATCGCACCTTCACCACGCGCAGCGGCGTTGTTTCGTGAGGACCGAGTGGCTGCAGCAGGTACTGGCCGGATGGAAATCCGGACGCGTCCCACACGGCCCGGCCCCGGTTCACCGTCAGCCGGTCCACCGTTCGTCCAAGCATGTCAACCACAATCAGTTCTGTGGTGGATACAGGGAGCAGCAGCGAAACATTGGCGTTGAACGGATTCGGCCACGCCTGCGGTTCAATCCTCTCTGGCAAATAAGCCGTCGGGGCCGGAGCGTGAGTTTCCATCTCACCGTGGATTACCGCGACGGCGTCCAGGTCGAAGGATGTTCCGTTATCCGGCACGAGATCGTCGGTGTCGGTGAGGCGCAGGTAGAGTGCGTGTTCGAGACCGATATCGGCGAGATCGAAGGAGTCGCCGCCGCTCACGCTGGGGTCGGTCGGGTCGGCGGAACCGTCGGTCGGGGTCAAGCCGGCGACGCCAGCGACCGGGTCTGTGGTCCATGGGAATTCGTACCAGGTGACCCCGTCCTCGCTGACCGCGACGAAAGCGGTTTCGGTGAACACGGCGGGTCCGCCACCGACGAGGAATGCGTTTTCGAAGACGGTGAAGTCCGGGCCGGACCCGTTGACGATGCCGCCGTCCAGAAAGGCGAGCACGATCTCGCCGCCACTGCCGAGGGTCAGCAGCTCCGCCTCGGTGTTTGCGGGTGCGGCCGGTGTCGCGTTTGGATCAGGCGGACCGAGGATGTTGTCCGGGAAATCGTCCTGTCCGAAGCCGGCACCGGTACCATAACTGACCGAGACGACTTCATCCGCCCATGGATCGCCGGCGAAGGTGGATGTCACAAAAAACAACGTCAGGACCAAAACCTGCGCGGCGTATCTGCCAGCAGTTGGTCCGCGTCTGCAAGCAGACACGGGCACGAGTGGTATATGATCAAGCCATCTCATCAGCGCACCAGGGTGATGGGTTGGCTGACGGTACGGTTGTCGGCGCGGGCGACGACCAGGTAGCGACCGGACGCGAGGCTGTGCCCTTCAATCTGCAGCCGGTGCGTACCGGCGATCAGCGATTGGTTGAGGATCGTTGCGGCCTGCCGCCCGAGGATGTCGTACACGGAAACCATTGCGTGTTGCGGCCGGTCGAGGGTCAGCGCGATCGAGGTGGACGCGTTGAACGGGTTCGGCCACGCGTGGCTCAGGGTGAAGGTTGCCGGTACCACCGCGTAAGGTTCGTCAACGGTCAACAGCGGCATGTCGAAGTAGACCAGTGACGCGACGGCGGCATCAAACGTGTGCAGCGATTCGTACCCGCTCCAGTCGTAACCGAGGAAATAGACGGAATTCGAGATGGCGGATCCGATGTACACGCCGCTGTTCCCACCCGCCAGCGACCAGCCACCGGAACGATAGTTCGGCGTCGTTTCATCCAGCGTCATCTCGTCCGGGTCATAGCCGTAGAGGTACGGCGGGTTGGCTGCGTATTCGTCCCCGACGACGACTTTTTCGTTGCCCTCTCCGTCGCTCATGATGGTCAGCGTGCTTGGTGTACCGCCCAGCGCGAGTGAGGTGGTGTGGGGTTCGTTCCACGTTGGGTCGATTTTCCACGCTTCACCTGTGATATCGCCGTAGTTGCCGGTGCAAATGATGTGGAAGTTGCCACTTGCGTCCACGGTGATCTGCTGCGGGTTGGTTCCGACCGGGATTGCGTACGGCGAGTTCAGGTCGAGGTCCATGAAATAAGCGTTCTGGCCGTTGCCGAGGTTGGATTCGGCGACGCAGACGATGGTTCCGCTGACCGCGATTCCCTGCGGCATGCCGATGCCATCGGCAGATGCGACCTGGGCGTAGCTGTCTTCGCTGTCAAGCTTTATAACGCCGTTGCCAG
Source organism: bacterium (assembly GCA_020444425.1). Taxonomy (GTDB): domain Bacteria; phylum Electryoneota; class Electryoneia; order Electryoneales; family Electryoneaceae; genus BMS3BBIN04. Next base: position 6,285 of record JAHLLB010000023.1, on the reverse strand, counting down.
TTTGCAGCGTGACGTAGACATACTGTTCATACCCGGCGAGGTCGTAGGGGTTGGTGCCGTCCGGTAGATCGACCACGGTCCAATCGAATGGGGTGCCGAAATTGACGTAGTCAGCGAGGTCGGTGAGTTCGGCGATCCACAGGCCGCCGCCGGTTTGTGTTCCCCAGTCGTCCCCGTTGACGATATACAAGTTGTCCTGATGGATGCGAAGTGCAGTCGCGGTTGGCGCGACCGGACCGAATTCGTGGTACTCGCCGGTCAGGTCGAGATAGACGAGTTCCGGATTGGAGAATCCGACCAGGGCGAAGACGCCATGGGCGGTCTGCGCGGGGGTAATCCCCGGCAGGGCAAGGAGTAACAGCAATAGCAGAATGGGCAGCCGGCGCATGAAAAACCTCCCGTTTTCGTGGTGACATCCCCGAAAGCCGGGAGGAGAGAAGGAAATGCGGGTTACAGCGAAGTGTCCGCAGGTCCCACCTCCCGTTGCCCCGGGGAGGTCTGGGCCGTAACCGCGTGAGCCGGTCTCCGGACTTGCGCATCATCCTTCCACGACGCCTTCCCAGGTGGTTAACCCAGTGGCACAAATGTCGTGGTCGTCCGCGCTTACCGTGGCGGGGGCCGCTCCCGAATTACACGGGATTCCCGTTCACTCTTGCGGTAAGGTCTAGCGTTGTCAAGAACAGACTGCGTTTCAGGACTGAAGATAGTCTGGCTTTTAAGGCGGAACAAGCACCAACCGGAATCCGTTGGCGTACGGGTCAGGTTAGCCTCCCCTCACTGCGAAGTTCGCTGATAATCTGCTAGAATTTCATAAATCAAGATAAACAAAGGGGTTTGACTCGCGTCAAAAACGTTGGGCCCCTGAAGGGTTTTCTTATGCAGATCGACGGGTGTAGCTTCCCAAATGGCAAAAAGTGCCGCCTTGACTGGGTCAATGGGGAGAAGGCGGCGCGACTCATTCGTACTTCGACGGAAAACGAGGAGGTTGTTCATGAGATTTGTACTGGCGTTTGTGAGCATTTTGCTGCTCGCCGGCTTCGCATTGGCCGAATTGCCGTTGCTCAGCGACGTGGTGACATTGGACATGAACCTGCGTCCCCGCTACGAGGTTGACGGACGCGACTTCAACAGCGACACCGGCATGTCGGACTACGGCACGATGCGGACGATGGTCGGGATCAACGTGATGCCGAACGAGAACCTGTTGATCCGTGTCAAGTTCAAGGAATCGCGTCACCTGGGCACGCAGCTTTCGAACAACCGGACGACGTCCAGCTTCGACGCGCAGGAAGCGTACTTCAAGCTGAAGAACGTGTTTGACAGGCCGATCATGGTGAAGGCGGGCCGGTTTGAATACAAACTCGGCCGTAATCGTATCTTCGGTCCGGGCGGGTGGAACATCTATGGACCGCGGTCCTACGACGGCATGAAAGTGCACTTCGACACCATTATGGGCGACTGGTCGTTGTTGCTGGCGAAAGTGACGGACTATGATGCGGCGCACGTGAATCTTGCGAACAACGTATACGGCACGGCGAATCAGTCGTCCAAGTCTGACCGTAACCTGATCGTGCTCAGCGGCAAGCTGTTCGAGGATCACTTCCAGCCGTTGTTCAGCGCGGACATGAACAACAACGAGCCTGCGACGCAGGAAGACGCGGACATTCTGTACACTGCCGGTTTCTTTTACAAGCGGATGCTTGGCGACAACTTCAAGTTCATGATGGACGGCGCGTATCAGTTCGGCAAGAAGGCGGATCGTGATGTGGCGTCTTATCTCGTGGCGGCGGACGTGTATTACATGCTCGGCGGCGAGAAGAACTGGTATATCGGCGCGGGTGCGGACATGACCTCAGGCAACAAGTGGGACGAGGACAGCCCAGTCGATGACGACAACGTGTTTTACGCGCCGTTCATGTCGCGTCATGTCTACCGAGGCTACATGGACTATTTCCAGGATGTCCGCCGGGGCATGATCGACGCGATCTTCCACGTTGGCTTCAAGCCGGAAAACGGGGTGTCGGTGATGGTCGATGTGCACAGCTTCATGTTCGCGAATGATGCGGCGTATGTGGACACGAATGGCCAGGTGGTTGAGTACACGCAGGTTGGCCAGGAAATCGACGTGCGCTCGATCATTCCGGTGAACGAGAACGTGAATCTGGATTGCGGTGCCAGCGCATTCATGCCCACCGATGACTGGGTGATGGACGGCGACATGGCGCTCTGGTTCTATCTCGCGGCGGTGGTCAGCTTCTGATCGATGTTCCGGGAGTTCCGAACGATTGCTACCCGCGTCAGTTTTCTGGCGCGGGTTTATCTTGCTCTGGGGGAGCAGGGTGCGGTCAGTACCTGTGGTGAGTTGGATGCATGTTTGGCTCTCGCTTTAATCTGTGAATTTCCTTTGCTATCTTACGCATCGACCGTTGCATCAAGCACGAAGAGGGGTATCTCGTGACACAGCTGCGAATGACACTTGTGTTGATCAGCCTGTTCTGTTTCGTCTCGCTATCTTTGGCCTGGGTGCCGGTGGACAGCATATCGGCCGAGCGCTTGTGGTTCAGGGAAGGCGGCGATTCACTCGCGCTTGCGTATTACAGCAGCCATGACCTGAACCAGACTCACCCGAACATCACCCGCGCGGTCATCAACCTGCACGGTGCGTCCCGTGAATCCGAAGAAGCCGCGTGGCGGGTTTTCAACGCCGGCAATGAACATGACCGGGATGTGTTTGGCCATACCGCGATCATCGCTCCGCAATTTCTGTTCACCACCGACATTGATTCTCATGATGTGACGGACTCGTTGCTCTACTGGAACACGCTCGCCGAAATCGGGCCGAGCTGGTGTTACGGGCGGCATTCTAACGACAACAGCAATTTCCCGCGCCCGTTCCGGATTGACAGTTACACCTGCCTCGACACGCTTGGGCAGCTGATCATCCAGGCGTTTCCGAACGTGGAGAACATCGTCTACGCCGGGCACTCCGCCGGTGGGCGGATGATCGAGCGTTACCCGATGGTGACGCAGTGGGACTTGGACTTTGACGAACCGCGCATCCTGTACAACCCTGCGAACCCGGCGGTGTATGCGTACACCGGGCCGGAGCGGCACGTCGGCGACAACTGGGATGAGTTTGCGATACCGTCCGCCAGCCAAATTGCGGATTGCCCGGAGTACAACCACTGGCCGTTCGGGCTGGACGAACCGTACGACTATTTCGTGGACCTCCCGGAAAATGAGTTGCACGCGAATTTCACGTCCCGGCATTTCATTCTCTGGATTAGTGAGAACGATACATTGCCGATGGAAGGTGGATCGCAGGACAACTGCATGGCGATGATGATGGGCGAGTTGCATCGCAAGCAGCGTGGAATGATTTTCTGGAACTTCCTCGATTTCAAGTACGACGGCATTCCGGATAATTTCGTCTGGGCGCTGGTGCCGAACCTCGGACATTTCGGTGCCGCAGTGCTCGAATCAGCAGTCGGCCGCTACTACCTCTTTGACCACTACCACCCGCTGGAACCGGGCGAAACGATCGACATTACCGGAAATCTCGCGGTCCCCACTCCGTACACCGTCGACGGGATTATCGACTACGCGGTCACGGTGGAAAATGAGTCGGATGAAACGCGCACCGGCGATGTCTGGATGGTGCTGGTTTCCAGCATCAACGGAACGTCCCATCGCGGCTGGACCCGGGAGATGGTGTACGAACCGGACATGGATTTCAGCCGTCCGAACATGGAATTCTACGTGCCCAATGGCTTCCCGCATGGCCAGGCGACGTTGTACTTCAACGTCGGCACGTATCCGGACGTGATCGTCGCCTGGGACGCGGCGCTGGTCACGGTCAACAGCACGACCTCGGTCGGTGGGGATATCAACGGCGTGCTTGCGAAAGATCCGACGTTGATCCGGATCGCGCCGAACCCGTTCAACGCCAGCACCTCCGTCGTGATGGACGTTCCGCGTCCGATGTCGCTGAACTTGCGGTTGTTCGACATCCTTGGACGGGATGTGCTGACGGTGTTCAACGGTCCTGTCGGACCGGGTCAGTACACCTATTCGATCAACGGCAACCGGCTGGCGGGCGGCGTGTATTTCCTCGAGGCGAGCACTCCCGGCGGGTACCAGGATGTGCGCAAGGTGATGCTGCTGCCGTGATCGAGCGCCGAATCGTTGTATCTTATCTCCGGATGGGCTGTTTGCCGGTCTTGTGGCCTAAGTCTGTCAACCTTGCTGTCTGCATTTCGTGAGTTAACCGGAGGTTGTGTGAGACGATTCGGGTGCATGGTGGCGGTGATCTCCGTCTTCGTGTTCGGTCTGTGGGGTCCGGCGGCTGCGTGGGAGCCGGTGGACAGTCTCTCGATCGAGCGGTTGTGGTTCTACGAGGGGGGCGATTCGCTGGCGCTGGCATACGGAGCGTCGCATGACCTGACGCAGCAGCACCCGGAGATCACGCGGGTTATCATCAACATTCACGGCGCCTCCCGTGAAGCGGAGATCGCCCGGGCGAATGTCAATTCCGCCGCCAACCAGCATGATCGTGAGATGTGGGATCATCTCGCGACGGTCTACCCGCAATTCCTGTTCACCCATGACCTCGAAGCGTATGACCTGACCGACTCGCTGCTGTACTGGCACAACATCGCCGATATTGGTCCGAGCTGGTGCTACGGATATCCGTCAGACAGCTATTCGGAACACCCGCGTCCGTTCACCCGCAGCAGCTTTACTTGCCTCGATTCGTTGGCTGTGCTGGTGCTGAACGCGTTCCCGAACCTGGAAAACTTCGTCTTCGCAGGACATTCAGCGGGCGCGCGGATGATTCAGCGTTACGCGATGGCGACCCGTTGGGACGAGAATCTCACCACTCCACGCATCCTGTACAATTATGCGAATCCTGCGGTGTACGCGTACATCGGCCCGGAGCGCCATGTCGGCGACAACTGGAACCAGTTCGCGATTCCGGATCCCGGCGCGATCGCGGACTGTCCGGCATATGACGACTGGCCGTTCGGCTTGCAGAATCTGCTGCCGTATTTCGACGGTTTGACGATCCCGGAGATTCTCGATCAGTATCGTGCGCGGCACGTAATCCAATGGATCAGTGAGCTCGATACGGCGGCGATGTCCGGCGGCTCACAGATCAGCTGCATGGCGATGATGTCGGGCGAACTGCATCGCAAGCAACGCGGTCTGATCTACTACAACCATGTACAGTACACGTTTGGCGGCGAACCGGAGACGTTTGTCCAGGCGATTGTGCAGAACCTCGGGCATGTCGGCAACGCGGTCTACCGTTCACCGATCGGACGCTACTATCTGTTCGACTACTACGATCCGATTTCGCCGGGAGAAGATGTGGATTTGTCCGGCGAATTGGACGTGCCGAACCCGGTGACGGTTGACGGCATCATCAGCTTCGAGATTACAGTCACGAATACCGGCGAAGAAACACGGACAGGCGATGTGTGGGCGGAACTGGTATCGTCCGACGGCGAAACCCGTGCGGTCGGCTGGCGTGACCCGATGATCTACACCCCGGCGCTGGATTCCACGCGCGCTGGCCTTGAATTTCCTGTTCCGGAAGGGTTCCCGCTGGGTACGGCGACGCTGGTGTTCAACGTCGGCGCATACCCGGATGCGGTGGTGGCGTGGGACGAGGTCGAGGTAACGGTGACCAGCACCACCGATGTGGCGGAGGAACCGTCAGGCCAACTGCCGGTCACCCCGCGGATAGTCAGGATCGCGCCGAACCCGTTCAATGCATCGACCCGGGTGACGCTCTCGCTGCCGCGCGCGACGGCGCTGACGTTGCGGCTGTATGACGTGCTTGGGCGTGAGGTGTTGACCGTGCACGATGGCGCGGTGGCGGCGGGGACGTGTGTGTGGACGGTGAACGCTGACCGGCTCGCGGGGGGTGTGTACTTCCTGCGGGCGTCCGCGCCGGGCGGGTATGACGAAGTCCGGAAGCTGCTGCTGGTGCCGTGAGGCAGTCTCGCAGCTCTGGCATCCTCGCTGGATTATCCCTGCGAACCGTGCGAACCGTGCACACAGCCGCTCGGGGCACCGGGGCCTAAATTTACACATGCCCACGACATTCATGTCGTGGATCATCCGCCGGTAATGCCCCGGTTGGGTTTACTCTGACCGGAAAACCCGCGTTGTCAGAGCCAACACGGGCAAGAACTATCACACTCAGATAGATTTCGACTACCGACTACCGACTACCGACTACCGACTACCGACTACCGACTACCGACTACCGACTACCGA
>JAHLLB010000022.1 GCA_020444425.1 bacterium | reverse complement strand
AGTCCTGAGTCCTGAGTCCTGAGTCCTGAGTCCTGAGTCCTGAAGGTAAATAACTACAAACCGTTACTTCCTAACATGCCCCAGACATTCATGTCTGGGATTATCCGCTCTCAGAACAACACAGCCGCTGTGTCTGAACGGACATGCCCTCGGGCTTCAGCCCGGGATTCACAAACCTCCAAAGAACCACAAGTGCCACGCCCTCGGACTTCAGTCCGGGATAATCCAGCGTTGGAGACTGTGATCGTCCATCACGGTCGATTCTGACAGCTATCGCAGATCATCCCGACGAGCAAGCTCGTCGGGGCACACCTCACGGCGAGCTTGCACAAGATCGTCCGCGTTTGCGAGCAAACACGGCCACATCGTTTACCAAACATGCCCTCGGGCTTCAGCCCGGGATTCATCATCGTTCAAGGAACCACAGGAACCACGCCCTCGGACTTCAGTCCGGGATGATCCAGCGTTGGAGACTGTGATCGTCCGTCACGGTCGATTCTGACAGCTATCGCAGATCATCCCGACGAGCAAGCTCGTCGGGGCACACCTCACGGCGTGCTTGCACAAGATCGTCCACGTTTGCAAGCAAACACGGGCACACCGTCAATCTACAACCCCGCCAACGCTTTCACCGGACGGAAATGCATCTTCACGTACAACGCCAGCTCGGACGGCTTCTCCTTCGCCAAACGTTTCAAGTCCTTCATCGCCGGACCGTTCGCGCCCGGATGCGGACGGAAACCGAGCGGTTTCTCCATATCGTCCAACGCATACTCGAACTTTGCCCGCGCGAGAATCGCCCCTGCCGCGACTGCCGGGTTCGACTCCGCCTTCGACCGTAAGGTCAGGGACACATCCGCGCCTTTCAAGTACGGTGTGATCCGGTGCTCTCCGCCGAACTTGTCCACCACGGCGCCGTCGAGCGGATACTTCCCCTCCACTGCGGACTTGATCGCCGTCGCGTGCCCCCAGCCGAGCAGACCGTTGATCCCGCCCCGGCGTTCGAAGCCGTCGTACATCTCATTGTACCGCTTCGGCGAGATCATCACCACGTGGCAACGGTCCGGCCACTGCTTGCGGATCATCGCCGCCAGCCGTTCGATCTGGGGACGCGTCAGCTCCTTCGAATCCCGCACCCCCATCGCGATCAATTCTTTCGCAATGTCCGGGGTCGCGACAAAGCCACCAACGATTAACGGGCCGAACAGATCCCCCTTGCCGGTCTCGTCGGTGCCAATCCAACTCTTCAGCCCCTTCTCCACCGCGCCGATGGACGGATTTTTCGACGCCGCCTTCTGTTCACGTGCGCCAACCAACGCCTGCACACGCTTGTTCAGCATCGGCCCGAGCACCGGGTCGGCCTTGCCTTCCGGCACCCAGCTGACACGTTTCTTCTTCACGCTGTGGTACAATACGCCACGCGCGGTCGCGGGTTTGCCCTTGGCGTCCGGCAGGTTCGGATCGCTGAGGGTCAGTTTCACGCCATATTGGATCGGCTCCAGACCAAGTGTGAAACCGCGTTCGTCCGCAAAACGCTCGAGCTGGTCACACAGGTGGAGCAACACTGGATCAGTTAAAGTCGCCATGCCGCAAAGATGGGGGATTGACGGAGAGGGGGCAAGGGGATGATCCCTGCCCTCACCTGTCACATCCAAACGTCCCTTGTTCGTTCTCCACAATCCATATCAACCCTTCCCGTCTCCCGGAGCGCCGGGAACTCACTGCGATAAGCCACGTACATACACATGTGTCAACACACCGGTCCGGCGTCTGAGGGAGGTCTTTCGCACGGTTCCGCGATGCGCCCCGCCAGCACCACGCCCGACGAGACAGACACCTGACAAACGAAGCGTGTGACCTTGTGCGAACTGGAGTGGCAACGGTTCGCTTGAGTGAGTGGCACCAGTTTGCACGAGTCTGAGTGAGAAAAACTTGTTCGCACGACGTTCAAGTCGTAACCTTGCCCAGCGCAAGGGGGTTGGAAAACCAAGGCTTGTCACAGTTTCCGATACCAATCAACCCACTGAAGAATTCTGGAGGGGAAACGCGGATGATTCACATTGAGAACCTGAAGAAGTTGTACGGGAGCTTCCCTGCGGTGGACGACATCAGTTTTGATGTCGCGCGCGGCGAGATTCTCGGCTTCCTCGGGCCAAACGGCGCCGGTAAATCAACCACCATGAAGGTGATTACCGGGTACTATCCGCCCAATGCCGGCAAGATTACCATTGACGGACATGACGTCGTCGAGGAATCGCTGGTCACACGCGAGATGATCGGCTACCTGCCTGAAACCACGCCGCTGTATCTCGACATGACCGTCTACGAGTACCTCAAGCATGTCGCCGAGGTGCGCCGGATTCCTGCCAACGAGCAAAAGGTGCGGATCAAGAAGATGGTCGACGTCACCGGCCTCGCAGACCGGCTCGACCAGTCGATCAGCAAGCTGTCGAAGGGGTACCGGCAACGTGTCGGCCTCGCGCAGGCGATGCTGCACGAACCGAAGGTGCTGATCCTTGACGAACCGACCATCGGTCTCGACCCGAACCAGATCGTGGAAATCCGCGAGCTGATCAAGACCATCGGGAAAGAACGCACCGTCATCCTCTCCACCCACATCCTGCCGGAAGTGCAGGCAACCTGCGACCGCGTTGTCATCATCAACAAGGGCAAGCTGGTTGCGGACGGCACCCCGGACGAGCTGCAGCACCGCTTCCAGGGCAAGCCGGTCATCTACCTGCAGTTGCACGGCATCAACCCGGACGACTTCGCAAAGATCAACGCCCTCGCCGGTGTTGAATCGCTCGAACGTCTGGATGATCCGGAACCGAATGTGGTCAGCCTGCAGATTTCCACCGAGCCGGGCACCGACCCGCGCGGCGACATCTTCCGCCTCTGCGTATCGCAGGGCTGGACGATGCTCGGCTTGACGCGCAAGGTTGAATCGCTCGAAAACATCTTCCGTTCGTTGACACGAACCGATCCGACAGCCAAAGCGGCCGGGGAGGTGGCGGCATGAGTTGGTCCATTGTGAGTGCTATCTGGCGCCGTGAAATGCGCAGCTATTTCGCCAGCCCCTCCGCCTATATCGTGCTGGCGGTGTTCCTGCTGATCACCGGCTGGTTCTTCACCTTGAATTTGTTCAAGGAAAACCTCGCGCACATGCGCAGCATCTTCGACATTCTGCCGTTCCTGCTCGTCGTCTTCGCCCCCGCGATCGGCATGCGCCTGATCAGCGAAGAACGAAAGAGCGGCACGCTCGAGCTGCTGGTCACCATGCCGGTACGCGACTTTGATGTCATCTTCGGCAAGTTCCTCGCCGCGTTCAGTCTGTACGCGGTCGCGTTGCTGTTCACGTTCTTCTACCCGTTCACGATCATCACGCTGGGCGACGCGCAGGTGGGCAGCATCATCGCCGGCTATGTCGGACTGCTGTTGCTCGGTGGAGCGTACCTCGCGGTCAGCCTGCTCGGATCCGCGCTGACGGAAAACCAGATCGTCGCCTTCATCCTCAGCTTCGCGCTGTGTGCCGTGCTGGCGATCCTCGTTTTCGCGGCGATTGTGATCCCGCCACCGATGGCGGACGTGATCCAGTACCTGAGCTCGACCTACCACTTCCAGAACATCGCACGTGGTGTGATCGACAGCCGGGATGTCATCTATTTCCTCAGTCTAATCTTCCTTTCGCTGCTGCTCGCGTCCCGCGCGATGATCCAGCGGAAGTTCCTGTAGGGGAGGACGAAGCAACGTGAAAGTATCCAAGATTCAAACCACGGTCGGCGTTCTGCTCGTGGTGGCGATCCTCGTCCTCATCAACCTGATCGCCAACACGCGCTTCATGCGCCTCGACCTCACCGAGGACAAGCTGTTCAGCCTGTCCGATGCCTCGAAAGAGGTGGTCCAGAATCTCGACGAACCGCTGACGGTCAAGGTTTTCGCGAGCGAAAACCTGTCGCCGCAACTGAACGATACCAAAAGGTTCCTCAACGACCTGCTGTCCGGCTACCGGGCGTACGGTGGCGGCAAGTTCCGCTACGAATTCATCGACCCGGGCACGGACGAAGCCCTCGAGCAGGAAGCGCAGAACTACCGCATCCCGCCGTTTCAGGAAAATGTGTGGGAGAAGGATGAACTGCAGCTGAAGAAGGTCTATCTCGGCGCCGTCTTCCTGTATGAAGATCGCCAGGAGACCATCCCAACGTTGCAGGGCGCAGCAGGGCTTGAGTACAACATCACTTCGCTGATCAAGCGGTTGACCAACCAGCAGTCGCAAACCGTCGGCTTCCTGCAGGGACACGGGGAACCCGATCCGACGCAGCAGCAGCAGCCGGGTATGAATGCCCAGGCTGGCGCTATCGCGCAGTTCGGCAACGTGCTGCAGAGCAACTACGGGATCGAGAACGTCAACCTGACCGACGCGCCGGGCGTGCCGGACAACATTGACGTGCTGATGATCGTCGCACCGACCGAAGCGATCCCGGAAGAAGACCAGATGAAGATCGACCAGTACATCATGGACGGCGGTTCCGTCGCCTGGTTGCTCTCCACGGTCAACGCCGACCTGCAGAACGGCACAGCGACAGCCTACCGCCTTGGCCTCGATCAGATGACGCGCAACTACGGCTTCGTCGTCAATCCGAACCTGGTCGCCGACCTCAATTCGTCGATGATCAACGTGCAGGAACGGCGCGGCTTCTTCACCATTCAGAACACCATCAAGTACCCGTTCTTCCCGAACGTGAACACGTTCAACGAGAACGCGATCGTCGTCGAGAACATCGACATGCTGAGCCTCTTCTTCCCGTCGAGCATCGATACCACCTACGCCGCTGAGAAGAACGTCAACCTGACCCCGGTGATGTACTCGGGTCCGCGCACGCTGGTGCAGGCGGGCACATTCACGATCAACGCGACGCAGGAATGGCAGGACGATCTGTTCACACGTGAACACGTCGTGCTCGGCGCGATGCTGGAAGGACCGTTCCCGTCGGCGTTCTCCGGCATGGAAACGGACGAAGGTTCGGTGGACATGGTCGGCGGTGGAATGACCGCGCCGGACGGCACCCGCATGTTCGTCATGGGTGATGGCCGCTTCATTCAGGACGGCTACCTGACCAACCCGGCAAACGTGTACATGCTGCTCAACGCCATCGACTGGCTCGCCGGCGACACTGACCTGATCGCGCTGCGTGGCCGTGAGTTCACCATGCGCACGCTGAAGGAAATCAGCACCGCGCAGAAGCAGGTCTGGAAATACGTCAACTGGTTCGCGCCGCCGCTACTCGCCATCCTGCTCGGCATTGTCTACTGGCAGATCCGGCGGAACCGCCGCTACTCGGAGGAGCTGAACGGATGAAGATGAAACAGCTACTCATCCTGGTTGGTGTGGTCCTCGTCCTCTGGGTGATTTTTGTCCTGATGGACCAGTCCAGTGTCCCCACCGCCAAGGAGAACTACCTCGTTGACGTCGACACGACCCAGATTTCCGAACTGGAAATCATGACCGGCGGTTCGACGATCACCCTGACCCGCCGTGACGACGGATCATGGGACATCACCAACCCGATCGAATACCGCGCCAACCGGCGGTACGTTTCCCAGCTGCTGGAAAAGCTGGGTGAGATGCGGATCGAGTCCGAGGTGACCGGCAAGCAGGACCGTTGGCCCGAGTTCGAACTCGACACCGCCGGCGTCGCCCTGACCATCCGCCAGGGTGGTGAGTCAAGCAGCGTCGTGCTCGGCAAGGCGGCGGAATCCTACCGCCAGAGCTACGCACGCTACGCCGACAAGCCGAACGTCTACCTCATCAACGGCACCTACAAGATGCAGTTGAGTCGGACCGTCGAGAACTGGCGTGACAAGGAGATGTTCCCGTACGAACAGCACCAGGTCGTCGGGATCGAAACCGAAGCGTGGAATCTCGCGAAAAACGACGGCTCGTGGATGCTGACCGTCAAGGGTGAGACCATGCCGGCCGACGATGCCGCCGCGACACGCATGCAGTCGCAGATCGCACGCCTGCGGACCTCCGCCTTCCCGGGCGAAGAGGAATACGCGTCCATCGACTTCGACAAGCCGGACAACACGGTCAAGCTCAGCATCGACAACGGCAGCCGTCTCGACCTGAGCTTCTACCTTGACCCGAACAACGAACGCCGCTACTTCGTCAAGTATGCCAATGAACCGACGGTGTACGTGCTGTTCGAAGGGATCTACAACCAGATCTTCCAATCGGTTGACGACCTGAAAGTGAAGGAAGAAGGTGAGCAGGAGGTGCAGGCCCAGCACATGGGCTGATCACCTGACACATCCTGTTGCATATCAAACCCCCGGCCACACTGCGTGACCGGGGGTTTCTTGTAGCATCAGGTGGAGGGAAGCCACCCTGGCTATTGGGTTTAAGGTTCGTTTGCTTCTACTGGTCCGCGCCTTCATCCGGGACGAGATTCAACGCTGCGGAGTTGACACAGTAGCGTTTGCCCGTTGGTGCCGGACCGTCGTCGAAGACATGCCCCAGGTGCGCTTCGCAATTTGAACAGTGCACCTCGGTGCGCACCATGAACAAGGTCTTGTCTTCAGACAAGCCGACATTGTCGTTAACGGACGGCTGCGTGAAGCTCGGCCAGCCGCTGCCGCTGTCGAACTTGTCATCCGACCGGAACAGTTCCGCACCACACGCGACACAATGGTAGGTGCCGGGCGTTTTCGTGTCCCAGTACTTGCCGGTGAATGCGCGTTCCGTGCCTTCCTCGAAGCAGACGTAGTACTGCTCCGGCGTCAGCTGGTCCTTGAATTCCTCGGCGGACTTGCGTTCAGGCATCGGTTTCGGTCCCGTGTTGTCTTGTGCCAGCGGAGCACTCACCATGCAGGATACCAGCAACGGGGAAAAAGCCAATCCACACAGAATCAGAAAGACCATTCGCCGCCACAAGCGCCCCCACAGCTCGTTGTGCTCTTCTGGAAGCATGATGGATGGATTCATCACCACCTCCGTGTTCAGTGCCGGGGTACTTGAGACGTACCGGCGTGACTGTTAGGAAGATCTAACCCTTATACTGCAAACTGCAATATCAAGTTTCGCCGAATGAGAATCCCCGTCTCTCCTGCTCTCTCGCTTGTTACACGCGTGTTTACTGGTTTCGGTTGCATTTGCCGCTAACCTTCAGATATGAGTTTAGTTAGGGCTAAGAATTCTGTTACAAGAAACTGCCGTTCCAACACCGCTTGTCCATGCAAAGCTTGTTCGTTTCGTCGAAAACACGCTCTTCCCGCCCCCACTCGACTCAGTATTATGGATTTACAGGTCTTTTCTTGCCAAACTGTACAAACGTTGTGAAACGGTTCACGCAGAGGCTTGTCCAAACGCCATACTCCCGCTATATTTCCGCTCCGGCTGATGTGGGCCGGGATGAGTCTTTCTCCGGCAACACAGGCAACCGATGAACTCTGAGAAGATTGTCGTCTATCCGGGTACCTTCGACCCGATTACCAACGGCCACCTCGATATCCTGCGCCGTGGGATTGACCTGTTCGACAGGATCGTGATCTGCATCGCGGCCAATCCTGCCAAGGCACCGATGTTTCCGGCCGCCGAACGCCTGGAGATGATCCAGGAGGCGTTGAAAGAGAAAGGGTTGAACGGCCAGGTCAAGGTGGAAACGTTTGACGGGCTGATCGTCGACTACGCCCAGGAACTGGGGGCGATCGCCTTGATCCGTGGCCTGCGCGCGGTGTCGGACTTCGAATACGAGTTCCAGATGGCGCTGATGAACCGTCATCTGAACAGCCACCTGCACACCGTCTACCTGATGCCGAAGGACGAGTACACCTACCTCAGCTCGTCGATCATCAAAAACGTCGCCCGGCATGGTGGCGACATCAAACGCTTTGTCCCGGCGGGAGTTGAACGCCGGCTTATCGCGAAATACAACAACCCTGAAGTGGAGTGACGTTACGATGGACCCGATCCAGCGCATCACCGAACGAGCCAAGCAGACCCCCCGGACCATCGTTCTGCCCGAGGGCAACGACCCTCGTACATGGACTGCCGCCCGCAAGATTGCGGACGAAGCGATTGCCGTACCGATCATCCTCGGCACCGACGGCGAGTGTGAACAGGCGATGAATGACGCCGGCGTCAACAACGTCGCCGGTATCACCATGATTTGCCCGCAATCGTCGGAAAAGCGTGAAGTCTACGCGGAAGAGTTCGCGAAAATCCGTGCGCACAAGGGTATGACCGTCGAGCAGGCGCGCGAGATCATGAAGGACGTGCTGTACTATGGCGCGATGATGGTGCGCATGGGCGACGCGGACGGCGGCGTGACCGGCGCGGCCCACACCACCGGCGACGTGATGCGCGCGGCGATCCAGGCCATCGGCATGGCACCCGGCATCAGCATCGTCTCCTCCATCTTCCTGATGGTGATCCCGGACGGCCGCGTGTTCAGCTTCGGCGACTGCGCCATTGTGCCAGATCCGGACGCTCAGCAGCTCGCGTCCATCGCGGTTGCGTCTGCCGCCACGCACAAAGCGTTGACCAATACCGCCCCGATCGTCGCGATGCTCTCCTTCTCGACCAAGGGCAGTGCGTCCCACCCGGCAGCTGACAAGGTGATCGAAGCGACAAAGCTGGCGCAGGCAGCCGCGCCGGATGTCGCCATTGACGGCGAGATGCAGTTGGACGCCGCGATCCTCGAATCCGTCGGCAGCAAGAAGGCACCGGGCAGCAAGGTCGCCGGACACGCGAACGTGCTCGTGTTCCCGGACCTCAACGCCGGAAACATCGGCTACAAGCTGACCCAGCGTCTCGCCAACGCCCAGGCGATCGGACCGGTCGTGCAGGGCCTCGCGAAACCATTTTATGATCTCAGCCGCGGATGCAGCGCGGACGACATCGTCAAACTGAGCGCTATCTCTAGCGTCGTCGCCTCGAGCCAGGAGTAATCATGAGCCGTGCCCTCGCGAACCGGACAAAATGCCTGTCTGAGTCGAAGACCCTGGTCATCACCGCCACCGCCAACCGCATGCGTGCGGAAGGCGTGGACGTGATCAACCTGTCTGTCGGAGAACCCGATTTCCCGACACCAGAACCGATCAAGGCCGCCGGCCAGGCCGCCATCGAGAACAATTTTACGCGCTACACCGCCGCCCAGGGCATCATCGAGTTGCGGGAAGCAATCGTCGCCAAGCTGAAAAACGATAATCAGCTCACCTACGATCCGTCGCAGATTGTTGTCACCTCCGGCGCGAAGCACGCGCTCACCGGCAGTCTGCTCGCCGCGGTCAACCCGGGCGACGAAGTCCTCTATCCTGTCCCCGGCTGGCTCAGCTACCCGGAGATGATCCGGATTGCCGAAGGTGAGCCGATTCCGTACCACTGCAAGGGCGAGAACAACTTCCGGCCGGACCTGGACGAGCTACGCCGTCTCATCACCCCGAAGACCAAGGCGATCATCGTCAACAACCCAAGCAACCCCACCGGCGCGGCGTATACGCCGGACGAGATCCGTGAAATCGGGGCGGTGCTGGCCGAGCACGATATCTGGGTGATCAGCGACGAGATCTACGAGAAGCTGCGCTACGACGGTAAATCACATCTCAGTTTCGCGCAGGTGGACGGGTTGTTCGAGAAGACCGTGGTCATCAACGGTGTCTCGAAGGCGTTCGCGATGACCGGCTGGCGGATCGGCTACCTTGCCGCCGCGCCGGAACTGGTCAAGGCGGTCACCAAGCTGCAGTCGCAGATGACATCGTCCTGCTGCTCCATCAGCCAGAAGGCGGCGTCGGAAGCGATGCGTAACGGTGAAGACGCCAACATGCGCACCATGATCGAAGCGTTCTCACGACGGCGTGACATGGTCGTTGACGCCCTGAACCAGATTGACGGCGTCCACTGCCCGACCCCGGACGGCGCGTTTTACGCCTTCCCGGACGTGTCCGCGTTCCTCGGAAAGACGGTCAACGGTCACACGATCGCGAATGACATCGATTTGTGCCAGTGGCTGCTGGAAGTGAAGCATATGGCGCTGGTGCCGGGCGCGGCGTTCGGCGCGGAAGGCTTCATCCGCATCAGCTTCGCAGCGTCCGACAAAGATCTGCAAACCGGTCTGCAACGCCTTAAGGACGGCCTCGAGGAACTCCGCGGCTAAGCTTGCCTGACAGTTACCCTGATTGATTCTTCACGCCCGCATCGGATTCCGGTGCGGGCGTTTTTACGCGGTTCTGAGCACGATTTCTACCTGCGATCACCCGCAGCATTGCGCCACGCCGGAAACCCTTCTATATTAAGAGTAGGGTCTGTATGTCATTGATTGATTTGAACGCTTTGTCTTGTCTGGGGGAACTGATGAAACTGTCGCGTATCCTGTGCCTGCTCGCTCTCACCATCGTCCTGATTCCGCACTCCTACGCCGATGGCCTGTGGGAGCCAAACGACGGCGTCCAGGTCTTTCAGGCGCAGAATGCCAAGTTCGAAGACATTGCCGTCGCTGGTCCGGACAACACCTCGCTTGTCGTCTGGTCAGACGGTCGCGGCTACTATCGCTCATATTACGGACAACTGCTGAACGCACAGGGCGAAGAACTGTGGCGCGAGAATGGGCTGCCGATACTCGACGATGTTAATCTCACGAATATCATTGGCTTGGTTCATACCTCGGACGATTGCTTTGTCATGTTCTGGGTAACCACGCTTCATGCACCCGATCACGCCTATAGTCTCTACGGCCAGAAATACGACATTGATGGAACGCCGCTATGGTCGAATGGTGGCGATCCCTCCCCCATCGGCAAGCTGATCACACACTTCGGCTCTGGCTATTTTCGCGGGACTGCAATTGCCAACAGCGCGGGAGGTGCCATCGTCGCCTTGCGCAATACCGACAACAATGGTCCGCTGATGGGCTATTTTGTGTTGGCAAACGGGGATCTTGATCCAGACTGCCCGGATAGCGGTATCACGCTCGAAGCTAATCCTGACAATAGCTCGTTCGGGAAATTGCAGCTGTTGCCTGTCTGGTCCGACAATCCAGACCCCGAAATGGTTGGTTTCACAGCGTTCTTTGTATTTTCCCCGCACTATTACGGCAAACGCTTTGACCTTCTGGGAAATCCGCAATGGACACCGGAACGAGTTGAAATCGTTGAGCACCTTGGCGCACGTGTCTTCACGATCCCAGCCGGCGCTGACAGCTACTTCACCTGCTGGACCACGTCCGGCGATGACATACTGATGGCGCAACGCATCGCACCCGACGGCAGCCTGCAATGGGGCAGTGACGGTTCAGTCATCGTACCCTCCAACGACGCGTTTGTCAGCACGGGCGTTTCATCACTGGATGGTACCGCCATCGCGCTGACCTATGACGACAACATGGAAAATCTGGCAGCCATCCGGTTCGGCGGAACGGACCAGTTGGAGATTCTCTGGAATACACCGATTCCCACCATGTACACCCCTTACAGCGGTCCCAACGGCGGCGCGGTTCTCGTCGACAGAACGCATGTGCAGCACATCGACGTGAACGGCCAGCTCCAGCATCCGGACGACGGACTGCCGTATGCCGGGGATCACGCTCAGTATTACAGCGCGACCGTATCCGGGGAAGCGGTTAACATCTACCACAGCCTGACCTATGCGGGTTTGGACTGGTCGTACACGGTGAGTGTCTATTCCCAGGTGTACGACCTGCAGCAACAACAACTGCTGAACCCGTTCGGTGGCGTGCTGCTGACACGGGGCGGGCTCGGATCTGCGTTTCCACACAGTCTACTGGTGATGGACGACCGGGCCTGGAGTACATGGACTGGCGAGCGGTCCGGTTGGAATCTATCGTTTGTTCAAGCCCAGGATCTGGAAACCGGTGAAATTCTCTTCGATTCCACCGGAATCTGCCTGCTTCCCGCCTATTTCACCGATCCGCCGGATTCATCCAACCACTACAACAGCCTGCTCGGGCAGTTCAACAATGGAGATATCGCCGCACTCTCCGGTTTCCCGTACCGGTTGCAGCGATTGACCCCTTCCGGCCAGCTGCTGTGGGGGGATGGCGGGTCGCTGTTTCCTCCACCAAACGAAGACATAACCTTCAGTGAACCGCGCCTGTTCCCGACTGACGATGACGGCTTGCTGTTGGTGGCGAAATTTCTGCAGAATTCGATCTCAAATTTCTTCCTCCAGAAATTCTCCAGCGACGGCACCCCGCAATGGTCCTCCGGTGATTACAATTTCCTCACCCTGACTGACACGGATACTGAGTATTGGCTCAGGTTCGCCGATCAACTCGACGATGGATCGTTGATTGTCGTCTATCGAGACCTTGCGGCTGACGACTACAAGATCATTCGTGTCAATCAAGATGGCGCGATCAGCTGGACACTCAGCTTCCCGGATATCGGCTATACGTGTCTGGCAAACAATGGCATCCTCATCACGTGCAACGATGGAAACGCCAGTGGTGTTCATTTCATCGACACGGATGGTAATCTGGTCTGGGGAGATGAGCCTCTTGAAGTTGACTGTCCAGTTCACTATCTCGCATCGCTGAAGCGAGAGACGGATTCCTTCTGGCTGCTGTGGTCGGATGGTGAGGGCGGCAATTATCTGCGATGCTACAATTTTTCAGGTGATTTGCTGTTCCCGGAACTCCAGATTCAAGTCGACTGGGAAGAATGGTTATCCCACCTGATCGTCCTGCCCGATCAAAGCCTGTTCGCGGCCTTGAATACCATTACCTACTATAGCGAAGACGAGCAAGTTTTCGACAATATCTTCTACACTCACATTCTAACCACGGGTGAATTCGCTCCCGGCTATGAAGGTGTTTTCAAGACCCTGTGTGATCTCTCCGGGTCGCAGCGGTTGGTTGCCGCAAAATCCGATGGCGCGGACGGTGTGGTCTACCTGTGGCAGGATTATCGTGCATTTATTCCCTATTTCGGCGGAGCGGGCGTCTACACCCAGCGCGTCAACGATTTCCTCGAGTCCGCCCCGGAACCCATCGCCACGCCCAACCGCCCAAACACCTGGATCGTGTCTACCGCGTACCCGAACCCGTTCAACGCGACCACGTCGATCCACATTGACCTGCCGCAACGCGCGCACCTCAAGGCGCAGGTGTACGATATCCTTGGCCGTGAAGTGATGACTCTCGCCGACCAGCCGTTCAGCGCGGGACGGCACACACTTACCGTGGACGCGTCCAGGCTGGCGAGCGGGATGTACTTCCTGCGCGTGAACCAGCCCGGTGGCATGACACGGATGCAGAAGCTGGTGCTGCTGAAGTAGAAAAGGCTGGAAGCTGGAAGAATATGTGGCCGTGTCTGCTGGTCAGACGCGGCCGCGCTACTCCCGGCAATTGAATTTTAAAAAGGACAGACGAATTTAATAAGGACAGACGTAGTTTATTGGTGAAATATGGTGCGATTAAACTACGTCTGTCCCTATTTTAAGATGGTAAAAAGACACGGAAAACTTGCACTGGATTACAGAGAAATCGCGTCACCCTCGGTCGCGATGAACAGCTCGAGCGGAATGCCGTTGTAGTTCACTTGACGGTAGGTTTGCGCCTTGAGCAGCAGGTTGTGGATGAAGGCGTCCGGGTAGGACGGTTCGTGGTGGAACAACGCCAGCTTTTTCACGTTCGCCCTGGCGCACAGGTCCACGCCGACAATCGCGGACGAATGCCCCCAATCTTCCTTGATGATGCTTTCTTCCAGCGTGTACTGGCTGTCGAAGATGACGAGGTCGGCATCCTTGAAGAACTCGATCACGTCATGATGATTGTCGCGATCCTTCGGCTTGTGCTCGCTGTCGGTCGCAAACACCACCGACTTGCCGTCTTTTTCGATCCGATAGCCGAAGCAGTCGCCCGGGTGTTCCAGTTTGTGCGGAATGAAACGTCCCCCGCCAGGCAGATCGACCGGCGTATCCGGTACGCACTGGTGGAACTTGAGATCTGCGACGAACGCATCCAGCGAAACGGGGAAATAGTCAAAGCTCTGCTGGTAGCGCAGGCGTTGTTCGAGGTTCGGGTGGCAGCCGTAAATGTTGAGCAGATTGCGCTGGAATAGCGGTCCGAAGAAGGGCAGGCCCTGAATGTGGTCCCAGTGGGTGTGTGAAAACAGGAGATGCAACTCCGCGCCGCCGTTGCCGCACGCCCCGTCCATCAGCGATTCGCCGAGCAGACGGATCCCGCTGCCGGCGTCCAGGATGACCGTCGTGTCCGGCCATTCGACACTGACGCAGGTGGTGTTGCCACCCACCGTCGCACGCTGCAGCATGCTGTAGTTGCGGCGAAGGTAACCCGCGACTTCATTCGGGTCCGTGATTCCGGCACGCACCACGTCTTCCGCCATGGAGATCACCTTCTGCTCCACGTCGTGAGGACTAAGCGGTGTCGGAATGCTCCCTCGCACTCCCCAGAATTTCACCTTCATGATGCTTCCCTGAGCCAAATCGTGCCTCAGGATACCACCCGAAGACACGAAACGCTGTGCGCACGATCACATGCCAGAAAAAACAAAATACTTCACTTACAATTTGTAATCCCTTAAGATCGTATAACCTACAACCCCGATTTGAACGAAACCACCGCGAATTGTCTCCCGTTGCCTCTCGACAGGCTACAGAACATAATCTCCTTCATAGGTAAAATAACTGTTGCTATGACGGAAATTGCACGAGTCGTAATCATCAACCCGGTAGTGGTCCTTGCGTGGTGGTTTCGCCTGCGACGGCAGCCGCCAACGCTTGCACCAGCCACCGATTTCATCGGTGAAATGGAACAGGTCAACCAGACCGTACTCATACACCCGCGCAAAATCAATCACCCCCGCGACCAGCGCCCGGGTAATCTCCTGCCGGGGTTCGTCAACCCACAGATCGATCACCAGTAGCGTGATGCCGCCCGTGGGTTCTTTCGGCATCGCCAGCAAGTACCCGACAAGCGTTCCGCCGGGATCATAACACCCCAGCAGCACCCTCGGCTTCTGCGGCGGGCCGGACATCATCCAGCGCAGGTATTCCGCTGTGCGTAATTGAGTATTTTCATACCGTACACGGGTTCGCGACCACAGTTCCTGGAACTGATCGTCCACGCGTTTGATGCGCCGAACGGCGTACGTTGAGGGGCGATGCAAAGGCGTCAACCAGATCCGCTGCAGGATCTCAACCAACCGGCCAGCGAGTTTCGGAAACGGCTGCGGCACCCCGATCCGCCGCAACACCGAGGCCCCGTTGCCAACCGCCAGGCTGACACGGCGAACGTCATAGTTCAACTCCCAACGCGGGACCAGCATGTAATATCGCTTCACCCGGTACAGCAGTCGGTCGATCGTGCTGTTGGCGAAGATGATCGAGCCTTTCGCGTCCTCCAGCGCTGCCCGGCGCAGATCTTCGCCCTGGCCACGGTAAGGTTTCCTGACACGAAATGCCGTGGTCCAGTGCGTAATCCGAGGTTTGCCATGCACCTGGAACGGAACCGGAATCTGCCCGAAGAAACCGACAATTTCACCGTCTTCGTTTTCCAGCGCCCAACCGCAGGTCCAGTCTGACGGCATGAACGGATTCCGTTCCCACCACAATTTGACCCGCTCCGGCCACACTTCGGCCGCGCGGTCCGGAATCACCTCATCCGTTTCGATGAAAAACTGTACCAGTTCATCAATCCGGTCACGGGCAATCGGTACAACGCGTGTTTCCATGATCTCACCAACCATCGTTCCTGCCGATCTACACACACGAATCGGTCAGGAGGATAAAACGGCCCGTGGGATGGACGTTGCAACCCATCACCACCGGCCGTGTGTTGACTCTCAAGCATGACCCGGTCAGCTCATCTGTTCCTGCTTCTCAAGCGTCGGGACAACAACCTTGTTGAAGACCATCAACGCTATAGCCGTCAGGAAGCCGACACCACCAAAGATGAGCCACATCAGGGACGGGTTCATGTGCTCCTTCGCGATCACGTCGTAGCCCTGGCCTGACAGGATGCCGCCGAACAGGTTGCCCAACGCCACCGACACGAAGTAATACCCCATGAACAAGGCCGTCTTTCCAGGCGGCGCGATCTTCGCCACATACTCCTGGCTCTTCGGCGACGCGATCATCTCACCGAACGCGAACACCACAATCGCAAACACCACCAGCACACCGGTTACAGCGATGCTGTTCAACGCGATACCCGTACCCGCAACGATCGTACCCACAATCAGTACCGGGAATGGCTTCCAGCGTTGGATCACGAAGCTGACCAGAATCTGGAAGATCACGATGGAAAGAGCGTCCAGGTTAACCAGGTACTCGGGGTTAATCTGCCTGTACTTTCCAGCCCATTCGTTGGCCAATGCCGTGGCGGTGGCTGCATCCACCGAACCCGCGAAGCTGTTGAACGTCGTCGTAATCTCTTCCAACGGCACGCGGACCTTGTAGTGTACCAGCTCGAACAGCAACTGCTGCGCCTGGCCATCATCAGCGATGTGCGAATACTGGCTGGCGAGACGCTGAATCTCAGTCGACAGCTGTTCAATGTTCACACTGGCAAGGAAGTCCACCGTGCCCTGGCCAAACACTGCCATCATGTTCACCAGATGGCCGGTGTCAACAAAGTCGCGGATATATTCCGGCAAGGTGATGAAGATCTGGTTGAAGGACGCCCAGAACCCGGCGAGGATCAGCAGGTAGACCACGAACGGCCAGTTGCCGATCTGCGCCTTCTGGCGGAACCACGGCGCATTGTCCCCGCTGTTCTTCACACCCGCGTTCCAAAGCAGGTTGAGGATGATCCAGACCGCGCTGCCGATGAGCGTGTAATTCCAGCTCATCCAACCACCGCCGGAGACCATCATCGAGACGATGATCGGTACCACGAGCAACGCGAATCGACCGTTACCCAGTACTTCCTGCGCACCAAGCAATACCTGCTTGATGCTCTTCTTGTTCCCAGTATCGCCGCCGGGCGGTTCCTTGTAGAAGAACAGCGTCGGAATGAAGTTCAGACCGATCCAGATGGCCGACATCACAAACACCAGATCCCAGCTGATCGCACGGACATAGCCAGCCACCAACGGCCCGACAAACCCGCCGACGTTGACGATGGTGTAGAAGATGCCGAAGCCCATGCCGCGGTTGGTGTCGTCCGTCAACCGGCCGACCGTACCCACCACAACCGGCTTGAAGGTCGCCGCGCCAATCGCCACCAGCAGGAACACTCCGAAGAAGCTCCAGAACCCGCTCACCTGGCCAAGCAGCCAGTAGGAGGGAGTCATGATGGCGAACGCAACCAGGAAGGTGTTTCGATACCCGTACCGGTCGGCCAGTGCGCCGGTAATTACCGGAAACAGGTACAACAGGAAGGGAATGACACCCTGCAGGATACCACGTTCAGTGCTGGTAAACCCCAAACCGCCTTGTGCAATCGGGCTGGTCAAATACAGCGAGCTGACAGCGAAGAAGCCATACCACGCCATCCGCTCAAAAATCTCCATCACGTTCGCCACGAAAAACGTCGGTGGGAACGGACTCATCTTCTGTTTAGCAGCCATAGGTGCCCTGCCTGTTTCGCTTGTTTCCCTTGCCCATACGCGGGTTGCGCCCATCAATCGAATTTGGGAAGGTACAGTCCCACTCCCCGAAACACCAAGTCTTGAGAGCGATAAGAACAGGGTTAAACTCCCCACTCGGACCCGGCTCCCCCTTGCTGAATGCCTGCCAGATGTTACCTTTCCGGGAATCGGCTACCACGAAGGAGAACTCATGAAGAGCAAGACATACCAGGTTTCTGTTTTCCTGATGGACATCGAACCAAAAATTTCACGTGTCCTTCTGGTACCGGAAAACACCACCCTTGCCAGGCTGCATGATATAATCCAAACAGCGTTTGGATGGGAAAACTACCACCTTCGTGAATTTGTCATCGGGGATTCTCGGTATGGTCCCGACCCTGAAATGATGAAAATTTCCGATGATGATGAGTATTATGATGAAAAAGATTTTAGTCTGAAAGAATTTGTAGATAACGGGGTAGCTAGCATATTGTACATTTACGATATGGGAGATTACTGGCAACATCAGATTCAAATTAAATCATACCAGGAAGAATATCCCGAGAACATGCCTTCACCAGTTTGTTGTCTAAGTGGTCAACGTGCGGCTCCTCCGGAAGATATCGGTGGGGTTCCAGGCTACTATGATTTTTGTTCCGGGATACAGGATCCATCACATCCCCAACACGAAGATTATTTATCGTGGTATAGCGAGGTTTCCGGATCCGACGAGCTTTACAATCCTGATTTCTTTGATCTAGAAGCTGTTAACCGTTTGCTGTCCAAGCTTTAGCGTACTTGTTAACCCGGTAGCATCCAGTTCCATGCAGGCCTGGTCCCCATGAAGAAACCGTTCATCAACACCCTGCTCGTGCTCATCCTGATTGGCCTGATGGCCGCGTGGTGGGCGTTCGCCGTCGTGCTCACCGAACTGCTCGGCGATGCCGGCCGGCTGATCGCGGAAGCGTTGATCTTTTTCATCGGCGCGCTGTTGCTACTCGAACTGCTGCTGCGAGTGATCGACCTGCGCAGGCGCACCATCCACGACGAACGCCAACTCCAGGCGCTGCTCGGGCTGTACAACTCTCTCAAACCGGATGCTCCGATCCCGATGCTGCGCACCGCCGCGCTCAGCGCCGACACCGCGCTGGAATACGTTAAGCTGATCCGGCAACTGCGGCCAACCGTAGTCGTCGAACTCGGCGGTGGCGTGTCAACCGTCCTCGCGGCGCTGCAGTTACGGGAAAACGGCGCCGGACGGGTGATCGCGCTCGAGGATGACGAAAACTGGGCGGCGAAAACCCGGGACGATCTGCTCGAACACCAGGCCGCCGGCATTGCTGAGGTGCGGCACGCGCCGTTGAAACCGTTCGAGGTGGAAGGTGACACCGTGCAGTGGTACGATACCCGCGTTTCCAACGACATCGACCGCATCGACATCCTGCTGGTTGACGGGCCCCGTGATGTCAACGACCGTGGCAACCGCCGGCCGGGGCTGGCACACTTCGCCAACCGCTTCACGCATGACTCGGTGATCATCGTTGACGATGGCAACCGCCCGCGCTGGCGAAACTGGGTGCAGGGCTGGGCGATGGAACACGATTTCGTCATCGAGGAACCGTTCCTCAACGAAAAACGCTCGCTGATTCTGTACCGCAAGGACAGTGTCCTCGCCGCGCAGCGGGACGGTCTGCCCGCCGGAGTGCTGCCGTCCTACCAGAACGACTGATTCCGCTATCCAGCGATCGCGTTCGCGAGCGCCACATCACCGACTCTCGACGGCGAACTCGCACGATTGAGCGTATTATCTTCCGCCACTTCACGACAACCGAACCCTGAGACACGCAATGGACCTGAAATCACATACCCGGCAGGCTGTGCTGCCGCAGTGGGCGATCGGCACGTTGGGCGGCCTCGCCGGCGCGTGGTGGCTGTTCATGCAGATCGTCAACCGCCGCCGGTTAACCGCCGGCACGCTGCTCGGTTTCGCCACGGCCCTGTTTGCCCTCGGCACGTTGCTCGCCGAAACCTTCATGCGCATTGTGATGCTCAATCGCCGTAGTATCTCAAACCAGCGGCAGATGCAGGGCATTCTCGGCCTGTACCACGAGCTGAAACCAGAACACGCACTGCCATTGCTCGGTGATGCCGCGCTGCAACCGTTGACCGCGCTGCATTATGTCAAGCTGATCCGGCAGACGAAACCCGACGTCGTCGTCGAACTCGGCAGCGGTGTCAGCACGTTGCTCGCATCCCTGCAGCTGCAGAAGAATGGGTCCGGAAAGGTCTACGCGTACGATCACGAGCAGAAATGGGCGCGGCGCACCACCAACGACATGGCGTTACACGGAATGGAAACCTGGGCGGAAATCCGCCATGCGCCGTTGACCAGCTTCCAGCAGGACGGACGCACGTTGCACTGGTACGATCCAGCCAAATTCGAGGATCTAGAGAAAATCGATGTGTTGCTCGTGGACGGACCGCCCGACTATGACGACAACCTGCAGCGCCGGGCCGGACTTACGGTCCTCGCAGACAAGTTCCACGACGACACCGTTATCCTGATCGACGACGCCGAACGGTCAACGTGGAACCAGTTTGTGCGCCAGTGGGCCGCCCAGCACGGCTTCATCGCCGAAGAACTGTTCCAGGACTACGAACACGGCCTGTTCCTGTTCAAGCGCGGCAGCCGTTTCCACCAGCTGCTGGAAGGGGAATGAGGGTCGGTGATCGGTAAGTCGGTAGACGGTGGTCGGTGGTCGGTGGCCGGTAGTCGGTGACCGGTAGCCGGTAGCCGGTAGTCGGTGGCCGGTGGTCGGTAGTCGGTGGCCGGTAGCCGGTGAGGGTGTGTCATTCAGAACGGAATGAAGAGAAGTGAAGAATCTACCTGATGTTACGGGGCGGATTCCTCGTTGATCCGACACCATCTCCTCAAATTCTTCCCCGTGTTGGCTTCGACAACGCGGGTTTTCTGTTCTCTGGTGCCCGTGATTGACCGTCACGGCTATTAGTGACGGCTATCGCGGGTCATGACCTTTCGGATCATTCCCGACATAAATGTCTTGGGCAGGGTTGTTTGCCCCGACGAGCTTGCTCGTCGGGATGACCTTTCGGATCATCCCTGCGAACCGCCAGACGGACGGCGAGTCACAGGGACATAAAACCAGGCAGAGTTCAGAATTACCGCAACTTCACCGCATCCGCCCAGGCGCGCAGCGAATCCTCACGAACCCCACTCTTCAACGCGTTCGCCACAACACGATCCACCTGTTCCGTGGTCATCGGCCTGAGCTGATCCGGCCCACCGGCGAGCAGCACCGACTGCGCGACCGCGTCCAGCATCTCCATTCGTGCCTGCGCCTCGAACGGTGTCTTGCCGAACGTGAACGCACCGTGCCGATCGAACACCAGCGCGTCCCGTTTCGCCGCCCATTGTGCCATCACCTCCCCGCCTTCGTCCGAACCCGGCACCGCGAACGCACAGGTCGGCACACTCCCGATCGCGTACGCCGCTTCCGGCAACGGAATCCCTTCCAAGGTCCAACCGCGCAGCGTTAACGCGACACACGACCGCGGATGCGCGTGCACAATCGCCTGAATGTTCGGGTCGGACCGATACGCGCTCAGGTGTGCCCCCAGCTCCGACGTCGGCTTGCCGTGTTTATCCAGCAGCTCGCCCGAGCTCAACCCGACGCGTACAAAATCTTCCTGCATCAGCCGGCCGAGCATCGTGCCGGACTGGGTGATCAGAATCGAATCCTGCCCCAGCCTGACGGACACATTGCCTTCCGTGCCGGAGATCAACGTGCGTTGATCCAGCCGCTGGCCCACCTCGATCAGTTCGGCGCGCAGGTGCATCCCATCGATTTCGTTCACGTCGCCCCTCCAGAGTCGGTAGCATCCCGGGGAAATGCGTATCTTGCCGCCAATGTACAACGTCAACCAGCACCCGGGAACGGATGCGGATCCTGCAGATCAACACCGAGAAGACCTGGCGCGGAGGTGAGCGTCAAACGGTCTACACCATCGAGGGCCTGCTCGACGCAGGTGTCGAGGTCGGCCTGGTCTGCCGTGACAACTACCCGTTGCACAAGTCCGTACGCGATCTGCCGGTCACCATCCACCCGGCGCGAAACACTGCTGATGCCGTCCGGGTTACGTCCACCGTCGGCCGCACCTACGACCTGATTCACGCCCAGTCTGCCAAGGGCCAGTCGATCGCCGTGCTGTCGAAACCGTTGCACAACCGCCCGATCCTTTACACCCGCCGCGTCAACTTCAAACCGCATGGCTTCAGCTCGGTGCTTAAATACAACGCCACCGACCGCACCGTCGCCATCAGCACCGCGATTCGCGACACATTGATCGAGTTCGGCGTGCGCGATGTCGAGATTATCTCCTCCGCTGTCAAACCGCGCGACCTGGACACAGACCGTGCTCGAAATTTGCTTGAATCTTTGCATGTGCCGCACGACACAAACATCGTCGGCTGGGTGGGCGATCTTGTTCCACAGAAGGATCCACGGCTGCTGGTCGAAACCGTGCGTGAGCTGGCGAAACGGCGGCAGGATTTTGTCGTCGTCCAGTGTGGTAACGATCAGATGGGCGACAAGGTCCGTGCCGGAATCGAGAATTTCGGCCTGCAGGACCGGCTGCGGCTGCTCGGCCACATTGACGGCGTCGAAGACCTGTACGCACTGTTCACCGTCTTCCTCGTCACCGGAAACAGGACCGAGGGCTTGAACAGCAGCGTGTACGACGCGTTCGCGCACAATGTGCCTGTCGTCTCAACATTGACCGGCGGGATGCGGGACAGTGTCGCCGACCGTGGCCTGACCTGCCCGCACAGCGACCCGATTTGTCTCGCGGATCATGTGTCGCGGCTGCTGGACGACGCCGCCCTGCGCGCATCGATGGCGGACAAGGCGCGACAGTGGGCGCTGGACAATGTCACCCTACCGGCGATTGCGAAGCGTTACCTTGCGGTGTACAACGACATGCTGGCCCGGAGTTCCGGATGACCGAATACGGTCAGGGAAATAGCGACCGTCCGACTCTGTCCATCGTCATCATGACGAAGGACGAAGCGCTCAACATTGACGCGTGCCTCGAGTCGTGCACGTTCGCCGATGAACGCATCGTCGCGGACACCGGCTCCACCGACCGTACCCGGGAACTGGCGAAACAACACGGCGCGACGGTCGTTGAACTGGACTGGGATGGCTTCGGACAGACCAAGGGCCGTGCGCTGGAACTCGCCACCGGCGACTGGGTGTTATCCCTCGACGCCGACGAACGCATTCCCCCCGCCCTCGCCGAAGAAATCCTCAGCACCATCGCCAAGCCGGACGCCGACGGCTACGAACTGCCCCGCCGTTCCTTCTTCCTCGGCCATGAGATGCGGCATGGTGGCTGGGACCGTGACTGGGTGCTGCGGCTGATGAAACGCACGCTGTTCAGCGTTTCCGGCGACACGGTGCACGAAAAGATCATCGTCAACGGACCCGTCCGCCGGCTGTATCACCCGCTCGATCACCACACCAACCCAACCTTCGCCGGCTACCTCGCGAAGATCGATCTCTACAGCACCCTCGCCGCCGAGAAAATCGCCGCCGACCCGAACCGCCGCGCCGGACTCGCACCCGGCATCCGCCACGGGCTCGCCGCCTTCGTCAAAAAATACCTGCTGCAACGCGG
The DNA here is from genome assembly GCA_020444425.1 of bacterium. Classification (GTDB taxonomy): domain Bacteria; phylum Electryoneota; class Electryoneia; order Electryoneales; family Electryoneaceae; genus BMS3BBIN04. The sequence continues at coordinate 50,805 of JAHLLB010000022.1, read as the reverse complement.
CTTCCTCGATGGCACCCACGGCGCCCTGCTCGCCGTATCCACCGGCTACGAGAAATTCCTCCGCTACACCAAAGCCGGCCTGATCCGCAGCGGTCACGCGGCCACGGTCTCCCGCACACGGCTCAGCGTCAGCGGACACAAACCGAGCGATTGATCCCCATTCCTTGCGACATCCACATCCCCGAGTGTAGGTTATTGTAGCTATCAACGTGTGGGTATCATCGCATCCCGGGGGACATCATGCGTGCCCGATTCTTACTTTTACTCGTTCTGCTGCTTTCCGCCCTTGTCCTGCTGGCCGGCTGTGAAGACGGCGAGGTTGTACGAACGGTCGATGATCCATTGCCCGACGCCGGCGTGTTCGTCTCGGATACGCTTGACTATCCGCAGGTCTTTACCGCGGACACGTCCCCCGGCGGAGATGTCTTCCTTCTCGGGACAACCCTGTTCGGTGCGAGCCCGGCGGAGAATTACGGCCTCAACGTGCTGCGTATCTCACCGTACGGCGAGACCCTGTTCGAAACGGACGGCGAGGACTTCATCGCAAGCGATATCCACGCGACGGTTGACTATGGCTGCGTCGGTTCCGGCACGCCGACGCCGCTCAAGTACAATTCCGAAGGTGGTGTCGACTGGCTGCTCGATATCCCGGCGACCTCCACTCTGCCCCGTCCAGACGGAAGCGTGATCCTCGCCGGGCACGAAGGCGTAGAAGACACGCTGATCCACGTCACCGCCGTTAACGCGCTCGGTGTCACCCTGTGGTCGACCAGCTTTGAACGTGAGCCGCACGAACTCGCTGTCGGCGCTGCCCGGATACCGAACGGCGACACCGCACTGCTGCTGCAAACTCTGTCCAACGACGATCCGATTTCACCCATTCCGATCACTGGGGTTCGCATCATCTCGGCCGATGGATCAACTCAGCAAACACGTACGATAGCCGATCCAGAGTTCGTCTCGTTGGTCCAAACCTTCGTGGCACTTGCCGATGGTGGCTTCGCTGCTTTTGGGGTACTGGAGGTTGAAGGGGCTTTGATTCAGAATATCATGTGCGTGTGGGACGCTTCCGGCGCAATAGCCTGGCAATACACCAACTCTGAGTTGGAGTATTCGCGACATGATATCGAACCGGCGAGTGACAACGGTTTGTTGCTCCTGACCCAGGAACTCAGCGCCGCCCCGATCAGACTGAGACGCTTTGACGCCGCCGGGAATATCATCTGGACACGTGAATACGGTGAAACATTCCCGCACCAAGGCGCCATACCGCTGGACGTTGCCATACTTGACGACAACCTGATCCAGCTGTCCTACTACATGACGACGGCCAGCCTGACCAAAGGGCAGGTGGTCATTGTGCGTGAGGAAATGGAACCGTGAACGCCGCCCCCCGGCAACGTCGCACGCGGAACACAACCCGCAAGCTGACCCCCGCGGTGCTGGTTGTGGTGCTTCTGCTCGTCCTGTTTTCCGCGTGCGAGGAGTCTTCGGTACCAACCGGCATTCAGGAGTATGAACACGCGCTGAACGGGTACTTTGTCCTCGAAATTGTCGGAATCGAGGTCCATGATCTGGGTAGCACATCAGACGGATACGTATTCGTTGGCGGAGAAGTCTTCGACAGCGGCGAAGGCTGGGTGGGACGCTTCGGACCGGATGGCAAGTACCTGATGAGTTGGGAGTTCCCGGCCGTTGTGACTGGAGTGATCCCGGTATCCTTGTCAGAAGTGCTGGTGATTACCGAGGACGGTCAAGCGACGATGATGCGCGGCGGGAACAAGGTATGGTCGGTCGAAACAACTGCGGATCGTGGTTTGATCCGTGACGATGGCACGTTCATCCTCGCCAGCTACGAAAGCACCGACCAGAGCGTTCACCTGATGGCCGTGTCGCAGGATTCGACGGTGCTGTGGCAGGTTACCGAACCTGCTGAACGCTCGATGTTCGCCATCACCACGGATGCGGCAAACCGGGTCGTGCTGGCTGTCTACAAGGATGAAATCGAGATCGGACCCGTGCTCACCCTGCAGTTCTATGACCAGGCAGGGCATAACAACGAGTCCATCATCCTCTTCGCTCCCGAATTTGTCGGCGACGAAATCTCGATGGCCGCCACCCGAATCGACACGTACGTGATTGTCGGAACGGTGATTGATCAAGAGGACAACCAAATGGCGATTATCGAGTTCCTTCCAAACGGCGGCGAGGAGTGGTCACACCTGCATGTACATACCACATCGTCCCAAGGCAAAGCCATCGCGGTGACTGAGGATGGTTCGCTGGTGGCATTGGGTATCAATGACATCGACGGTGACTGGAATTCACATGTTGTACAACTGCAGTTTGATTTGGGACGTGAACTCCTCGATGAACGCAGTTATGGCAGTACGATTAGCGACAACGATTTCCACGAAATGATCCTGATGGATGATGGTCGAATGCAACTGCTCGGCGAAACCGGTACAGGTAAATTCTACATCGAGCGCGACGATTTGTAGCCCCTTGGTTGTATAAACATGCAAAGCCGCGTCTGGTTATCAAGACGCGGCTTCTGCGTTCCACGACAGTTCCGTGTCGTGCTATCCCCTACGCGGTCGCAGGCTGCGCTTCCTTTTCTTCGTCAGCATCGTCCATCGCCGCCACGGGCGCGACCGTCGGCTGCGGCGCCATCGTGCGCGCGCCAGCCGTCGCTTCCTTGCCAAACTGCCGCATGTTCTGGCGTGCCCAGACCATCGCCAGGCCACGGTACAGCATGTGCGCAAACTTGCTGTACGGCATGTACCACAACAGGAAGAAGACGACAACGATGTGGATGTAATACAGCGGATAGGCTACCGTCGGCTGACCGGCCCAACGCAGCAGCCAGCTCAACATGCCCGTCGTGCCAACCCAGAACACCATCCACAGGAACAGCTTGTCGGCGTACCCATTGGCGCCGACGCCGTCCGCGTTGGTGTTGCGGCGGACAACCATCATCAGCCCGCCGACAAACAGGCCCAGGCCACCGATCAAACCAACCCACTTGATCGGGCTCGGCAGGTTTGACGGATCATGCCCGTACATGAACCAGTCGCCGGGAATCAAGCCGAGGCTCGTGTTGATCACACGCAGCAACGCCAGCCCCGCCGCGGCTGCCGCGAACAGGAAACCGTACATCACGAACAGGTGCGCCAGCTGGCGCGGACGGTTCTGCCCGCATTCGCCGAAGTACTTGTGCGTGAACACGTCGCCCAGCGTCTGCAGCAACGCCGGCACAAAGCCCGGCCCACCGCCAGGCGCGGCCGAATGCTGCAACTGCTTCCAGAACCGCAGCAACCCGACCGCCGCGATCAGGAAAATCACCAGGTTGCCGAAGATGAACAGCATCTCCGTATACCCCGCCGGCACAAAGGACGTCAGGTGAACTTCAGGCGTGTTGAAGAACGTCGACAATGTCACCTGTTCATGAACGCCGAACTCGTGCTGCAACGCTTCCTGGTTGAACTGGATGTTGAGGAAGATCAACCCGGCCACGATCAACGCCGGCACCAGCAACAGGATCGGCAACGCCGCCGGAGACGCCAGCGCCTTGCCCATGAAACGCGGGAACGTGAATGTCTCGTAAATGTGCGCACGGATCGCCGCCAGCACATCGCCCGGTTTCGCACCACGCGGACACCGTGTCGAACAGTCGTTGCACTGGTGACACAGCCAGATGTCCGGATCGGAAATCAGCTTGTCACGCATGCCCCACTGCGCCCACAACATCTCCTTGCGTGGGAACGGTTTGTCCGCCGGAGACAACTCACAGACCGTGCTGCAGGTCGCGCACTGGTAACACTTCTTCAACGTGCCACCGCCAGCTTCCTGCACCTTCCGGATGAAATCGACATCCGGAGTCATCGTCACACGCTCACCCATCATCCATCTCCTCATCGGGTTCGCAGATTGCACCTTTTGTCACGTACCAGGGTTACACACAACAGCCGGCGAACAGGAGATCCCCGCGACCACAGCAGCCGAATGTGCCCGTGTTTGCTTGCAAACGCGGACGCGACACCCCAGGATCAATCACACCCGGAATGTGCCCGTGTTTGCTTGCAAACGCGGATGCGACACCCCAGGATCTATCACACCCGGAATGTGCCCGTGTTTGCCTGCAAACGCGGATACGCCAGGCAGGACCAACTCGTCCGAATCCAGCCAACCCTCTGGCGTCTGACCTCACCGGCCTTCCGTCGCAACTCTCCATTCGACGGTACTTTCACACCTGCTTGTGAAAGGGGGTGCATAACAGTGCCCAAGATAGAGAACTTTGTCCCTTACCGCCAAACGGGTAGGAGTGCCTAACCACTGTTTCAGCAACCGATCCGAGACGCGTGACTCACCAACCAACCACGCCAAATTCTGGAATAACAAAGCGAATATCGCGGCTGCGCTGGATTTCAAACCCGTCACCCTGTACATTCCAGAATCTATCAAATGCCTGTGAGGTTCTGTATGAAACGGCTTCTTCCCCTGCTGCTCGCCAGCCTGCTCCTGGCCATCTCGGCTGGCAACCTTTCCGCGCAAATCCTCTGGGAACCGGAAGACGGTGTCCCGATCCGCGGCATGTACGAACCGCTACCCGAGTTGCTGTTGTCTGGACATCAGCCGGGGCAGGGTCTGCTCGTCTGGACCGATCCACGCAGTGGCGACTACGACTTCTACGGCCAGTTGCTGGAAGCCGACGGTAACAAGCTGTGGGAGGAGGACGGGCGCCCGTTAATCACCGCCCCCGGCGCGCAATTCCAATGCACTGGTACCACAACCAGCGACGGCTGGGTACTGGCGTGGCTCGACAGCCGTGGCGACGGCAACGACTATCGGGAAGGTTCGCCGTACCTGCAGCGTTTCGACGGCGACGGCTACCCGCTGTGGCAGGAACCCGGCGGCGATCCGTATGACGCCCTGCCGCTGCTGCCTGGCGACCCCACCGCTGGAAAAATCGCGGTGCTGCCGGTGGACGATGGCCTGTTTGTCGCCGCCGCCGTGGACGAAGACCCGGACTACCCGCACCTTTGGGATGTCCGGCTGTTCCGGCTCCTGCTCGCAGACGGTTCGTGTGATCCAACCTGGCCCGCGGACGGTGTTTCGCTCCGTTCCAGCCCGAGTTCAGGTTACAGTAGCGGAGACAGCCTGTCTGTTCTGCCCGCTGACGACGGAGATGTGATCGTCGTCTGGCAGAATCAGGATACAGCCTTCATGCAGCGGGTTACAGCGGAGGGTGACATCCTGTGGAGTCCACCGGCGACCGTCAATGCGATCAATTTCTGTTACTGTTCGGACGGTGAGGGTGGTGTGTACTTTGCGTCTACCCGCCGATACAACTGGTACAACCAGAGCCTCAATCTAGGCCACGTGCTCCCAACTGGCTGGCGGGTCAACGGCTACTACGGCGAAGTACTGATTCCCGTCGATGGCCCGTCCCATATACCCTTGGCACTCGTCGAATCCGACCCCGGCTCCGCCATCCTGATCGCCTACCGGTCCACAAACCTGGACGGCTTTTTACGGGCGCACAAACTGGGATTGGTCGACACTGTACAGACATTCTGGTCTGAACCCGTCCTGCTGCACCAGGGCCATTTCCGCGATTTTATCGGCGCGGCGTCCGATGGCCAGGGCGGGGCGTCCGTCGCGGTGCGGGATCAGTGGTCGCTACGCACCTTTCACGTCAACTCCGAGGGCAGCAACACTCCGGGCGATATTGACCTGCCATTCAGCATCAACGATCAACTGATCCTCGGCCCCACCGACGAGCACGTCTCTTGCGTCGCCCTCCTGGAAGAAGGCCCGTACGTCAGCCTGCAGTACAACCTGCTCGACATCGCGACCCAATCCCGAGTCTTCCCGCCGGAGGGCGTCAACGCCTTCCAGGCGATCAATGGGTGGATCCGTCCAACCCACTCGTTCGACATGACGCACGCGGCGGGCACTGTCGCCTTTGCGTGGGATGACAACCGTTTCGGGGACAGCAACTGCCGGCTGCCGTACATGCAGATCCTCGATGACGAATCCGGCACGCCACTGTTTGAACCCGGCGGCGTGCCGGTTTACCCGGACCTGCCCGACACCTCCGATTATCCGGTCAGTTTCCAGTGCACTCTAACCCCCAGCCACGAAGGAGGCTTCTACTTCGCGAACGCGTTGATCTTCGAACAGGACGGCAGCCGTGAGACCGTCGTACAGAAGTTCGACCCGGACGGCTCTCCGCTCTGGGACCCGGCCGGTGTAGACATCTGGGGAACCGCCACGTTTCACGGAACCATCGAACCGAGAGTCATGGAGTGCTTCGGGGAGGACGGTGTCTTTATCACCGGCAATTTCAAAAACTACACTGAGAACTTCAGCGGCACCTTCGTCGCGCATCTATCCCCAGACGGCGACCCGCTGTGGAGCGAGGGGGACGGCGACTACGTTGTGCTCGCCGCCCAGGGTGCCTGGCCGTATGGTCTCGCAAAACTGCTGCCGGAAGACCGGATTCTGATTCCGTATCGCGCCGCGGACTCCATGTTTGTCACCGCATTATCCAGTTCGGGCGAAACGGTCTGGTCTCAACAACTATCCATGCCGGACAACGAACCACAAACCCGGATAGTCTCTGTCGCGACGAACGCCCGCGTGATCGTCATCTGGGTCAGCGCCTCGCATGAACTGTACGCCCAGGCTGTCGACGCCGACGGCACCCTGATTTGGGGTAACGAACCGCTATTGCTCGAGGACGATTTCATCTCGCCGTATGAGGGGTTGACCGCGAGCATCTACTCCCCGCAGGACGACAGCTTCTGGATCTCGTGGAATTATGCCGGGCAAGGGTTCGCGGACAAGTTCACCGTGGAAACCGGATCGTCTGTTTTCCAACACCCACTGAGCTGGGACGCGGACGAGATCCGCATCGCCATGACCGAAAACGGCGGCGCGTATATCACCCTCGGTATTGATCTTCCTGATCTGGGCTACGTAATGCAGTGTTTCACCATCAGTGAATACGGTGAACCGGGTGACGAGACGATCACCTTCAACGAGCTCAACGAGCTGTGGCGGATCGAAGAGGATGGCGCGGGCGGCCTGCTGCTGGGCTGGTGGGATGACAAACTGGATATCCCCTACTACGGACGCGATCACCTGCGGGCGCAACGTTTGTTCCTGCCGCCGGTATCTGTGAGTGAGACCTCCCGAAATCCCGTCGCGCGACAGTTTTCCCTCGCTCCCGTCTTCCCGAACCCGTTCAACGCGTCCGCGATGGTGACTGTCACGCTGCCGGCACCCGGCGACCTGAATGTCTCCCTATTCAATGTGCTCGGGCAGGAGGTGATAACCCTCGCGCATGGCCCCCACGCCCCCGGAACGCACACCCTCACCGTGGACGGATCAACCCTTGCCAGCGGGATCTATTTCGTCCACGCCGAGATTGTTGACGGAACACAGGCTGCTGGGAAACCATCCGTCGCAACACGCAAGCTTGTCGTGCTCAAATGATGTTGCGGGACTGAGCAACCGGTACGCGGGGACACATTGAGGACAATGTGTCCCCGCTGGCTCAACGGTCTCGCGGAAGATCGTCGTGTTGAAGCAGGCGGCGCATTCTGGCGCACGGGTTGCATCCTGAGTTGGCAAACAGGTCCAGCTGTTTCGTTCTGCAGCGATGATCCGTCCAAATCGCAACCAACTCAACATACGGCACGCACCCATGAACCCGTTCATCCTGAAACGCGAACAGTTTGTCCCACGCCCACGCGACGAGGTTTTCGCCTTCTTCGACCGGCCGGAAAACCTCGCCGAAATCACGCCGAAAGACCTCGGCTTTCACATCCTCACACCGACACCGATCGAAATGCAACGCGGTGCGGTGATTGACTACACCATCCGCCCGTTCCCAGGCCTGCGCCTGCACTGGCGCACGCTGATCACCGCGTACGATCCGCCGCACCGGTTCGTCGACGAACAGATCAAAGGCCCGTACGCGTTCTGGCATCACACGCACACCTTCGAGGAGGTCGAAGGCGGCACCTTGATCCGGGACGAAGTCCGCTACCTGCTGCCCTTCGGTACACTCGGCAACCGGCTCGGCGCCGGACTGGTTCGCAACCGTGTCGAACACATCTTCAACCACCGCACGCAGGTGATCCGGAAGCAGTTCGGCATCAAATGATCCCGCTCCTGCGTACTGAACAATTGTGTAGCATTCTCTGTTGATAAGGCGTATCTTCTCGCAGCCAAATCACCGTCCAGGGAGTAAGACCCATGCCGCACCGGTACCGTGACGATCTGCTCGAGCTGTGCGAGGATAAATTAAAGACATACCCGGACATCGAACGCTCCCAGATGATGGGTCATCCGGGTTGGCGGCTCGTCAGCAACAACAAATTCTTCCTGATGATCGGCGAGGACGGCCTGATTGTGAAAATGCCGCCCGACAAGTATGACGAAGCGCTGGCACGGGATGACGTCGAGGCGTTCAACCCGATGAACGCGAAACCGCTCGGCACGTGGGTCGAGTGGATCAAACCGGACGCGCCCGAGTATCACGACGACTGGACGTGGTTCGTGCACACCTCGCTGGAAACCGTCGCCGCTGAACCACCGAACAAGGCACGGAAGAAAAAGAAGAAATAACCACAGAATACACAGAAGGCACGGAAACGGATGGACTGATAACTGACAACTGATAACTGACAACTGAGCACCGACTACTGACCACTGTCCGTACTACCGCCCGCCAAGCCAAAAAACCACCAGCGCCACAACCCACAGCACAGCCGTCGCCGGGCCGAGGAGGGTGTGAACGGTTGCCAGCCACGTATCCGCGAAACGTTCAAAGGAGAGAAAACCACCGGTTACCAGCAGCACAACCAGCAGCAGCAAGGAAATGGCGATCAGGATGCCGGTGGGAGAGGGACACGCCAGCGTGTTGCGCGCCAGCACGAACGCCAGCACCGCAAACACAATCGCCGCCACCGCACTCAGCTTGTGGACCGTGAATAGCGCCGTGTTCAGAGGACGGCCCAGGCCGTGCGTGAGGTAGCCGCTGATCAAAGCCAGCAGCAGCAGGCCGCCGGCGATCAGCATCCGTGTGATGAGGGAATCCAACGATCTGCCCCCAGCAGTATCGTCAGTATAGAAAGATTGTTCGTTGTTTCAGCTGGGCAGGATCACCAGCCAATGGTCAGTGCGGGGCCGCGCGTGTACGCGTTGTAGCCGACGCCGAAGCTGAAGCCGGCTTCCTTTTCCCGCAAATCCTTCTGGCGCTTGGCGAGGCCACGGGACGCGTCAATCGACGACAACACACGGTTCAACACCAACCCGCCGACGAAGTAGTAGATCCGCCGTTTGGACGCGTCCGCGTCGATGCGGATATCCTTGAACCGTTCCCGGTTCTTCGACGAATCCCACTCCCAGTATGAGCTGGAGCTGCGGTACTGGTCGGCGTACTGGCGTTGCGCACGCTGGGCTTCGTTGAACTCGTCCATCGTGTTGTAGTTGCCGATGTCAACAAAGTACTGGTGGTCGGGCGAGCCGGAAACGCCTGCGTGCTGGCGGGCGAAGGTCATGTAATCATCTTCGCCTTCGATCCAGTCCTGACGGGTGAGCAGCAACGCTGTCCACAACCCGACTTCGACGCCGGAGAAGATTGCGCCACGGAAATTCCGATCGCCGTACCGCTGCCCCCAGCCCGGCAACACGGCGGACCGCAGGAACGCTTCGGACGGCTGTTTCGCCAGGTACGCGCGTTCTTCCTCCGTCAGGCCGACGGAATACACCTGTCCCTGCTCTTCGTCAAATCCACGCTCCGGCGGCTTCTGACCGTCCGTGAGAAACGCCGAGATCTGTTCGACCGAGGCGAGTTCCGGATCGGGATCATCCCCGGAAAGCATGGACGACGTGGACAAGTTCTCACGCCAGGGGACAGGCGTTCCACCGTCACCGGCAAACAGGGGCACGGCGAGGAGCAACAGCAACAGGATCACGGTGACAGGTCGGAACATCGAACGCTCGAATTGATCGGTGGTTGAACAACTCGCCTTGCCACGGACACACAGCGTATCCGTGGCAAGACGTGATTCGCAAACAGGCTACAGCAACTGCGGACCTAGAACCGGATCCGCAGGCCGGCGGTCGTCACGCGTTCGTCGTTGTGACGAATCATGCCCATCGCCGGTTCGACCTTCGCGTCTTCGTTCATCGCGCGAACGGTGAAGCCGGCGTGCAGCGCCGACGCCACGTGGTTGACCATGATCACCGCGAAGAAGGTCGCGCTGCGGTCGAGCAGCTGGTTCGACTCGTCGCGCATGTCGATGTACTCATTGGCAAGCGGGCTTGAGCCAGCCCAGATATATCCCCAGCCCGCTGCTTGACCATTAATCTCATCGGTATTTCGAATTAAATTTCCATCCGCATCTATACCGATGTAGTCTTCCCAGCCGTACCCGAACTGCGTCATGTACTTGCCGATGTTCTCGTAGTACTGCTGGTTCCGTTCCTGCGGGAGGTCATGCGTGAAGTTGTCCGGCAGATAGCCGAGCTTGTCCTGCCAGTCCAACGCTTCCCAAGCACCTTGGCCGTCTTCCTCATCCCAGGCATCCCCAATCGTGGCGTCCAAAGCAGCTGCGTACTCGACCGAACGGTAGTAGTTTTCATGGTAGTGCTGGTCCGCGTACTTCTCGTACTCGGTTTCCTTGTCTTCACCCTGCTGCGCGTAGTAAATCGCGCCGACCCACGCGGCCATTTCAAGAGCGAAGAAACCGGCGGCACGCCAGGTCTTGCCAGCATACAATTCACCGGCGCCCGGCATGATCGCACTCAGCAGCAGCGCACGGCCCGGGTTCTTCCTGTTTTCCATCGCCATCGCGTCGTCGTCTTCTTCATTGGCAGTGACGGTTTCCACATCACCGTCTTCCGGGTCAGCCTGCAGGCCAACCGCGAGGCGACGGTTCAGATCAAACTGGCTGTAGGAGGTGCCGAAGCGGGACGCTTCATTCCACTCATCCAGATTCACGCCTTCATCCAGCGCGGGCATGTCACCACGCATGAAAACCGGTGAGATTTCAGACGACTCGCCACTCGTTTCAACGGCCATCACCGGCGCCGCCGCCAGAACCAGCGCCAGAGCGATCAGCGCGAGGTTTCCGTACTTCATCGGTGCTCTCCTTGTGGTCCCCCGAAGGGAAATATCGTTTCGAAGTTGAATAGCACGGTCAGGTAAAACTTCCACTCGGGATCGTACACGGTGGTGATGTCGTTTTCCGTCACCGTCACCGTGTCAAAGGCACGCGCCGCACTGAAGGTAACCGCCGTCGGATACCCATACCACGAGTAGAATTTGGCGCGTAACTCGAGTCCGAGATCGGATTTCAGCTCGCCGGAATCAAAGTCACGTTCACGCCACGCGTCGCCGACATCGCCGAAAACTCCGGCGTAGATGCCGTCCCAGTGCAACCAGCCGGTGCGGGGACGGTTCGGCTCCCAGACCGGGTGACGCACGGCCAGCGAACCAATCAGCTTGCGCGTACCGCCGAGGCTGTAGAAGCTGTAACCACGCATCCCGTGCAACCCGCCGGCGTACAGGTGCATGAACGGATCCACCTGCTTGTCGAGGTAACCGACACGCACACGCGGCTGCAGCGTCAACTTGCCTGCCGGATTGTACCAGTGAGTCGCGTCGGCCTCGAGACGCCAGAATTTGTATGGCGTGTAGACTTCCTGCAAGGTGAGCGCGTCCGCGTCCACCTCAAAGCCATCAATGAACTGGTTGTCCTCAAACGCAACCGTCACCTGCGCCGCGGAACCCGCGCGCGGGTGCACGTTCCCCTTGATCATCGCCGGCATCGTGTTGTAATCAAACCGCGCCTGGTACGTGCGCCCGAGGAAGTACGTGTAGTGGAACGTTGTCCCATCATCGTAGTCCAGGTTCGCCTCGTACCGGCTGAGTCGGGTGCTCAGCTCCGCATCGACAAACGGGAACACCGTCATCCGCGCGCCGATGTCGAACAGCATCAGGTTGAACGTGTAGTCAACACCGTACTTGTCGTACACCGGAACCAGGTTGCCGTCCGGGTCAAGCTTCTGGTCGTTGATGACGTACGTATCCTCGAAGCTCTCACTGTCCTTGCGAATCAGGTAGTAGCCCAGCGTGTAGAAGGTCGGCCGGAACGCTGTGAAGTCGAGCATCCCGATGGCATCAAACTCACCGCGCGAGTTGATGTCGAACCCGCCGAAGAAGTTCAGCTTCTCGAGGAAATCGCTGCTGAAGACGTACACGCCCGGCTTGAACGTGCCGTAATCCCACGCGATCCGCGGCACGAAGAATACGTTCTCGAAGATCGGCTTGTAGTTCTTGCTCGGCAGGACAGCGACCTCGGTGTCGTCGTACGTCGTTTCCGGCAACACTTCGAGATAGTTCCGCCCGTACGCCGCGCTGTCCGGATGGATCGGCATCGGCCGGTCGAGACGGGTCAGCTTGTACCCGTCCGAGTGCCAGTCGCTGTAAACCAGCGTCATCGCGTCCGGGGACAGCGTCGGGCTGAATGCACCGCCCACCGTGTTCGTTAACAGGTCGGTCTGGCCGGTCGCGAGGTTGTGGCGGTAAATGTTGAAGATGCCGGTTTCGTCCGACGCATAATACACGATCTGGCCGCTCGGGCCCCAGATGGCGTCGCGCTGGTCGCCGTCACCGTCGACTGCGGCGCGCATGTTTGAGCCGTCCGCGTCCATGACCATCAGGTCGCGCCCAACATCGAGGCTCATCGCGAACAGGATGTCTTCACCGTTCGGGCTGTATTGCGGCTGGTACACGCGGCGACCATCATCGAAGTCCGTCAGGTGGTGAATCGAATCCGCTTCAACCGGGTCGATGTCCGGCCACTCTTCCTTCGCCGGCAGGTCAAGGGTCGCCAGATCCAGCGTGCCGTCACGGTTGACGACAAACACGATCCGGTCTTCGTCCGGATGGAACGACGGTTCCCACGCGCGCCCGGCAATGGTCAACCGGTGATCCTTCTCTTCTTCCAGGTCGTAGAGGTACAAGTCACTGTAGTTCGACTCGTTGAACTGCGGCGTGATCTTCCCGTACACCAACCAGCGGCCGTCGTCGCTGATGTCGAACGCGTGCGTGACCTGCTTGATCGTGAGATCCGGGTCGTGTTCGATGTCTCCTTCGTCGTCGAAGGTGCTGTCCGGATGGTCAACCACTTCCCGATCAAGGGCGAACAGGTTGCGCTGGCTGAAGTAGTCCATGCCACGGTTGCTGACGAAGTACAGCGTCTCGCCGTCCGGGGCGAATTTCGGGTACAGGTTCGCGTTGCCCGAGCTGTCAATCACTTCGCCGACGACCAGGTTCCGGCGGATGACTTCGGTGTCCGCCTCGTACTGCGCGGTCAGGTAGTCAACCCACTCATCGTGCAGCTGGTACGCGCTCATTCCGAGCACTTTCTCGCACGACGTGTTGAAATCAAACCGTGTCAGCTTGCTCTGCTGCTCGGTCAGTTCACGCAGATTTTCGATGCCATAGGTTTCGGCGATGTATTTCACCAGCCCGTAGCCGTGGTTGTACACGCCCTCGTTGCCGATGCTGTTCTTGCCGAAGACTTCCATGTTGTCGAGATCGAGGATTTTTCCATCCAGCGCACGGGTGCGTAACTGCATGTCGCGGTGGCTGTCCCAGAAATCGAACCGGAACTTCGGATCGTTGTACTGCGCCGTGCCTTCCGCGAACCACATCGGCATCACCGTCATCGCGAACGGATAGCTGGCGAGGACGTTCGGATAGCCGTATAACACATCCGGCCGTTTCTCCTCCTCGTACGCCATTACCTGCCCGTAGATTGCCGGGATGTTGCGCGGCAGCTTGCGCGCCTTGCCGAGCTGGATCATGTGCGTGAACTCGTGCGTCAACACATCCCGCAACCAGTTCTTCGTGCCGCGAAGCTCATAGTCCAGCGGTGTCGCCCAGATCCAGATCTTGTTGTTGTAGTAGTACGCGCCGCCGTTGGCGTAGTCGTCCGTATCCTTGACGATCAGGTGCACCTTGGTATCCGGCTCGTATTCGTACAAGCGGGTCACCGTCTCGTAAATCTCGTCACCAATCTTCGCCACCGTCATCGCGGTGCGGGTGGCGGTGGTATCGTAATGGACGTAGAAATGCTCGGTCTCCATCGTCTTCCACACCAGCTCCGGATGGTTCGCCATGCCGTACTGGCCAAACGCGAGCCACGCGAAAACGAAGATGCTGACAACGACCGCGGCAAACCCGTAGAGAGTGCGACGCAGGGATGAGTCTATGTTCGGAAAACGCATCAATTCACCACGGAAAATCGTATCAGTTGGACCTCACCCCCGACCTCAAGCCGGGCCACATACACGCCGGACGGCAACGCTGACACATCCAATTCCAGCTCCGCCTCGTCCGTATCCATCCCGGCACCCTGCCACGTGCAACGCTTCGACAGCTGCTCACGGCCGGCGATGTCGTAAACCGTCACCTCGGCTTCCGACCCACGGTTCGGGAAACGGAAATGTGCAATATCCTCCGCCAGCACCGGATTCGGCCAGCAGTAGGCGTCATCCATCGTGAACTGCGCCACGCCGCCGATGCTGCTCAAATCCAACGACACACGGCGGGTGTTCGCCGGATCGCCGTCCGGTTCGCCCCACGCGACGTCCTTGTCGCCGGAGAAACCGGGCAGGTCGTACGCTGTGATGCGCATCGCCGTCGTGTTCGGCACATTGCTGGCAACGATCAGCTCCACGCTGTCGTCGGAGTCGATGTTGGCGGCGATCATGCTGTACTCGCCAATCGAAGAAGCATTCGGCAGCGGCAGCGGGAAGCCCGGCAACAACTGGCCGTCGGACAGGTCGTACGCCGACAGCAGCAGGCTGTTGCCATCACCCTCGGTGACCGTGAACCACTCAAGGTTGCCGTCGCCGTCGGAATCGAAGATGATTGAGTGACTGTCGTAGGGATCACCGCCCTTGCGGCTCAACTGGAACGGTGTCCCTTCGGCGAGCAGACCGTCCCGCTCGACGGACACGATCTCTTTGCTGCTCATGTCGAGCCACGCCGGTTCCAGGTCGCCGTCATGGTCCATGTCGAGCACGCGCAGCGCGGAAGGCATCTCATCCACATCAACACTGCGGCCGACCGGTTGACCATTGACGAACTCGAAGAACAGCAGGCGCCCCTCTTCAAGCGTGCCGATGTATTCGGTTTCGCCGTCACCGTCGAAATCGGCGGCGATTGCGTCTTTCAACACACGCGTACCCGGCACCGGATCCGGTTCCGGGTCTTCCGTGATCCAACCCAATTCGACACTGCCATCGTCGAGGTCGACCGATGCAACTTGCGTTGAATTGAACCAGACAATCGCGTCCGCACCAGCTCCTTCGGCTTCAGCTGCTAGAAGAAAACCGTCACCTGGCCTTACTTCATCGTAACTGAAGGTGGCATCAACAAAAAACTGGTCCGCTATGTCGCCTTTTCTACCACCACGAAGCAGGATATGCTGTCCCACTTCGCCATCGAACAGGCCAAGCGCAACCGAGTTTTCGCCGTGTTCGATCACTGCTAGAGCTCGTATTTCAGCATAATCAGGTAATGTCGCCGACCAATCTATATTGAATTGCGATGTTAGCGGGCTATAGACTGCTATGAAGATCGTGTTGGCATCTGCTGCAACTATCTCGCAACTGCCGTCCTGATCCATATCGGCAACGGCAATCTTTGCTGATTGGCCGCCTGCTGGAAAACTCTCCAGCACGACACCTGTGCTATCCAAGACAAAAACAGTATGGCTTGTACCGTCTGAGCCATGAACGATCAGCTCGTCGATATCATCACCATTGATGTCACCATGTGTCACATCCCACACTTCTGACAACTCAATCGGGAATCCATCCTGAATCCAGCCGTTGGTGATGCGGAAAGTCATCGTGTCCGCAATGTCACTGAATTTGTTGATCGTCAGGTGCGTCTGGCCCCCGTCGTTGCTGGTGCTGGATGGGTTCGTATTCGTCGAAAATTCCGGATTGAACAACGGACGGTTGGCGTCGGACCACGAATCGTTGTCACGGTAAAACGCGTCGTCCGCCCAACCGAGCTCGGTACCGTCGCCGACGGTCAGGAAGGGATAGTCCTTGCCGATATCCCACGTTCCGTCCGCTTCCTGCAGACGGATCCCGCGCTTGTCGAAGTCGTTCTGGATGCGATCGTCGGCGTACCGGTTGCGGATCAATTGGTCGTCAATGTGCCACAGCAACACGCCGGACGAAGGCAGGTCGAAGTCGTAATCGCTGTAAGTCACCGCAACGCGGAAGCCGTCTTCGACTTCCCAGGAATAATCGTCGTAGAACGTGATCTTGCGTCCGTCACGGTCCCAGCCGTAGCTGAGGCTGTCCTCATCCGGGTCACGACGGCGCACTTCGGCGAGGTAATACTCGGTATCGTTGATCGGTATGCGCAGCAGGCGGACAACATTGTCTGGATCGTCGAGATTGTCGCTGAAGACGCTGTCCGGCAAGTGCAACCCACCGAGCCGCACGGTGTCAATGGTGGTGTAACTGCTCACCGTCACCGGCTCGTCCCAGCGCATGAAGATGCGCGACCACGCACTCGGCGGAATCGGAATCGTGCCGTAAAACGCTCCGAAGCCACGGTCCATCAGGCCCAGCATGCCGATGCCGGCGTCGCCGTCCTCAGTGTCGTACAGGTGCGGCAACCCAATCGCGAAACCAAGTTGCGCGACCACGGTACCGTGCATGCCGACATCCGTTCCGAGCTGACGCTGCGTTTCGGGCAGGATGAGACCGTTGGGAATCTTGCTGCCAGCGAAGTCCACACCGCCAGTCAACCCGCCAAACTCCTGCAGGTCGTTTTCCGAGATGAACACGGACGGAATGTCGAACGGCGTCAGGTCATAGCCCGTATCGAATTCGTTGCCCGATCCGGCGTGGAAGATGATGAAGATGTCGTAATCCTCGACCGTGCGGCCATCTGCCGCCAGATCGTCCGCGAGACCGTTCTGATCGGCCACGGTCCACGAGTCCGCGAACAACTTGACCAGCTGCTCATTCAAGCGCTGCTCGTCGTCGTTGCCGTAGTTGATCGTCCAGATCGGGTAATCCAGCTGGTAGGAATCCTGCGCACCCTTCGGGTAGACGTCACCGCCTTCGACGTCTTCATCGTCGTAACCGGCCAGGGTCAGCTTGCCGTTGCTGAACTTCGAGAAGTAGTTCCGCGCGGCGAGCAGGTGATCCTGGAAAAACTGGCGGTCATGCGGCGGTGGATCGAGCAGCCAGCCGTCCGGATTGACGGTGTCGGGGTAATCATACATGAAATCCCCGTCACCGAAGGTCGCCGACAACGTGTCCGGCTGGAAATGTACCCGGATCGCCATCACCCGCAATGTGTCCGGCAAGTCTCCCGGCAGCGTGTAAAAGTCTTCGTCGACGATGTTCGCGACGGAGCGGTCCGGCTGCAATCCCGCGATTACCGGACGCGGGTCAACACCGGGAGCGTACCCGTCGGAACGCGCGTCCACCGCCACTGGCAGCAACATCATGGCCAGCAGGAGGATCGTGCCGGAAAGAAATGCGAACGTTTTGCGTGCGTGCATGATCTACTCGTTTGCATGGGTGCGCGAACTCAACACGCATGCGCCAATGTTCCTGAATACCTCGGGCTCCGGACACAGGCTCAGGGCTCAACACAACTACCCGTACCTGTCCCGGATCGTCCTTCATGTCTGTTCGTCATGCCCACGACATTCATGTCTGGGTTCATCCGCCATCAGACCCGATGTCTGTGCCCCTGATGGCTCCGCCAGCAGGGATTACTCACCCTCGGTCCGTCATGCCCCAGACATTCATCTCTGGGTTCATCCGCGTCAGCAAGCTGACACGGGCACATCGTGCGACAAGGCCACATCCTGTAACCGGAGTCTGTGCCCCTGATGGCTCCGCCAGCAGGGATTACTCACCCTCGGTCCGTCATGCTCCAGACATTCATGTCTGGGTTCATCCGCCGTCAGCAAGCTGACTGGGGCACATCGTGCGACAAGGCCACACCCTGTGAGATGCTTTCATCGACGGACGGTCAGAAGCCGATCGACAGACTGAACCGCATCGTATCCTGCAATGGGTGCCCTTCGCCCGCGGCGACATAACTGAAGTCGAAGCGATACAGCGAATACTTCAGGCTGGCACCGAACGTGATCGGCTTGACCTTACCCAGTTCGTCGTTCCAGTACCCGACACGGAGGCCGACGAGATCGCTGTACCAGTATTCCATACCGGTGTGGTAGATCAACGTGCCGAAGAAAGCGCCGTCGCCCCACGCACGCACGAGAGCGAGGTAGAACGGATCGGATTCGCCGTCATCGTTCAGGTACACCAGCTCCTTGTCGAAGTCACCGACGAGGGTCAACGTGTTGTACGGGCTCTTCACGAGATGGTAGGCGAAACCGAACTTGAGGTTGGTCGGCAGCGGGTCGGCCTGGGCACGGTCGATGTACGCGACCTTCGGGCCCATGTTTGACAGGTTCGCACCGAGGCTCAGCTTGTTAACCGGGGTGTGCCACAGCCAGCCGACGTCGACGCCGACGCTGGTCGCGGTACCGGTGCCCTTTTCCGAACCGGCGCCCACCGGCGAGAGGTTCGAATAGATGAAGCGCATGTTCACACCAACGGCCATTTTCTCGTCGTTGGTGATCGGGGAACCGTACGATCCGGTCAATGCCATTTCGTAGGAGTTGAACGTGCCGAGCTCACGGCCCGTCTCGTCCGTACGAATGCTCTCACCGAGATTGAGGAAGATGATGTTCGCGCCGAACGTCCCCCAATCCTCGACCTGGTGCACATAGCTGACGAAATCATAGTACAAGTCGTTGAACTTGAACTGCGGCAACCAGTTCGAGTGCATCAACGTGACTTCGTTGTACGGCACATAGGCCAGACCTGCCGGGTTCCACCAGGTCGACGTGGCGTCATTGGCCAACGCGACAAACGCTTCACCCATACCACCCGGACGCGCGCCCGGAGAGATCTTCAGAAACAACACACCCGCCTGGGATACACTCGCCGCCTGCGCGGTGCCCGCGCCAGCAGCAAAAAGGGCTATCATCGCGACGACCACGATGCGGCGCGCCCAATTGATCCTGCTCATGCCTTCGTCCTCGTTTCTACGGTTTGGTTGCTATTCGTAATGTTAAAGTTTGCGAAGTTAGCGTATTCGGAGCAGCTTGCCAACAACTTCGGCGCTCTGACCGGACGCCGAGGTTGCCTCCACGACATACAGGTACGCTCCGTTGGCCACCGGATCGCCGTAATCGTCACGGCCATCCCACTCCAGCGACTGGCTCGCGCCGTCCGCCGGATAGTTAAACCCGGCCTGCGCCTGAATCGGCCCGATCTCACGGATCTTCCGCCCGCTGGCGGTGTAGATCTTGATCGTGACTTCGGCATCCGTCGACAACTCGAACGTGAAGTTCGTACGCTGTTCAAACGGATTCGGCCAGTTCAGCACGTTGTTCAGTGCCACTTCCTGGTCCGCATCGACCACGACGAACTTCGTCTCCGCACGAGCGAAATTGTTGGCGTTATCCCACGCCCACACTTCCAGCTGGTGCTCGCCCGGCTCAATGCCGAACAATTGCTCGGTCGCAATTCCGGCGGTGTAGCTGTCGCGTTCGTAGGTGAACGTTTCCGTCAGCAGCACTTCGTCCGTGCCATCGACTACCGCGCGGATATCATGCCCGATTTCACCGGTCAGGTTGATGCCGCTGGAATCGAACAGCGAAACGTACAGCGTTGGCGAAGCCGAGGTAAGATCTCCCTCACGCCAGTTCGGGTGATCGAAGTAGAGCATCACATCCGGCGGCGTGTTGTCGTTGCTGCTGGCGGACTGCGTCGAAATCTTCACACCCGCCGTCGAGCCGACACCGTCCGTCTCGTCGTTGTATGCGTACATGTGAATGCTGCCGTTCTGGCTGCCGTACTTCACATCGCGCGGGACGATAAACTCAGCCGCGAGTTCGCCCTCGGACGTCGATACCAGCCCACGGAACAGCGTTCCACCGGCGACGTAGTACTGCAGCGTGTCCGCCGGGTTGCCGTTACCATCAACGAAAACGTACTCGAGCGTGTCCGCGCTGTCGTAGACCGTCACCACCGACTCACCGTCAAACTCCGGCAGCGCCGAACCGTCCGGCGCACGCACCTCCGCCGTCACCTGAGCGTTCTGCAACGCAGTCAGGCTGTCCGGGTTGATGCTGGTCATGTCGACATCCAGATTCGGCAACGCCAGCTTCATGTCCGGCTCGCCGAAGTAGTGGTAGTACTGGTTCGTGCTCTCCGGGTGATCAATCAACGCCAGGTACAGCGCTTCCGCAGCGGAGAGTGCCGCTTCCCGGTCGAACACGCGCTCGTAAAACGCGAGCGCAAAGCGGTTGTTTGCGAACGCATTGGTCACACGGCTGGCCGCGACAACACCAATCGCCCCGCCCGGGTTGACCAGCAACTGTTCAGGATGCGCTTCGTTTTCCGGCCGGTCAAAATGCCCCCACGAACACGTCGCCGCGAGGAACAACGGGGTCCGGTCGCCGCTGTCGATCAATTGCGTGTCACGCGTATCCAGCAGCACCGACTCATGCGTCCAGACATGCGCGTTGCCATGACCAATGAAGCTGACAATCAACGCGCCACGGTTGATCTCGTTGAGCAACGCGGCCGTTGCGGCTGGTTTGCGGCGTCCGCCGGTGCCCGGATCAAACGTGGTCGGGTAGGTCCCGATATAGATCTTCTTTACGGTGATGAAATCCGGCGCGGCTTCGTTCGCGAATTCCTCGGCGTCTTCCATGTGGATCTGCTCCTGCACCGAGGGGCCGGTTTCGACGTACTCATCGTCCGCCACCATCACCAGCTTGGAACGCCACGCGCCGAGGTCGCTGTCGTTTTCATACCGCCGCAGCTTGTCGAGGTACACCTCGAGCTCGGAATTCGATTGCACCGGCAAGCGCCCCATCACCATCTGCGTCTGGATCACGTCGTTCGCGGCGAATTGCGTGTACCACAAGTCGCGGCACAGAATGCCATCTTCGTACGGCGGAATCCAGTTGTTGTCGGCGTTCGATACGATGTTGCGGTAATCGTAATCACCGTCACCGATCAGCAGCACCGTGCTCGGCGTAGTCGCGTAGTTTTCGTACGCGTACATCAGGTAATCGCGAATCGCCACCGGGTCGTACAACCCCCACGCAAACTCCTGGTACACATCGGCTATGTCCACGCTGAGGACTTCGCGACCATCGCGATCCTCGACGTACGTTTCCAGCTGACGGGTGGCGTCGGTAAAATCAGAATGGTAGATGTAGATGGTGTTTGGCGCGAGACTCGGATCACGCAGGCCGTTCGGGTAGGCCGACGAACCGAAGCCAGCCGTCTGAATCGACGCCGGGGACAGCAGCTGATCGTTCTCTACCGCCAGGTGCCGGCGCGGACTACTCACCGAACTGACGATGCTCAGGGTTTCGCCGCGAGTGTAGCTGACGTTTGAATAGTCCTGAATGTCAAACAGCCACGGGTTTTCCATCCCTTCGAGCGTCATCCGCGCGATGCCATCCTGCGGGAGCGCATCGAACGCCATCTTGCCGTCATCGCTTTCCAGCGAACGCAGGTAATCGACCTCGATAGCGTTGAAGTAAACGTGACCGCCGACCAGCCGGAAACTGAAGTTGTTGGAGCCGTCACGCAGCACACCATCCGGAATCGACAGCTGACGACGTTCGTCGTCCAGCTCGATCGTGTCGATCACCGTGCTGTTGATCTGCACGACGGCTTCTTCCGAGAACACGCCAACGTTCTCGAACATCACCCAGACAGAAGCGTCCGAAGCCGCCAACGGCTTGTCCACCTCGAAGCTGACCGAATACGCTTCACCCGCGTTCAGCTCCTTCGCGTACCACAGCGTGCCCGATTCCGGGTGATTCTTGCTGCCGTAGACGATCGCCTCAGTGTCCACGAACACGCGCGAGCGCGCGTGATCCGCTTCGTACGTGACCGCAATGTCGGCGTCCAGATCGCTCATCCGCTTGCCGTCATCGCCGGTGTTCGAAATCTGCAGCCAGTACACATTGCGGCGGGTGAACGGGTTCATCGTGTGTACGTACGAGCCCGGTGTTGCGCCAGAGACCCACGTGTTGACCGACCGCCCGTAGAAAATGATCCGATCATCGTCATCGAAGCTGCCATCAGCCTCTCCGGTGACGAGAATCGCGTTTTCGATCAATGAATCGGGACGCGGCGAGTTGAACACTATCGGCAACCGCTGGCCGCCGTTGTTGTAGAGGCGGAACTTGCGGGGATCAAACCCGGCGACATCAATGCCGCGCGCCTTCAATGTCGCGCCGGAGATCTGGTACATCCCTTCCTGCTCGATCTCGATACGCAACATCTGACCGTCCGGCCAACCAAACGTCGACGCGATACTGCGAGTGTTGCTGCGCTTTTTCGGCAACGCCCAACTCCGGGCGGTCTTGCCATTCAGCACACCCAGTTCGGCGAGACGGTCCGGCTCGCTGCGGAGCCCGGCCTGCGGACGCGGGTGCACGATCCGGAAGCGGATGTACTGGAGCGGGACCACGCCGCCGTCCGTCTCACGTACCGGCACGACAAACACGTGCGCGACGTTGCGGTGACGCCAGGTGTACGGCTCGCTGAGCACCACCGGGCCACGCCCCTGCAAACGCGAGACCGGCAGGTTGTCCGCAGCCGCATCGCCGTACGGAGCCAGCCCCTCGAACGTGTCGCCCCAGCGCTGCTCTTCGATCACAATCTGCGGCAAGTTTGCCGAGGGCAACGCGACCAGCCGGGACACATACGGCGTCATCCGCATGCCCTCGCGGCTGTCCACCGCTGCCGAGACCGGCACGTAGAGCGTTCCATCCTCGAACTGACGCTGTTCCCACTCCGGGAAGGACAGTTCGACAACCGTTTCGCCGGCGTTGTCCTCGAGCACGGTGAACACACCGGCCCAGGCGGTGCCCGTTCCCGCGAAAAGGATCGCGATCAGGCACACGAAAGCCAGCAAACGAATCGTCGCTGATGATTGAATTGTCACGCGAATCATGAACGTCCTTGGTAGGCCAATGACGAATCGGGGAGATTCGCCTGGCACGCCTGGCTATTCCGGCAGCGCGAGAGTTATCCCCGTTGCTGCCTGGTCACACACAAACTCTGATAGCGAAGCGTCCCGATGCACTCCAAGTCGTTATCCTGCGGTTAGCACGCTCAAACTACACTCGCCCCACACAGGGAGTCAACCTCTTCCCACGGTTTCGGACCCGTTTATTGGTTCCCGGAGCCCCCACTGTGTGCCAGCGCACAGTCACCACCCACGCGGATTCAGGGTTTTTCGGGTTTATACTCTCCGAGCCGCTCCAACAGCTCCCGCATCACCGGCGGCATCTTGATCGGCTTCGCACTCTCATCCACAACCGGATGGACCGTATAGCCCTCGAACAACACGGCGTCTTCGCCCGCGCGGCGCAGCTGATGCGTGAAGCGGAACCGTGACCGGCCAACCATCGACGCCGCCGTCCAGATCTCGAGGAGGTCATCGTAAAACAACCGTCCGCGATACTGCACATGCGCCTCGATCACCGGCACGAAGAAACCCATGTCCTCGAACTCACGGTAGGTCAGCCCACCCTGGCGCATCCATTCGGTCCGGCCCATCTCGAAATAGAGTAACGCATGGCCATAATAGACGTTCCCCATCTGATCGGTGTGGCCGTACGGCACCCGGACCTGGCTGATCACCCACGGATTATCGTGACGATTGTTCACCGCAATTCCGCCCTTCGCTTGCCTCTGACAACGCACAACCCTTCGCGCGCTCCGAACCCGCTGAGTATACGCATCTGCACAACCTCCGTGTCCAGACAGGCGCGAGGCGCATGGCGCGACTATCTTAGATGGACGTCGTCCCCCAATCTGATGAGGACTTGATGAACGAGACGACCCCCCTGTACGCAAACAGCGGACACTCGGAGCAACCCACGCCAGACTTCTCCATCGTCCCGGAACAGCCGGAACGTCCCGGCACGATCCTGGTTGTCGGCGCGACGGTGCTCGACCGTATCTTCTATGTGACCAACCTGCCACGCCCCGGCGAGACCTCCATCGGACACCGCATGGAGATCCATCCCGGTGGCAAAGGTGCGAACCAGGCCCTCGCCGCACGCAAGATGGGCGCGGAGGTGCTGTTCATCTCGGCCATCGGCGGAGAGGATGAGGCGGGACGGATAGCGTTGCAACCCCTGCTCGACGCCGGAGTCGACACCGAGGGCGTGGTCCACGTGCCAAACCAACCCACCGCCGAAGCGATCATCTCGGTGGATGAGCACGGCGAAAACCAGATCACCGCCTGCCCTGGAGCGTACCACCACCTGCTGCCGGACCACCTCGACCGCAAGCTGCACCTGTTCCGTCGAGCCAAATGGCTGCTGATTCAGAACGAACTCCCGCTCGCGACTGTTACCCACGCCATCGAGCTGGCGAAAGAATTTGACCTGAAGATCATTTTCAACCCCGATCCGTTCAGGCACAAATCTCCACGTCCGCCGCGCGGGCTGTTCGCGTTGATCCCCAACGAGCTGCAGGCAGCCGCGATCCTGGACGTCAAGGATTATGAAGCGATTCCGCCCGCCGAACGGTACGTGCAATGGACCGAAGTCGGCGCGCAGCATGTCTTCGTCACCCTCGGGCCGCAGGGTGTGGAGTGGATTCGTCCCGACGGCGCGCACCTGATGTTTCCACCGCCGGAGATCGAGGTCATCGACAGCGTCGGCGCGGGGGACGCCTTCTGCGGTGCGGTCGCGGCCTTCCTCGCCGAAGATCTGCCGATGGACACCGCCATCGCGCTGGCGACGCACGCCGCGTCCCTGTCCGTGCAACATCGAGGCGCTCAAGCCGGGCAACGGACACGCGAACAACTATTGAATCATCTGAGGGTTTAGGCTGTTCTTCGCGCATGGGTGAATCCGAAGCCAAAAATCGTTGTGTCTGATCTCCAGACAACTCCCTGAGGCCCCGGAACGCACCCCCGTTCACTATCTTCCCGGATACTCAACAACACACCGTTTTGTGGGGGAGTTGCGATGGACGCCCGTGACCTGATCTACATGGACAATGCCGCCACCTCGTGGCCGAAACCGGACGAAGTCTACGCGTTCATGGACGACTTCTACCGGCACAACGGGGTCAACCCGGGACGTTCGGGCTTTGACGCCGCCATCTCCGCCGGGGATCTCGTCGAAAACACCCGCAAGAAACTGAACGCCTTCTTCAACGGTGACCTGCCGGAACGAACTCTCTTCTGCCACAACGCCACAGACGGCCTGAACATCGTGATCCAGGGGCTGGTCAAGCCGGGCGACCATGTCATCAGCACCAACCTCGACCACAACAGCGTGCTGCGGCCGCTGAACTGTCTCGAACGCGACGGTGTTGCCGACGTCACCTGGCTCACGCCCAACGAGCACGGCTTCATCCAGACCGCCGACCTCGAGAACGCGCTGCGGCCGAACACGTCGCTGGTCGTCGTCAACCACGGCTCAAACGTTATCGGCACCGTCCAGGACATCGCCGCGATTGGTGCGATCCTCAAGGATCACCAGGCGAAGTTCGTGATCGACGCGTCCCAGACCGCAGGTGTGGTCCCGATCGACATGAAGGCATGGCATGTGGACGCCCTGGTCGCGACCGGCCACAAGGCGCTGATGGGTCCGACCGGAACCGGCGTCATCTGCGTCCGCGAACACCTCGAAATTGGCCAAACCCGCTCCGGCGGGACCGGCGTGCGCTCGGCATTCCCTTACCATCTGGCGGAATATCCGTGGCGGCTGGAATACGGCACCCCGAACCTGATGGGCATCGGCGGCCTCTGGGCGGGACAGCGCTGGATCGAAGAAAACGGTGGCCCGGCGGCGATCCACGCGAAAGAGATGGCGATGGTGCAGACCTTCGTGGACGGCATCAAGGATCTGCCGAAGGTGACGACTTACTGTTGCGATTCGCTGGAGAATCACCTCGCGACGCTCTCGATTAACGTCGAGGGCATCGACGCGATGAACGTCGGCATCATGCTGGACGTCGACCACGACATCGCCACCCGTACCGGCCTGCAGTGCGCACCGAAATGCCATGAATCCATCGGCACCTTCGACCTGCATGGAACCGTGCGCTTCTCGCTCGGACCGTTCAACACACCGGACCAGGTGCAAACCGCCATCGCCGCGGTGGAGGATATCGCACAGTAACGGGCTCGGGGCTCGGGGCTCGGGGCTCGGGGTTCAGGGTTCGGGGTTCGGGGTTCGGGGTTCGAAAAACAAACTTGCCCCAGACATTCATGTCTGGGATCATCCGCACTACCAGACCCGTGCTTGCTTGTGGCGCGGGTCTTTCTCAGGTAGCGATATCAGGATACTGTGCCGAAATACGTACAGACCGGATGTTTGCGTACAAACAAAAACCGGGGACTTAACGGAGTAAGTGTCCCCGGTCAGATCGTTGACAAACCCCGGATTGCCAGGGGTGTCATTCTGAGCGAAGCGAAGAAGGTCCAGCTTTTCTGAAATCCAATTGTTGTAACCCATTGATAATCTGGATCTTCTTCACTTCTCTTCGTTCCGTTCAGAATGATGCGACAGCCGAATATTCCTTGAATCCCGAACGTTGCCACTTTGTCAGCAGTCTGCAAAAACCGGGGACACTTAACGGAGTAAGTGTCCCCGGTTTTTTGGTTTTATCTCAGGTCTCAGGTCAATGCTGTCCCAACGTTTAGCTGAATAATTTCAGCTGGTTAGGGTTTTCGACTAACAAGTCAGTGTTGAGGCTTGTCGTAAGTAGTTGGTTTATCGGTTTTTTTTCAAACAGTGTGACGCTCAGGATCTGCAGCATTGTCGAAAGACTGGTGGTCAGTCCGAGCCGTTTCTTGATGATCGCGACGAGGACATAGACAGAAATCGCGATCCAGATCTGTGTTTTCACAGCGTTCTTGCTGGTCCCATAGAAGACCTTGATGCGCAGATTTTGCTTGATCCAGCGGAAGAACAGCTCGATCTGCCAGCGGGACCGGTACAGACCGGCGATGATCGTTGCGTCCAAATCGAGATGGTTCGTCAGAAACACCAGCTCGCGATCGGTCTCAGCGTCGTGGTACCGGATACGCCGCAGTTGATCCGGGTAGCGCCGGCATTTCGGACGACTGGTGAAGACAATCAACTGGTCTTCCAGCACACCGCTGCCGACAGGCACCGGTCGTGATTCCACCACACGATAGGCGGTGTTTGTCTTGATCCGGGTGACGAAGAACGCGCCACTGCGGTCAATGCGGAACAGCCGGGCAAAATCGATGTAGCCTCGGTCCAGGATGTAGTATGCGCCTGCTTCATAGACGAGCTGATCCATCAGCCTGATCTCATGCGTGAGCGCGTCCGTGATCACGCACCAGGTTGGAATGTTGCCGCGTAAATCCAGCAATGTATGGAGCTTGATGCCGCCGTGCCCCTGTTTGAAGGTCGCCCAGGGAAACAACGTCAGGCAAAGTTCGATGGTCGAGGCATCCAACGCATACGCTGTGGCGTCGAGGTCAACTGCGAGCGCCTCATCGGCATACAGCGACCGGGCCTCCTCGATCAGACGATGTGCGAAATCACGATAGATGCGCCAGTCACGGATCTGGTTGGCGTGGGCCAAGGTATTGCGGGAGACTTGACCCCGAAATCCAGTGTGATACAGCTTGCCGGCGACTGCACGCAGAGAGGCTTCAATGTCGCGAAGGCTCTCCCGATGGGTCAGTTGCGCAAAAACCATACAGAGAAACTGGCTGTAGCACAGGAAGCTCTTGACCTTGTGATTGCCCCGGTAGCGAGCGACACACCTGTGAAAATCCTGCATGGGAAGGAAATCCATCAACTGAGAAAAGACGAGCCGACCGGTGTTCACGATGCCCCTCCAAAATGAACTCAGGAGAGAACATCAGATGAAGTTGGACGAGTTCAAATCGATTTCGTAACGAATTGGCTCCAAACCCAAGAATCATGCGGCTTTCAAAGAACTACACAACTCAACGTTGGGACAGCATTGGTCTCAGGTCTCAGGTCCCACGTCTCACATCTCACATCTCACGCCTCAGGACTCAGGACTGTCCTCACTTCACCAACGTAATCTTCTTCGTCTTGTAAATCTGCCCGGGCGCGACCACCTGCACAAAGTACACACCGCTGCTCATTTCCGATCCGTCGAACGTGAACGTGTGCGTCCCGGCAGCCATCTCCTCATGCGCCAGCGTCGCGACCGATTCGCCCAACAGGTTGAACACGCTTACCCGTACCTCGCCCGGGGACGGCAGGTACAGCTTGACCGTCGCGGACGGGTTGAACGGGTTCGGATACGAGGTCAATTCCACACTTGCCGGCAACGCACCGTTAGCGTTCCCGGTTTCATCCACCGAAGTGGACGGATCGTACAGGAACAACGCGTTGCGGCAGGCGGGCGAGCGCACAATCGCGTGGCCCTCGTGCCCATAATCCTCCATGATCACCACCTGCTGCGTGGCTTCAATACCGTTGCCCCAGAGGTGGTGCAGGTGATCCCAGTAGAACACGTGCCGCATGATGTTGTTCATGCCCTGCATGTTCATCGGCTTGTCGTCGGAGTTGAGGCCATTGTCCTCTTCGCCGATGAAATGGAACATGTTGCGCGAGGGGAAGTTGTCGAAAATCACCTGCGCGCCGGTTTCCGTCGTGTATTCGTTGAGCTCTTCCAGACCGTATGGCCACTGGTTGTATTTCGGCACGAATGACTGGTTGATCGGTCCGGGAATGGACCATTCGTCATCGAGGTCAAAGCGGTATTCGTCGAAATAGAGGAACGATCCGTTGTTGACCGTCACAAAGATGAGTTCCGGCAGGTCCATCTCGTACGGCAGCCGGGTGGTGGCGGCGTAGCGCTGAAAAAACTTCCCGCCGGCCGATTCCCCGAGGAAGGAAATCGTTTCGATCTGCGGATTGAGGCTCACCACCTGCGCGAGCAACGTGTCCATCCAGGCGTACGCGCTGATTTTGACTGGACGCGGATGCGTATCCGTCGAGTCGCTGAGATTCCCGATGAACCAGTGCTCGTGCTTCCAGAATGCAACGTCGTCGTCGAGATCGTGCTCCTCGATATCGACCTCATAGAGGTACTGCAGGCCAACCATCAGCACCGACGCGGAGTCGACATCCGCCAGATCACGCGCATCGACGAGCGTCTGACCAATCGGTACCACCTCCCGGGTTCCGTTGGAGGTGTACAACACGGCACGGGTTGCTTCCGGATGCGGTTCGCTGGGGTCTCCGTTGAAGATCATCGGGAGCGAGAGCGAGTGGTTGTCGACCGTGATGGTATACCGATACGGCGGGACGTATTGTACCGGATCCGCGAAGACTACATAAGACGTTCCGCACAGCATCAGCAGGGCGAACATTGCGAGCACAAACGATCTCATCTCACTCCTCCACCACGCAACAGAGATTGAACCCGAACCTCGGTGAGAGTTGTAAAATGGGGGTCGAGGTTTTGAAAAAGCAACGGTGATCGCGTCACCCTGCCGAGTTGAGCCGAGTGTGGAGCAAATCAGCCCGGACAGATCGTCCGGGCTGGAAATTGCAAAACTGTATGGGTAAGAAGGAACGTCATTCCGAACGGAACGAAGAGAAGTGAGGAAGAGCCAACGTTGAACCGGGTAGCAACCAGTTGATCAGCTGGATCTTCTTCAGCCGCAAACAAACGCGGCTTCAGAATGACCTACCTGCTGTATCTCGAAGCATAAATTGGATTTCACCTTATTTCGCCCACCTGGCGCGATCATCCAGATCCGCAATACGAGTACAACGCTTCGATCCGAACCGAAGCTTACTTCAGCAGCGTGATCTTCCGGACTTCGGAGAATTGGCCACGCGCGGTCACGTGCACGAAATACACCCCGCTGCTCTGCTGCTCCGGCGCGAAGGTGAACGCGTGCTCGCCGGCGCTGACCTGCGCGTTTTCGAGCAACGCAACCCGCTGTCCGGCAACATTGAACACTTCCACCTTGAGCCGGCCCGCGTGCGGCAAGGTAACCGTCAGGTTGGTGCTCGGATTGAACGGGTTCGGATACGCCACCAGCGACGCTTCCTGCGGCAACGTTGATGAGCCCCCGTGATTGCCCTCTTCCTCCACCGCCGATTCCGGCGGAACGAAGTAGAACAACGGTTCCCAGGTGGTCGGATCGAGGATGATCTCATGCGTGTTGTGATCCGCGCCCTCAATCACGATCACCTCATGGTTGTGATCAGTGCCGTAGGTCGATGTCAGGTGCTCAGCGTAGACCACGTTCCGCTGGATGTTATTGTAGCCCTGTAACGCCATCGGTTGATCGTCCGAGTTGGGGCCGTTGTCCAACTCGCCGATGATGTAAAACCCCCAGCGGTAGCGGTACTGGTTGTAAATCGTCTGAGAACCGGTTTCCGCGCTGTAGTCGTTCAGCTCCTCCAACCCGTACGGATACTTGTTGTACCGTGGAATGAACGTCAGGGACAAGTCATCCGCTTCCGGAAACGTGCCATCAATCGCACGCCGTCCAGCATCCATGTACACAAACGAGCCGTTGTTGATCGTGGTGTAGATCATCGGCGGACCATCATTCTGCGCGAGGTAGGTTTCGATCCGGTTGGTCGCGGCGTAGCGCTGGGTATACTTGCCACCGGCTGATGGGCCGGTGATGACAAAGGTCTCGAAATGCGGGTTCAACTGCCAGATGTGATACACCAGGCTGTCCGTGAACGTAAAGCTGCTCGCGCGAGCGTACCGTGGGTTGTGCCCGCTGGAATCGCTTACGTCCCCGTTGTACCACGCCATGTGGTCCCAGAAAACGACATCATCGTTGAGCAAATGCGTATCAACGTCGGTTTCCAGTAGAAACTGGATGCCAACCAGCAATGTCGTCTCCAATGCATCCGCCTGGAACGCCGCCTGCTGCATCCAGTCACCAACCTGCTCGATGTCACGTGAACCACCCGGCAAGATGATCACACAGCGGTCACGGTTCGGATGGGTCTCATCGATGGACTGATTGGACAGGTAGGGAGTGCAGATCTGTTCGTCTCCCACAGTGATATAGAACCGTCCGTCCGGCACCGACTGCACCGGTTCAGCGGTCGCACTGATTGACAGAACCAGCAACAACACAAGCGCCGTCAAGGCAGGTGACCATTTCATTGGTGAACTCTCCATGTGTCTCACGGAAACCGTTGCGATGTAGTGTAGCCTCGAAATGTACGAGCATTGTCCCGGCCAGACCAGAGGCAACTCGAAAATCGCGGAATTGACCTGATTGATGGCCATGGGCGGATTTGTCGCGACAGCATGAATACACCGCAGGCACAGAATTGTCTGGATGCCCCCGCGACAGACAAAAAACGGGGACACTTAGCGGAGTAAGTGTCCCCGATGAAACGATTTTCGTCTGAAGTCTGTGTCTGAAGTCTGTGTCGAAGTCTTTGTCTCAAGACTCAGGACTCAAGACTCAAGACTCAGGACTCAGGACTCAGGACTCAGGACTCAAGACTGTCCTTATTTCATCAGCACAATCTTGCGCATCTCGGTCAACTGACCCGGGATCGTCGCACGGACGAAATACACGCCACTCGCCCAGTGCGAACCATCGATGCTGAACGTATGGTAGCCGGCCTGGTAGACACCCTTCGTCACCGTCGCGACCAACTGCCCGTTGACGTTGTACACCGCGATTTCCACCTCACCCGCGTCCGGCAAGTCAATGTCCAGCGACGTGCTCGGGTTGAACGGGTTCGGATACGCATTGCCAACCGCAAACACTGTCGGCAGTTCCGGTTCGCTGGCGACCGACTCTTCCAGCACCTCGAACGGGTTCGCCGCAAGCCAGTCCTCCGGTCCGAACGGTTCGCCCGTCGTGCCGAGCTTGGTGAACTCGAAGCTGTCCGCGATGTGCGTTTCCGGATAACCGACATACGCGTTGAACGTGTACGTCCCTTCCGGAGCGCCACCCGGAACCGGCTGCACCTGGTTCGGCAGTGTGACCGCGAGGAACGGTGTCAAGGTGAAGTACTGGTTGCCGATCGGGTACACGTCCGAACTTGGCAGAATCACCTCGGTCCAGTACGCGCAGTTCTCGTAGACCGGATACAGGTACGTCACCAGCGAGATGCCGTAGGTCAGGTTTCCGCCGCCGGCCGGAATGACGGTCTGGTTCGGATTCAACGTGAGAATGCCGCGTTCCATCGGCCAGCCCGGTGAACCGTAATCACCCGCACTGCCGCCCCACGCTTTTTCCGAAACTACCCAGTTGGCGGGATCGTCGTTCTGCAGACGCGGATCGGGCAAGGTCATCGTCGCACCGGTCGGATCCGGCCAGATACCATCCTCGAGGTACCAGACTTCGTCCTGAACTTCACCGAACAGGTCGCGGATGATGATCTCATCGTCCTCATCGTTGTCCAGGATCATGTTGTCGTAGTCATAGTCATCCTGCACACCACCGTTGTAGCCAAAGTTGCCGTAGCGTGCGAGCACGCAGTAGTCACCAGCCTCAACGAAAACATCGTTGGTGATCCTGAAATAGTCCGTGTCGTTGTCGTAGAACTCCCACAGCCGCAGATTGATCTGCTCGTCGCTCTCGTTAACGATCTCAAACCACTCGCCATACTGATCCGAAGACGCCGCCGGATCCTTCATGATCTCGGTGATCTTGATCTGGTACGGAGCCGGTACATCCTGGTTTTCTTCACCCGGGGAACCGAAATCGCCAACACTGCCCGGCCAGGCAATCGTCGAAATCGACCAGTTGGACCCGATGTTGTTGTCCACGTTCAAATCCGGCAGATAAATCGACGCGCCGTCAATGCTCGGGAAGTCACCGGTGAGATCATACTCGACTTCGTCGATCAACACACCGTTACCGTCGTACATGTAAATCTCGTCGGTGTCATGATCAAAAACAAAGTTGTCGTAGTCAAAGTTTACCACGACATTGCCGTTATACCCGGGGTTTGCATAGCACCCGAACACCAGTTCTTCACCAGGTGCGATATACTGCTGGCTTGTCGGGAAGAAGCTGTCGGCATCGTTGTCGTAAAACATCCAATACTTCAGGTTGACCGTGTCCGTACCGGCGTTGTGCAGCTCGAACCACTCACCGTATTGATCCGACACCACCAGCGGGTTGTACATGATCTCGCTGATGATGATCTGCGTTTCAGCGTACGGACCGTCATTGGCGACGCCCGGCGTGCCAAGGTCGCCGTCACTGTCCGGCCACGGCCACATCGACGCATACCAGTTCGCCGGATCACTGTTGTCCGACGCCGGATCGTTCAGCTGAAGGCTCGCACCGAACGGCTTCGGCCAGCCATTTTCCTCATCGTACATCACCTGGTCATGTACGTTCCCGTACGGATCGATGATGGTCAACGTGTCCGCGACATTGCTCAACGTGACGTTGTCGTAATCCAGATCATCGTTGATGTGACCGTTATACCCTTCGTTGCCGTAAATCCCGAGCACGAGGTACTCTCCCGGCTGAGCGATCACACTTGACTGAATCCGGTACTGTTCAGCTCCGCTGGTGATTTCCCAGAGGCGGATATCGGTCGGACCCTGGCCGGCGTTGTAGAGTTCGAAATACTCAGCATATTGGTCCGATTGGACGTACGGATCGTACATGATCTCCGTGATCACCAGGTGGTGATCGTAGTACGGGCCATCGAACGGATCGTGCGGCGTGCCGAAGTCCCCCAGGCTGCCGGGCCACGGGTTCCGCGAAATCACCCAGCTCGCCGGATCGTTGTTGTCATCGTTCAGATCCGTCAGCTGCATGCTCGCGCCGGACGCCGTCGGCCAGCCACTACCCTCATCGTACGCAACCACGTCATGCAACTGGCTGTTCGGATCGTACAGCATGACCTCGTCGGCGTCATCGTCCATCACCATCGCGCCGTTGTAGCTATAATCATCGTTGATGTTGCCGTTGTAGCCTTCGTTGCCGTAACGACCGATTACCTTGTATTCACCCGGTTGCACCGTCACACTGGAGGTCACCGCGAACGAATCGGAATCGGCATCCTTGACCGTCCACAACCGCAGGTCGGTTGGACCATCCCCCGCGTTGTACACTTCGAAGAACTCACCATACTGATCTTCGGTCGCGTTTGGATCGTAGAGGATTTCACTGATGATCAGGTTGTGCTGATCGTAAGGGCCGTCAAACGCTTCGTGCGGCGTGCCGAAATCGCCGTTACTCAGCGGCCATGCATAGCGAGAGATCGTCCAGTTGGACGCGACGCTGTTGTCCGCATTCACGTCCATCAACTGCATGCTGGCACCCCAGGCCGTCGGCCAGCCGGTGGATTCATCGTACTGCACCTCGTCATGCAACGTTCCGTCAGGCATGTTCATGACGATTTCATCAGCAGAATTGTCAAGCGGGAAGCCCGTGCCGTACACATAGTCTGGATAGATGTACCCGTTGTAGCCGTTGTTTTCGTAGCGGCCAAACACAGCGTACTCTCCCGGCGCGACCAGAATGTGAGCATTGACTCTGAATGAGTTGCCACCCAGATCCTCAAATGTCCACAATCGCATGTTGGTCGTATCGGATCCGGCATTGTACACCTCGAACCATTCCGCGTACTGATCCTCTCTGGAGAACGGATCATACAGAATCTCGCTGATGACCATGTTCTTCGTCGCATACGGACCATCAAACGCTGCACCCGGCGTGCCAAAGTCCCAGTTGCCTTCATACCAGCCATATTCCGAAACCATCCAGTTCGCCGGATCGTTATTGTCAGAACCGAGATCCGTCAACTGAATCGACGCGCCTTCGACGTACACCCAACCGTTGCCACTGTCATAGGTAACTTGATCCATCAAATTGTCTTCGGCGTCGTACATCATCAGTTCGTCCGCCGGCTCATCGAAATTCATCGCCGAATTATAGCTGTAGTCGTACGGTACGTGCCCGTTGAGCCCATCATTGTTGTACTTCGCGAAAACCGCGTAGTCACCTGCGGGCACCGTAAACGCTGAGATCACGAACGATTGGCCATCGTTGTCCGATACCGTCCAACCGCTCATGTCGACGTCTTCAGCGCCGTCGTTGTACACCTCAAACCACTCGCCGTAGTTGTCACCCGATGCGAGCGGATTGATCATGATCTCTGTGATCATGACATCTGCCTGCGCAGCGCCAGCCAGCAGTGTACAAATTGCGGCCAGCACCACCATCCATTTCATGCCCTTCATGTCCTTAACCCCCCAAGGTCGTATGACGTTAAACTCTTTGTGACGCTTATCTCAATCGTTGGCAACAAGCCTTTATTATATGATAATCAACAGCTTAATTCACACAACAAGTAACAGTATATAGTTTTTTAAGGATAATACCTGAAAAACCAGAAATCAATCGGATTTCCGAAATCCGCTCACAAAGCTGACTCGGAGACTTCACCCATGCCCAATAACAAAGCCAGCCCGGAACAATCTCCGGACTGGCTGATGTATACAACTTTTTGTTCGAATCTTGTGTGAGCTAACTCACTTCATCAGGACGAGTTTCCTCATCTCCGTCATCTTGCCCGGAACCGTTGCGCGGACAAAGTACACTCCACTCGCCAACTGACTGCCGTTAATGGTCAACGTGTGACGGCCGGCCTGATACATGCCACTGGTCACGACATCCACCTGCTGCCCATTGACGTTGTACACCGACACGTTCAGGTCACCTGCCTGCGGCAGATAGATATCGAGGGACGTTGTCGGGTTGAACGGGTTCGGGTAGGCCTGGCTCAACGCATACTCGGTCGGAAGATCGGACGTTACCGCCATCACTTCTTCCTCGCCACCGAAGTCGAGGTCATCATGCGCCCAGTTCTGCACCGTCGGACCGTCGTTCGCACCGCCCTTTACAAAGATGAAGACGTCGGAATCGTAGTACATCGGCGGGTAGCCAATGTAGCCGTGGAATTCGTATACACCGTCCGGCGCCCAGCCCGGAACCGCGTTCTGGATCGACTGGATGAACATGTGGCGGTGCGGGAAAGCATTGAAGAACGCCGTCTTGTACTCACGCAGCTCGACACCTTCCGGGGCGACAATGTCAACCCAGTAGCAGATGTCGTCCAGAGGATAATCGACCTGGGAAATGATCTCCAGCTGGTAGAAAATGCTGCCACCGTTGCCCGGAACATCGGTGTGAATCGGCGTCATTGACATCGAGACCGGCGGTTCCGTGCCCAGATGCTTCATCGTCATCGTCACGTGGTACCCATAGTCCGACACGTTGTTGCCGGCCTGCGCGTCCGCGAAACTGTCGAAGTGGTTGTGCTGCAGGTGGTTCGGAATCGTCTGGTAGATGAACGGCTGCGGATACCCATTCAGACCTTCGGACGTGATCTCAGCCCAGACCCAGACATCACCGGAGAGCCAGCGCGTGCCGGGCTCACCCTCAATGTCAACCACGACGTTGTAATCACCGACGTACCCTTCGTCCACGTCGAAATCATAATCGACGCTGAACAGCTCGTCGCCCGGAGTGTTGCCACCCTGGTAGACATGGAAGGTCATGCTGGCGTTTGCCGGTGCACCACCAGCCGCTTGGTGGAAATACGTCCACATGCGAAGTTCTGAAAGGTCGTAGTACTGGTCGAAGAAGTAGTCCGGATTGATTTCTTCCGCATCCAGGTGCACCACCGGACCGTCGTTCAACGACGGAATCGACAGGTTGCTGGTAAACCCACGCGAGTCGGCGCCAACTTCAAAGTGGCCGGACGGCATCACGTTCACGATCATCGGATAAATGTCGTTCGTCGGGTTTTCATCATCGGCGTAGCTGGACGTCGCGGACAGGTGATTGACACCGATATCGTCCACCGTCGGCAGCCAGAAGTCGACGTTGTCCGGATCCACCGGGTCCGAGATGAACAACAGGCTCGTCTGGTACGGGTCCATGTTGTACGGGCTCATCGGAAGCAAATTGCACGTCTGACCGTTCAACGTCCACGCCGCGCTGACGTTGTCCGCCGGATACATCGTGTTGTTCGACAGACGAACCTCACCAAACACCGGGTAGTCAACGACCGTCGGATACGGAATTTTCAGCACGGGCGAGACGTCATGTTCAATCGAACGATGGAAAACCTCCACGTTGTCCAGACGCATGAAGTCGAAACCAGTGATGTCCGCCGGGACGTTGAAGACGAAGCGCACCTTGACGCCGTCCAGACCCTGGTAGTCTTCCATGTTCCAATCGTACGCGTAGCCGCTGGTGCTGAAGGATTCCCACACTCCGCCGTTGCTCTCTACATAGACAGCATTGTGCAGGGACGCCAGCGGGCCCCAGGTGTCCGTGTTCGGATCGTAAATCTCCGGACGCCACCAGAAGCTCTCGGTAAGGTTGTCCGTGTTCATCCACACATTCGCGAAGTACACGTCCAGGAACATCGTTTCTTCGGCGGCGAGCGTCGGGGTGTCGAATGCAGGGCTCTCAGCATACAGCACCGTGCCGCCCTCGACATTCTCCAGACCCAGATAACAGGCATCCGCCCACGCGAGGTCCGGATCCTCAATCACCTGCCAACCGACCGTCTCACCGTTGCCGTCGTAAAAACTCCATCCGGCCGCTCCCGTCTCGAACCCTTCAAAGAAAGGAGATGTCATGTTGCTGTCCGTGACCGGCATGTTTCCGTCAACGGGAACCGTGAAGTTGGACCGTTCAATCGCTACGGGCTCAAATGAGCTGGCGTTCGCGCTGACCGCCAACAAACCAATCGTGAGAAGTACAATAGTCGTCATCTTCATCTTGATGTCCTCCTCGAGCTACCAACCTGCCCGCGCTTTGCGCATCGTTTCCTGAACCTGCTCGCCTTTCGGGTATTATAATAATGCTGCAAAGTTACAAAATCAAGTGTTCTGTATCACAGTATTAGAAGTTTGCCGCCGTTTTTACCCACCATTCTTTTGGGATTTTACAGATTTACGATTCCCAAAAAGCCAGATTTCGGAATTCAGAACCCCCTTGAAACCCGCGATACTGAGTATTCTTACTGGTAATTATACTTCTGAGTCCGAGACTCACATTTGAGCCCCTGTCTCGGAGAGCTCTCGTTCAAAACAGGTTGAGCTGAGACTTTTCTCGAAAATTGTTCGAAACGAGGGTTGAATACTCAGGCTGGATTTCGTGATTTGAGGATATCACCTCGACGAATTGCGGAGAATCGGTCTGTTTTGGGATTTAACTCATGGAAAACGTAGAGTTAGCACTCAAGTTGAAGTCGCTATCTGACGGATCACCCCTTGAGCTGACCTGTACCATCACCTGCACCGGGACGTTCACACCGGCCCGGCCGATGATATTCGATAACTCGCCACTACTTGAGGAACAGCATGCGCCGCACCTGCTGCTCGTCCTCGGTGGATGCGCGCAGGAAGTACGTCCCGCCGGGCAGACCGGACGCGTCCCAGACCACACGGTGCGTGCCGGGTGCGTACGGCTGGCCGTCAGCCAGCACCGTCACCTCACGCCCGAGCAGATCGAAAACCGCCAGATTCAGCCACGCCGGACGAGTTAAGTCGAACGAAACCGTCGCGCTGGAGTTGAATGGATTCGGATAAATGGGATGCAGGGCGAAACGGGCAGGCAGCCGGACATCTGACAGTCCCGTCACACCCGCCGACGATACATCCACCGCCAGCAGAAACGCGAACACCTCATTGTTCCGTTCAACAGATCCGCTGATCAACACACCGTTGTCATCCAACTCGATCAGCTTTCCGATGATGACCTCATCCCCGTGTACCGGCAAGCCCGAGGTCCACCCGATCGCGCCGGAGTGGTCGAACACGACGAGGTCGATCCCTTCGGACGTCTCCGTCACGGCTAATAAGTACTGATCATCCAGTTCGTGCAATGCGAGCAGCTGGGAGGCGTAGTAATCCGTGATCAGCCACGTGTACTCCACAGTACCGGCGGCAGAAACCTTGTCCACCCACACGTTCGGATTGGCGTAGGACAGGGTGAGCGCGCAACCGTCCGCGCCGGGATACACGGCCTGCATCAAACTGTAGGTATCGCGCGGGATCAGGGTCCATAATTCCTCATCCGTCAGTGGATCGAAACACAGCAAGCTTGCCCGCCAATCCTCGTCTGCGGCGACAGGGTCACGGTTCAACGCGACAAGCACCTGCTCGTTTTCATTGAACAGTGTTCCGATGATCAGGACTTCGGCGTCGTTGTCGTACTCAACCAGGTAGGAAATCTGCGGTTCGCCATCCACCCGCGCATGACGAAAGCGAACGAAGTTGTTCACATCCGGGTAGCCCACGCCGAGGAAATCATCGCCGACCAGCAGCAACGACTGGTCCGAGAGGTAGTGGATGCCCTTCACTCGCTTGACGCCGCTGTTTTTATCAAACGTTGACAGCGGCTCGCCGTCAGGATCGGTGTATGCGCCGTAGAATTCCTCGAGAAAAAGTTCGGATTGAATCTCGTTAAGGAAATAACCGACACTGAGCAAGCTGTCCGTCGCAACAGGTATCGTCGCCTGGAAACGGTTGTATTCCTCGTTTGGTGTTTCTCCGAGCGTGGTGTCCAGCGCAACGGTGAACCACTCCACTCCCATATCGGGGTTGAACTTCAGGTGATACGCCTGCACATCACCCCAGCCGTAACGGTCGAATCCGCCGGCGTAAATGGCGTTCGGTGAGCTGACATGGACATACTTTAACGTGGCGGGAATGTCGTCGAACTCAACGTACCAGCGTTGCGAAATCGGCTGGCCGGTGGCAGGCAGGAAACTCGTGAAAAGAAGCACGATTGCGCATACAATGAAACCAAGTCTCACGTTCATTTCACCCGTTCCCCCGTTTGGTCGTGAGCTGAAACCGTCCCATTCACAGGAACTTAGGCGGCAATCTTAAGAAATTCAAGCGTGCGTTCGAGAATACACCTGAATACTTCCACCCGAAGCTCCGGTCCGGAACCACATCATTTCAAGAACAGCATCCGCCGCACCTGCTGCTCGTCCTCGGTGGATGCACGCAGGAAGTACGTCCCGCCGGGCAGACCGGACGCGTCCCACACCACACGGTGCGTACCCGGCGCGTACGGCTGGCCGTCACTCAGCACCCTTACCTCACGCCCGAGCAGGTCGAAGAAGGACAGGTTGACGGGTGTCGGACGGTTCAGGTCAAACGAGATGGTGGTGGACGAGTTGAACGGGTTTGGCGAAACAGGAAGCAAGGTCATCCCTGCTGGCTGCTGATCGGATGCCATCCGTTCGCGGTACGAGTTGCCGTATTTGATCAGGATAGCCTGCTCGAACGTCCGGCCATATGGATCATTCGCTTCGACTGCTCCCCCGACCACCAGGTCGCCGATTCCAGCTACCCGGAGGCTGTTCAGTTCAATCGCTTCCGGCACGGGCTGGAAGAAATACAGATCCCCCTCGGTGCCAATGGCGCCGACGCATTGAGTGTCTTCTCCATCATCCAAAGTGCCGACAACGTAGTGAAGCGCTGGCCAGGACGCCGTTTCCCGGGCAACACGTCGCGGCGAAAAATCCGCATACTCCCGGAACCAGACAAGCCGTCCATGGAAATCGTACTTCCCGATTCCCAGCCCTGATTGCACCATCAGGCAACCGTCACGTGTCAACAGCATGTGGATGTCGTACCCGCTGACATGGTGATCGGGATTAAACTCGCGGATCTTTGTTGCCCGTGTCACTTGCAGATCGTCATTTAGCCGCAACAGAAAATCATCTGAGACATAATCTGGCGTTGGCTCGCCAGGGAAATTCCGGCCTCGCGCGTAAACCAGAATGTCGCCATCGGGCAACCTCAACGCATCCTGCACGACCCGGGGTGCATGTGTGCTACCGCAATTGCCAAGGTGAAGTGTTGATTCGCGGTATTGTCCCCGCTCATTGTAGATGCGAAAGTAGAGGTCGATGTCGGACGGATCGTCGTAGAATGGTGCGTTGTCAATGGCAAAGCTTACGAAAAGGTTGAGGCCCGGCCCGGGATGAGTTTCGTCAGGAAACGCACACATCGCCCCCAACCATGGATTGATATCGTAGGGAACATTCCCATTTGTCGTCCATGCCTGTACGCCAGTGGCCCGATGCCTTGCAAGGACGATACTGGTTTCATATCCACTGCGAGCATCAAATCCTGAATTCAGTCCGTAGGCTATCGAACTGTCGAAAAGCACGGTCATGCAGGCGATAAGGTCACCGCTCCTGACCGTTGCCCAGATGGTTTCACCATTCGATTGGATTCGGATAAACCGGCTCTCGAGAGTTGCCTCAAAGGATTGCCGCCAGGAATGTACCGCGCTGACGCCGAGATACCAGCCACCGTCCGGCGCGGGTTGGATGTGTTCGATGGAGTACAGATTACGGTAGGGCTGGGACGGCTGGCCGTAGGTTTGAACCCAACTTTGGTTCAGCTGCGCCGCCAAAAGGACAGGGAAACAGAGAAGGACACATACGGCCAAAGCTTGCCAACGATTTGGTGATATCACGATTGCCTCCAGGATCATATACCTCATGTAAGGTACAGCCTGGTCGGTCCGGATCAAACAAAACGTCAGCGCGAATCACATTCGCCCTGACGTTCAAGGTTTGGATGACCCGCGTTGGACAAGCCAACACGGGCAAGATTTTCTACTACACTACCCGTGGTCGGTGGTTCGATATCCGCGACCTGTAATCAGCAGCCCGCAGCCCGCAGACCGTAGTCAGCAGCCCACTTACCCCTTATACGCCTCCAGCCCGGTCAGGTCCGAACCGACGATCAGCGTGTGCATCGTGTCAGTACCCTCGTATGTGTACACGCTTTCCAGGTTCATCATATGGCGCATGATCGGGTACTCATCCGTGATGCCGTTCGCGCCGTGGATATCACGAGCGATCCGGGCAATCTCCAACGCCACCCGGCAGTTGTTCCCCTTCGCCATTGAGACCTGACGGAACGAGCTGGTGCCGTTCTGCTTCATCTGGCCGAGACGATAACACAGCAGCTGGCCCTTGGTGATCTCGGTCGCCATGTGCACCAGCTTCTCCTGCACCGCTTGGAAGCCGGCGATCGGCTT
Organism: bacterium; assembly: GCA_020444425.1. Taxonomy (GTDB): domain Bacteria; phylum Electryoneota; class Electryoneia; order Electryoneales; family Electryoneaceae; genus BMS3BBIN04. The sequence goes on along the minus strand of JAHLLB010000022.1, from coordinate 8,585 downwards.
GCCCCACTGGGGACGGCTGAGTGCGTACTGCAACGAGCTGTCGAAACACGCCTGCGCCGCGCCGAGCACACCCCACGTGATCCCGTATCGCGCCTGGTTGAGGCACATCAACGGGCACTTGAGGCCGTTCGCGTCCGGCATGCGCATCTCTTCCGGCACGAACACGTCCTGCATCACAATTTCGCCCGTCACACTCGCCCGCAGGCTCCACTTGCCCGTCGTCTCTGGACAGGTCAACCCGTCCGCGCCCTTTTCGACGAGGAAACCGTTGACGACTCCGTCCAGCTTCGCCCAGACAACCAGAATGTCCGCGATGGTGCTGTTGGTGATCCACATCTTCGCGCCGTTCAACCGATAGCCACCGTCAACTTTGGTCGCCGTGGTCAGCATCGAACCGGGGTCGGAACCGGCGTCCGGCTCGGTCAACCCGAACGCGCCGATCAATTCGGCACGTGCCAGCTTCGGCAACAGGTTGCGTTTCTGCTCTTCGCTGCCCCACGTGTAGATCGGGTACATCACCAGCGCACTTTGCACCGACGCGAAGCTGCGGATGCCGGAGTCGCCACGTTCGAGCTCCTGCATCGCCAGCCCATACGCGATGTCGCCAATGCCCGCGCCGCCATATTCTTCCGGCAACGTCGGCCCGAACAGGCCGAGCTCCGCCATTTCGGGAATCCATTCCTGCGGGAAAAAATGATCCCGGAATGCTTCGTCGATCTTCGGGATGACACGGTCACTGACCCAGCTGCGGACCGCGTCACGGATCATCCGCTCTTCCTCGGTGAGCTGTTCGTCGAGACGGTAATAATCAAGGGCGTGGTACGGCATGATCGATCCTCGGGGTTACGTGCTTTCGTTTGGAATGTGCAAGATACAGCGTGGGTTGCGCCGAGTCAGGGGCCAAAGCTCGGCGCTGGAGATGGCTTCGAGTACCGGGGAACTCCCCGAGTCCGGGGTACGATTCCACCATTGTCAAAATCCAAATTACGCAAATTCGAATTGCCGAACGGGTCAGGCTTCCGTATGTTTCGAGCTCAACGGTCCAACAACGGAACTGGCGACATTTGCTATGAGGTGAACTGTGATGAATTCCCGCATTTTCCGTCTCCCCCTCGCTGTCATGTTACTGGCGGCGTTTCTGCTGCCGTCCGCGTTCGCGAGCTCCGCTCCGTCCGTATACGGTGATGCGCTCGTCCCCGTGCTGGCATCCGCTGATGATGCGGAGCTGCTCGAGGTCGTGATCCTGATGAATCCGCGTCCGGATACTCAGGAACTACAGCTGTATCTCGAAGGCGTGCGCAGCATCGAACAGCGCCGCGCGTTGCTCTGGGATGAGGTCAGCCGTACCGCCGAAATCGCGCAGGATGACATCCTCGGTGCCTTGTATGCCGATGAGCAGCTCGGCCAGGCCGAGAGCATCCGTTCCATCGCGATCAACAACTCGATCTCCGCGAAGTTGACCCCGACCGCGATCCGCCGCCTGGCGGACCGTCACGATGTCAACGTGATCGAGTATTCCCCGGACGTGCAGTGCCTCGAGCCGGTTGAAACCTCCGGAACCCCCGGCGGGAACCAGACCGACGAAATCGCCTGGCATGTGAACCAGGTGGGTGCCCCGGACGTGTGGGACATGGGCTACACTGGTGAAGGCATCATCGTCGCGATCATGGATACCGGCGTGAATTACAACCACGTCGACCTCGCCGACCACCTCTGGGATGGTGGCGCGGAATTCCCGAACCACGGTTATGACGTGTACAGCAACGACAACGACCCGATGGACTATCACGGTCACGGTACCCACGTTGCGGGTATTGTCGCCAGCGACGGTACCGCGGGCACGCAGGCCGGTATCGCTCCGGACGCGACCATCATGTGCGTCAAGATCATGAGCGACGGCGGCGGCGCGGATCTCAGCGACGTCTGGGCTGGTGTCAACTGGGCGGTCGAACACGGCGCCCACCACACCACCATCAGCGCCGGCTGGTACAACATCTCCAACGCCCTGCACCAGGGTAACCGCGACACGTACGAAGTCGCCCGCCTCGCTGGTCTGACGAATACGAAATCGGCAGGAAACTCGGGCGGTTCCAGCTTCAACACTCCGCCGGAGCAGGTGTCCGCGCCGGGTTGGGTTCCGTCCCCGTGGCACAACCCTGACCAGACCGAACCGGGTGGCCAGGGCGGCCTGACCGTCGTCGGCTCCACCAACAGCAGCGACAACATTTCATCCTATTCCAGCCACGGCCCGGTCACGTGGGAGAACATCGACCCGTGGTTTGACTACGTCTACAACAACGGCCAGAACCAGGGCCTGATCAAGCCGGACGTGTCCGCCCCGGGCGAAGACATCAATTCCTGCAGCTACTCCAACATCAACGGCTACACCATCAAGTCCGGTACCTCGATGGCGTCCCCGTGCGCCGGTGGGTCCATCGCCCTGATCCGTTCGATCAACCCGAACCTGACCCCGGAAGAAGTTGACGAGATCCTGCAGACGACGACCGTCGACCTCGGCGCGACCGGCAAGGACAACGTCTTTGGCGCGGGCCGTGTGGACGTATACGAAGCCGCGCTGCTCGCCGAAGCGTCCATGAGCGATGTGGTTGTCAACCTCGATCCGCTGTATGAGCCCTACGTGGTCCTGCAGAACGGCGGCACGCTGATCTTTGACGCCGAAATCCGCAACAACTACACCACCGCCACGCCGGGCCAGGTCTGGACCGAAGCGATCCTGCCGAACGGCAACACCTATCCGCTGGATGTCTACAACGTCACCTTCCAGCCGGGTGTCGATATCGTCGTGACCGGTGTGCAGCAGAACGTCCCGGGCTTCGCGCCGGAAGGTGAATACCTCTACGTCGCCAAGGCCGGCCAGTATCCGGGTACCGTCATCGACCAGGATTCCTTCGTCTTCCTCAAATTCAGCCTCGGTGCGGACTCGGAAGGTGACTGGAATTCCACCGGTTGGGATCTGAAGCAGAATGCGGAAATTGCGACGGCGGAAACCATGCCGGGCAAGTTTGCGCTGGGCGCGGCTTACCCGAACCCGTTCAACCCGACCACCACGCTGAACGTGACCCTGCCGGACGCCGGCGACCTGCGGATGCAGGTGTTCAACACGCTCGGCCAGGAAGTTGCGACGCTCGCGAACGGCCGTTACGCCGGTGGGCAGCACAGTCTGACGTTTGACGCGTCCAACCTCACCAGCGGCGTGTACCTCGTCCGCGCGCAGTTCAACGGCGGCCAGGCACTCGTTCAGAAAGTGATGCTGATGAAGTAACAAAACAGTCCTGAGTCCTGAGTCCTGAGACTTGAGACAAAGACTAACGATGCCACGGATGTGAATCTGTGGCATCGTTTTCTCCACACAGTTGTGGTCAGCGTCTCGAGAATGTGCCCCTGCGGGCTCTGCCAGCAGGGGCACGTGATATCGGGGCAGGCGAGGTTCTGTCAATGCTGGAGCATCCCGACCAGCAAGCTGGTCGGGGCAAACGCAATTTTATCTGTTCGCTGTTTTCTTACTCTTCACTTACAACTCTTCAGTCACAACTCTACGTCACACCTTCGGTTTGTACCGGTCCGGCTCATTGAACACCATCATCGCACGGTAGCCGGCGTGCACCGTTGCGCCGTGCGGTTTGCCCGCCGGGATGTAGAAATTCTCGCCGGCTGTATGTGTCAACACCTGCCCGTCCATTTTCAGATCGACTCGTCCATCCAACGCGAACTCCCATTGTTCTGAATGGGAGTGTTCGGGGACGTCCACCGTTTCGTCAAACCGGGCAAACACCACCTGCTGCCCCTCACTCTGCATCATCCAGCCACGCGCGCCCGGAACCGGCAGCTCGATTTCGGGTAGGTTCTTGACAAATTCCGGAAACGGTTCCGCCAGCTTCATCCTGCACCTCACCTGTCCGTAAGTTGCGGCAGCAAGTCCTTTTCCAGCTGATAATGATAGCTTAGCATACAGCCGTTCAACGTCATGCCGTAGACACCGAACGGTGACGGCGACAGCACCTTCACCTGTTCGCTGCTGGTCAGCTCGACCACGTTGCACGCGACCCCTGCCTTCGCCGCCGTATCCACGCTGACCTGAACTGCATCCACGATGTACGGACATTGATCCGTGCGGAAGACGGTCAATCCATCCGGTTGCGCCGCCTGCTTTTCGGTCCAGCCGCCAACGAAGGATGGATCCGGCGCATCGTCAAACCGCTTCACCAGCAGCGAGAAGGACGGGGCTGCCGTAGCCACACACTCCCAGCCCTGCTTGACGAAGAATTTCTTGCTGATCAGCCAGTTGCCCTCGCTGGTGACCACCGCGACGCCATGTTTGCCCGCCTTGCGTGCGTCATCGACACACGCTTCGAGCAGCGCCTTGGCGTACCCCTGCTTCTTGCTCTTGCCAACCACCCAGAGACAGTGGATCACCATCCAGCCGTCTGCGTTCACCCCACGCCATGCCTGTTCGCCCGGCATGTATTCGATGAAGCCCCGGTCCGGCAGCTCGAGCATCTTGATCCGTAAGCCTTCGCTGAACCGATCCTTCAGCCACTCCAGTTTGCGCTGGTAGCCCTCGGACTTCCGCTTGCTCATGTAGCAGAAGAATCCGAGATCGTCGACATTGTCCGCATTGACGTCAAGTATCGTCATCGTCATCCCCATGCCTACGACATTCATGTCGTGGATCATCCCCGCTGGCGAAACCATCAGGGGCACCTGCCGAACAATCCCGACCAGCACGATTGCGGCCGGGGCGAACTTGACCGGGGCGCGTCAAAGCAGAAACCGGTCCTTACTTCACCAACACCACCCGTTTCTGATCGACGGGTGTACCGTTCGCATAGGCACGCACTAAATACATCCCACTCGCCAGCGTCGAGCCGGTGAGCAGGTAACTGTGTGCGCCGGCGTAAACAAACCCTTGCGCCACGGTCAACACCTCCCGCCCGAGCAAATCGTACAACGCAATCCGGAGAGCGATCGCACGGTTGGTCTCAAACCGCAGCCGTGTCACCGAGTTGAACGGGTTCGGCCAGGCGTCCGCGAGCCGATACTCTTCGACCACCGTCCGTCGTTCCGGGCTGGCCACCAGCGAATCGCCGACATGGACACGGTAGAAATCCGATTCCCGGTTGGCCGTGCTGGTGCTTAATCCCACGAGCAGCAGATCGTTCTCACCGAGCAATGCGACAGCGTGAAATTCCTCCCAACCGTCGCCACCAACGGTCCATTCGGTGCCCGCATTGCCCGCACTGTTCGTCCACCGCACCCAGCCGTCCGGTTGCCCGCCGTTGTAGGCGAATCCGGCCAACGCGTACCCGTACGGCGTCTTCGTCAATGCGCGCGGTTCGGCGTACATGCCATCCGTGTAGTCGTGCCGCCAGACGATGTTTCCGTCCAGATCGACCTTCATCAGGAACGCGCTCGGCATCTCACTTTCGGGGTGCGCGTACATGGTCCCGGCGATAACAAAGCCGTCGCTTTCGCCGATGACCGCACGCGGTACGTACGGATAGTCCGCGACCTCGTAGAACTCATGCAGCATGTCGCCGTCGGCGTTCACATGCACCATGTACAGGTCCTGATCCTGCGACTCCCACGAATGCGTGTAGCCAGCGATCAAGAAACTGCCGTCTCCGGCCCGGCCCGCACCGAAGCACATCTCGTCCTCGCTACCACCGTAATCGGCGTGCCACAGTTCGTTGCCGTCGGTGTCGATACGCAGCATGCGAAAGTCAGAGCGGCCGAATTTCTCCAGCCGGGTGTAGCCAAAGAGGGTGTAGCCGCCATCATGTGCGAACACTTTCCGTGCGGCGTCGTATCCGGCAGCGCCATACTCGTGCTGCCAGTCGGGGGAACCGTCCGGGTTGATGCGCCGCGCGAACATCTCGTGCGTCGTGCCTGCGCCGGACCGAGTCGCACCGACCACCAGGTAGCCGCCATCCAACGCCGGGATGACATCGTACGGTTCATCCCACGGCCAGCCGCCGAACTCCACCGTCCATTCCGTCCCGGTACCACCGACGTTCAGTTTCTCCAGGTACACATCCTGCCAGCTGTCACCGTCCGGCGGGGAGGTTCCGGCGAGAATAAAGGAACCGTCGGGAAGCCGTGTCACCGCGTTCAGCACATCATACGTGTTGCTGCCATAGATGTACTCCTGCGCCTGCGGCTGGGCGAAGGCACATGCTGCGAACAGGATTCCGATCACAAGCAGGCTGTATTTCAGGATCTTCATCTCACGGTTCCACATTAAGATCAGGCAGCCATCCAGCCAACGATGCCTTGATTGCCTGGTGGCCGGGATCATTCGCGAGGTTCGTGTGCTCACGCGGGTCGACGTCGTGATCGTACAGCTCCTCGGTGTCATCCTCGTAACGGATGTACCGCCAGCGATCGTCCACGATCGCGTGACGCAGGTACGACGCCGTGATCAACGCGGGACGGGTGCCTGGTGTCGAAGGATCCTCCAGCCGGTTGCGCAACGACACCCCCTCCGCGCCCGGAATCGGGCTCAAATTGCACAGGTCGGCGAAGGTCGGATACAGGTCGAGTACTTCGGTCGCGTGAGTGTGGATCCCGCCCGCCTGCGTCACTCCCGGCGCCCGCAGTATCAATGGCACCCGCGTATCTTCACGCCAGAGCGCGAACTTGCGCCAGTGGCGTTTCTCGCCGAAATGCAACGCGTGGTCGCTGGTCATTGCGACAATGGTATCATTCGCGTAGGGACTCGAGTCCAACGCATCCAGCACGCGCCCAAGCAGCGTGTCAACGAAATACAGCGTCGCGAGGTACGCCTGCACCGCCTTCCTGCGCTGCTGCTGCTTGACCAGATTGTCGTGGTGCGGCAGATCGGAATACAGCGTGCGCGGCAAGTCCGGAATGTCGTCCAGCTCGTCTTCAGGCATCTCCGGCAGCACGATGGATTCCAGCGGGAACGGTTCGAAGTACTTGCGGGGCACGTTGAACGGATAGTGCGTCGCGGTCAGACCCAACGCCATGAAAAACGGCTGCGAGTGCGCCTGCTGCAATTTCTCGATGATCCAGTTCGACCATCTCCCCTGCCGGGTTGCACCGTCCGGTACATCCACAGGCGAAAAATCGAAGAAGTCGTAAAACCCTTCGCTCCACGGCATGCCGTCAACCGGGTAGTCCGGCGGACGGCTGGACTGGTGCGGACCGTCGGTTTCCGTCCACAGATCGTTCAACGGATGGTGGAAAAACTTCCCGGCACGGAAGGTGTTGTACCCATTCTGCGAGAAATTGACCGGCATCCACAACGGGTCATCGAGGTAGTCTTCCCAATCCTGGTGATTGGCGTAAATTCCCGTCGAAGAGGGACGCAGGCTGGTGAACATGCTGCAACGGGAGGGGATGCACATCGTTGAGTTGACGTGCGCGTTGGTGAACTGCACGCCGCTGTTCGCAAGGGCATCGATGTTCGGCGTGATCGCCTGCGGATGACCGCCGAGAAATCCCGGCCAATCATTCATGTCGTCCATCAGGATGAACAACACATTCGGGTGGGTCGGCTGGCTGAGAACCGATGAGTGGGACAGTGCCAGCGCCGCTGCGCCGCCGCCTGTCAGCTGTACAAATTTCCGTCGATTCATTCGAGTTCACCCCGCCGCATGGGTTACGTCCTCCGGTGGAAGGTAACATAGCCTGCGGGGCAATGGATCACATCGCCAGCGCTCTCGTCAAATCACCGCCTGCCACCTCGAGACGCTCCGCCGCTTCCTCCAGCGTCACGCCCTTCGTCTCCATCAGCAGCTTCACCTGGCGCGCTTTGAGCTTCGTCGAGTTCGGCATCAGACGCACCATCCGGTTGCCCTCGACACGTCCCAAGCGGACCATCGTCGCGGTAGAGATCATCGTCAACGCCATCTTCGTCGCCAGCCCCGCCTTCATCCGCGTTGATCCGGTCACCACCTCCGGCCCGACATCGAGCACGACCAGCGCATCCAGATCCGGATCGTGTTCCACCGCATTGCAGGTCAACAGCCCGGCCCAGGCACCGCGCCGCTTCGCCTCGCGCAGGATCGCGCGCACATACGGCGTCTGACCACGTGCGGTGATGCCAAGCACGGCGTCCTTTGCGTTCACTCCATGCGCCTCAAGGTCAACCATCGCCTGCTGTTCGTCGTCCTCCGCACCCTCAGCGGCGACCTTTAACGCGCTGTCTCCGCCCGCGATGATGCCAATCACCATCGTCGCCGGAACACCGTACGTCGGTGGGCACTCGGCGGCGTCCAGCACACCGAGCCGGCCTGATGTTCCCGCGCCGACATAGACCAGCCGTCCGCCGGATTGAATCGCACCCACCGCGGCCTCGACGACGTTCGTCAGCATCGGTACGGCCGCGTTAACCGTCGCCGGGACTGTCGCGTCCTCGTCGTTGATCAGCGCGAGAATTGCGGACGTACTCAGCTCGCTCAACGTTTCGCTGCGCGGGTTGGATGACTCGGTGTTCAAGCGCGCCATCTCATCCAGCGCGGCACGGATCTGGTCGGGATTGTAGTTCATGGGCTATGGGCTATGGGCTATGGGCTATGGGCTATGGGCTATGGGCTATGGGC
>JAHLLB010000021.1 GCA_020444425.1 bacterium | reverse complement strand
TCGACTTTCGACTTTCGACTTTCGACTTTCGACTTTCGACTTTCGACTTTCGACCACTGACGACTGACGACTGAGCACTGACGACTGACGACTGACGACTGAGCACTGACAACTGCCATCATTCCACCGCAAACGACACCTTGACCACGGCGATCACATCCTTGTCCTTCGTTGTGGTGTCATACATCCCGTAGTCGCTGACGTTGGTCGAATTCGGCGCGACAACCTGAATCACACCCATCCGCGCCTCACGGATCGGTCCGACCTCGTTATCGGCGGCGGCAGCGATTTTCTCGGCGCGGGCGCGGGCGTCACGGGTGGCTTCTTCCATCAACTCGATGCGCGCCTCGTTCAGCTTGCTGTAGGTGAATTCCGGCGTGAACGGATTGAACGGTACCCCTTCCCGCATCAACTGTTCCGCCGCCTTGGCGACTTCGGCAATGGCATCCACCCGGGACGAGCGGATGATGAACATCTGCGACGCGTTGTAACGGAGGATACGCCCGGTGTCCTGCCCGTTCACGTATTCCCGTTGTTCCCAGATACTCGGCGCCTGCCACGTGACTTCGGTTTCCAGGACACCCTGGTCCGTGAGAAATGCTTCCACCGTTTGCCGGTAGCGCAGCAACTGCTGGCTGGACTGTTTCAGGGTTTGGGCGTCGGTTCGCACTTCACCACGCCAGACGATGTAATCACTGACCACACTCATCTTCGCCGAGCCGGTCACCTGAATCGTGTCGCCGGCACGTTTCACCGCCTTGACCGCATTGCCCGCGATAAACGCCGCGACCACAATCGCGATCGCGATAAAGAAAAGCCCGCCGTCGTTGTTGGAAATCCGCCGCTCTGCCATGAACCCCCCTGCTGGTGTTGTCGTCCACAGAGAAAATAACAGTTCTGCATGTGTGGCTTGTCGAACGGCCGGTGGAAGCGGAGTCAGGGAGAGGTACAAAAAAAAGTGATGCAGGCCTGGGGGGCTGGCCTGCATCTGGGGGCGCGGATCCATGGCTGGATCGTGTGACTACCTCAATTCCGTCTATCGCGAGTGGATCGCGAATTTGCTTCAGTCTCGGGGTGGACACCATTACCCGGTTTGCCGTGGTGGATGTCCAGAATCTTCATACCGGCCGCGTAGTCGATCTCACGCAGATCGTCAACGGTTCGGATACGATGCAGTAGCTCCTTCAACCGGGTGACCTGCGGTGGAATCTTGTCGGCAAATTCACGCAGCTTGTACTCGTCAAACTCACTCTTCTGCATCAATTGCGACGACGCCTGGATGATCGCCAACGGGTTGTTGAACTCATGCGCGATGGTTGCCGCCATCTTGTACGCCGTTTCCATCTGAGACGCCTTGATCTCGGCTTCACGTTCCGCTTCGCGCAACTGTTCCAGTTCCGCAGTGCGCTGTTTCACAAGTTCGTCCAAACGCTTGCTGCGTAACTCGATCGCGCGCAACCGCAGCTTGATCAAACCGTACGTCAGGCTGATCGCGAGGACCAACCACAGCGTGGTCGCCCACCACGTCGCATACCACGGCGGACTGACAAAGAACCGCACCGACGCGACTTGGCTCAGGCTGTTGTGGACATCGCGTCCACGAACTTCAAACCGGTACTGGCCCGCAGCGAGGTTGTTGTACAGCTGGTGCGTGTCCTGCGTCCAATCGGACCACGCTTCCGAAAGACCGACGAGGCGGACCTGGTATTCGTTACGCGTCACGTCTTCGTAACACGGCATCGCGTAGTTGAAGCGGACGGTACGGTCCGACCACCGGACCGGCTGCTGCAGCAGAGACAGGTGTTGCGTCGATCCGTTGAAACGCGATTCGTTCTCGCCAATGCGCACGTCGCGGATCAGGGTGGTGTGTTCCTGTTCGGGCCCATTGTCCGCGGCATAATCGTATCGGACGAGGTGCAGACCCACCAGCCCCGCCCACAGCGTCCCATTCTCCGAATAGAAGGAATTGTACCCGGTGGTGGAGGTGCGGCGCAGCGGAGTTTCCAGCACAAACGATCCGTCATCCTTCAGAATCGCATGGTTGCAAATCCCGGAATCATCCTCGAACCAGATGCTGTGATCGGAGGACATGGTCGGCAGGTTGATGCTGTGCTTGACCGCATACTCATACAGCGGAGTGTCACTCGCCGGAACCAGCGTGTGCTGGACATCATCCCAACGATACAGCATCTCGAAACCGCTGACCATCCAGTCATCGCCCCACAGGAAGGGCGTGCCGGCGACCATTTCCGTGTAGCCATTGGCTTCGTTGAAACGAAGCACATTGGTCACCTGGACCGATTCCCACGTCTGCTCAATCTCGACTCGCGCGACACTCAACGAATCAAAGCCATACGTTGCCCACAGGGCGCCGTCGGGCGAACGGGTCAACCACATTACGTCTTCGTCCAGCGAGGCGAGTTCGCCCTCGTCCAGCCAGACACCGTTGCGGAACGCGTACGACTGGATCGGACCCGCCGTGCACCCGACGAACGCGCGCTGGTATGTCGAATCGACGGCGATCGAGAACGGATACACACCTTCCGCGACCATTTCGGGACGTTGCCCGACGTCGCGGATCACGTGCACATCCCCATCACCTGCGATCAACAGCTGGTCGGCGACTTCCTTCATGTCCCAGCAATACAGCATCGATCCCAGTTCGGTGAACTGAACCGGATGGCCTGGCTGCTCAGCTTCGTGCGGCACGTAAATCCCCTGAGACGTGCCTACGTACAACGATCCCTTGAAGCGACGCATCGCGACCACGCCGCCCTCAAGGCCGAGCGAATGGTTGAAGCGCTGCAACGGGGAAATCAGGTCGACACGCGCCAAGCCGTAATCCAGACACACCCAGACTCCGCCCTCTTTGTCGAGGTACGGGTAGGTTAGCACCTGGTTGTTCGGCAAGCCCAGATCACGGTCGACAATCTTCAGCACGGTGCCGGTCGAGTCGAACAGCACCACGCCTTCGTCGTCCGTTCCAAGGGCGTAGTAACCATCACCGAGTGCCGTTGCGTTGTACGCACCGGATTCGCGGCAGAGGTCGGATACGTCCGAGCGCCATGGAATGATCGTCTCGCCGTCGGAAACAAACACGCCTTCGTAGCCGAGTAGCAGGATCTCATCATCGAGGTAAGGCAGGATGGACCACACCGGGCGAAGGTTCGCGCCTGCGTCATCTTGCATCTTGACCAGTTCGCCGCCCTTCACCTCAACCACCCCGATTGCCGGATCCACGAGCAGCAGCTGGTCGCGCACCACCATCAAGCCCTGGTAGCGGCTTTCCTCAGCAGCGACATGAATCGACAACGAACCGTCCACGACGCCCTGTTCGTCGATCTGCCAACTGAACATGTGGCCGATGGCAGCGAAATAAACACGGTCCTTGAAGACCAGAGTCGTCCACACATCCCGGAAGTCCTGCATCGACGTCGGAATGCGTTCCAACAGTGAGGTATACTTGAGTTCGCCGGTGGAGTCCGGCAGGAAGTAACCTAGTTCGTTGTGATAGCCCACGTACACGGACTGGCCGGGGCCGGTGTCGATCGATCGGGCGGTGCGGTTGAACCCTTCTTCAAGATACGTCCAGCCAACACCATCATACTCAAAAACGCCATCCCCGTTCGCCAGGTAGAACAAACCATTGTCCGCCTGCGATATCCCCCAGTTCTGACCCATGCCGTCGTAATCTTCCGGTTTGAAAACCGTGATGTACGGCAGGCCAAGTTCGCCTGTGGGTACGTAGGCGGCTAGTTCGCAGCTCATGCCCAACAGCAGGGCTATGGCTACCAGCACTATGTGTGTTGGCTTGATCACACGATCCCTGATTCGCTTCACCGCACGGCGCTCTTGACGCCGTTGTGTTTGCAGCCGAGCTCCGCGCCTGGTGCTCAGTGGTAAATATAAGCAAATTTATGATAATGTCAAAAATGATAACTCTTAATAATTATCTCTTGGCTCTGATGGCTCCAATCACCAAAACCCCCAAATCTATCTCCTCTTTCTCGGCCAGCAAAAGCCAGAAACAAGGCCGGTGCATGTGCCCCGGCCTTGCATGTGTACAGAATGTAAACTCTCGAAATCCAAAATAGGGCGTCACGCCTTATTTCTTGGCCTGTTCGCGGATGAACTTGGAGCCAATGGACTTCGGACGGGTGATCGCGGTGCCAACTGCGCGATTCCAAACGAGTTGCGAAAGCATACCCATCGAACGGCTGACACTGAAGAGCACCGTGTAATACTGGAACTCGGTGAGGCCGTAGTGATAAAGCAGCGCGCCGGAGCCGGCGTCCACATTCGGCCAGAAGTTCGCGATCGGGTTCTTGCCAGCCTTGACGCGTTCGTCGCTGAACTCTTCCAGCACCTTCGGCACCACGTTGAAGACGCGGTCGACGGTCTTGAACACCGGATCTTCCGGCAGGTTTTTCTTGCCGAACATGTTGAAGCCGGTGAAACGCGGGTCGGTGACACGGAGCACGGCGTGGCCGTAACCCGGGATGACCTTGCCGGAGCGCAGCGTGTCGAACGCATACTCACGGATCTGGTCTTCGGTCGGCACGCCACCGAACTTCTCCATCGTCTCGATGACCCAGCCAAGGCATTCCTGGTTTGCGAGGCCGTGCAGCGGGCCGGCGAGACCGTTCAGGCCGGCGGAAACCGAGTAGTACGGATCGGAGAGCGCGGAACCAACGGTGTGGCAGGTGTTCGCGGAGACGTTGCCACCTTCGTGGTCACAGTGGAAGTGCAGGTACAGACGCATCAGGTCGGCGAAGGAACCGTTCGGGTCCGGCAGGCCGAGCATGTTGGCGTAGTTGGCGCCCCAGTCGAGACCCGGGGTCCACGGAATCAGGCCACCCTTGTTGTAACGAATGCGATACACACCAGCCGCGATACCCGGCAGCCTGGCGAGGATGTTCAGCGCATCTTCCAGGGTGTAGATCCAGTACTGATCCTTGGTCATGCCCTTGGCATACTGCGCGGCGAACACGCTCTCCCGCTGCATCGCGAGAATCGCCGTGTCAAGCATCGTCATCGGGTGGGAATCTTCCGGCATCGCGTAGAGGATGTCCCAGATGTAATCCGGAACGTGCGACCGGCGGCCGTATTCGGCGATCAATTCCTGCTTCGTCTCTTCATCCGGGATGTCACCGGTCAGCAGGAGGTAGAACGTTTCCTCAGGCCACAGATCCATGATGTCCAACAGAGGACGACCCTGGATGATCAAGCCCTTGTCCGGTTCCACGAGGGACGTTTCACAGATCATCCCTTTGACGCCGCGCATACCGCCGTATGCCTGGGCAACCGTGCACTCTGAAAGAACCATGCTGCCGTGGTTCTTGATCATCTCAGCACGTTCCGCGCGCCACTGGGGGATCAGTTCCTGCAAACGCTCGAAGAGCTTCGACATTCCAAACCTCCTTACATGTTGTGGTGACATCCATGTTCCAAATAGAACATGATTATGCCCCAGTTCTATCCAGATGACACTAGCTGGTATGAATACACTCCTCAACCCACAGGAGAGAAGATCTGTACTGACATACTTCCGATTGACTTACATAGCTGGATCGTGAGAGGTACCGCCTGAAACTGGAGTCTACGCCCGCGACTCCCCCCGATGCACTTCGCACGAAATTGCACAAAGTGTAGATAGCGAAGATATCAGCCTGTTAGAAACGAGTCAAGCGAGCCTCCAGCCAGACAACCCTTTTCAGCCTCGTTTCCGATGTTTGGAGAGACGTACTTTCCACAGGCCGAACGATGGCATTTTCTTCCCACCTGACTATCTTGCGAAACTGTTTACGGGCAACAGGGAGACGGCGTGCATGGCGACGCCGATGATGGAACAATACCACCGGATCAAGCAACAATATCCGGACCATATCATCTTTTTCAGGATGGGCGACTTCTTTGAGATGTTTCATGAAGACGCCATCGAGGCACACTCCATCCTCAACATTACCCTCACCAAACGCTCCCACGGAAAGGGCCGAACCGCCGAGGTTCCGCTCGCCGGATTCCCCCATCATCAGCTCGAGGCCTACCTCGCACGGATGAACCGTGCCGGCAGGCGAGTCGTCGTTGTCGAACAGGTTGAGGATCCGAAGCAAGCCAAGGGATTGGTCAAACGTGACATCGTCCGCATCGTCACCGCCGGCACCAACCTGTCTGAGGAAGCCCTCGATGCCCCGGAGAATCAATACCTCGCGGCGTTGATGCCGGACGGGCAACGCACAGGCTTTGCCGTCTGTGACGTCACCACCGGCGAATTCTCTGCGGGGTCCATGCCGGCGGACAAGGTGCGGGACCGCATCGATCTGCTCCGTCCACGGGAAATCCTCTGCCGGGATGAGGATCGTGACGACATTCGTCCATTGCTGCCGCCGAATACGATGCTTACGCCCTTGCCGGACTGGATCTTCGATTCCGATTTCGCCCGTGACACGCTCACCGGCCACTTCAAGGTCCAGACGCTGAAAGGATTCGGGCTCGAATCCGATGAAGCCGCCTCCAGTGCCGCAGGTGCGACGCTCCACTACGTCAAGGAGAACCTCCGTGCCGATCCCGGACACATTCAGGGGCTGAGTCGTCTCCCGCTGGATGACTTCCTGCTCATTGATGCCGCCACCCGCCGCAACCTCGAGCTGGTCGAACCGTTACGCTCCGGCGATGCCGCCTCGACCCTGTTCGCCCACATCGACCGCACCGTGACACCGTTCGGACGGCGGCTGCTGGTGCAGCACGTGCTGCGACCCTTACTCGACAAGCAGCAGATCGAAGTCCGGCTCGATGGAGTGCAGGAATTCTTCGAGCAGCAAAATTTGCGAAACCAGCTGCGCCAACGGTTACGTCAGCTCGGCGACCTCGAACGCCACACCGCGCGCCTGACCACCCGGCGCGGAACCCCGCGTGACGCTGCCGCGCTACGTGATACCCTGCTATCGTTGCCCGGCATCCTGATCGTGATCCAGGAGGCGCAGGCGTCGCTGATCCAGTTCTGCCGTGACCGGATTGATCCGCTGGACGAGCTCGCGGACGAACTGAAGCGTGCGATCAAGGAATCGCCGCCGGCGACACTGGCCCACGGCGGTGCGATCGCGGACGGTTACGACCAACGCCTCGACGAACTCCGTACCATTGCAAAGGGTGGGAAGGACGTCATCCTCTCCCGGCAGGAGGAGGAACGCCAGCGCACCGGTATCAACAGCCTCGCCATCGGCTACAACAAAGTGTTCGGGTATTACATCGAGGTGAGCAAGGCGAACCTCGACCGTGTGCCCGAGGATTACATCCGCAAACAGACACTGGTCAACGCCGAACGCTTCATCACGCCCGACCTCAAGGTGTGGGAAGAGAAGATCACCCGTGCTGAAGAGGAAATTCTCGAGATTGAGAAGCAACTCTTCGACGAGATCTGCGACCGGGTAGCGTCACACGCTGGCCCGATCCAGCAAGACGCGCACTCGCTGGCGTTGCTTGACGTGCTCGCGGCCTCCGCCGAACTCGCTGCCGCACAGAAATACACCCGTCCGTCGATTCACCAGAACGGTCGCCTGCGGTTGGTGCGCAATCGTCACCCGGTGATTGAGAACCTGCTGCCCGCCGGGGAATCGTTCATCGCCAATGACCTCGAGATCGGGGACGGCCACCGTCAGATCGCACTGGTTACCGGCCCGAACATGGGCGGCAAATCGACGTACCTGCGGCAGGTGGGGCTGGTTGTGCTGATGGCGCACGCCGGGCTGTATGTCCCCGCCGACGAGGCTCGCATCCCCCTCACCGACCGCGTGTTCACCCGAGTTGGAGCGTCCGATAATCTCGCGGGCGGGGAATCAACCTTCCTCGTCGAGATGCACGAAGCCGCCAACATTCTACACAACTGCACCGGACGCAGCCTGATCCTGTTCGACGAAATCGGACGCGGTACCTCCACTTTCGACGGCCTGTCGCTGGCGTGGGCAATGGTCGAATACCTGCACAATTTCCCCGTTGCGGACGATGGCGAACGCCCCAAAGTCCTCTTCGCCACCCATTACCACGAACTCACAGAGCTGGAGTCGGTGCTGGAACGCGTGTTTAATCTGCACGTACAGGTAAAGGAATGGGGCGAACGGATCATCTTCATGCGCAAGGTGTCGGCGGGACGGTCCGGCGCGAGCTACGGCATCCAGGTCGCCCGGCTTGCCGGTGTACCACAACCCGTGATCGACCGCGCGACCGAGGTGTTGAAAACCCTTGAAGCCACCGAATTCACCGAGGATAACCTGCCCCGGCTGGCGAAACCGAAGACACGTGAGATTCAGACCCAGCACGATCCGTTGCAGCTGCAGCTGTTCACCGTGGAAGAGCGCGCAGTGCGGGACGAGCTGGGCAACCTCGACCTCAACAACCTGACCCCGCTGGAAGCCCTGCGCCTGCTAGCGGACCTGAAAGACAAGTACGGGACAACGTCCGACAGTGCGGAAGATCCGGCACCCGAGGACTCTGAATCCCAGTGATACCCACCATTTGGTTACCAAAGGACATTTCCCATGCCGATGACCCTGACTGTCGCAGATCTCAAGGAGATCCAGCGCAAGCATAAAGCCGGTGAACCGATCGACCTCGAAGCGGCGAAGGACGGTTTCACCATCATCATCCAGAAGCACGAATTCCCCGAGCTGATGCAGGGCACGCCTGCGCACGGCCGCGCGGAAGTCATGGATCTTGAAAACGGAACGATCCACATGCGTGTCATCGATCCGATCAAGGCGAAGATCAAGCTGGACGACTTCCAGGTACACCCGGACCGGATCTCGTTCAACACCAACCTCTCGATCCTGCTGCGCAAACCGATCGAACTGATGCTCCGCGCCAAGGGTGACAAACGGATCCAGATGGACGGCAAGCGTATCATCGCACGTATCCCGCCACGCGCTCAGCAGTGGGGCGAACTGAAATCGATGACCGTCACCCCGGAAAAAATCGAGGTCGTTGGTATCCTGAAAAAAACACCGGGGAAGAACTGAAGGACGATTGAACCACGGAATACACGGAATAAACGGAAGAAACCTGAATGAATAAAGACGAAAAGCTACTCTACCAAGACGAGTCCTTCCTGATTCGAGGGGCAATCATTGAGGTCTACAAGCACCTCGGTGCAGGCTTCCTGGAATCTGTCTATCAGGAAGGACTGGAAAGAGAACTTGCGTTGCAGGGTATTCCTTTTGAATCCCAACCTCAGTTGCAAATTCAATACAAGGGCGATCCACTTGCTCATACCTTTCAACCCGATTTTGTCTGCTTCGGGAAAATCATCGTGGAATTGAAATCAGTGAAAGCACTTCTACCCGAACATGAGGCGCAGCTAATTAATTACTTGAGAGCAAGCGGTATGCGTCTGGGATTTCTGGTGAATTTCAGCAATGTTCCTCAGGCGAAGATCAAGCGGTTTGTCCGATAGCAGCCGTAAGTCAGGTTTTTACTTTCCGTTTATTCTGTGTATTCCGTGGTTGAGAGAGAGGTTTTCGTGGATAACGCATCACTGGAGCAGTACCACAAAGAGCGCGAAGAGGGTAATGAGTTGATTCTCAAGTACGCTGGCACGTCAATGAAGCGCCTGATGAATCTGGACGTGATGGCGTACAAGGACGGCGCGCTCGACGGCAAAACCAAAGAGCTGCTCGGACTCGTTGCGTCAACCGTCTTGCGCTGTGACGACTGCATCAGCTACCACACCGTCCAGTGCCACGAATTGGGCGTCAACGCCGAGGAGTACGAAGAGGCGATGACCATCGCGTACATCGTCGGTGGGTCGATCGTCGTGCCGCACCTGCGCCGCGCGTTTGCTCGCTGGGAACAGCTGGATGCGGCGAAGGATGCGTAATCACTTTTTCATGGGATTCTCGGATCGAGGAGATCATGGAGACCGGGCCTCGACATTGACGCTTTAAAACTATACTTTATTGTATCGGATTTGCGGGGCAGGATCCCCGGAGCGCTCCGAATGGAACTTCGGGCCGTTTGAAGCATCCAACGGATACAGGCAGACAAGGCGACGAAACGACGCCTTTTTCTTTGACGTTAATCTGTACTTTTTTGTAGCTCTTTCAGGTCGAACGAACACTTGGAACCGGTTTCCGGCAACCACCATGAGAATCACGGCCACTGAAGAATACGGGCTCCGCTGCCTGGTCCTGCTTGCGAAAAGGGGACCCGGTGTGCCGCTTACCCTCGCCGACATCGGCGGGGACGAGGGCATGAGTCAGCCATACGCGGCGAAGATCATGAATCTGCTGCGGCAGGCGGGGCTGGTGGATTCGGTGCGCGGGCGCAACGGTGGCTACATCCTCGCGACAACGCCCGATGCGATCCGGTTGACCGAGGCGTTCGAAGCGCTCGGCGAACCGTTGTTCGGCCCATCTCATTGCGACCGTTACGGCAGCCCGGCCAGCGACCAGAACTGTGTCCACAGTGAGGACTGTTCGGTACGCGGGGTCTGGGCAGGGATGAACCATCTGATCAACAGCCTGCTCAGCCAGGTGACGTTGGAGGATGTCGTCCGTGCCAGCGATGGTGCCGGGATGAGCATTGTCGACCTGGCAAAGCAACAGCTCGCCAAGGCGCAGATGGGTTGACGAATCGGAGAATGACTGCGTAGCGGGGACACTTTGTCCCCAAAGTGTCCCCAATCATAGGATCATCCGGGGACACTTAACGGAGTAAGTGTCCCCGTCAGAATCTGTGTCCGCGTCGGAGTGATCGTAGAAATATCCAAGGACACTTAACGGAGTAAGTGTCCCCGGAAGAGGCTTAAACATCAAAACGATAACGATAGAACGGAGTGCGCAGCATGAGTAACAAGGTCCCCCTGCTCGAGATCAAAGACCTGCATGTTACGGTCGAAGGGGTGGAAGTCTTGAAGGGTGTCTCGTTGACGCTCAACCGTGGTGAGAAGCACGCGATCATGGGCCCGAACGGGTCCGGCAAATCGTCCATGGCGAACGCGATCGCCGGGCATCCAGCTTACGAGATCACCTCCGGGTCGGTCAAGATCGACGGTGAAGACCTGCTCGAGATGGACGCCACCGAGCGTGCCCTCGCGGGTCTGTTCCTCGCCTTCCAGTACCCGATGGCGGTTCCGGGTGTGAGTGTGACCGCGTTCATGCGTTCCGCGATGAAGGCTCGTCACGGCGATTCCGCCGAGACGTTGCGTCAGTTCCGCAAGGATCTCAACGCCGCGTTCGAACTGCTCGAGATGAAGAAAGAATTCGCTGAGCGTTTCGTCAACGACGGTTTTTCCGGCGGTGAGAAAAAGCGTTTCGAGATCTTGCAGATGGCGATGCTGAAGCCGAAGGTCGCGATTCTGGACGAGACCGACTCCGGCCTCGACATCGACGCGCTGAAGATCGTCAGCAAAGGCGTCAACGCAATCGCCGGTGACGAGAATACGGCCCTGATGGTCACCCACTACCAGCGCATCCTGAACTATGTCCAGCCGGATTATGTGCACGTGTTGATGGATGGCAAGATCGTGCAAAGCGGTGGCCCGGAACTCGCGCACAAGCTGGAAGATCTCGGCTACGACTGGCTCAAGGAAGAAGCGGTTGCGGCGTGATTTCAGGTGATGAGTTGTGAGTGGTGAGTCAAACACAGGTTCTCAGTGGCTGCCTGATTGAATACCAGGGACTGGTGGGTGCCAAGTCATTCTGAATGAAGTGAAGAAGATCCAGCTTATCTGAGTTCATCAAGAACAGACAGAACGTGACCTGTTCAGATCGAACCGCTACTCATGATGAATATGAAGTTCACCTCCGACGGAGGATACAAACATGGCAGAACTACTGCATCCAGATACAACCTTGATCGAGAATGGCGCAAAGCCCGGCGAACCAGAACAGAACGCCGGACTGCGTCAGATCGGATCGGATTACCTCACGAAGTACGGGTTTCATGATCCGGAAGAGTATTTCCACAAGGGCGCGAAAGGCCTGAATCATGAGGTCGTCGAGATGATGAGCCTGATGAAGAAGGAACCCGAGTGGATGCGTCAATTCCGGCACAAGGCGCTCGACACCTTTTACGCCAAGCCGATGCCGCGTTGGGGCAACACCAAGTTGCTCAACGAGATCGACTTCGACGATATCTACTACTACATCAAGCCGGCGGAATTCCAGGGCCGAACCTGGGATGATGTCCCGGAGAACATCAAAAAGACATTTGACCGGCTCGGTGTCCCGGAAGCGGAACGCAAGTTCCTCGCCGGCGTGTCGGCGCAGTATGAGTCCGAGGTGGTGTACCACAACGTGAAGCAGGAACTCACGGACATGGGTGTCATCTTCATGGACATGGATTCCGGCCTGCGTGAGCACGAAGACATCGTGAAGAAATACTTCGCGACCGTGATTCCGCCGGAGGACAACAAGTTTTCCGCGCTGAACTCGGCTGTCTGGTCCGGTGGGTCGTTTATCTACGTGCCGCCGGGTGTGGATGTTTCCGTCCCGCTGCAAGCCTATTTCCGCATTAACGCGGAGAATATGGGCCAGTTCGAACGCACGTTGATCATCGCCGACAAGGGCGCGCGAGTTCACTACATCGAGGGCTGCACCGCACCGGTGTACACTTCGAACTCGCTCCATTCGGCGGTCGTTGAACTGATTTCGCTGGATGACGCCTACATCCGCTACACCACCATCCAGAATTGGGCACCGAACATCTACAACCTGGTGACCAAGCGCGCGATGGCGCACAAGAATTCTGTCGTCGAATGGGTGGACGGCAACATCGGATCGAAGCTGACGATGAAGTTCCCGTGCATCAATCTGGTCGGCGAAGGTGCGAAGGGTGAGATTCTGACTGTCGCGTTCGCCGGTAATGGCCAGCACCAGGACAGCGGCGCGAAGGTGATTCACGCTGCGCCAAACACGTCCAGCCGCATCACCGCGAAGTCCATCTCCAAGGATGGCGGACGGTCGTCCTATCGCGGCCTCGTCAAGGCATATCCGAACGCGATCAACAGCAAGGTGAACGTCGAGTGTGACGCGCTGCTGCTGGACGACAAGTCGCGCACGGACACCTATCCAACGATGGAAATCGACAACGAGAAGGTTTCCATCGAACACGAGGCGTCGGTGTCCAAGGTCGCGGAAGAGCAGGTGTTCTATCTGACCAGCCGTGGTCTGAGCGAGGATGAGGCACGCCTGTTGATCGTCAACGGCTTCCTCAACCCGTTCGTCAAGGAACTGCCGATGGAATACGCCGTCGAACTCAACCGCCTGATCGAACTCGAGATGGAAGGGAGTGTCGGGTAACGATGAGTACCATGAACAACACAACGATAGATACAAGAACGGCTGAGTTCCGTCTCCCCCTGGATGACGAGACGAACTGGCTGTACGAACAGCGCAAGCAGGCGTGGGAAACCTATTCCTCGCTGCCGCTGCCAGACCGGGTGAAGCACCTCTGGCGATACACCGATCCGCGCGTGTTCGTGCCGACGGAAGACTTTGATTCCGCCGTGATCACCGGTTCGCTCGAGGGCGATCTGCCCGCCGAGGCGACCGATGCCGGTGTGCAACTGATCGAACTCGAGGAAGCCGCCGAGTCGCACGCCGACCTGCTGCAACAGCACCTCGGATCGCTGGTCGGCCCAGATTTTGACACATTCGAAGCGTTCAACTTCGCTGCCGCCCGGTTGGGTTGGGTGCTGATCATCCCGGACAACGCCGAGTTCGAGGCGCCGATCCATCTGCGCCGTTCCACGAATGGCGGATTGTTCGCGACACGGCTGCTGGTGATCGCCGGCAAGAATGCCGAAGTGTCGATCGTGGACGAATACAACGGCGAGTCCGGCGTCCACGGCCAGATCAATTCCGTAGTCGAGGTGATCGCCCATGACGCCGCACGCGTCAAAATCGCGACCACCGTCGACCTGCCGGACAACCAGACGCTGTTCCTGACGCAGCGCAACAAGATCGGCCGTGATGTCGATCTGCAGAGCACCGGCCTGTCGTTGAACGCCGGTATCGCCAAGATCAACTGGTCGACACTGCTGGCGGGACGGGGCGCGTCGAGCCGCTGGTCCGGCCTGCTGTTGGGCGACAAAGAGCAGCACTTTGACATGCACACCCGCCACCAGCACACGTCCGGTGAATCTTTCTCCGACCTGCTGTACAAGGTGGCGCTGCGTGACAATTCGATGTCCGCCTACACGGGCCTGATCGCGATTGACGAACACGCTGCGGTTTGCGAAGCGTACCAGGAGAACCGGAACCTGCTGCTGAGCGAAACGGCACACGTGGAGTCCATCCCGGAACTGGAAATCGTGAACGACGACGTCAAATGCTCGCATGGTGTGACCGTCGGTCCGCTCGAGGAAGAGCAGCTGTTTTATTTCGAGAGCCGCGGCATTCATCGCGATGAGGCGATGCGCATCATCCTCGCCGGGTACTATGAGGCGGTGCTTGAGCGTCTGCCGAAGGGATACGTGGAAACCGGCCGTGAGGCCTTGTTGAACAAACTGATGGGGGATAGCCGTCATGGCGGCTGAATTTGTGGATGTGATGGCAGTTGACGATCTGCCGGAAAACAAGACGATGATTGTGGAAGCCGGCAGCAAGCGTGTGCTGCTGGCAAACGACGAAGGCGAGATCCGCGCGCTAAGCCCGTATTGTACACACGACGGCGGCGACCTGGACGGGGAAGAGGTGGATGATCACGAGGTCATCTGCCACCGTCACGGCGCACGATTCGACGTGCGCGACGGGTCCGTCACTCGCATGCCCGCCGTGTTCGGCCTGAGCACCTTCAAGACCAAGGTCGAGAACGGACGCATCTTGGTCGCGGTGTAAATACAAAGACGTCCACGAAAAACGCGAAAAGAACTGAACGATTAAAAGATAGATAAGAAATCTTAAGATCATCTTGTAGTGTTTGAAATGTTTTTGTTGTAATGAGTTGATGTTTGTTTTCGTCTATTTTCGCGTGTTTCGTGGACGTCGTTGTTTTTGGATGGACACATGCAGACTGAAACCCTGACATTCGATCCGCGCGTCCTGCGTGAAGACTTCCCGATCCTGCAACGGCAGGTGCACGGGAATCCGCTCGTCTACCTCGACAGTGCGGCGTCGGCGCAACGTCCCCGGCAGGTGATCGACCGGGAACGCGAAGTCGGGCAGACTCTGCACGCCAATGTCCACCGTTCCGCACACACCCTCGCCAACGAAACCACTGCCGCATTCGAACGCACTCGTGACCGTGTCGCCAGCTGGATCAACGCGACCCGCCGTGAGGAAGTCGTTTTCACCCGTGGCACCACCGAGGCGTTGAACATCGTCGCCCGTTGCTGGGCGGAACAGAATGTCGGCAGGGGTGACAGGATTGTTTTGACGAGGATGGAACACCACGCGAACCTGGTCCCGTGGATCCGGCTCGCGAAATCGCATGGCATCGAGCTCGCATACATTGACTATGACTCCGAGTACCGGCTTGACTTCGAGTCACTTGAGAAGTCACTGACACCGAACACGAAACTGGTCGCGGTGGCGCACGCGTCCAATGTGCTCGGCACCGTCAATCCGATCCGTGAGATCGCTGAACGCGCGCATGCGATCGGCGCAAAAGTCGTCGTCGACGGCGCCCAGGCCGCGCCACACCTGCCCGTTGACATGCAGGACCTGGACGTCGACTTCTACGCCTTTTCCGCGCACAAGATGTGTGGACCGACCGGGGTGGGGGTTCTGTACGGCAAGTACGACCTGCTCGACGCGATGGAACCGTGGATGACCGGCGGCGAGATGATTCAGCACGTCAGCTGGTTCGACGTTTCCTACGCCGGCTTGCCGCACAAGTTCGAGGCGGGCACGCCACACATCGCCGGTGTGATCGCCTTCCACAAGGCGCTCGATTATCTCGACTCAATCGGCATGGAAGCCATCGCCGCACATGAACGCGAGCTGTCGGCCTATGCCCTGGAAAAACTCGGCGCGCTACCCTTCCTGACCCTGTATGGTCCGCCGGACGCCGACAACCGTACCGCCGTGTTTTCATTCAACGTCCACGGCGTCTACCCGGATGACATCGCGCAAATGCTTGACGCCGACGGGATCGCTGTCCGCACCGGCCACCACTGCGCGCAACCGCTGGTCGAAGCGTTCGGCTGCTCGTCCACCGTCCGCGCCAGCGCCTACCTCTACAACACCACCGACGACATCGATGCCCTCGCCGATTCGCTGCAACGCGTGTATTCGTTGTTTGCGGCGTAGTGGATTCCTTGGGTGGGGAGATAGTGACGGTTAACGGTTTCGAGGACTGTGGGAATGCGCCGCGCAAGCAGATCCTGTGCGATATGAACGCAGCATTCGCGATTTCTGCGACCTCTAAACGTCTTCCGGCACAGCAATGACCGCGAAGATCAAGGACATCGCCTCCAACTGCATCCGGATCTAGGAGAACTCCACCTGCTGCAACCTTCAGGGTTGAATTCAATCAGTTTGCTTGCCGCGCAACCCGTACAGGGACATCACCGCAGCGATCACGGATGTCAGCGCGACGGTTATCAGCAGGATCGATATCAGCCCTTCCGTCGCGGGTGAACCTTCCATCCCGCCAGAAGCAACCGGCGTCATCTTACCTGTTCCAAGCAATGCTCCGATTAATACGGCCAGCCAGTTTACATAACTGGAATACAGCCAGGTCCAGAACATCACCCCCTGTTGACGATGGGTCAGGCGAAATTGTGGCCAGGCTGAGCCAATGGCAATCAGCAGAGCGCCGCTGAGCAAGCCGATGGTGTGAGCGGACAGGCCGAGACGAGGAATCTCCATTGCGGGAATAAGAAATCCCGCGAGCATCGAGATAAGCAGGAGTATAAAGCCGTTTCGGATTATGGATCGTTGCATGGTTCCCTCCCCATTGTCTGTCAGAGTGTTGTCGATTCCGGTGTTGTTGAATCCGAGTTGCTGATGCAAATTCAGAAAACCAAGGCCAAAGTTAAGAATACCTAACTTTATTGTCAAGTCGAACTCAGAATTGCATTGCAAGAAGTTTCGCCATCGACGTACTTCCATGTAGTATTTGGGAATCCTGAATCCTTGCTTCTTGTTTAGAGAGTTAAGGTCCAGTTTGTGAACAGACTCTCTTGTCTCGTTTCATGCCAACCGCTACCTTCCGGCAAACGTGTACCGAATAGATCTGTTCACCACCGCTGAGGCCGCATGACGACAGGACAGCCACACCACAGCAAGCCAAACCTGGATGCACCGGAAAACGCGCTGATCCTCGCCGTGGACGATGAACCGCTCGCGTTGGAACTCGCCGAGCGTTCCCTGCAACGCACGGGCTACCGCACGATCACGGCGCGTGGGGGACGTGAGGGCATTGCGAAAGTCGTCGAGAACAAGCCGGACCTGCTGCTGCTCGATATCCGCATGCCGGACATCGACGGATTCACCATGTTCGAGCAGTTGCGCAAGGAACCGGAATTCGAGGAACTGCCGGTCATTTTTGTCACCGCCAGTAGCGACATCGAATCGAAGATGGCGGGTCTTGAGCTGGGCGCGGTGGACTATATCACCAAGCCGTACAATCCGAACGAGCTTGTAGCGCGCGTCCGGAATACGCTCAAGCTGCAACGGTTGGAGCAGGAGGCGCGCGAGAAACTAGGCGAACAGGAACGGCGCCGAACCTACGAAACGCTGCTGATCACGATTTCGCATTACATCAACAACGCCGTCGCCAGCATCGAGATGGGCGCGCAGATCACGCCCGATGACAACCCGGAAATGGTCGCGAAACTGAAGGACGTCACCCGCCGACAGTGCCGGGTGATCAGCGCGACGGTCCGCGCGATCGAGGATCTCAAGGAGCAGATCCGTGAGAACACGATCAGCTATGTGGACGGCAGTGTGCAAATGCTCGATATCGAAGGGTTGATCAAGAAGCGGCTGGACGAGATGAAGTACCGGGACGAGGAGGACGAGGACGCGTGAACAGCCCCGTCGTGCAGGTCCACGATGTCAGCAAATCCTACAACCAGGGCCGGGTGAAGGCGCTGCGGGATGTCACGCTCGACATTCAGCCCGCCTCGTTCCTCGCGCTCGCTGGACCGTCCGGCTCCGGAAAAACCACTTTGCTCAACATGATCGGCGCGCTCGATGTGCCGGACCAGGGCGAGGTGACCGTCGCCGGCCAACGCCTGAACGACCTTTCCGACAAAGAACGCACCCGTCTACGGCGGGAACGCATCGGCTTCATCTTCCAGCAGTTCAACCTCGTGCCGGTCTTGACCGCCGCCGAAAATGTCGCTCTCCCGCTCGAGATTCTGCCGCACATCTCCACGCAGGATCGGAAGAAACGAGCGTACGAGATGCTTCGCCGCGTTGGTCTCGAAGGCATGGAAGACCGCAACCCGACCCAGCTTTCCGGCGGGCAGCAGCAACGCATCGCCGTCGCGCGGGCACTGGTGAAAGACCCGCCGATCGTGCTCGCGGATGAACCCACCGCCAACCTCGATGGGTCCACCGGGATGGCGATTGTCGACCTGATGAACGAGATGCGCAATGAGCTCGGCGTGTCGTTCGTCTTCGCATCGCACGACCCACGCCTGCTCGAACGAGTGGATACCGTTGTCGAAATGGTGGATGGATGCGTAACACGCTGATCGCCATCCGGCTCGCGTTGCGCAACCTGCGGCGGCAGAAACGCCGCACCGCGCTGACCGTTTCCGGCCTGACCATGGGCCTGATCGTGATGATCGTCGCGTACGCCATGCTGGACGGTCTCACCGACCAGGCGCTGGACAGCTACATCCAGTACGAAACCGCCCACCTGCGCGGCTTTCCGCAGGGCTACCTCAACGACGACACCTTCCGTACCCTCGACAAGCTGTTCGGCAGCGCCGATTCGTTACGCGACGCGCTGGCGGATGAGCTCGACGTCCAGACCACCGTCCGGCTGCACATCCCCGGCCAACTGATCGTCGGCACCGAAGAAGCATTCATCGAGATCGTCGGTGTCGATCCTGAACGCGACCGCACCGTTTACGCCACCCTTGATCAATTGCAGAGTGGCGAGTCACTCGACCACAAGGGCGGTGTGCTAATCGGCCGCAAGCTGGCGAAGGACATGGGGCTTACGGTCGGTGACCGGCCAACCCTGTTCGCCCGTTCTGCGCCGGGCGCGTTGAATTCGCTGCGGCTGCCGGTGATCGGCATTCTCAACACCGGTCATCCGGCCGTGGACGGTCAAAGCGCGTACGTCAGCCTCACCGACGCACAACAGCTCGCGTTGGTCAACGATTCTGCCAACGAACTCGCCGTTCTCGGCGGCAATCGCAAGAACGCCGACAAACTTCGCGAACAGCTCAACATGCACGGTTCGACCCTCGAGTGGCAGACCTGGGAGGAAGCTGCAGCCGGCTTTCTCTACGTGATGCAGTTCCGGCGGATCGCGATGAGCGTCGTCGTCGCAATCCTCGCGTTGATCGCTGCCGTCGCGGTGTCGAACACGATGATCATGGCGGTGCACGAACGCACGCAGGAGATCGGTGCGTTGCGCGCGCTGGGGTTCGAACGTTCAATGATTGGCCGCCTGTTCCTGTTCGAAGGCATCAGTATCGGGCTGCTGGCGGGAGTGTTAGCCTTACTCTTCGGCAGCGCGATCGTTCTGTGGCTGCACAACGTCGGGATCAGTCTCGAGGCGTATGAGGATGTGCAATCCGGCATCCCGATCAACACATCGTTCTACCCAAGTCTGCACGCGTCCAACCCGATCATCACCTTGTCATTCGGTCTGATCCTGACTGCGCTGGCGAGTTGGACCGCGGCCTACAGGGCGCAGCGGGGCGAAGTGGTACGCGCCCTGCGGGAGGGCCGGCTGTGAGCATCACGCATCTCGCCTTCCGCAACACCCGCCGCCGTCCCGGACGCAGCCTGCTGACCACCCTCGCCATCGCGTTGGCGGTCGCTGCCGCGACCTTCATGGACGCGTACGTCGAGGGTGCCGTAAACGGCTTCTTCGAATCGTACGTCCGCATCGAAGCCGGGCACGTCAAGATCATGCCGGAAGCGGCGGTGGATCGAGTCCGCATGCTGTCGCTCGACCAGGGATTGACCGGCGTCGACAGCCTGCTGCACGTGATCGAATCCATCCCGGCCGTTAAGCAGGCCAGCCCACGCATCCGCTTCGGTGTGCTGCTCGACGGACCGGACGGCGCGATCCCGGCCTACGGGACGGCCGTGACACCGTCCCGGGAACGAGGCCTGATCGAGCTGGACGACTGGGTCAGCGAGGGACGAGTCCCCGCTGATGATGCTGATGAACTCCTGATCGGTTACGAACTGGCGAAAAAGCTCGAGCTCAACGTTGGTGATGAACTGTTTTTCGTCGCGTCGACGTCGTACGGGGGCCTTGGGCCGGGCGTCTACACCGTCACCGGTACATTCAGAAGCGGCATTTCCCAGCTGGATCGCCGCGCGTTTTACGTTCCGCTCGCACCCGCACAGTACCAGCTGGCGATGGAGGATCGCGCGCTCAACATTACGCTCATGATTGACGGCGGGATGGAAGCCGCGATCCCGGTCGCGGCGCAGATCCAGCAGGCGATTGACGAGGCTGGCTTTGAGCACATCAAGGCCGTTCCGTGGCAGCAACAGGGCTCGATGTACGAGATGATGGCACCCGCGCGGGTGTTTACCGTCGTGCTGATGGGCCTGCTCGGCATTATCGCCCTTGTCACCGTGGTCAACACGGTGTTGATGTCGGTGATGGAACGGACACGTGAAATCGGTGCCTTGCGCGCGATGGGGTTTGATCGCCGCACCGTCATCCGGCTCGTGATGACCGAGTCGGCGCTGGTCGGGGTTGTCGGGACAATTCTCGGCCTGATCATCGGGATGGCAGTCTCGATCTGGCTGGGCCGGGTCGGCATCGACTTCAGTGAGATCGTCAAGACGATGGATCTGCCGATGAATACGGTCTTCTATCCCGAACCAAGTCTCGTCACGGCGATCAAGGCGAGCCTGCTCGGACTGGTCATCGCCGTGCTCGCGGCGTGGTACCCGGCTCGGGTCGCCGCACGGTTAGAACCCGCGAAGGCTTTGCGGAGTGTATAGGACATGAAGCTGCTACGTTATTCACATATGCTGGTGCTGATCCTGTGTGTGCACATCCCCGGGACGGCTTCCGCCGAGAAATCCGCCCTCGACTGGCTGAACGCCCTCGACCGTAACCAGGTGATGGAATCGGCGAAATACACCGCCGTGATGACCGTTCACCTGCCCTCCGGACAGGAGCGTGTGTTCAAGATGAAGGGGCATGTCGTCGGCGACCAGTACGCGCTGATGGAATACCTCGAGCCGCCGCGTGACGCCGGCACACGCTACCTCCGCCGCGACGATCAGCTGTGGATTTACTTCCCGCGTGTGGATCGCACAATGCTGGTGCAGGGACATATGCTTCGGGAGGGGGTGCAGGGCAGCGACATGTCCTACGAAGACATGACGCAATCCTCGTCCTGGGCAGACAAGTACAACGCGACCATCACCGCTGAGACCGACAGCACCGTCGAGATCCGGATGGAGGCGAAAGACATGACCGTCTCCTACCCGTTTCGCGAAATCACCATCGACAAGGCGCGCAATGTTGCGACTCGCGTGCTAAACTTTGACGCGTCCCAGTATCCGGTCAAGGAGATGAGCGTCGAGAAGATCCAGCAGTTCGGCGCACGCTGGTTTGCGACCAGCACGATGATCCGTAGCCACATCACCGTGGACAAATGGACCCGGTTCGAAATCACCGGAATCGAGTTCGATGTGCCTTACTCCGAGGACGATTTCACCAAAGCTGCTCTCGAGCGCACCGCTGATTTCTGATTTTTCATGTTCTTGTCAAACTTTATCGCCGTTCGTACATTACAAAGCTGTAGGTCCGGGCGAGGGACACGGAACGGTCTCGCGATTGTTGGGCACCCGGCACGAGTGAATGCGAGCAGCGTATCGTTGAACGAGGAACGTGGAAATGACCCGGCCTTCCGGTCTGTTAATTTTTGTCCCCCTGATGGTTCTGCTGTTGCCCTGGCTGGCGCTGGCCGGTGAGGCGACCGACCATTCCCCCATTACAGCATCCCGTCCATCCTACATAACCATCGAAACCGATGATTTTACCGCTGTTGGCCAGCCGAGAACGGGCAACCTGGAAGAGTTGTCGCTCGGTACACTGGTCTCGGCGGCGATTACAAATGCCACGGTCGATTATGTTGAACGCGTGGTGGCCGACGACGAGACGATGGGTTGGAACACCTTCGCCGTCTACTTCGCTTCCCAGTTCAGCAGCGAAGAATTGCGGATGTTCAACCGGGTGAGCAACATGCTGAATGGGTCCGGCTCGTCGATTTACGACTGGCTGACCGCGTTCATCGACAACAACCTGATGCAGGATGTTGTCCGCCAACAGATTCAGATGTCATTGTGGACCGATCAACAGCTCGAGGACGCCTACACCGCCCTGAACTACTACGAATTCCAGTCCCCGGAAGTGGTGCAGGCGCTGTTTATCGATCAGACGACCGCGTTCACGGACTTCATCAACGAAGCCGCGATCAGCGCAGGCATCGGACCGTATCCGGACAACGTCCTGTTCGGAACCTACACCTATCACTGGTCTTTCCCGACGCAATGGAACGCCCAGCTCGGCATCCACACGATGAAAACCGACTGGACCACGGACGAGTTCATCTTCCCGGGTGTGTCTCTGACCACCACCATCCGGATGGCAGTGAGTACGGATATCGGCCTGCTCGATGCAAACAACCAGCTGACGCCCTTGCAGTCCGGGACCACATCCCTGCCCGCCGGCGACTGGTTCCTCTATCCCAACGAAGGCTTGTCCGCGGAAGACCTGTTCGTGACACCGATGCCGTCCAACGGGTACGCCTTCGGCGCGTTGGGCGAGGCAGCGAGTCAAACCCGGCGGCTGCTCAACTACAACAGCAGCTACCTGAAGAAATTCACCATCGTCGCCGCACCACCGCCCCCGGGCGACCAGGAATTTGAACTGGGCAACACCGGCCTGCTGTATAACATGGCCTACATCCCAGCCGGATCGTACATGATGGGCGCGCAAATCGATGAACTGGACGGCCAGTCGGACGAATACCCACGGCACCCGGTGACCATCAGCCAGGGGTTCTATGTCGGCAAATACGAGCTGACACAAGCCCAGTGGGAAGCGTTGACCGGCTACAATCCGTCGGTCTTCGTCGGCCCAGATTACCCGGTGACGCAGGTAACCAGCGAGTTCGTCGAACAGGACCTGCTGCCGGCACTGAACGCCGATCTGCCGAACAACCCGTGGCGTCTCCCGACCGAAGCCGAGTGGGAACTGTTCGCCCGCGCGGGAAATGACAGCACACGGTTCTGGTGGGGCGACGATCCGGACTATTCCGAGCTGGAACTGTACGCGTGGTTCGATGACAACAACGATCCCCCCCGCCCGAAAACGGTGGGGCAGAAGCTGCCGAACCCGTGGGGACTGTATGACGTACTCGGGAACGCGTGGGAACGATGCTCCGACTGGTATGGCGCCGGCTACTACCGTAACAGCCCGGTTGTCGATCCGCAGGGGCCGAACCTCGGCACCGTACACGTGCTGCGCGGCGGCTGCTGGCACAACCCCGGCAGCCGGTTGCGTGTCGCCAACCGTGGCACACCCAACGGCGGCGACTACGATGTCGGTGGGATCCGGCTGGTGAGGGATTACGACTGAGCGGGCTGCTGGCCGCGGGCTACGGACTGCGGGCTGGTGTAGTACGGTGTTGCCAAAGCGGTCGCTAGGGTTGTTTGTGAATCCCCCCCTTAACGCAGCCGAAGCCGCCAATCGTCAGGTTCTGAAGGGCTACTGGTTGAACTGGTGCTGGCCACAGTGAATTGAAATACATCCTCATACCTCTCCTGCGGATAGTCACCGATCCGGACGAGATAGTGATACGTTCCCGGTTCAACCCATGTAGGTACATATTGGAATGGTGAAACCTGAATCACCTCATCGGCAGACAAAGCAACATCTTCCCAAAGGTGAACCGGGTCCGTGAGTGTGCCACCAGGCGTTAACACCTGAACCCAGACATCAGTAGTTACTGGTTCAGAAAGGTTATTTTTCAGCCGGCCATTCCAACGGAACGATTCCCCCGGCAGGACGACAACACTATCCCGAGCTGGCCAGGCGAGAATCCGTTGATCCGTGATGTCCAAACCGAGTCGTTCGACCCAGATTTGCGAATAATTGTAATCCTGCTGCGGCCAATCAGTCTTTCCGACCAACAGGTAGCCATCTTCAAGACCGATCCCGTCATAGGCGTACGTATCCTCAAACCAAGGCCCTTGAGTCTGATAACTCCAAAGTGCATTACCAGCAGCATCGAACTTGTCCGCTACGGCTGAAGGCGGTCCATCACCTGTAAAACCAAGTACAATTACTCCACCATCGGCGGTTGGGACTGGGGCATCCGGCTCATGATAATGGTCGACATTTGTCTCCCAGACGAGTTCGTCCGTAGCACTGAATCTCGCAAGTTCATTGGTTAGGAGTGAAAAAGCATAAAAGCCGTTATCGTGCGCGGGACTGGTGTGCATGTATGTACGATAATAAATGACATTCAAAGAATCACCATTTTCATCGAGTCTCAAGGTCCATCCTTGTAATTCATCGTTAATTGAAATCACACCACTCATTAGATATTGTCCCGAACTTGTTATTGATAAAGAAGAAATTGCTGATTCGCCGTTATTATCCAAGTAGTAGTTTTCTGTTGTCAGTAAGGTGCCTGTATTGCTATAAGTTCTCAGCTCAACCGGTGCTCCGATCACATTGTCAGTTGACACAGCGGTAACAATGTTATTGTTACTATTTGTGACAACTCGAGAAAACCCTGGGAGCGTATGGCTCCAAGGCGTTTCACCTGAAAACTGTGTGAAACCCAAGATGATGCTGTTGCCATTACTAATCCATGCCGTGCCTGTTTCAGGTAGAGTGGCAATCGAGTAGATCCGTCCAGTAGGCAGCTCTGGTTGATATCCAATCACATTGCCAGCTTGGGTAAAACCAAGTAACAAGCCAGAATTGCTGAAGATGCGCGTACTTGCACCCACGACAAAGCCATTCCCCGGAAGGCTTGCCACAGAGTAGGCAGCTTCGTTTGTGTAGGGAAACCCCCAATTCCTTCTCCACTCTCGCTGCGGAGGTTGTGAAAAAGAGGGAATTACGGAGAAAGTCACGAGCAGGAACAGGGTGATAATGGTAGAATATTTCATGAGTGGCTCCCTTTGCCTAGTAATATCTTAAGGAATCTTATATCCGGCTACAACGCTGTTTTACTGGGAGTGACTTACAAGCCTCGCTACCAGTTCTACCACACCTTTGCCCCTCGAATCCAGAACACCTTCCCGTCGCGTTTGATCGGGCGTTTCGGGATCAGGAAGTCGCAACGGTACAACGTGCCGAGCAGGAACTTGTTGAACTGATAGCCGGCCGGTGTGTCGAGGCCGGTGGTGGCGCACGCGACCATCAGGGGTCGAAGCGTTGTGGATTCGTCCTGGGCTTGATGCCCGCGCAAGCTTTGCTGGCGCGGATCATCCGTCCTGGCAATCACTGTCGCCCGCCGCTGTTTGTCGAGGGCACGCGCGACCCGCAGCACACGCAACCCGCTGATCTGATGCTCCATCGAGATGTCGGAGACGACGCCGTCGAACTCGTCCCCACGGGCACGCAACAGTTCCACGCCTTCCTTCGCGTTCACCGCACGCACGATGTCCTCGACCCCGCGACGGTGCAGATCCTCGGTTAAAGACTTGGCGTAACGGTCGTTATCGTCGACCAGCAGCACACGGGTCAGCGACCCCGGTTGCGGGCCCTGTTTGAACCTGCCGCCTTCCGGCCCGCCGCTGGATGCTGTACCTTTCGCCATGCTTTCGGAATCTGTCACCTTCGCCACCATGTTCCGTGATCGTGTCTTCTGGGTCACGCTTGCCGTATCGTTCGCCGTGCGCCTCGCACTGTCAGGAATGATCGGGCCCGGCTTTGACGAAGCCTACTACCATCTTTTCGCCCGCAACCTCGCGTGGGGCTATTTCGACCATCCGCCAGCAGTTGCACTGATCGCCGGCCTTGGCACCTGGCTGACCGGACTGTGGACCCCGCTGACCCTGCGTCTCGGTGCGGTACTGGCCTTTACCCTCACCCTGCCCGGAGTTTACCTGCTCGCGGGACGAGTATACAACCGCAACGCCGCCCGGTTCGCGGTGCTCCTGCTCCACGCGGCCCCCTATTTCCTCGTCGGTGCGGGGGCGTTCGTGATCCCCGACAACGCCCTGTTGCTGGCGTGGGTCTGGGCACTGGTGGTTGCCGAACGGTTGCGGAATACAGTCGATACGGGGACACTTTCTCCGAAAGTGTCCCCGGCAGGTGTGCCCCGACGTGCTCGCACGTCGGGATCGACAGATGTAGGGAAGCCGGGTGGTGAAGCTGCGGAGCGTCCGCGTCTGCAAGCAGACACGGGCACTTTGGAAACGGGAACAAGTGGTGATGTGGGTGAGGGTGTTCCTCATAGCTCACACCTCACACCTCAGACCTACGTCCAACGGACCTTGCTGTTCGCCCTTCTGGGCGTCTTCACCGGACTGGCGCTGCTCGCCAAGTACCACGCCGTGTTGTTGCCGGCGTCGCTGGTGATTGCGTCGATCTACGACAAGCAGCTGCGTCGCTGGTGGTTGGACTGGCGGCTGTATTTAGCACTCGTGATCGCAGTGCTGGTGTTCGCGCCGACGATCTGGTGGAACGCGAACAATCACTGGATCTCGTTCGCCGAACAGCTCGGCAAAGGGACCAGCGGCGAACTGCGACTGCGCTTCGATCTGATCGGGCAGGCGATCGGCGGGCAGATCGGGTACCTGACACCGTGGCTGGCGGTGGTGCTGTTCTGGGGTGCGTTCCGGAGACGCCGGTCACAGGGGACACTTTCGGAGAAAGTGTCCCCTGTGGAACCCGGTGTGCCACGACGTACTCGCACGTCAGGATCGACCGACCTGAGGAAGTCGAGTGGTGAAGCTGCGGGCACGAACGTTGAGCAAGCAGTCTCGGGGCCGCGTCTGCAAGCAGACACGGGCACGTCTAATGCTGTTCCTCATACCTCACACCTCACACCTCACACCTCGCCCAGTGACCGCTGGCTCGTCGCATTTTTCCTGACACCGGTCATCGGGATCACCTTGATCGGACTGACTCGCGGCATCTTGCCGCATTGGACCATGCCGGGGTACGCTGCGGCGTTCGTGCTGGCGGCGGGAGGGTTTGCGTGGACAACTCGCGTGCAACGCAACATCGCCATCGCGATCGGTGTGAACCTGCTGCTGGTCTTGTTGGTTGTGATTCAGGCAGCAACCGGGTTCATTCCTCTGGAACCACGTTCCGACCCAACGCTTGACCCGGCAGGGTGGAGGGCGGCGTTGGATGAGCTCGAGCAGTCCGGCGAACTGACCGAAAACGATCTCATCTTCGCGCACAAGTGGTTCACCGCCGGCGAGCTGGCGTGGGCGGATCAGGGTGCACACACCATCGTGCTGCTCAACCCGGTCGATTCCCACATGTTCGCATGGTGGGCACCGGAGACGCAGTACGAACGCTGGTCCGGCGTCTTCATCACCCAGGCACGCTACGACATCGACCCGGAAAAGCACTTCGCGCCACGGTTTTCCGCAGTCGAACCGTTGCCGCTGGATTCGGTCCGTCACCGCAACCGTTGGGTGCGGATGAAAGCATGGCGGCTGACCGATCTGCAGCATCCGCAAGCACCGGCGTATGGACCGTTCGCGGCCCCATGAGGCATTCGCACCATTGAAACGTTTACCCCACTGCAACGTGAGAGAGTTAGAATACGCTAACCGATGGATATTCCCGCCGAGCCGAGCCGGGTTGAGGCCGAATCAGGCTGTTATATTCACGGTTCATTCGCGTGAATCTTTGGTTTGAACCGCCCCCGAGGATGCTGTTGCCATGGCGATCAAGACCCCAGATGTAACCGACAAGATGGATGTCCGTTGGAATCCGGAACAACCCATTGCCGATGTCACGAAAATGGGCGATCCGATCATCCCGCCGCAGCTGATTGACGAGATCCGCGACCTGCGCGCACAGCTAGGATCGGATCTGGTCCTGCTCGGGCATCACTACCAGCGGGACGAAGTCATCCAGTTCGCCGACAAACGCGGCGACAGCCTCGCGCTCAGCCAGTACGCAGCGAAAATGGATGATGCGAAGTTTGTCATCTTCCTCGGTGTGCACTTCATGGCTGAAACCGCCGACATGCTCACGCCGAAGGATGTCACCGTCATTTTGCCGGACAAGCGTGCAGGCTGCACCATGGCCGACATGGCCGAGATTGACGACATCGAGGACGCGTGGGAGCAGATCGGCCAGTTTTACGACACCACGAAGATCACGCCGGTCACATACATCAACTCCACCGCCGACGTCAAGGCGTTTGTCGGCAAGCACGGCGGCACGATCTGTACCTCCTCCAACGCACAGAAGATCATCAAGTGGGCGCTGGAACGCGGCGAAAAACTGTTCTTCTTCCCCGATCAGCACCTGGGCCGCAACACCAGCTACGATCTCGGCGTGCCATTGGACGATATGATTGTCTGGGATCCGGAAGAGGATCTCGGTGGGCATGACCGTGACACGATCAAAAACTCCCGCATCCTGCTTTGGCGCGGGCACTGTAGCGTACACCAGCACTTCGTCCCGGAACACGTGGATGTGTGGCGCAAACGTGACCCGGAGATCAAGGTCATCGTGCACCCCGAGTGCAGCCATGAGGTGGTGCAGAAAGCCGACTATTCCGGTTCCACCGGTGGGATTCTGAAGACGATCCGTGAGGCGCCCGCAGGTACGAAGTGGGCCGTCGGCACCGAAAATCACCTCGTCAACCGGCTCGGCGCGGAGATGGCCGCGGACGGTAAGGAAGTGTTCAGCCTCGCGCCGTACGCCTGCCTCTGCTCAACCATGTTCCGGATCAGCCCGGAAGCCTTGCGGGACAGCATGAAGGCGCTGGTGAACGGTGAATATCGCTGGCAGATCACCGTTGACGACGAAACCCGCCGCCTCTCCAACATCGCGCTACAACGCATGTTCGAGATCACGGGGTAACTGAAGGCTGTGGACTGCGGGCTACGGTCGGCGGACAATGAGCATTTGCAGCGGTCATGTGGTGGCATCGACACGTGACCGCTTTTGCGATGGGTTGTAGCTGCAAGTCGCGATGTATTCATCTGCTAACGATACTGCGGGAGGAAAGCTAAGCCGCAAACGAGTCCCATATTTTTATTTACCAATAGCTTAATTACTGAACTAACAAGAATTTCACAACAGCTCCCGCCCCCGAGCGCGCTTGTCGCGGCACTTCTTGTTCTCTACCTTGGGCGCCATGGCTCGACCCGTGCGCATCCACATCCCAGACGCTCTCTACATCCTGCAGATCCGCGTTCGACCCGATACTGACCTGTTCGTATCGGAAGAAGAACGCGGCCTGTTCCTCGCGTCCATCGGGGACGCCACCGAAGCGTACGGCGTCACCATTTTCGCCTATGCCCTGCTGCCGAATTCCGCGCTGTTGTTTGTCCGTTCCGGCCAACTTCCTCTCTCCAGCTTTATCCACCGCTGCCAGGCCGGATACTTCAACCGGCTGAAGGCGCTGAACTTTCGTGATCTCCCGAAGATCCGCGACCGGCACCGTTCGATCCTGGTGCAGGACGGTCCGTTGTTCGCCGATGTGCTGCAACGGATCCACCTCGCACCCGTCATCGGCGGGCACTGGTCCAACGAGAGCGAAGCGCGCAAGATCGGCGAAATTCTGAAGACACGCTGGACATCACTGCCGATCTACAGTGGACAGGAAGAGGGCCCGGCGTGGTTCAACCGCCGCGAAGCCGTGCGCCGGCTGGCGCATTTGCAACCGGGACGTCCGGACGAAGCCCCGTTCTGGTACATCATGCAGGGCGCGAAGAACGTCAGCAAACAGCCCGACGTGTTCGACCAGGTCAAGGCGATGAGCCTGCTCGGCAGCAAGGACTTCATTCAGGAACACTACGAACGCGCGCGCGGACGCACCGGCGCGCATTCCCCTTTGCCGGCAAAGGGGAACGGTGTCAATCGCAACGAAATCCGGGTTCGTTTCAACCGACTCGTCCGGGCCGTAGCCCGATCGTATGAAGTCCCACCGGATGATCTCCTGCGCGCACGCGCCCGTCACCCGGGACGGAAAATCCTCGTCGAACTGGCCATGCGGCATCTGATTGGAAACGGTGGCATCCGTGAACTGGGGGAGAGGCTGAACATCAGCGGTAGCGCGATGGCCCACATGCGGCGGCAGGTGCGGTACAAACTGCGGGACGACCTGGAGTTTGCGGAAACCCTCGCCGGAGTAGAACGCGAGTTTCTGAAACAGAAACCGGCAAGCAAGCGACACCATTGACCGGAACCGTACCCTCCCCGAGAGAGGAAAAACCCCACGAAATCGTGGGGTCTTGTCGTCAATGCAGGTAACTCGTGCTGCGTAGATCGATCAGGCAGCCGCCATGCTCGGGACAGATTCCGGCAGACGAGATTCCATCTTCTCGATCAACCCGGGGGCGTATTCGTTCAGCTGACGGAAGATCCGGCGGGTACGGAAGGCCGAAGGATCCATCAGGTCCGCGCCACGCGCGCGGCAGGCGAGAAGGTGAATCCAGGATTCAGCAACCATCTTGCGAAGGAACTTCGCCGTCGTCAACGCATTGCCACGCTGTTCCGGCTCACTCCAGGGAATCCGATCCGCCCAACTATTGATACGCTCTTCCCACGTCTCGAGCTCACGTTCAATCTCGTCCAGAGTCGGCATGCTCTGTTCGTACATCTCTACGGTAGGGCTCATGGTATCTCTCCTCCATGTCGGGGCAGCTGTGGATACTCGCGCCTCTTTCACTACCGCGAAGCTGACCGAAGGTTGACTGCAAGGCTGCCCAGCCTGCAACTGTCATCTACTCTTCGGGGCCGCAAAGATAACCTCTATCCTACACTCTGTCAAGTGTTGTCTCTCAGGGTGTCTCCCGTTTACTCTTTGAAAAACAACACGTTAAATTGTTTATCCAGGCTAACTTATGTATTTACAACTCATCGCCTTTTTCGTTTTTCGTAACGCTTTGCAAACCTTATTCAACTGTATATCAAATATTAGCTACACCAAACTTTTCCCATGCTTCAAAAGCTAAACCCCTGACTTTTCATTGTTTAAAGGCTTCCCTAACTCATTACCTAGCTCTCTGAACACAGAAATTCAGAAAAGCTGATCCGTGAAAACTCAGGGATTGAAACAGGGTGGGCCGTCGATGGCTGGCGAATCCCCAAACGGTTGACTTCTTGTTCGGATGAATCTTCATGAGTATCCCCCGAAGACGTAACCAAGATGCAACATTCCGAACTCCAATGCAAAACGATTTCAAACATGAAATAGTTTCATTCGATGACTCCGGAGTCAGGATTTGAGTAGCAGTTCGCCAGCAAAATTAAGATTTTCACACATTCGATTGACAAACGCGCCGGGAACGCGTATCCTGATGCTAAGGCATGAAACGACGGATGTTACAATACAGCTGACCCCCTCAAGTTCATGCCCCGTCCGGATCTTTGACGCACCGTTCGCGCAACCCTTTTGCGGTGGTAATCCCGCCGAGTATCGGAGGAACTGATGGTAAAGACAGACAATCGCTTACCACTGTCCATCAAGGTCAGGAGGCATCTCGAAGTTGAAATCAACCTGCTGAATGCTTCCCAGCTCAACGATCTGATGGAGATGTACAGCACGTTGGATGACAAATCACTTGCACGGTTGCCGTATGACGTTAACTCCCCGCATTACCCACGCGTCCTGAAACGTCAACTCGAAGATAATCGCGCCATCTTCCTCGTTGCCTGGCATGATGGAAAGATTATCGGTTCCCTCGCCCTCTACCATGGGCAAGCGCTGTGGACCCGCCATGTCGGTCGCGTCATCTTCGTCTCACACCCTGAGTATCGGCGCTATGGCCTTGCAACTGTATTGTTCGAAGAAATGATCCCACTCGCGCAAGCGATGGAGATCGAAAAACTCTACGCACAGTTGACGAAAGACCACGTTGACGGCATCAAGATGCTGAAAACCTTCGGATTCGCACGTGAAGCGACCCTGAAAGATCATATCAAAGATCGGTATGGCCGCTACCACGACATGCGCATCTATTCCCTCGACCTTGAGGGTGCGCACAAGTCGATGGAAGAACTCATCTCGAGTTTCAGCGACTATTCAGGATAAACACGAACCGGAAAAAGTTCGGTTCCCTTAATGTGATTCGATTCTTCTCCCTCCGGGCTGATGTCCGGAGGGAGAGTCGGCTTATCCCGTCTCCGGTTTCACCCCCGTCATCCGAGCACTTCTTGTTGACGCTCCGAGCGAGCAATCGCACCATCCGGGAGCGTATCTTTCGTCATTCATCCCGGGGCTAGTTCTTGCTTAAATCGTTGAAAATAAAGAATATCGCGCTCGTCGACGAACTCGCACTCGAATTCGCCAACGGCCTGAATGTGATCACCGGCGAAACCGGCGCGGGCAAGTCAATCCTGATTGGATCGATCGCGCTCACGCTTGGCGAGCGTGCCTATCCGGACATCGTGCGCGAGGACCGGGCGAATGTGTCAGCGTTGTTCGAACAGGACGGCAGCACCCGTGCGCTGATCCGCGAAGTCGGTCCGGACGGACGCACCAAGGCCCGGATCGACGATTCCGCCACCACCATCGCCGCCCTGAAAGAGGAGGGACGGCGCTGGGTGGAGCTGACCGCGCAGCGGGACGGCGCAACCCTGCTCGATCCTGCCACGCACCTCGAGCACATCGACCGTTTCGGCGGATTGGAAGCCGACGTTACCGAGTTGGGCGAGTTGCACGCGACGTATCAGTCGTTCAAGGACAGGCGCGCGAAGCTGACAGCCCGGATCACACGGCTGAAGGAAACCGAAGAGCTGGCGCGGTATCAGTTGGCCGAAATCGATTCGTTCGATCCGAAACCGGACGAAGAGGATGAGCTCGAGCGTGAAATTCGCTTGCTCGAGGGAGCGGAAAGCCTGCTCACCGGATTGAGCAACACCGTGGACGCGCTGGACCAGGGGGACGCGCCAGTCTCCGACCAGTTGGCAGCGATCATCCAGGAAGTACGTGACCTGGCGCGCATTGACGAGTCCCTGAAGTCGCAGGAAACAGCGTTGAATGAAGCGTTGGACGTCTTGCGCCAGGCGTCCCTCGATCTTGCCAACCGCCGCGATGATGTGAATCTTGACCCGGATCAGTTGGAACAGGTACGCGACCGGCATGGGCAATTGTTGCGTCTGATCCGCAAGTACGGCGGCTCGATGCAGGCGCTGCTCGACACCTGGCGCGACCTGCGCACACGGGAAGATGACAGCGAGGACCTGCAGCGCGAACGTGACCGGCTCGACCGTGAGATCAGAAAGCACCTCGAACGCTGGGAAACGGCGTGCGAGAATGTATCCGCGGCTCGAGTGTCGATCCTGCCGCAGATGCAGGCGGCGATGGAAGAAGGACTGCGCTCGGTGGGTGTCGAGAAACCGCGCTTCGAGATCCATCGTGTAGAGGAAGAGGGGGAGACGGTCGAGTTTCCCCACAGTGGTGCGCACTGCGTCGGTCCGGATGGGTGGGACCGTTACGAGTTCCGCATCTCCTTCAACCCGGGCCATGAACCGAAGGCATTGCAGCGGGTGGCGTCCGGCGGTGAACTTAGCCGAATGATGCTGCTGTTGCGCGGGCTAAGCCCGCCGGAGGGACTGCCGCCGGTGCTGGTGTTTGACGAGGTCGATACAGGCATTTCCGGCAAGACCGCGCGTCAGGTCGGGCTGCGGTTGAAGGAGCTGAGCCGGATCCGGCAAGTGATCCTGGTGACCCATCTGCCGCAGATCGCCAGCCTCGCCGACCACCATTTCGTGATCGAGAAACAGACCGGCGCAGATTCTACGAAGGTCACGATGCGCAACCTGCCCGTCGGCAGTCAGGAACAAATCGACGAGATCGCGCGCCTACTCGGTGGCGAGTCGGTTACCGATGGCAGCCGCGCCGCCGCGAGAGAGTTGATTGAACACAATCCAGCCAACGTAAACCCGGGCCTATAGCCAACGGCCCATAGCCAATAGCCGAAACATGGACAAACTGATCATCCAGGGCGGGCACGAGCTGTACGGCAACATCCAGGTCGCGGGCGCGAAGAACGCCGCGTTACCGTTGATGGCCGCCGCCGTGCTCGCACCAGGCAAGACGACGCTCAGCAACGTCCCGCGTCTTGTGGACGTCGGCACGATGGGCCGTGTGCTCGCCAACCTCGGTCTCGAAGTTGAGCATGACCGGGACGCCGGTACGATGTCGCTGGATGCCGCCAACTTGACCTCCGACACCGCGCCGTACGAGCTGGTGAAGACCATGCGCGCGTCGTTTTACGCCCTCGGGGCGTTAATCGGACGGCTGCGCAAGGGCAAGGTCTCGTTGCCCGGTGGCTGCGCGTGGGGTCCGCGTCCGGTGGACATCCACATGAAGGGCTTCGAGGCGATGGGTGTGAGTATCGACCTCGACGAAGGCTACGTTGTCGCGGACGCGGCCAATATCCACGGAACCAACTTCGTGCTCAGCTTTCCCAGTGTCGGTGCGACGGTCAACCTGCTGCTCGTGGCGGCGACGATCCCGGAGGAGACGGTCCTCGACAACGTCGCCCGGGAACCGGAGGTCACCGCCCTGGTGCGCATGCTGCAGCAGATGGGCGCGACCATCGAAGGCACCGGCACCAGCACGCTACGCATTGTCGGAACACGTGACCTGAAACCCGTGCAGCAGGCGGTTATCCCGGATCGTATCGAGGCGGGAACGTACCTCGCGGCAGTCGGCATGACTGGCGGCGAGATCGTCCTCAAGGGCGCGGAACCGGAACACCTGACCAT
Source organism: bacterium (assembly GCA_020444425.1). GTDB lineage: Bacteria > Electryoneota > Electryoneia > Electryoneales > Electryoneaceae > BMS3BBIN04. The sequence continues at coordinate 40,371 of JAHLLB010000021.1, read as the reverse complement.
GGTCATCGCGAAATCGGTGGAGGCGGGGCTGCATGTGACCGTCACCGTGGATGGCATCCGGGTCAAACGCAACGGCGAGTTGCGTCCGGTGGACGTCGAAACCGCCGTCTACCCCGGATTTGCGACCGATATGCAGGCGCAGTGGATCGCGCTGATGTCCATGGCGAACGGCGCCAGTTTCGTCACCGACACCATTTATCCGGATCGTTTCACTCACGTCGCCGAACTGATGCGGTTGGGTGCGAAGGTGACGATGAAGGAAAACGTCGCCAAGGTGCAGGGACCGTCGAAGCTGAAAGGCGCGCCGGTGATGTCGACCGATCTGCGCGCGTCGGCGTGTCTCGTGCTCGCGGGACTGGCGGCGGAGGGCGAAACCCACATCAGCCGGATCTACCATCTCGACCGAGGTTACGAAAAACTGGAAGACAAGTTGCGCGCGCTCGGCGCAATCATTGATCGGGTGGGTGAACGATGAAGTCTCTTGTTTAGGTAAAGGCAAGCAAAATGAATGCGCAAAGAAACCGCGAAGAAGCAGTCAACACTCAGCTCGCAATACTTATTTCAAAGCTTGGTGTCACTGCCGACGCTGAGACCATTCATGTTCACGGCAAACATCGACCTGATGTGATATTTGAGATGCGTGGTTTGCGTATCGTCATAGAGGGAAAGTTCACCGATCATCCTTCTGCCTATGATGTTGTTCTCGAAGATGCGCGTAAACGCGTTTCGAGTGGCATTGCGCACATAGCCGCTGCTGCTGTCTATCCGTTAGAACTTCGTTCTGCACCAACCACCAAGATCATCGAAACACTTGAAAACGCAAAACTTCGTTATCGAATCGTATCAGAATCTCACGAAAGTGAAGAGTGGTTCGAAGGAACGCCAGCCTCACTCATGGATGCGCTCAGACGCGTCCAGGAAGCGCTGTCCCAAGACGATATCGTCGAGCAAGTGGCTAAATCTCTATCGGCGCAGTTGGAGACAGTCGCGCGACTTTGGAATGGACAGCCCGGTGCCTGTGATCGTCTATCACGTATTCTCGGTATCATTCCACCGGAAGGCGAGGAACCAGCAAATACAATTGATCGGCGCGATACGGCTGCGAAAGTTTCGGCACTTGTTCTTGCAAACGCTTTCATTTTCCAGGAACAGCTTTCTATAACGGACACTCGGGTCGAAACACTCCGAAAGATTGAAAAAAACACCGATGTAGTTGACGCGACATCCAAACATTGGCACTGGATTTGGGAGAATATCAATTACGTCCCAATCTTTCAGCTCGGTGAACGGTTATTGGACGAGCTTCCATCAAGTCCGAATTCAACGCTCGCAGTGAAGGCATTACTAGGTGAAGCACAAGCTATTTGTCGACAGCAGGCTGCTTTGCGGCATGATCTTATGGGCCGCATATACCATTGGCTTTTGCATGATGCAAAGTTTCTTGGAACCTATTATACGTCAGTCTCAGCTGCTACTTTGCTTCTAAAACTTGTTTTTGCACTGGACTGGAAAAATGATTTTGCCTCTCCACGCGAGCTAGCTGATTTTAAAGTTGCAGATCTCGCTTGTGGTACTGGTACACTTCTTATGGCTGCGGCGCAAGCACTGACTGATCGACACATCAGGGACCGCGCTGAGCAGGATCTTTCTCTAAGTGATAAAGATGTCTCGATACTTCACCAAACCCTTATGCAAAATGTCATGCATGGCTATGATGTTCTGCCTACAGCGGTTCATCTTACCGCTTCTACGCTAGCACTCCTAGCCCCGGACGTGGCCTTCCGCAACATGAACCTGTTCGTCATGCCGATGGGGCTGGACCATGGGCGTCCGCGTCTTGGAAGTCTCGACTTCCTCGAAGGTCAAGAGATTAGAACTCAGTTTGCACTTGACGATACACAGTTGGATGTGGTTCGCACAGGCGCATCAAAATCAACCTACACTAACGCGAAAGTACCGAAACTCGACCTTTGCGTTTTGAATCCGCCATTTACCAGTAGCCGTTATGGAAACCGGCTTTTTGGTTCCCTGCCTCAGGAACGTTCGGCACTGCAAAAAGCTCTTTCTAAACAGGCGAAAATGTTCTCTGTGAGTGGTACCGCAGGGCTTGGGGCACTGTTTGTGCCGTTGGCAAATCTTCATACGAAACGGGGGGGACGCATTGCCTTTGTCCTTCCAGTGGCTTTAGCAACCGGCGAAGCTTGGCGTGCTATACGAAGACTTATTGCGACTGAATTTCACTTAGAGGTGGTCATTACCAGCCATGACAATGAGCGACCCAACTTCTCAGAAAATACCCATTTGTCCGAGATATTGTTTATTGCTCGGCGTTTGCAGGTGAAAGAGAAGCCTGGAACGACAATCTACGTGAACTTGTGGCACAACCCACGCACGATTCATGAAGCGTTAGATTGTGCGTCCCGAATTGCTTGCGAAATCGCAAATGTCGGACAAAGGGTAGGAGAAACTAGAATCGTGAGAACCGGTACGCGGGTCATTGGTGAGATGGCTAGCCTTCCGGCTCCCGAAGGTGGCGATAATTGGACAGGTGCCATATTTGCACAGCGCCATTTGATGCAAGCGTACTGGCAGCTGAACAACAACCATGAAATTCGCGTTCCCGGCAGCTCAACAGGGAAGAAAGTTAAGTTGTGCCGTCTCGATGAGCTTGGCGAACTTGGTTATGATGTCAGAGATATTTTCGATGCTTTTGAAGTGGATGATTCAGCAAGCACGTGGTCACCGTATACCGCGTTCTGGAATCATGACGCGACAAAAGTTCAGACAATTGCTCAAGAGCCAAATGCCACACTGATTGCGCGAACAAAAGCCCTTCCAAAAAGAAAGCTCAAAGACGCTAATGCTGTTTGGTCGAAAGCGGGAAAAACGCTGCTGGTCTCAAGGCTCTGGACAAACACACATCGTACTATCGCGACAGGGTTTGACAAGGAGGTTCTCGGCAATACTTGGTGGGCGTTCAATGACGCCAAACTCTCAGCTAATCAGCGAAAAGCCTTATTACTCTGGTTCAACTCGACCTTCGGAGTGCTGTCCTACTATGGACGACGTGCAATAACTAGAGGCTCATGGATGCAAATGAAGAAACCTGCATGGGCTTCGATGCAGGTTCTCAATGTTAAGGATTTGTCAAAGGAAATACTAACTGAACTTGGCGAGGCTTACGATGTACTTGCCAAGAAGCAACTATTGGCCATCGCCGAACTTGATGTAGATCCAGTTCGACATGAAATAGATGATGCATTTCGAAAAACTCTGGATTTACCGGACATCAGTTCCATCCGCGAACTTCTTGTACGTGAACCTGGTCTATCGGGTGAGGAAATTGGCAATCCCACAAAAAAATAGCGATCATTTACTGCCGATACCATGATCGATGAGTAATTAAGTTGAACCAGACTTAGAACTACATAGTTGCCTTTGAATTTGTTTGTTCACATTGAATGAAAATTAATATCGATTGGAAAATCGTAAGAACAGTGCATGTAAACAGTTGCAGTTGTTACCTAAACGAGCTAAACCCGATGAGCTTCGCCCATCTGCACGTTCACAGCGAATACAGCTTCCTCGAAGCCACCATCCACATCAATGAATTGGCGGAGGAAGCGGAACGGATGCAACTGCCGGCGGTCGCGCTGACCGACTACGGCAACCTCTGCGGCGCGCCGGAATTTTTCCAGGCGATGCAGCGGGTCGGCGTCAAACCGATCCTCGGCTGCGAGTTCTTCGTCATCGAAGGCAATCGCAAGGATCATGGCCCGGACATGCACGGTCGCATCCCGACCCTGTACCATTTGCCCCTGTTGGTCAAGAACGCTACCGGCTGGCGCAACCTGATGAAGCTGTCGTCCAAAGCCTACCTGCAGGGCTTTTACTACAAACCGCGCATCGACTACGAACTGCTCGAGAAGCACCATGAAGGCCTGATCTGCCTGTCCGGTTCTCCGCTCAGCCACCCGAACCGCATGCTGTCATTGGGCAAGGAAGACGAAGCACGGAATGTCGTCCTGCGACTGCGCGAACTGTTCGGCGACGACTTCTACCTCGAGCTGATGGACCATCACTTAGACGATGAGAAACGCAACAACCAGTTCCACATCGAGCTGGGCAAGGAACTGGGCATTCCGGTGGTCGCGTCGAACCACGTCCATTACCTGAAGCAGGAACACGCCGAGGCGCATGATGTGCTGCGTTGCGTCGGCATGCGCACAGATATCAATAACCCGTCTCGTCCGAAGCTGCCAGGGGACCAGTACTACTTCAAATCTCCGGACGAGATGCAGGCGTTGTTCGCCCGCAGACCCGAAGCCATCTCGAACACGCTCGAGATAGCGAACAAGATCGACTTCGAACTCAAGTTCGGCGAGAAGCATTTCCCCGAATTCACCATCCCGACGGACGCCGGAGTTAACGACGACTTCGAATACCTGCGGATGTTGTGCGAGGAAGGGCTGCCGGAACGCTACGATGATGTCACGGACGACCTCTACCAGCGGATGGAGTTCGAGCTCGACATTATCCAGACCAAGCACCTGTCGTCCTATTTCCTCATCGTGCGCGACTTCATCATGTTCGCGAAAGAACGCCTGATTCCGGTCGGGCCGGGACGTGGCAGCGCGGCGGGATCGCTGGTCTCGTACCTCATCGGGATCACGAACATCGACCCGATGCGCTACAACCTGCTGTTCGAACGATTTATCAACCCTGAACGCGAATCCTACCCCGATATCGACGTTGACTTCTCCGACTCCCGCCGTGCGGAAGTGATCGAATACGTGCGCAAGAAGTACGGCGCGGACTGCGTTTCGCAGATCATCACCTTCGGCCGCATGTTGTCGAAGCAGGTGATCCGGGATGTTGGCCGGGTGATGGCTCTGCCGTTGGACGAGGTCAACGCCATCGCGAAGTTGATTCCTGACCCCGTGCAGGGCAAGGCGAAGAAACTATCCGAGGCGTTGAAGGTTGTTCCCGAATTGCGTGAGCTGATCGACTCACGGCCCGAGTACCGTGAATTGATGGACCGCGCGCTGACCCTCGAAGGCACCGTCCGTAACCAGGGCGTACACGCCGCCGGTGTCATCATCACCCCCGAGCCGATTACCGAATTCGCCCCGCTCAGCAAGGCGGGCGATCAAGGTGTCGTCGTCCAGTTCGACATGAACAACTCCGAAGCGCTGGGGCTGCTCAAGGTCGACTTCCTCGGGCTGAAGACGCTGACCATCCTCGAAAACGCGCTGGCATTGATCCGCAAAAAAGGCATCGAGCTTGAGCTGGATGAGATCCCGGTTGACGACAAGCCGACCTACGATCTGTTTGCCCGTGGTGACACCATCGGCATCTTCCAGTTTGAATCCGGTGGCATGCGCGAAAACCTGCGCAAGCTGCAGCCGGAACGGCTGGAAGACCTGATCGCGATGAACGCGCTCTACCGCCCCGGCCCGATGGCGAACATCGACGACTTCATCGCGCGTAAGCACGGCCGCCAGAAAGTCACCTACCTGCACCCGAAGCTGGCGCCGATCCTGGACGAGACGTACGGCATCATCGTCTACCAGGAACAGGTGATGCAGATCGCGAACCAGATCGCCGGCTTCAGCCTCGGTCGAGCCGATTTGCTGCGCCGTGCGATGGGCAAGAAGAAGCTGAAGTTGATGAACGAGATGATGCCGGAGTTCGTCGAAGGTTGCCGCGAATCCGGCCTCGATAAGTCCAAGGCGATGGAACTGTGGGCGTTGATCGAGAAGTTCGCGTCCTACGGCTTCAACAAGTCCCACGCCGCCGGGTATTCGCTGGTTGCCTACCAGACCGGCTACCTGAAAACGCACTTCCCGGCGGAGTTCATGGCGGCGTCGATGACCAGCCGCAAGGACAACACGGACGAAGTCGTCCTGTTCCTCGAGGAATGCCGCCGCATGGGCATTCCAGTTCTGCCGCCGAACATCAACGAGTCGGAAGAAGATTTTACCGTCACCGAAAGCGGCGAGGTGCGGTTCGGCCTCACCGCGATCAAGGGCGTGGGTTCCGGCGCGATCCAGAACATCCTCGGCGCACGAGATTCCGGCGGCAGCTTCCGCGACCTGTTCGACCTCGCGGGACGCATCGACAGCCGCATGGTCACCCGGGCCGTACTCGAGAACCTGATCCTCGCCGGAGCGGCACGTGAGTTGGAAGGCCATCGAAACCAGCAGTACCAGTGCGTCGAACGTGCGATGACCTATGGCCGTCAGTTGCAGGAAGAGAAAGCGCGCGGACAGGTGAGCCTGTTTGGTGGCGGCGATGAGGATGACGATGACGACATGGGCGGTCTGCCACGCCCGGAACTGCCGCACGCGCCGGAAATGAGTGTCAAAGACCTGCTCACCGCCGAACGCGAACGCCTCGGCTTCTACTTCTCAGGACATCCGTTGTTACGCTACCGTCTCGAAGCGGACGCGCTCTCCATGCATAAGATCGTCGACCTGCCCGAACTGCAGGACGGCACCTCGCTGCGTCTCGTCGGCCTGCTCAACTCGATTGAAAAGCGCCAGACCCGCAACGGCGACATGATGGCGCGCGCCAAGCTCGAGGACCTCACCGGCATCATCCCGCTGCTGATTTTCCCACGAGCATTCGAAAAGGTCCGCGAGGTGATGAAGGAGGATGAACCGTTCCTCATCGCCGGCAAGGTGAAGATCCAGCAGGAACAGGTCGAGCTGATCGTTGAGGACATGGAAGCGCTGGAAGTCGCCACCAAACGCCTGATCCGCGCGGTGCGCATCCGCTGGGACAGCGACCGCGACGCGCAGGCGATGTTCAACCTCGAAAAGATCCTGCGCGACAATCCGGGCGGGGTGGCGCTGAAGATCCATTTCCACAACGGCGACGGTGGCCGCTGGATCATGACCAGCACGCGCTATAAAGTCAACCCGCACCACGAGTTCATCAAGGCCGTCGAAGAACTGCTCGGCGAGGGCAACCTGCGGCTGGAGACTGTCGGCTGATTTGTCCGTTTAGTGTCGGCTTTTTCACCTGTTCGCAGTAATACCATACCGTTTCGCCTTATCTTACTGACGTGGCGGAAACGTTCCGCCTGACATCGGTACTACGGGGGGTGATGGATGGCGCGGTGTGGAATGTGGTCAACGCTGGCGTTTGCCTTGTTGCTGCTACCCTGTGTTGCACACGCACGGCAGCCGATACTGCAGCACAGCATCGGCGACACGATCACCGCCTGCGAAGCCGACCAGTATTCCCTCTTCCGTGATGTACCCGACTTCCATTCTGCGGTGATCGCCGATTCGGTCTACACCCATGTGAAGATCCTCCGAGTTTACTCCAGAGATGTCTTTTCCCGTTATGGCACCACGTACCTGATCGACAATTCCGTGTTCCGTGTGCTGCCATTGGTGCTGGACAGGGCAGATTCCTTAAACGACGGACTCCCGGTTTCGGACGGCGTATCGGTCGAGATCACACCGAAACACGGCCCGCGTGTGTTCGGAAAAATCACCGAATGGACCGGGTTCAGCTTGCACGTCACCACCCAGTTCGGCTACAGTGACATCCCCATCGAACAAATCGACGACATCGAGGTTCAGCAGCGGGTTACCGAATACGCCCAGTTCACTGAAATCGTTGACGCCAATCGTACCCGCCTGTTCTTCATGCCAACCGGACGCAGCCTGGGCAAGGGAGAGGGTTACTTCGCAGTGTACGAGGCCGTCATGCCCGGTCTCCAGGTCGGTTTCGGACACAAGATCTCCGTTGGCGGGGCATTCTTCCCGTGGTCGATCCCGTACGCTACTTTCGGCTGGTTCACCGGGCAAGTCGGGATTGTGGACACGGACAACTATTCCTTCGCCGTCGGCAACCTGACCACATTAATGAGCGGCGGGGACGGTCAGAACGCCGGAATCATCTACGGGGTTGGCAGTGCCGGGAGCTCGAAGGCATCCGGAACCTTCGGTCTGGGATTTGGCTTCGTCGATGGGTTTGAGCTCGCAGACAGACCGTTCGTGGTGATCGGTGGTGAATTACAGACCGGCAGAAGGGCCAAACTGATCACGGAAAACTGGATGATTCCGGGTGTGGACTGGCCGGTGGTGTCGCTCGGAATGCGTTGGTTCGGCGACAAGTTATCCGTCGATTTCGCGATCATCCGGCCATTGGCAGGAGAATTCGAGGCGTTAGGGATTCCGTGGGTCGATTTCGTCGTGCATTTCTGATCTGGAGTATGCGCGAATTTGGCTGTTTGCTGCTGACACGGAGCGGATGTTGCGTACAATGGAATTAAGGTGCTTATGTTAGATAAAGATGACACCACGACTCAGCGTTTCCAACTCTATCATCGGGGGGCGGATGATGAAGCTCGGCGCACGGTTCACCCTGTTGGCACTCCTGCTGCAGATGACGTTATCTCACAATCCCGCGTTCGCCCGCACACCCTTCCTGAACCATCCCATCGGCGATACGATCACCGTTGCAGAGGCGGAAGAGTACGATCTCTTCTCCGACGTGTTCGGCTTTGACCGTGCGTTGATTTTCAAGTCCACGTCCAGCCTCGCTGAGAAGATGGTCGTGTTCAGTTTTGACGGCATCGAGCATTTCGAACACGAATACCTGCTGGATCACGAACTGCTGGACGTGCTGCCGCGAGTCCTCGCATACCAGGATTCCCTCCGCTACGGAACCAGCACCTCCGAAGGTATCCCCGCAGTGGTCGAGCCGTATGACGCCGACCCGATCAACGGTTTCATCACCCGCTGGACCGGCGACTACCTGCTGGTCAACTCGCGCTACGGGCAGCACCGCTTGCCAGTCAGCGACATTGCGCATGTTGACCTTGCCGATCCGGTGCTCGCGGAACGAGGCTTCGTCTGGTTCCGTGACCCGAACAATCGCCTCTTCTTCGGTCCAACCGGACGCAGCCGTGAATTCGGCCACGGGTATTATGTGCACCACTTCATCATTATGCCGACGCTGGAGCTCGGCATGCCGTTCCGCACCTCGATCGGAGGCAGCCTGATGCCGCTCGGCGGTCCGCTGTTTTCACTCGGCTGGGTTTCCGGTCAGATCACGCTGGTCGAGACCGATTCCCTCGCAATTGCGGTGGGTAACCGGACCCTGTTTGCGGATACCGAATGGTCAAACCTGAAAACGACGTCGGTGACCTATGGCGTCCTCAGTTTCGGCGACGCCAACACGACCCTGGTGATTGGTGGCGGGATCTTTGACGAATCGGATGAACCTGACCTCGGCGATTTCCTGATGATCGGCGGGATGTGGCGTGTGAAACGGTCGTTGGCGATTGTCACCGAGAACTACTTCATCCCGCACAAGATTGATCCACTGGTTTCGTTCGGCGTGCGTTGGATCAGCACTCATTACGTGCTCGACGTTGCGCTGGCACGTGAAATGGGACATGATGTCGACTATGTTGTCTTCCCATGGATCAGCGTTGGGGCGAACTTCTAACGGAGCATCGGGTTGTCATGCGTATCGTGTTGCAACGAGTATCATCCGCGTCGGTGACGGTGGAAGGGGAAGTCGTTGGCAAGATCGGGCCGGGCTTTGTGCTGTTGGTCGGGGCAACGCACGACGACACCGAAGCCGAGGCCGACTGGCTCGCGGACAAGGTCGCCGGACTGCGCATTTTCGAGGACGATGAGGGGAAGATGAACCTCTCGCTCAGCGATCAGCCGAACCCGTCTGTTCTCGTTGTCAGCCAGTTTACCCTCTACGCCGACAGCCGCAAGGGCCGCCGTCCGAGCTTTGTTCACGCCGCCCGGCCCGAGCAGGCCGAACCCCTTGTTGCGTACTTCGCGAAGCGGCTCCAAGAAGCGGGGCTGCATGTTGAAACCGGCCGATTTGGCGCGATGATGCAGGTTTCGCTGGTCAACGACGGACCGGTCACATTACTTCTTGAAAAGACACACTCCTCTTGATTCTGAACTCCTGTTCAATTACCTTTTGTTCAGTGAACATCTCTTGAACAGGAGTCAGCCATGGCTGAACCATTGACCCCACGCCAGGAATCGGTGCTCAAACGGATTGGGGACGGACTCCGGAAGAACGGCTACCCGCCCACCTTCCGCGACATCGGCGAGGCGGAAGGAATCCGCAGCACGAACGGTGTCCGAAGCATCCTCGAAGCGCTGCAGAAGAAAGGGTATATCGTCCGCGAGCGCTACCGCAGCCGCGCAATCGAATTGACAGATGCCGGGCAGGAAGTCGCGTTCGGACCGCGTGATGATTCGCACAGGGATTCCGGCGCGCGGATTGTCGAACTCAGCGACATGATCTATCCAACCACCTCCGTCGTCGAGATTCCGATCTACGGTGAGGCGGTCGCTGCCGGTGCTCCGTTGCTCGCGGAAAACAACCTGCAGGGCCACATTGCCATCGACGCCGATTACGCTCCCAAGGGCGAGGTGTTCGCGTTGCGGGTCAAGGGCGAGTCGATGATCGACGCCGGCATACACGACGGAGACGTTGTCTTCTGCCGTAAGCAGGACGACGCGCGTCCCGGCGAGATCATCGTCGCGCTGATCGGCGAGGAGGCGACAGTCAAGTATTACCACCCGGGCAAGAGCCAGATCGAACTGCGTCCGGCGAACCAGTACATGCAACCGATCATGGTCGACCCGACACGGGAAGATTTCTTGATCCTCGGGATCGTCGTCAGCCTCTTCCGCCGCTATTAGAAGGTACTCGTAAAGTTGGTGCCCGTCATTCGTTTGTGCCCGTGTCCGCTTGCGGACGCGGCTGCGAGACATGGGCCGGAGCAGTGCTCACGCCACTTTTCCCGCCCGTGTACGCTGACGGTATTCATCTCGTGGGAGACAGTACCGGCGACACGATCTTCCCGACTTGCGAATCGCTGGGGATGCCTGATAAACACGTGGTCGCGTATACACTTTGACGCGGGTTCGTTGTTCTGGAGAAGGCCGGTAACCTCCGATGCGCTCTCGGGCTCGTGTCGGATGGATCGTTCCCTCCCACCTTGACACCATTTTGTGTTTCTCCTATTTTGCCTGATCTATGGCGCGAGCCACAATTGTGCCACATCTGCCATGCCCGGCCCTGTGCCTGACATAACCCCTGACCCAGAAGAGGCTTGAATGATTCCCGTAGAGGTCACCGGCATTTCCATCAGCCCACCGTACCAGGGCTACGTGGTGATCCTGAAAGAGAAGGACGGAGAGCAGTGGCTGCCGATTTTTATCGGTGCAACCGAGGCGCACACCATCTCCCTGTTGCTACAGGGGCTGAAGTATGTCCGTCCGCTCACCTATGACCTGTTTCAGAACCTGCTTGACGCGTCGGCAGCGAAGGTGTCCCGTGTCGAGGTCACCGACCTCAAGGAGAACACCTTTTACGCCACGGTCTACGTTGATACACAGGACGGCCGCAAGGAAGTGGACGCGCGCCCGAGCGATGCCATCGCGTTGGCGTTGAAAACTGACGCAGACATCTTCGTCGCACCGCATGTGTTTACCGAAGCCGGGATGCGTGGCGAGATCGCCCAGGCGGAGACCACCGGTCCGAGCAAGGAAGACAAGCTGATGGAACTCAACCGCCGGCTGAAGGAAGCGGTTGAGAAGGAAGAGTACGAGGAAGCCGCACGCATCCGGGACGAGATCAAGGTGCTGGAGAGCGTGGGAGGTGAGCACGCTCCCGAGGAGAGCAACGGGGACGACGAACCCTCAACTTCGTAGCATACGCCGGTCTATTTCAGCGACTAACCTGTTGCCCGTGTTGGTGTTACCCGCACGGGCTTTCTTATTGCCCCAGCGCTTCCCTGTTTTTGTTGGAATATTTTCAATCAAATCCTGTTACGCTGGTGTGGGAGAGGTATATTCTGGTTCGAGTTGGACAGATCGATGGGCATAGGGGGCATGATGAAAACGTTGTACGAGTGGGGGAGAACTGTCGGGCAGTGGTGTCTGCTTACCACACTGCTCGTTCTTCTGCCGTCCGCCATGTTCGCGCAGCCGGTTTCCTTCAGTTCACAGATCGTCATCAGCGATCAGGCCGATGGCGCGCAGGCGGTATTCAGCGTTGACATGGACGACGACGGCGACCTTGACGTTCTCGCCGCGTCGGCGACGGACAGCACCGTGGAATGGTTCGAGAATCTCGACGGTACGGGGGTGTTCAGCCAACCCATCGTGATTACGCAAACGCTCGACCGCGCTTCGTTCGTTTATGGCGCCGACCTCGACGGCGACGGCGATCCCGATGTCATTTCTGCCGTTTCCCAGAATGAACAGAAGATCGTCTGGTTCGAGAACCTGGATGGCCAGGGTAGCTTTGGCAACGAACTGGTCATCGCCACCAACACCTGGGACATCACCGCCGTCCGCAGTTCGGACATGGACGGGGATGGGGACGAAGACGTCATCTCAGCCCAGGGCACCGAAATCAAGATGTACGAGAACGAGGACGGGGCCGGATCGTTCGCCGACGAGCAGGTTTTGGCCGATATCAACTACTCCATCAATTCTTTATGTGCGCCGGATATTGATGGCGATTCTGATCACGACCTCCTCTTCGCCTCCAGTAGTGCTGTGCGGGGCATGGTTGCGTGGAGTGAAAACCTCGACGGCGCCGGATCATTCGGCCCTGAGATGGTGATTGTGTCCAGCACGTGGAATTTCAGGTCTGTCTGTGCGAATGACTTGGACGGGGACGGTGACCAGGATGTTCTCTCCGCCTCCTACCAGGCAGACGAAAACCTGATCGCGTGGCATGAGAATACGAATGGCCAGGGCAGCTTCGGCGTTGCCCAACAGATCAGTGATCAGATTACAGGGGCGGAAATCCTGTTCAGCGTCGATATCGATGACGACGGAGACATGGACCTCGTCGCCGCATCCTCCTCAGATAGCTTGATCGTGTGGTTCGAAAACACCGACGGTGAGGGCACGTTCGGCCAGTACTACGTCATCACCGACGAAATTGACCACGTCTCCGGCATCTACTGCGCCGATCTTGACGGCGACGGTGACAACGACATCCTGTCCTCCTCATGGGGTGACAACACCATCGCCTGGTACAAGAACCTGCTCTATGTCGGGGTTACGGAAGGGGCGGTTGCGTCCAACCTGCCGCAGGTGTACGAGCTGAACAAGATCTACCCGAACCCGTTCAACCCGAGTACCACCATCGAGATCGCCCTGCCGCACTCGTCACAGCTGGACCTGACCGTCTACAACACCCTCGGCGAACAGGTCGCAGTGCTGAGTTCATCAACCCAACCGGCTGGACTGCAGTCGTTTACGTTCGATGGTACCGGTATCGCCAGCGGGATCTATTTCGTCCGCGCGGATGTGCCGGGACAGCTAAACGCGGTGCAGAAGATCGTGTTGATGAAGTGACGTGAGTCCCGAGTCTTGAGTCTCGAGTCCTGAGAAACACCAATTAATCGGGGACACTTGCTCCGTCAAGTGTCCCCGATTTTGTATTTGCCTCGAACGTATTAGAGCTGGTCGGGATTCTCCGGTAGCAGGGAACCACCGCAGGTTCTGGGGACACCTGTCGGCACAAACCGGTGACAGGTCGAAGAGTCGGTGTCTGGTAGAATCGTGTGACCTCACCGATTCACAATTTTCGAGCGCCGCCAGATGTCCCCTTTCAGGGGTTCAGGTCCGCGTTGTCAAAGCCAATACGGGCAAGATCGATGGATTGGTGCCCGTGATTGACCGCTGGTGTGTTTCGGCGCCTATCGGGGTTGTCTGCCCTGAGTCGGAAATCCAACCTGCCGACCACCGACCACCGACCACCGACAGGCCCCCCAACCCACCTCCACGAGCATCATTCCGCCAATCCTGGCAGAGCCTCTTGACTCACCAACTAATTTCTGTTACCATATACCTAGGTACACAAAGTATATCGTGAGGCCGAGATGGAATCGGTACGACGTGAACTGAAACGCGGCACCATCGAACTCGTTCTGCTGACGATGCTCGACGGGGAGGACCGGTACGGCTACGACATCGTCTCAACCCTCGAACGGCGCGGCGGGGACTTCTTCCAGATCAAGGAAGGCACGCTGTACCCCGTGCTGTACCGGCTCGAGGATGATGGCTACATCGAATCGTACCGCGACAATCCGAAACGTGGCGTGCCGCGCAAGTACTACAAGTTGACAGACAAGGGACGAATCCGTCTTGGCGACCTGCAAAAGGAATGGCAGGCGTTTCGTGACATCGTGGACGGATTCATCGCAGGCAGGGAGGACAACCATGAGCAGGCTTGAACATTACTTCCGCGACGTGCGCATGCACCTCGCCGCCAAGAGCGCCGATAAGGATCGATTCCTCACCGACCTGCGCGAGCAGGTGATGGCGATGCAGGAGGCGGGACTCAGTGAGGACGAGATCGCGAACAAACTCGGCCCGCCACGACAAGTAGCCGCAGAGTTCATGCAATCCCGGCCGCTCAAGTACGCGAACATCCTCGAACGGTTCGTCGCGTTCATGCTGGACGCTGCCCTGTCGACGATGTTCATCTTCCCCGGTGTGTTTCTGCTGCTGGTGGTGCCGATGGGGCTGGCTGATCCGGACGTGTTCTTCTCGTTCAACTGGGGTGGGATTAACCCGCCACAGGTGCACATCAACGCGATCGAACTGGTGCTGATTTCGTTGACCGCCCTGACCGCGACCGGCATTGCGTTGCTCTACTTCCCGGTGATGGAATCGGTGTTCGGTTGGACTATTGGCAAGCGTGTGCTCGGCATGCGGGTGCTGAAAGAGGACGGGTCGCCGATCCACCTCGGCACGGCGCTGGTGCGGCGGCTGTCGTACTACTTCGACATCCTCGCGCTGGACGCCCTTTTCATCCCGTTCACCTCGAACCGGCAGCGAGCGTTCGACATGGTCGCCAAAACGGTCGTCGTGCGCGACGGCGAACGCAACTGGCTCGGCCTGGCGTTGCTCCTGATCGGAGGCGCGATCATCACGTTGATCGGGATCTACACCATCGTTCTGCTATCCGCGTTGCCCGAACCGAAGATCGACGTGTTCTGAAAGGATGAGTCCAGGTTTGTCCCGCTCTCCATTCAGATCGGGATGAACTGAGAGTTACGGATATCCTTCGGACACGCAGGGATATGAAAATGCCACGGACGCGAATCCGTGGCATTGCAAGTTCTAAAGCTGGCAATAAATATTACTTCACGACGATGACATCTTCATCAACCGTCTCTTCCGCGTCTTCCTGCGCCTCGAGCCAGCGTTCGGCGTCGATCGCGGCCATGCAGCCGGTGCCGGCGGCGGTGATTGCCTGGCGGTAGACACTGTCGCGCACGTCGCCTGCGGCGAAAACGCCTTCGATGTTCGTGTAGCTGCTGCCCGGATCAGCTTTGATGTAGCCGGTTTCGTCGAGATCGATCACGCCTTTAAACAGCTCGGTGTTCGGCTTGTGGCCGATCGCGACAAACATGCCTTCCACCGGCAGCTCACTGATGTCGCCGGTCACGGTATCTTCCAGCTTCAGGCCGGTGACGCCATTTTCGGTGTCGCCGAGAACTTCAGCAACCGTCTTGTTCCAGTGCATGACGATCTTTTCGTTGTTCAACGCGCGCTTCTGCATGATCTTGGACGCGCGAAGTTCGTCACGACGGTGAATCACGTGCACCTTGGTGCAGTGACGGGTCAGGTAGGTCGCTTCTTCCATTGCGGTGTCACCACCACCGATGACCGCGACTTCCTTGCCCGTGAAGAAGAAACCGTCACAGGTCGCGCACGCCGAGACGCCGAAGCCCTTCAGCTTCTCTTCGCTTTCGATGCCGAGGTAGCGAGCGGTGGCGCCGGTGGAAATGATCACTGAGTCGGCGGTGTATTCAGTCTCATCGGTCCATACCTTGAACGGGCGGCCGCTGGTCAGGTCGACCTTGACGGCATCCATTGCGACCATCTCGGTGCCGAACCGTTCCGCCTGCTTGCGGAAGTCAGCCATCATGTCCGGGCCGGTAACACCTTCCGGGAAACCGGGGTAATTTTCCACATCGGTCGTGATCATCAACTGGCCGCCGGAGTTCAATCCTTCCAGCAGCAAAACCTTCAAATGGGCGCGTGACGCGTAGATCGCAGCAGTGTAGCCAGCAGGGCCGCTGCCAAGGATAATCACCTGGTAGTGCGTGTCAGCCATGGGTCTCGTCTCTTCGTTTCAGGTTATCTTGAAAACGTATGTTTTTCGTCAGGTGGCTGATTCGGCGAGGCCAATCAGCCGTGCAACACTCACCATCGCCGCCATTTCCGCCCGGAACCGGCGCGGCCCCAGATCAACCCGGGCAAAGCGGTGTTCAGCGAACTGTTCGAGCTCTGCGTCGCTGAATCCGCCCTCCGGTCCGATGGCGACCGCCGCAGTTTCGCCCGGGATCAGCGTGGGCAACGGTTCACCACCCGGCTCAGCGATCAGCTTGTGCGTTGCGTCTGCAACTTGGATGCACCACCGGACGAGGGGTTGTACGGGGTGTACTGGAGGCACACAGCCACGTCCGCACTGTTTCGCCGCTTCGAGCGAGCGACGGTCCGCACGCACAGCCTTGTTGTCTTTCCAGCCGGCGATGCTGCGTTCGCTGGTCAGTGGTGTCACTTCGTGTACTCCCGCCTGCACGCAACCGTCCAACGCCGCAAACCAGTGATCGCCCTTCAGGATCGCCAGCCCGAGATGAACCTGAACCGGAGGTTCGCGCCAGGAATCGAACCGTTCATCCATTGAGAAGAGCGCCGTTTTACCGTCCACCTCTCGCAGTTCGGCAGCCCACGCAGTCCCATGCCCGTCGATCAGCATCACCCGGTCGCCGGAAGTCGCACGCCGGACCCGGAGCAGGTGATGCGCCTCATCGCCTGTAAGCACGGCGGTCCCAGCGGATTCATCCAGCTGATCGTGTTCGATGCGGTACACTTCAAGTTGCGCCATGGTGAAAAAGGTAACACATCCAAAGCATATTCGCTCACCCCTGCCTTGAGAGGGGAGGAACGATGAGTGGGAAATGAGGTTTGCACTGGAACCATGTGTAAACGTACCTTCCCGGGCTGTACGGGGAAGAGTGAGAAATCCCGTCCGCAAAACAACTTGTCCGCATCAGCTTCCCAAGCAGGAGAATGTCGGTGACCGGAAACCCGGAAGTCGAAAGCGCTCTCAGAGATATTCTCGAATCCACGGAAAAACGTTTCACCCCGATTCGGGTCAATCGTGCTACGGCAAACTGGCAGGCGATGCAGTCGCCGGATGACGAGACGATGGCCAGGAGTCAGGAGGCCGAACTTGCCTACCGCAAGGAACTGGGCGACCGTCAGCTGTTTGACGAAATCGGCGAACGGCTTTCCGACCCAGGCGTGCAGGATGTCCTGTTGCGACGCTGGGCCACCCTCATGCGCTACGAAATGGCACCGAACATGTACCCGGAAGAGGTGCATGATTCCATCGTCTCGAAAGAGAAAGCGCTCGAGGCAAAGATCCGCAATTTCCGCCCTGAACTGGACGGGCAGCGGTCAACCATGGCCGAAGTACAGCGGATGATGTCCAAGAGTGACGACATCGAGGCACGCAAGCAGGCGTGGGAAGCGGGCAAGACCTACGGCCCGGATCTGGTGCCAAGTATCGTCGAGCTGGCGAAGGCACGCAATGTCGCCGCTCGTTCCATCGGATTCCCGGATTTTTACCGGATGAACATGGAACTGCAGGAGATTAACGAGACGCGCATGTTCAGCGCGCTCAGCAGCTTTGCTGCTGCCACGGAGGAACCCTACCGCCGGATGAAGGCGCAGCTCGACCGGCTGCTCTCCGACAAGTTCCAGGTGGATGCCATCAACCTCGAGCCGTGGTACTGTTCCGATCCGTACTTTGCGAAAGTCCCGGGTGTGTTTGAGACCAACGTGGACTCGTTGTACGCCGAGAAGGACCCGTTCGAATGGGCAACGAAATATTATAACGGAGTCGGCCTGCCCACCGAACGCATCCTCAAGGACGAGACGATCACGCAGACCAGCGTCCATCCGAAGATGGAGTTCATCGACCTTGACCGGTCGGGTGGATTCCGCATGCTGCTCTCCCCGGCACCGAACAAGGATGGTGCGGAAGAGATTCTGCGCGTGTTCGGCAAGGCGAGCTACGTTGCCCGGATCGACAAGCACCTGCCGCACACCCTGCGCAAACCCGCGCACCCGAGTCTGCTGGAAGGCGTCGGACGATTCTTCGCACGCCGCGCGACCGATTTCGAGTGGCTGCTCAACATGTTCGCCCTGCGTGGCAGCCAGATCCGTGGCCTCGACAAGAAAATGCCGACCGAGCTTCGCTACCAGCAGATTATTGAAGGCCGCTGGCGGATGGTGCTGATCCACTTCGAGCGTGGCCTGTACCGTGATCCGGACCAGAACCAGCAGAACCGCTGGTGGGACCTGGTCGAACGATTCCAGCTGTTGCGCCGTCCCGCCGGACGTGAAGACATGGCGGACTGGGTCATGCACCCGACGCTGCTGCTGGATCCGGTCCAGTCGCACAACCACATCCTCGGCGAGTGGCACGCGTCCCAGTTCGCGTCCGCGATGATCAAGCAGTTCAACTTCGAGGACCCGGTGCTGTGGATGGATGACGCCCACATCGGCGAATGGTTCAAGGAGCATATCTTCAAGCACGGAGCCCTGTGGGAGTACAACGAATTGTTGCTCAACGCGACCGGCCAGGCGTCACGCCCGAACGAATTCGTCGAGCAGTATCTCCGTGAGTTCTAGTCAGCCGGTTGGCTGATCCGTGACCAGTTTGTAACATCGGTTATGCTCTGCATGACCGATGTTTTTCATTTCTGCACGCTTTGAGGTTGTCATGGACATCGTTCGCCTGACCGTGGGAGATCTGGAAACCAACGCGTTCATCGCGCGCGTGGGAAACGACGCCGTTATCATCGATCCCGGCGCGGAAGCGGAACGCTTCGTCCACACGTTCAACAAATGGGAAATCGAACCCGCCGCGATACTGATCACGCATGGCCATGCCGACCACATCGGAGCCGTCGCGGAACTACGGGACCGCTACCCGAAGGCTGAGGTGGTCTGCCATCCGGAGGACGCTCCGATGCTGACCAACCCGGAACTGAACCTCGCAGTACATTTCGGGGCAGATCTCAATGTCGGCAACCCGACACGGACCGTGGACAACGGCGACACGCTGACCTGGGGCGAGCTGACCCTTGAAACCATCCACATTCCCGGTCACACCCGGGGCCATGTCGTCTTTTACCACGACAGCGGGCATGTGTTCGCAGGCGACACGTTGTTCGCGGGCGGGATCGGACGGTTTGATTTCCCCGGTGGCGATGGACGCGCACTGGTTGACGGCATCCGTAGCAAACTGCTGGCGTTGCCCGGCGAGACGAAGGTGCATCCCGGCCACGGACCGTCCACCACGATCCGCGAAGAAGGACAAACCAATCCGTATCTCGACGCCGGCTTCCTCCGCTCGATGGGGATTCTGTGAGACAGTTCTCTGTGCTCAGTAATCAGTTGTCAGCAACGACGATCAGGTTCACATTTGCTTGCAGACGTGGACTGCGGGCTGCGAGCTACGGGCTACGGTAAACCAAATACCGTTTACCGGCCACCGATTACCGACAACCGTCAACCGACAACCGAGTACCGTCATCCATGGGCCAGAACCGTAACGTCTTCTCCATCCGCTGGGGGCTCGAATACCCCGCCGACACGTCCTTCCTTGGCATGATCGCGGAGAAGGTCGATGTCACCCTGCGCCGGCTGCGTACCGATGCGTTCGAGCTGGAACGGATCATCGTCGCGGTGCTCGGGGTGTGTGAAGAGGTGATCGAGGGTCTGCTCAATGAGGACGGCGAGTCGACATTCCGTGTCGATATGGTCGTGCTCGCCAACCGGGTGCAGTTCAGCATCAAGTGCCACCTGGACGACATCCCCGCCGACGCCGCGACCGGAACCTTCCGCCCGCACGGCATGACCGCCCGCTCGCTCGAACTGGCCAGCCTCGATTTCGCCAACGACTCCCTGGACGACGTCGAAGGCGACCTCACCGACGACGGCACGTTAACCCTGACACTGACCCGCATCCTGCCCGAAGATTCCCGCCGCGATCCGCCTGTGTATGGGTGAAGTGGAGGTATGAGGTGTGAGGTTTGAGCTGTGAGGAAATACGCAGCCTTGTATGGACTATCAGTGGGCCGCTGTTCTGGTCAACATCGCACAGGTCGTCCGAGTCGCAAAACAGGACGCGACGAGGTAGTTGAGGAGGGAGTAGAGCTTGGTTTTTATAACTATTTCAATACCTAATAAAGTGTGTTGATTTGGAATTTTTTCTTTGCAATAACAATATATAAATCTTATCTAAGCATATTACTGTTTGACTAGGCTAGTAGAGAATATGCTAGTACCTATAAATAATACAACTGTTAATATCGTTATTACCGTCCATATCATCGCTATTTTGAAAAAAGCAAGAGATACTTTTAAGTAAGTCGCCTTTATCATCGTGATGAACCTGTGTGATATTATGATTTCTCTTTTATCTTCTACATATAACTTCATCAGTGCGTATCCTCTTACAGATTCTATAACGTGTGTTTTTACAGAATATCCAACCTGTATTGCATGAATAGAATAAATTGTTGCAGAGAAATAATTGATAGAAATCCAAAATACAAGAGATAGTATTATGACGATAAATATTTTTAATGATCCTAAGTTTGATGTGTTATATGCTAATAATGCAAAGAGAGATGACAGCACAATGATAATCGTGCTTGATTGGGCTATCACCATTTTCGCTTTTGACTCGATAGATTCCTTTGAACGTTCAATGCTTTTGTGTTCCTCTTGTAGCAGAGTGTATTCTTCCATCAGACCTTCTTCATTTTTTGATGTTTCAGTGCTTGTGCTATTTAGATATTCTTCCATTAACTTCCAATCTATATCAGAATATAGTTTTTGAGGGGGAATATGAAAGAAAGATAATCTTATAAGATTCAAATATTCTCTGGGACTATCAATTGTCCATGTACTAATATTCATGATAAACTCAATATATGATCGTAAAATGATCTGCGCATAGGTGTATTGCATGCGATTTCAAGCCATCCCCACTGACCATTAGGATTTAAGTCTAAAAAATACCAAATATTTTTCTCTGTTACGGAAAAATCAATAGCTGAAAAACGGAGTTTAAAATGCAACATAAGTTTCATAATTGATACTTCTACAGATTCAGGAATATTTATATCACTCATAATTAGCCTATTTGGTTCATATGCACGCCAATCTATATGTTTCTTAAAATTATCTTTAGGACAAATTTTGTGAGCAAATACCTTATCTCCAAAAACAGTAACACGTACATCGTAAGCTTTATGAATTACTTTTTGAAATAACACTGGTGTGTGAGATACTTTATTTTCTTCAATGTCCGTCGGATTTAATATCGTTGAATAAATGGCCATTGATTCATCTAGTCCGAATGATCCGTATGATAATGGCTTTACAAGGCTTTGGTGAAGCATAACAAACTCATAAATATCTGAATACGAGTTAGTCAATATCCACAAAGGAACATTAAATCCGCATTTGTCTGCTATTCTCATTTGGTATATCTTGTTATCCGCTAATGAATTATTGTACGGCCAGTTAATCCAAATGGAGTCGCATAGACATAGAGATATTGCATCAATTATCTCTAGCCACTCTCTGTATAGAAATTCTCGTTCATCTGAATTAAACCTAGCGAGTTTTGGTGGAGAAGGTCTTCTATACCAAACAATACCATTGTTATATAATTTATGTCTATTAGTGCCAATAGTATAATCAGTAGTATTATTATTAATCATAATTGAATTTGATGATACCAAAGTATTAACGTTTAGACGATTATAATCTGCTTTTTCAGCATCAAGAAATTCGCAGAAAAAGTCAGATGTCGCATCGTCATCGCTGGTGAGGATTGTAAGCATTGGAGTATCAAGCTATTCTTTTATGTTTGTCTCTATCAGGCATTTCTGAGCGAACGTCTGTCAATGTAGAGGTGCGCAACGACTGCGATATTCTGTGCTTGTCTCTATCGGGCTTTTCTGACTCATTGGTTGAAATGGTTGATAGCAGCGGATTCTTGTCAAGCAATGAAGATTCACTTCGCTTGACGGCCAACGAAGGCAACAATGTCTCAGGCATAATTCCTCCTTGTCGCTCTTTCTCTTTTGTCAGTATACAAAGCTCCTTTAAGATAATCAAGATTAGTTCATATCATCGCCCGTTCCCACACCTCATCCACACGCGACACAAAATGCACCTCGAGCCCACGGCCGACGCCGCGCGGACGGTCATCCCAGTCGGGACGGTTGCGTTCGGGCAACAGGATCGTCTTCACACCGGAACGTTGTGCGGCCATCACCTTTTCGTTGATACCGCCGACGGGGTGAACTTCGCCCTGCAGGCCGATTTCGCCAGTCATCGCGAGGTCGCCGCGCACCGGTTTTCCTGTCAACGCGCTGAGCAGGGCTGTCGCCAACGTAACACCGGCGGATGGTCCATCCTTCGGCACCGCGCCCTCGGGGATGTGGATGTGGATCTCGCGCTTGTCGATCATTTCCTGCGGGATGTTGAGCTCATGCGCGAGGCTGCGGATGTAGCTGAGTGACGCCTGCGCGCTCTCCTTCATCACGTCGCCGAGGCGTCCGGTCAGGGTCAGCTTGAATTCGCCGGGCATGGTCCGGACCTGGATGCGCAGGACTTCGCCACCGACGGGTGTCCACGCCAATCCCACCGCGCCGCCGACCATCGGCTTGAGGTCGAGTTCCTGCTTGTAGTGGGTTGATCGGCCGAGCAACGACTTCAGCCGGCCCGCGCCGATCACCTCGGCCTTCTTCAGCCGTTTGTTTTCAACACGCCGGCGTGCGACACGGCGTACCCCGCGCGCGATGATGCGTTCCAGTTCACGTACACCCGCTTCACGCGTGTATTCCTCGATGATGCGCAGCACGGAGTCCCGTGTGAAGCGTACTTTCTTCGAGTCGAGGCCGTGTTCCTTGAGCTGCTTCGGAATCAGGAAGCCTTCCGCGATGTGCATTTTCTCTTCGGTCAGGTAACCCGGCAGCTCGATGATCTCCATGCGGTCCTGCAACGGCAACGGGATGCCGTCCCGCGTGTTCGCCGTGCACACGAACATCACCTGGCTGAGATCGTAATCAACCTCGAGGAAATGATCGGAGAAGGTGCGGTTCTGTTCCGGATCGAGCACTTCGAGCAGGGCGGAGGCGGGATCACCACGGAAATCCGTGCTCATCTTGTCGACTTCGTCCAGCAGGAACACCGGGTTGGTCACCCCGGCCTTCTTCATCGACTGGATGATGCGGCCTGGCTGGCTGCCGATGTAGGTGCGACGGTGGCCACGGATCTCGGCTTCGTCACGCACGCCGCCGAGGCTGATGCGCACGAACTTGCGATTCAATGCCCGCGCAATCGACGCCCCGAGGCTGGTTTTGCCAACCCCCGGCGGTCCGACGAGACACAGAAGCGGCCCACGGATCTGCTTGACCAGCGACAGCACCGCGAGGTGTTCGAGGATGCGATCCTTCGGCTTCTCGAGACCGTAATGATCGTTGTCGAGGATCTCGCGCGCCTTGGCGATGTCGTGCCGGTCCCGCGTTTTCTTGTTCCACGGAATCGCCAGCACCCAGTCGATGTAGTTGCGCACAACCGTCGCTTCCGGCGACATCATCGGCATCGACTTCAGCCGGTTGAGCTCCTCCACGACCTTTTCCTTTGCTTCCGCGCTGAGCTTGGTCTCCTCAAGCTTCTTCTGGTAGGCGTTGATGTCGCCAAACTCGTCCTCGGCTTCGTCGCCCAGTTCGCGTTTGATCGCGCGCAGCTGTTCCTGCAGGAAGAAGGTGCGTTGCGAGACACTGATCCGTTCCCGAACCTGGCTTTCGATCGAGCGCTCGACCTGCAGCACTTCGATTTCGTGCGCGATCTGGTTCGCGATTTCGATGAACTGCTCGTACGTCGAAATCGCTTCGAGAATCTTCTGCTTGCGCTGGTAGGGGACGGTCAACTGTGCGGCGAGAAAATCGCTGATGCGGTCGGGATCTTTCAGCGTTTCGATGGCATACAGCAGCTCGTCCGGAATCGACCGGTTGAGCGGAACATATTCCTTGAACAACGTGATCGCATGCCGCATCGCGCCTTCAAGGCGGATATCCTGACGGTCACTGGGGAAAACAGGGGTGAGACGGGCGCCGAGATAGCCTTCCTGATCGACCGGTTCGACCACCTGCGCACGAGATAAGCCTTCGACCAGAACCTTGACCAGCCCGTTTGGCAGCTTCATCACCTGCACGACCTTGGCGACGACACCGACCTGGTACAGTTCGTCAAACGTGATGTCGTCGGACCCGGAATCCTTCTGCGCGAGAAGCAGCAGCAGGCGCTCCTGCATCATGCTCGCCTCGACCGCGCGGAGCGTGCCCTCACGCCCCACGAGCAGCGGGAACACCATGCGGGGAAAGATGATCTGGTCTCGGACCGGGAAAACAGGAAGCAGGTCGGGTATGGTCTGTTGCAGATCCTCCCCGTTGGCGGCTTCAGGGTCTGCCATCAGGCGCTTTTCCGGTTTTCGTTGATCTCCTCGAAGATCGGTTCCGCGTCGCCGGTCACCACCTCTTTTGTGATCCGGACGCGGTTGATTTCCTTGTGCGACGGAATCGTGAACATCGGATCAAGCATCGCCTGTTCCATGATCGCACGCAACGCTCGCGCGCCGATCTTGCGCTCCTGCGCCTGACGCACGATTTCCATCAACGCTTCGGGGTCAAACTCGAGCTCCACGCCTTCCATCTGGAACAGCCGCTTGAACTGCTTGGTCACGGCATTGCGCGGCTCGGTCAGAATGCGCAGCATCGCATCTTCGCTCAACTCATCCATCGCCGCGATTACCGGAATCCGGCCAACCAACTCCGGGATCAAGCCGAACTGAATCATGTCCTTCGGCTGTGTCTGACGGAGGAAATCAAACGTCGATGTCCGCTGCACTCTTGACACATCCGCGCCAAATCCCATCGCGCGCTCGTTGACACGGCGCTTGACGATGTCGTCCAGGCCTTCGAACGCACCGCCGCAGATGAAGAGAATGTTCTTCGTGTCGATGCTGACAAGCTTCTGCTCCGGATGCTTGCGGCCACCCTCGGGCGGAACAGAGGCAACCGTACCCTCCAGCATCTTCAGCAACGCCTGCTGCACACCTTCGCCGCTGACGTCACGTGTGATCGACGTGTTTTGCGACTTGCGCGAGATTTTGTCGATCTCGTCAATGTAGACGATCCCGATCTCTGCCGAGGCGACGTCATACTCCGCAGCCTGCAGCAAACGAACGAGTACGTTCTCGACATCCTCACCGACATATCCCGCTTCGGTCAGCGTGGTCGCATCGGCGATCGCGAATGGCACCTGCAGCATCCGCGCCAACGTTTGCGCGATCAGCGTTTTGCCGGTGCCGGTGGGGCCGAGCAGGACGATATTGCTCTTGTCCAGCTCGATGTCGTCCTCAAGCGTGCGATTGTTGACACGCTTGTAATGGTTATAGACCGCCACCGCGATCTTGCGTTTCGCTTCTTCCTGACCAATAACGTACTCATCCAGCCGGCGCTTGATCTCCTGCGGCACAGGAAAAGAATCGAGCGGCTTCACCTGCTTCGCCGACTGGTTCTGCCGGATGATCTGGTTGGACGCCCGGATGCAGTGGTCACAAATCATCACCCCTTTCGGGCCGCTGATCATGACCTGAGTCTGATCCGAACCACGCCCACAGAAACTGCAACGCTGGACTGATCGGTTCATTTCACGAGGGTTGTCACTCATCGGTCAGCTCCAGGAACTCATGTGTTACTTCTTGTCATCATCCGATTTCTTGTCACTGCGATCAGAGGTCTGAATCTTGTCGATGATCCCGTACTCCAACGCTTCCTGCGGATCGAGGAAGTTGTCACGGTCGACATCCTTCGAGATCTGCTCCACATCCAGCCCGGTGTGATGCGCAAGAATGCGGTTCAAACGTTCGCGTTCCTTGAGGATTTCGCGCGCGTGGATCTCAATGTCGGCCGCTGTGCCACGAAAACCGCCGGACGGCTGGTGGATCATGATCTTGCTGTTCGGCAGCGAGCTGCGCTTGCCCTTGGTACCCGCTGCGAGCAACAACGCGCCCATCGAGGCTGCCAGGCCAATGCAGATCGTCTGCACATCTGGACGGATGTACTGAATGGTATCGTAGATGGCGAGGCCGTCGCTGACGGATCCGCCGGGGCTGTTGATGTAAATGCTGATGTCGCGTTCCGGATCCTCAGCCTCGAGGAAAAGCAACTGCGCGATAATCAGGTTCGCCATGTGGTAGTCGACCGGCGTGCCGAGGAAGATAATCCGTTCCTTGAGCAAGCGGCTGTAAATGTCGAACGCACGTTCGCCACGACCGGTCTGCTCAATCACCATCGGAATCAACTGTCCAACCGTCTGTTCCATGAAATCTCCAAACTCCCGTTGGGTGACAGCCAGGAAACGATTTTCCCGAATACCCTAATTTAATCAGCGTGATCATGGTCATGATCGTGCTCATGGGCCCCATGTTGCACTTGCTGAGCCCGAGCGTCCATCAGGATGTCCATGAACGAAACCGGCTTGTCTTCCCACTTGACGCCGTTTCGCAGCACTTCCATCACCTTGCCCATGATGATCTCGTCAGCGAGCTGCTCACGTTTCTCACCGGTCTTGAACATCAGCTTTAACTGCTCGAGGTCGGTTTCCGGATGAGCCTTGTGGTAGTTCTCCACCTGCTGCTCGATCTCTCCGTCCGTGACCTCAATACCTTCCGCTTCGATCAGACGGCGGCGGAGGAAGAACCATCTCAGTTCCTGTTCGGCCAGCGGCGCGAGGTACGGGCGCAGCGTGTTCGCATCGTACGCGTTGCCGGACTCCTGGATCTGACGCTGGATCATGTCTTCCAGGGTCTGGTTCAGCAGCGACGGCGGTAGTTCAAAATCGTACGCTCCGATCACTGCCTCACGCAAAGAGCCTGCCGAACGCTGGTTCGCCTGGTATTGGGCAAAAGTGTTGAGCTGATCGCGGACGTTTTTCTCAAAGTCCGCATAGCTTTCGAACTTTTCGTCCACCTGCGCCGCGAAATCGTCGTTCAACTCCGGCAGTTCAATCTTCTCCAACGACTTCAGGTGAACGTCCCAGAACGTGACACCCTCGCTCGGGGTTTCGATGATCTGCGGTTCGTCTTCCTGGATTTCGATCCGGCGCGTTTCGTCGATCTTCATGCCCGGAAGCTTGTCGTCGGCGTCCTTGCCGAGGTAACCCGAGCCGAGTTCGAAGACCAGCGTTTCGCGCTTGTTGCCGACAATCGCAACACCGCTCTTGTCCACTTCCTGCATTCCGACGGTCAACCGGTCGCCCGCTGATGCGGTCGAATTTTCGTCGCCCTCGGTGACAACGGCCTTGTCGCGTTGCATCGTCTCAATGTGACGCTTCACGTCTTCGTCGGTGATGTCGACGACGAAACGTTCCACCGACGCCTCTTTCCACTTGTCGACGTCGAATTCGGGCGCGACTTCGAGCACGGCGGTGAAGCTGAAGCTGCCGTCCTCAGCGTATTCCGTGTCCTCGACGGGGGAGAGCGCGAGTGGGTTGATGCCGCTTTCCTTCAACGCGTCCGGCAGCATCGCCTTGATCGCCTCTTCCGCGGCATCTTCCTTGATCTGACGACTGAAACGCTGGTTGAGAATCTTGTCCGGCACCTTGCCCGGACGGAAGCCCGGAAGCTTCGCCGTCTTGCGCAGCGTCTTCAACGATTCTTCGACATGCGGTTGCAGTTCATCGGCGGTCAGTTCAATGCCGATCCGCACCACACAACCTTCCTGTACCGGTTCCTTGACGTTCACAGCTCTCCCACGGCTACGCGGTTCCGAGTCGCACGAGGACCAACACCTCGGCGCCTACGTTTTTTCGCGATGCATCTTCTTAATTTTACACAACGTGCACGGCCAAGAAAACCGTGCACTCTTGTCACAAACTGCAACAGGAGCGGGCGCCGTGATCGCTCACGGCGCCCGCGAGCCAAGTTAGACTTTGATTTCGTTAATGCAAGCGATGAGCAAACCCCCGTCTCCGAGTCGGGGACAGGGGTGAGGTTAGCGCACTAAAATGTGAACTGATGCCGCAACTCCAAATACTGAGCGCGGTTACTTTTCCGGATGCGTGTAGCGCTCCGATTCCGCCAACCAGTCAACCGACGCCGCAGTGGGGACCAGATCGAGGAATTCGCTCCAGCGGATCGTCAAGCCGTCCGTCGCCGCCAGAATGTCCGCGTACAGATCCGGCGGGGTCGCGTCCGATTCCACCACCAACCGCATCGTGTTGTAGAACATGTCCGCATCATCGAAGTCGATCTTTTCGTTCCACTTCACGTCCTTGGCGGACGGCAGCAGCGCGAACAGGTCACGCCAGCGCATGTAAATTTCCTTGAAGTACACGCCCTCATGCGCCTGTTCCCGCTTCTCGCGGAAATCCTGGTCCGGGTACTCGTTGGCGACAATGATCAGGCTGGTCGCTGCACGGTAATCCTGTTCTGCCACAGTCACACTCCTCATCGAACGTATGTTCCGGCTGCCAAAGATGCCGGGGTACGTGGTCCACGTGCGCGAGGGGGGACTCGAACCCCCACACCTTTCGGCACAGGTGCCTAAAACCTGCGTGTCTGCCAATTCCACCACTCGCGCAAATCGCCCGAAATGTAGCAGGACGCGTGCTTCCACGCAATCACAAGCACCCGGGGATTTCGTCCCTCAACCTCAGTGGGACGCCTGCACCATCTCACCGTCCGGCAGGTTTCGCGGCGGATCGTACATCGCCGGCCATTCACGCTCGTAGTAGATCACAATCTCGTTGTCCGGCGGCGCATTGGCTGCGGGAATCTGGATTTGCGCGAAACGATACCCATTCGGATACGGCAGATCCACCGAACCGTCCGCAGCTACATCCTCCCACGGCTGCCACTCGACAAACGAACACTGGTCATACCATGCTGTACCCGTGGATCCGTCCGGAGGTTCCTGGTTGCAGCGTACGTTGAGGAAATTCCAGTCATTCTCGACGTCATCGAAGTCCATGTACAGCTGCGTCCAGTCCTGCGTGCCAGACTGGCTGATTTCGTTGTTGCTCACCCAGTTGCCGTCACGACTGTTGTGGAAACGGATCTGGAACGACGCTTCCGACACATTCTGCGTGCGAATGTAGCCGGAGAAGCTGTGTGCCAGTTGGCTCTGCAGTTTCACCTTGCGGCGGAAATCGCTGATATAATTGCTCCAGACGCCATCCGGCAGTTGGATCTGCAGGCTGCGCAGCCCTTTGTACATCACCTCGGTGCTGTAGCCCTCGTACTGGCTGTTCGTCACCCACACATCCGCACCCTCTTCCTCCATGTTCGCCCAGAGCAGGATATCTCGGCCGTAGCGAATCTGGGTGCCGTCGGGATAATCTTCCACCCGAACGTTGGTCACATACCCTTCCCAGTTGAGGAAGATTGGCGCAGTGCGTTTCAAATCGCCCGGATGGTCGTTGAGCGTCACCTGGCGCACTCCCATGGAGGAATCGCGCGCGTAGGTCGTGTCAAATTGAACGTCCGCGACCTCGTTGTCCGGGGGACGGGTGAGATGTGTGTTCAGCAGCCGCGAATAATGGGTCAGGTAGTCGGTGATCGCGCGGGCCAGCTCGCCGGTCGGCTGCAGCGGAAGGTCGTTCTCGATCCAGATCGGGTAGACCCGGGCGCCATCAATTTCCTCGTCGCCGACAATCAGTTCGGTGACCATCGACGGCATCGTTTCGTTGTAGCTGAGGTCGAAAACAAAATTACCGAGGCTGTGCGCGATGAACTTTCCGTTGTAAACCTCAACGCCCTGGATCACGTGCGGATGGTGGCAGATGACAACATCCGCGCCCTGATCGATGGCGTAGTGCCGTAGCGCCACCTCGCCGGAATCCGGTTCCAGCGAGAAGATCACGTACGGATCGTCGATCTCGACTTCATCAGCCTTCCGTGGTTCCTCAAAGTTGTCGCCGTCACGGGGAATGAACGAGTATTCGCTGCCGCAGTGAACCTGGTACATCAGGATGTCAACTGAGTCCTGCAGGCCGACCGTGGCCTCAATCCCGGTGCGGTTCCAAAGCGCGAATCCGGGACGATCGCGCGCGGCGTCCAGGTACGGCTGGTAGTTGTTGTAGTGGCCGTCACGGTTACACATCGCGATAATGCCAAGCTTCATCCGGTTGTAATTCATCAGCACCGGCTGCCGCGCCATGATGTCGTTAATGCCCATGCCGTTCCAGGCAATGCCCGCGTCGTCGAGAACCGCGCCCGATTCGAGCATCCCCTCGAGCATGTAATCCATCGTGTGGTTGTTCGCCTGGGACACCCAGTTGTACCCGGCGTTCTGCAGAATCGATGAGTCCGTAGGGCGAGCCTTGAACAGGATGCCTTTGGTCGGATGGCCGTCGGAGGAGACCGTAAACGGGCACTCAAAATTGCCGAAGTTCATGTCGAATTCGTCCAGCAGATCCTGCACACCGGCGAAAATCGCGTCCTGCCCAAGGTCGTTGATGCGATTGATGATCCCGCGAGCGAGAATGACGTCACCCACGTTTCCGATGGTGAAGTTGCCACGCGGCTGAGTGATGATCCCGTTACTGATCGTCTGCGTCAACATGTCCCAGCGTTCGTACCCATCGGCCACACGTAACGTCACCGGCCATTCGCCTTCAATCGGATATGTGTGCCGTGGATGTTCCACCACGCTGCTGGTGCCGTCGCCGAAGGTCCACAGGAAGGTGAGATTGTCGCTGTCCTGGTCCATTGACCAGTTGACGAGCTGCACCGTGACTGAATCCGGATCGGGGTGTTCGATCCACTGCCATTCGAAGCTTACCTCGGGACGGTTCGGCTGGGCGTTGGTCGCGTCACGCAAATTGTCGATCCGCAGCCAGCCCTGATCATCATCATCGGAAGAATCGTTGACGTAGAAGACGCGGTCGATCGTCGGATTGCCGCCGAACCGGCCATGCCAGTCCTCACCGATGGGCAGGTTGAACGTGCTCCACTCGAACTCCGGGAACCAGCCCTGGTAGGTCCAGATCAGGCTGTCCGTGTTCGGTGCGTACTGGCCCCAGAGCACGTACCACATTTCGTCCGTGCCGTCGCCGAAGCCGATCATCTGCAGACGGCTGGTGGTGTCGCTCATGGCGTCCACCGCCCAGATGATGTCCCGGTCCAGCGGAATCGGATCGTCCAGCGTTTGGGTTTTCCACGTGTCCCCGCCGAGCAGCAGGTGCTGGCCGGGTTCGCCGAATGCGCCGCCGTTTTCCTGGCTCCACACCGGATCGAGGTCACGGTCGGTGTCGAAAACCTCGAGAGTGAGCGCCTCCTCATATCCCTCGATGCCTACCCAGTCGTTCGGCGGGTCGTCCGGTTCCCACGGCACAACACGATAGAACGCCCGCGTGCCGGGATACTCAAGCCCTTCCGGGTCGAACCAGGTGGTG
The DNA here is from genome assembly GCA_020444425.1 of bacterium. Classification (GTDB taxonomy): domain Bacteria; phylum Electryoneota; class Electryoneia; order Electryoneales; family Electryoneaceae; genus BMS3BBIN04. The sequence continues at coordinate 8,779 of JAHLLB010000021.1, read as the reverse complement.
TCGCTGGTGTAGGCGAGCGTGTCCTCGATCAGGCCGAACTCGTCGAAGCTGCGAAGCACGGCCCAGCGGCCGCCCTCGCTGGGACGGGTCCAGATGAGACGAATTCCGCCGTCCTCCTCGACCGCCGTCAGCTGCGGCGCCTCGGTCTGCGCGACGATCGTTGACGGTGGCAAAATCACCACCGCAGCGATCAATAGCAGCGCGAAACCAATCCAACGGGTGAAGTGTTTGTTGCCTGTGCAATTCAGCATGCTCGAGCTCCCCCGAATACAGCGACCCATCCTCGCGAGGACCAACTCACGAGGGTCCACATCCGTAACTCTGCAACGTACCGAGTGCCCGTTCACGAAGCAAGCGGACCGCCCCCTATTGCGTCTTTCACCACACGATGCGGATACGGTCCGGAGCCGCTGTTTGTCTGCGGAGAACAAACGGAAAGATTCGCAGAGATTTCGGGCCCTCGCTTGTACGGGAAACGTTCGTTGCCTAAGTTCCTCTATTCCACACACATCGAGGGGATCGGGGATATGCGGACGTTTGTCAGTGCGTTGTGTGTTGCGTGGCTAGTGGCGTTTCCGGCCATGGGACAGATTATTCAAGAGACGGGCAGCCTGAGAGGATTTCTCGCCGGAAGCAACCCGGGGTCGGCTTACGACAACTGGGTCAGCCACGTATCCGAGGCCATCGCCGATTCCGGATACAACGACTACGGTCCCTCACTACTTGATCCGCAGACCACCGGCTTCGGATCCTTCCGCTACATCCCGGACACTCCGTACGGCGATCAGCTGCTCGACCACTGGGACGACATCTTTCTCGCCATGTTTGCGGATGATCTGGACGCCGCCGCGACGATGGTCGCGGATTCCGCCGCGACATTCCACTACGAGACCGTGCAGTTCGAGGACAGCGACTACGGCCGCACCTTCTACATCCTCCGCGAACAGCTGAACATGGACTACGTCGACACGTCAGGCACCTCCGATCCAGCCGACGATATCTACGGTTCCTTCGACAACGGCTGGGGCGTATTCATCTTCAACCCGAATGCCACTCGTGCCAACATCATGGTGCAGGTGGTGCATCCGTGCGACGACTTCTTCGCACCCTATGCCGCCATCGAGCTGTTCCTGGAAATTGACGCGGGAGCCTTGTGTATCAATGGTTCCGGGCGCGAGGTGATGTGGACTGAACAGGGCAGCTATTCCAACAGCAAATCGCTGTCCGATCCTAGCCGCAATCCGCGTTTGCCCTTGCAACGCTACACCGAACGCTTCGCCGATGAATTCATCGGCTACTATCCGCACCCGGCGTTTGTCATCCAACTGCACAGCTTCGACCCGAGCCACGATCTGCACACACCGAACATCCTGTCCGCCGGGTACACGCACACCGTGCCGTACCTGCCCATGCGTGACTTGCGGCAGGAAGGACGCGACTTGGCGCACATGACCCCGCACCCGGTGTTCGCGGCAGGCGACTATGTCGGCAATGATGGCCCGCTGCCTGCGATGCCGGTGAACGACTACTACGCGATGAATTCGACGCTCAACTATTACGTACACGTTGGGCCGAATGATTCGCTGCGTGTTCCGCAGGCGACAACCCTGCGCGGCGATCCGAACAATCAGCAGGATCAGTACCTCTACGATGAGTCGCACAATTACATCGCGTTCCAGTCGATTCAGCCGTTCCTGCACGTTGAGATGGATGAGTGGCCCGCCTACCTCGAGGACAACAACTACCCGCGCGCGAGCATGTTCAACCTGCAGGTACTGCCGCCGGAGATCACGACGTACACCCCGATGCTGGAGTTCTACGCACCGTTCCTGAATTCCATTTCGAACTGGCTGGACTGGTGGGATGATCCGGTTTCAATCGCCTCACCGCCGCAAATCCAGGGGCTGGAAGTGCATGAAGACGGCGAGGGATCTGTCGCGGTCAGCTGGCAGCCGGTTGTCGACGGGCATCAATACACCTACGAGATCCTCGCCGATACCGACCCGCCAACCGAAAATTCGCCGATTATCTGGACCTCGGACGATGACCCGTGGCTGCGCGCGATCGGCCTCGATGACTGGACCTACGTCACCACGCTCCCGTACCAGGAAGAGAACTACGTTGCAGTGCGCATCCGGGACCTCGGCGGAAACTACGGCCCGCTATCGCTTCCACTTCAGGTGACAGCGGATGATGTCACCGGCATCGAGCTGAACGTGCTCACCACCGACACCTTCCCGCGCACCGGCTGGCCGATGTGGATCAACGCCACACCGGAACAAACCGACATCTCCAGCATCACCGTGTTGTGGCGGGTGAATGGAGCGGCGCAGGGTACGCTCGAACTCGAGCCGGTCGGTGAGAACGACGTCTGGTCCGTCAGTCTGCCGGAGAATGTCCCCGTACAGGCAGGGGACGTGATTACCTACAAGCTGCAATCCGAAGACCTGTCTGCGACCGGAAATCCGTTGACGTTTCCCGAGGATGGCTGGTACGAGACGACCATTTCCAACGCCTCGTCCGTGTTCGAAGTCATCGACTTTGAGAATACCGGCGGCGAAGTCGTCCCGCTGGGTGAGTGGCAGATCGGCGCTCCAACGTACGGGCCGACCGGTGCAGTCAGCGGTGAGAATGTCGTCGGGACCATTCTCGACGGACCGTACACACAGGAAGTACCCTCCTTCCTGATTATCAACGAGATGCTCGCGCCGGAGTATGGTCCGTTGCTGCTGGTTTACGAACAGTGGCTCGAGTACGCTGTTGATCCGGACGTTCCCGGATCAGCCATCGACGGTGGCGAATTCGGAACCGACGCCCCAGGCTATGATAAGATAGAACCGATCGGTGGCTACAATTTCCGCATCCCCGGATCGGGTGTCGATAACGGAACCGATGTGTACAGCGGTGAAACCGGCGACTGGCAAACCGTCGTCGTTGACCTGCGCCACATGCACGGCGCGACCGCGGATCTCGTCTTCGAAAGCAAGACACACGGTGATCTGGGCAAGGCCGGCTGGTACATCGACGATGTCCGCATGGTCCGTGAGGTCAACTTCCAGCAGCCGCAGCCGTTCGCACTGGTGACGCCGGAAGACGGCACTGCGATGCAGGATGAGATCGTCACGTTCACCTGGGCTGAGTGCGTGGACAACGATCCGTACGCCTTCGCCGAGTACACCCTCAGCCTCACTTCGTACAACGAGACCGTCGAGATTCCCGGAAGCACCGATCCGCAACTGACGGTCGATTTCGACGATCTTGACCTGACGTGGAACGGTTCGCCGGAGATCACGTGGTCGGTGATGGCAGTCTCACAGGGCGATACGGTTTACAGCGACCAGCCGTTCACACTATTGAATCCGTATTCGGACGTGGACGACAACGATAATACCCTGCCCGGCGAGTTCGCGCTGCGTGAGGTCTGGCCGAATCCGTTCAACTCGACCCTGACCCTGCGCTACGATCTGCCGAAACCGGCGAGCGTTCAGGCGATCCTGTACAACGTACTCGGCCAGCGGGTCGCGGTGCTCGAGAACGCGCGGCACGTTGCTGGCAGCCACCGCATGAGCTGGCGTGCGGATGGGCTGGCGAGCGGCGTCTACCTGCTGCACCTGAAGACTGGCGACAAAGCGTTCACGCGCAAACTCGTGTTGATGAAATGAACGCGTCACGAGGCACACTGCACATGAGATTTCGCACCACATACCTCGCGATTCCGCTTTTCCTGCTGCTGGCGTTGCTGCCTGTCGCGGGACACGCTGCCGGGTTCGGGCTGCCGTCCAACCCCGCCGGTGTGATCGAGACGGAGTTCACGCCGGGGACGCACCTGATGTCGTTCCCCGTGCTGCCCGCTGGCGCGACCGTCAACGGTATCCTCGCAGACCATTTCCCCGCTGGGGAAGAGTGGGTGACCGCGACACGCATTGTTACCGTCGAAAACGGCGACGTGCTCGGGTCCTACTACAGCAGTATTGAATCGGCGTGGCTTGGCACGTTGGACGAGTTGCAGGTGAAACGCTCGTACTGGCTGATCATCCCGGACGGCTCACAGCCGGTTGAGATGCGACTCATCGGTGGCGCGTTGACGATGGCGGAAACCGTCATTGATACCCTGCATCCTGGTGTCAACATGATCGCCTGTCCGGCCGTGGTGCCGGTGACATTGGCCGGGTCCGGCCTGACCGATTCCGGCTACCGCAGCGCGCAGTACGCCGCCCTCGCCGACCGCGTGTTTACCTACACCGGCGGCCTGGTGACACCCACCTGGCGGCACCCGACCGAGGGCTGGCAGGGAACCGAGTTCACCTTCCATCCGGGCAAGGGCTACCTGTTCGAAATTGCACACGGCGACCAGGACATCCTCTGGACCCGTCCCGAGTTGATCGTTGGTGCGGAACCGCCCCGCGGCGGCTTCGAGGCTACCGTCCCCAGCGGGATGCGGCACATGCTGCAGGCACCGTCCATCGATTTCGACTCCGCGCCGTGGTCCACGTCCGCCGGAACGTCCGCCCGTAACTCGGGAGGTGGGCGATGACACGCACAACGCGGCTTCTTTTCCTCGCGATGCTGTTGATCATCGTAACTGCGAACGCTGAACCGCGCCCGTGGACCTTCAGCAACCTCGATCCGAACGGCGGCGGGACGGTGATTAACGATCCGTCCGGCTCGCCACTGACCGGCACCTTCCGCGTGCACATCGTGTATGACGCCGAGGGGGACGGCCCGGACCCGGTCATCGAAAGCGGACCGGATATTGGCAAGCCCGGGGATGACGACGAACTGGTGCTGTTCGCAACGCAGACCGCGCCGACGCAATATTGGAATCCGCCCGGCGTGTTCACCGTGTTCGTTACCTTCGATCCAGTTCTGGACCCGCTCCCCGAGGACGGCCAGTATTACGTGCGTGTCTTCGAGGACATGGATCTGGAACTCGGCACACGCTACGTCAACTCCGTCGTCTTCCCGATGCCGGACTTCGCCCATTCCGCGCAGACTGTCGTCGAGTTTCCGCGCCGCATGGCCGGATACATCGGAAACGGATCGCCGAATGTGTTCGTGACGCCGTCCGAACCGACCGTCGCCGCAGGGGAAACCCTGACTCTGAACGTGCAGATCAGCGATGATGAACCCGGCACGGTTTCCGTGCCCGCGCTCGACCTGCCCGGCGGACCGCAAAGCGTCCTCATTGACGACGAGAACGAGAACAACGTCCTCGTGCGCTGGGCCGTGCCGCTGACCGCAGTCGGTGATCATACGGTCGAGGTGCTGGTGCATGACGGTGACCTGTACACCTCAACCCTCATTCCGGTGACGGTAAATTCGCCGGAACTGCGCCCGTCCGCCTTCCAACCGATCGCTCCGGTGAATGGTGGTACCGCATGGGAAGAGGGAGTGACCACGTGGCAGGCGTCGATCCATCCCCAGCAGCTCGACATTACCTACACCTTCTACTGGTCCGAAACCGAGGAGTTCAGCGACCCTGATTCGGTTGAAGGTCTGACCGAACCCGGCGTGATCCTCTACTATCAGGACGGATCGACGCCGCAAGCCGTTGGTGGGTCCGAGCTGGTTGCGTTGACCCGGACACAAACCCGTGCACTGGACAACGCCGGTGTATCCCAGCGCAACGTAAAGGGCGTTTCCGCGCAATCAATTGAATCTTTTGCCGGTGACACCAATCGCCGCACTCGCAACACGATCCAGAGCGACGGACTCCTCGCCCTTGATGACGCCGCTCGGTCCGACTCAGACCGTAAGCACGCCTTCGGTAACGATCCCGTCGATCCGTTCGACGGCGAGACGCGGACCGTCGACAACACTCCCGTCTACACAGATATCGAGGTGGGGGATACCTACTACTGGGTCGTGCGCGCGGTCGCGACTGATGGCACACAACGCTACTCCGCGATCCAGTCAGCAATCGCTGAACGCCCGGACCTGCCGCAACCGTTCGACTTGCTCGATCCGGCGGATGATGCCACCGTATCCACGCTCGAGCCGGTGTTCCGCTGGCGCGCAGCGCTCGATCCGGACATCAACGATACCCTGCGTTACGACCTGATCTGGTCGCCGGACGGCGGCACGACAAGCGACACCGTCTTCGCGATCCCGGACACCGTGTTTGACATGACCGGAGAAGATCTCGATTTCGACGGTGCCGCTCGTTTCCGCAAATGGCTCATCGTCGAGGCGCAACGGCAGAACGAACGCCGTTCGATGGATACCACCCCGGCACCGCCCGGCGGAATCGGGAACGAACGGATCGCTGTAACCGCACGCGCCACCCATGGCAAGAAATCCACTGGTAACAAGCTGTCCGCGAGCGTTGGGCCGCGCGCTGAATCGACGGTTGAAACAGGCCGCTCTGCGACCCGGCAACGAGCAATGGACGGCGGTGAGTTGACTCAGACAGCATCCAGGCTGTCAGTCACGCCGGTGAACGAAGTTCCGGTCATCGACGACGTCCCCGACAACGCTCAGATCCTGTGGTACGTCGAGGTCGTGGACGCAACCCAGAACCGGGTTGCCTCAACCTCGATGAATACGTTTACCGTGGACGCGCCGAACCTGCCAAGCGGATTTGACGCCGTCGCGCCGGCCCACGAGACAATCGTCTACGACCAGTGCGATGTCACCTTGAGCTGGACCGCTTCCAGCGACGCCGACGCCGGTGAGGACGTCAGTTACGACGTCCTCGCGACGACCAATCCCGTGCTCACCGATCCGGACGATTTCGACATTTACGCCGCCGGGATCAGCGACACCAGCTTCGTGCTGCCGAGCGGGGATGAGGACGATGTCCCGTGGAAATGGACCGTACGCGCGATGGCGGGCGGCGACACGACATGGATGCACAACGGCGTACAGCAACTGTTCGTTACGCACATGGATCAACCGGCAGAATTCGAGCTGACCAGTCCCGAGAACGACGGCCTGACACCGTACACTCAGCCCACGCTCGAGTGGACCGAAGCCGTCGATACCGACCTGTTTGATGCCGTCAGCTACACCGTCTACTGGTCACGTGACAACTGGGCGAACAGCGACTCCGTGGCAGCCATAGACACCACCACATTCGACCTCGACATCGGCCTCGCCGACAATGACGTGGTCTGGTGGAATGTGCGTGCGGTGGATACCAACACCGATGGCCGCTGGGCGAACGAGTCCGGGTTCCATTTCACGGTTCACATCGACGATCCGCCGACACCGTTCACACTGGTCTCGCCGGACAGCGGAACCGTCATCGAAGCGCCACAATTCTACGTGACCTGGCAGCCGAGTGAAGACCCGGACCTCGCCGGGCCAGTGACCTACACCGTCGAGTTCGCGCAGGATCTGAACTTCACCGATCCGATGGAGTTTGACGCTGGCGAGGACACGACCGCCGGCATACAGGCTGGTCTGCTCGATGTGGGCGACTGGTGGTGGCGGGTGGTCGCTGAAGACGCGACCCAGATGACGACTCAGTCCACGCAGACGTGGAGCGTCTACAACAGCTATTCCTACGTGGCCGAATGGGATACCGGTGTACCGACCGAGTTTGCCATCGCACGCAGCTACCCGAACCCGTTCAACCCGGTGCTGACCGTGGTGATGGCGTCCCCGAAGCCCGGCGCGAACGTGCGGCTGACCGTGCACAACATCCTCGGACGTGAGGTCGCGCATGCCAGCTGGCGTCCAGTCGCGGCCGGCTACAAACCGGTCAGCTTCGACATGACCGGGCACTCGTCTGGACCATACTTCATCCAGATGCACGCCGACAACCAGCTGATCGCGACCCAACGAGTGACGTTCCTCAAATAACCCGTGACCGACCAGGCCGGAAGCCGACGGCTTTCGCACCCTGACGATTGTTTCTCCGCCCGGTGATCCCAAATTCGCCGGGCGGTTTTGTCTCCTCCCCAGGCCGGTTATCTTGCTGCCCTGTGGATGAGAACACCGAGGCTTGACGATAGCATGAGTGATTACCTGAAGGAACTGGCGGAAGACATCGAGGCGATCCCAGATCGTCGCGAGGTGCTCGAGTTGATGGTCGCGTTGGGCAAGGAGCTGGACGAGCTCCCGCCCGAGCAACGCACCGAGACCAACCGTGTGCCGGGCTGCGTGTCCAATGTGCATGTGTCCGCTGAACTGGACGCGGACAAGCAGGTGCATTTCCGCGGCTCATCGGACGCGTTCATCACACGCGGGTACGTGCAGGCGCTTTTCGCCGCGTTTGACGGTTGGTCAGCCGAGTCGTTCATCAAGGACGCCGAACCCATCGTCGCCGACTTTCTCAAGCGCACAAACCTCGCGGAAAGCGTGATCCCGACACGTGCGAACGCCATCGGGAATATCCTGCTGACCATGAAACAACAGGTCGCCGCTAAACTCGGGAACGCGTGATGCATTGCCCGAAGTGCCGTGTCAAAATGCGCGAAGAAAAACGCTCGTTTCACAAACAGCGTAAATGGATCTGCCCGAAATGCGGCAAGGTCAGGATGCAGGAGGTGGGGAAACGGCCGCATAAGAGCACACGGACTGAATAAATATCCATCTGCCTCTGACGAACACACCTCCGATAAATCTTGCCCGTGTTGGCTCTGACAACGCGGGTTGTCTGTGAGTGGTTCGAATCGAATGGTGAAGGGGTCAACCCGGACTGAAGTCCGAGGGCGTGGGTGCGGTGGTTGCCTGGAAGTCCGCGAATCCCGGGCTGAAGCCCGAGGGCATGACGATTGGTGCCCGTGTTGGCTCTGACAACGCGGGTTGTCTGTGAGTGGTTCGAATCGAATGG
>JAHLLB010000072.1 GCA_020444425.1 bacterium | reverse complement strand
ATCGTTCAAGCACTCACCGCAGTCACGCCCTCGGACTTCAGTCCGGGATTGTCGGCCATCCAGGGAGCTCGATCCGGTGCCCGTGATAAGCCGGCGTCAGCCGGTTATCGCGGATCATCCGCACCCAGTTCTTGCCCGTGTTGGCTCTGCCAACGCGGCCCACCGTGAGCCCCAAGCCCAAAGCCCCGAACCCGCTGTTTCTGACTCACAACTCACCACTCGTCACTCACCACTATCCTTGCCAACCGGCCTCGAGAACGGGTTCGCCCCTCTTCGCGACCATGGCCCCATCTACGATTCCACCGGCCAGCCTGTCCCGCCGGAGCTCCTCGACGACTACGGCCGACTCAAGCGTCCCAAGCCCAAAACCCGCAGACGCTACAAACGGGGACAAGGTCCGGGCGGACCCGGCGGTGGTTGGAATCGAGGGATGAAGTGGACCAACAAACCGGATCGGAACCGGCTGATCTATCCGGAGTTGATCTGGCGCGACAAGAACGGCTACCGTTCCGCGCACGCCGGTTTCGTCCGCTACGATCACGAAAAACGGGGGCAGATTGTCCCCAATCTGTCCCCGCAAAAGGTTGTTAGCACTCCCCGCAACTCGCAGTCTGTGTTTCCGCACGCTTGCACGGTAGCCCGAAAACCGGGACTATCCGAAAATCCGGAGCAGGGCGTCCTCGAGGACGTCCATCTCGTTCGGCGTCCCGATGGTGATGCGGACGCAGTGCGGCAGACGGAACGGGACCATCGGGCGGGCGATGATGCCGAATTTGAGCAGATCGTCACTGACCGCGGCGGCTCGTTCGGCGGACTCGAAAACGACGAGCGTGAAGTTCGCGACGCTGTCGGTGTGGGTCAGGCGCAGCTTGTCGAGCAGCGTGTGCAGGCGTTCCATGCCGGCGCGGTTGGTGCGCAAGGTGGTGTCGAGAAACTCGGTGTCGTCCAGCGCGGCGACGCCGCCCATTTCGCTGAGGATCGCCGGTTCGAACGGCAATTTCACCTTGAGGATGTTGGTGATAATCTCCGGGTCCGCGACGCCGTAGCCGATGCGTGCGGCGGCCATGCCGTAGGCCTTGGAGAACGTGCGCATGGTGATCAGTTGCGGGTGCCGGGTCGTGAGCGAATCGGGGTAGTCGGTGGCGAGGTCGCGGCCGTACTCGTAGTAGGCTTCGTCCATGATGACCAGCACACCTTCGGGCAGTTTCTGCAGAAAATTCCGCCACGCCTGGTCGCGGAACGCGGTCCCGGTCGGGTTGTTCGGGTTGGCGATGTAGACGAGCTTCGTCGCCGGGGTGATCGCGTCGAGGAGGGCATCCAGGTCATACGTGTAATCCGGGGTCAACGGGACGGTGGTGACCGTGAGGTTCATGGCGTTGGCGATGACGTAGAAGCCGATGAACGTGCCCTCGGCGGTGACGGCCTCGTCTCCGGGCTGCAGGTACGCGCGCATGGCGGCGAGCAGCACGCCTTCGCTGCCGGCGCCGACCGCGACCTCGTTCAGGCCGATGTTGTAATGCGCGGCCAGTTTTTCGCGCAGGCGCAGGCCGGTGCGTGGGTAGCGGCTGACATCCTGTGCGGCCTGAATCATCGCCTCAACAGCTTTCGGCGAGGATCCGAGCGGGTTTTCGTTGGACGCGAGCTTGATGATCCGTTCGAGGCCGAACTCTTCGCGGATTTCTTCGATCGAACGGCCGGGTTGGTACGGTTTCAGGGCCTGGATGTGTGCGGGTGCGGACGGGGTTTTCACCGAACGGTCCTTTGTGTTGCCGGCTGTCCGGGTGGGACGTACCCGGAGCCGGGCTGTCGCGAACTCGTTGAGCGGGGACAGGACGTGAAATACGGCGTCCCTCCGCACTCAGAATCGGGGGTTCTGGAAGGTAGGCGCGGGGGCTGGAACGGGCAACTCGGGCAGGAGACCCGGTCAGCTGGAAACCTTCCCGTGACGGATCGCCGCGTGGGTTTCGTCGACGAGGCGGTGAAGCAGTTCGGAGGCGTGGGGGATGTCGCGGATGAGGCCCGAGCCCTGGCCGGCTTCGACCTGGCCTTCGTCGAGGTCGCCTTCGAAAATGCCGAGGCGTTCGCGTTTCGTGCCAAGCAGTTCGCGCAGCTCTTCGACGGATGCGCCGCGTTGTTCGGCGGCGGCGATGCGTTCGGTCCACGTGTTGCGGAACATCCTCGCCGGGCCGATCTGTTTCAGGTGGAAGACGGTGTCGCGGTCGGATGCGTTGACGACGGCTTGTTTGTAGTTGTCGTGCGCGCTGGATTCGACGGTCGCGGCGAAACGGGTGCCGATCTGGACACCGTCCGCGCCGAGCATGATGGCGGCGGCGATCTGACGGCCGTCCGCGATTCCTCCGGCGGCAAGGACGGGGATCTGGACGGCGTCCGCGACCTGCGGGATCAGCGCCATGGTGGTGATCATGTCGACGCCGTTATGGCCGCCGGCCTCAAAGCCTTCCGCGACGACGGCGTCACAACCTGCCGCCTCGACTTTCTTCGCCAAGGTTACGGATGGGACAACGTGTACGACCTTGACGCCGTGATCATGGAAGGTGGGCGTAAACCGTTTCGGCGACCCGGCGGAGGTGAACACGACGGGGACCTTGTGGTCGAGCACGACTTGGACGAGCTCCTCGGCGTCCCCGCGTAGTAGTGGGATGTTGACACCGAACGGTTTGTCAGTCAGGGATTGGGCCGTGCGGATGTGGTCGGCGAGCAGGTCGGGTTTCATCGATCCGGCACCGATAAGGCCGAGCCCGCCGGCGTTGGACACCGCGGCGGCGAGTTTCGCGCCGGAGACCCAGACCATCCCGGCCTGGATGATGGGGTACTCAATGCCGAAGAGTGTCTGGATTCGTGTGCCGGTGAAGGGCCAAATGTGTTGGGACATGGTTCGAACCGTGATGGATGAAAGACGATGACCCGTGCTTGCCAGCAAGCACGGGTCTGATTGTATGACCGTTGATCATCCACGACATAAATGTCGTGGGCATGGACCATTAACCGTTTGACTATGCTCCGGCGAACTCGTCGCGCCGTTTCTCGCGGAACAGCTCTTGCAGCTTCATGCGTTGGCTGGCGAGTTCGGCGTGTGTTTTTTCGAGCCGGGAGAGGAACCCACGAGTGCGTGAATCCTCGAGCGCGTCCCGTCGGTCTTCGCCGACGCGGAGATAGAACACCAGCTTGCCGAGGCGTTTGTACAGGGTGCGCAGGCGCAGGCGAAGGTGTGTGATTTCGATCTGGATGACCAGACGGACCATCACATTTTCGATACGTGTCAACCCTCGTCCGAGCATACGTCCCGCCCTGTTCAGCCACCGTTCCCAGCCGGTCATCCGGTCCATGCGGCCGTATGCGTACGGGTCGCCGTTCCCGAGGATGGTTTTGCTGTGTTCCTCGCTGAACTGGGTGTCGCGGAAGGTTTGTGGCATGGTCACGTCCTTGCGTTCAAGTGAATCCTAACCCCACAGGAATATACAAACAGGAAAAGGGGTGGAGGGTGACCGGGTTCGCCTCCGGTTGGTGGGGTATCGTTGGGTCATGTCGAAGCGGTGAATTCGTTGTATTGTCCGGCGAAAGCCTCTATTTTCAGCGGGTGGTGGAGACGTGGGCTGCTCTGGATCCCGGACTGAAGTCCGAGGGCGTGGATGCGGTGGTGGATCTGGAGGCGGATGATCCCGGGCTGAAGCCCGAGGGCATGCAATAGGTTCAACAGCGATCATCTTGGTGTGATACCCGACTTGCGTGGCAAGTCGGGCCACCCGGTACCGGACTGAAGTCCGAGGACGTGAGTGCGGAGGTCGATCCGGGGGTGGATAATCCCGGACTGAAGTCCGAGGGCACGAGACAAACGTTTGATCCATCCGTGTTATTGATCCGTTCACATTTCCCCGGCAGTTTCAGAATGGGCAAACAACCAAGCTCAGAACAAACAACGTACATAGACGATAGCGGCGCGCAAGGAGATTCAGGATGAACAGAAGCGGGCGTGTGACAGGCATCGCGTTGATGCTGCTGCTGCTGGTTGTGGCGGCAGGTTCGGCGCAGACGGTGAACATGGACCAGTGGTTGCTCGCGGGGCCGGTGACGATACCCTATGCGGACGCTGACGAGGGGTTGGATGTCGACCCGGTGGCGGGATTGCTGGAAACCTTGCCGATAGATCCGTTCGAATTCTGGCCGGCCGACGGCGATCCGGTGCTGCTCGGTGTCGGGCAGGAGGTCACGTTCGGCGCGTCGGACGGTATGATCGCTGTGAGTGAAGACGTCTCCGGTACCCGTTTCGCGTTGCTCGCGACGTATCTCAGTTCGCCGGCGTGGCAGGAAGGCAAGCTGAGTGTGGTCACACAATCGCCGTTCGCGTTGTTCATCGACGGCGAGTCGGCAAAATCGCGCACCGAGTTCAAGGACGAAGGTGATACGACGAAGCACAAGTTCGTGCTGGACCAGGGGCATCACCGTGTGCTGCTGGCGGTTGCGTTGTCCGATACGCAGGCGGTGGACAGCTGGGGCGTGCAGGTTACCTACATGATGGGTGAGGACACGCCGGACGAGTGGGCGCCGACGGTGACGCTCGATCCGGAACACCCGTACGACATCATCGACTACTTCCGCAGCGACAATGTGAGCGCGCTGGCGATCAGTCCGGACGGACACTGGTTGGCGGCGGATATCAGCCGTCGCAGCCGCAAGGATGATGCGGTCACGGACAAGCTGGAGGTGTGGGACACGAAGGACGAGGAGCTGGTGTGGACATACACGGCGCCAAAGGGCGTGTCGAATGTCGCGTGGGCACCGGCCAGCGACCGTCTCCTGTTCAAATCCGGCGACCGGTTCTTCCTCTGGCACCGCGAGTCAAACGAGGTCCAGCGGATCGACACCGAGTTCGAGGACGCGGGCCAGTTCAAGTGGTCGGCGGACGGCCTCGGCCTGTTCTACATGAAGACGCTGGAAAACGAGAACGAGGAAGACTACCAAGTGGTGTGGAAGCTGGCCGACCGTTGGGCGGGCTGGCGGAATCACTACGCGATTCAGTACTACGGCATTGCGGATGGTCTGGACACGCGCGTCTGCACGATGAAGTACAGTCCGGACGCGTGGGTAGTCGGCCGGGACGGCAAGACGTTGGCGTTTAAGCGCTCGTTGCCGTTGCGGGATCGCCCGTACGAAATGCTTGAACTGTTGGTGTACAACCTCGAGAGCGGCGAGCTGAAGTCGGTGTACCAGAGCCGGAAGCAGTCATGGTCGACGGCGATGGCGTTGAGCCCGGACGGCAGCAAGATCGCGTTCACCGCGCCGATGGGTGAGGTGCCGGGTGACGATTCCCCGCCGCCGTATTACAACACCGGCCATCAGCGGCTGTGGATTCTGGACATCGCGAGCGGCGAAACCGAATTGATCGATCCGGAATTCAAGCCGTCGATTCACTACATGCTGTACCGGACGTCCCGGAACAACGAGTTCGTGTGGACAGACGACAACGAGGTCGCGTTCTCGTCGATTTACATGAAGAAGGTGCTGTACTGCACGTGGTCACCGGGGGACGATCAGATCAGCGCGCAGCGGGTTTCGACGCCCGGCTTCTCAAACCTGACGATTGCGACCGGCGAAGGCACGGACATGATCGCCTACCGTGGCGACGTGGTGGACGATTTGTGGGATGTACACGCGTGGAACAGCAAGCGTGAAAAGGGCGGTGTGTTGATCGACCTGAACGAAGAGTCGTCGCGCCTGACGATTCCGGTTCCGCGGGTCGAGGATTACGATTATGTCAACAGCGACGGCGTCACGGTGTACGGCTACCTTTACTACCCGCGTGACTATGACGAATCGCAGAGCTACCCGATGCTGGTGGAAACGTACGGTGGCGTGATCGGCTACGGCGACAGCTGGCAGTTCCTGATTGAGCTGTTTGCGAATCGTGGCTATTTCGTGTATGTGCCGGTGCCGCGCGGGGCGGTGGGGTATGGACAGGCATACGCCGACACGCACGCGAACGACTGGGGCATCTTGACCAGCCGTGACATGAACGAAGGTGTGCGGCATATCGTGGCGAACGTACCGGGAGTGGATGGTGATAAGGTTGCGTTTGCGTCGGGATCGTACGGCGGCTTCCTCGCGATGTACCTGCTGTCGATGGACAAGGATGATCCAGATTACTACCCGTACGCGACGGCGGTCAGCAACTACGGCATCAGCAACCTGGTGAGCTACTGGGGTGTCGGATGGTGGGGTGTACACTACAGCGAAAAGGCGAGCACCGGATCGTACCCGTGGAACGCGACGCAGTGGTACAACGACCAGTCGCCGATCTACCAGGCGGACAACATCACGGTGCCGTTGCTGCTGCTGCATGGCGAAGCGGACACGAATGTGCCGGTGGGCGAGAGCGCGCAGATGTTCGCGGCGCTGGAGACGCTCGGCCGGGATGTGGTGTACATCAAGTGGCCGGGTGAAAACCACGGCATCGCGAGTACGCGGACGAAGTACCTCGAAACCAAGCGGATGCACATCGAGTGGTTTGACAAGTACTTGCGCGACCAGCCGGGTGCGTGGGACAAGCGGATGGAGAACGAGTTCGACAAGTAGGGGTGGTTGTCGGTAAACGGTAATCGGTGATCGGTAACAGACCGGCGGACACTCACGGGAACCGGGTCGGGACATGGTGGATGATCCACGACATAAATGTCGTGGGCATGAGCGACGAACAACCCGGCGGACACTCACGGGCACCGGGTCGGGACATGGTGGATGATCCACGACATAAATGTCGTGGGCATGATCGA